>NZ_JBHVDH010000004.1:0-468411 GCF_042802855.1 Streptomyces sp. NPDC057445 | reverse complement strand
GCCGGGGGCTCCCGCCACCCGCAACGGGCCACGGGGCCCGGTTTCCGCTGGTTGTTGCCGTGCTTGGGCGCGGGGCGGCGGGCGTCGGGCCGGGTGAGGGGGGGGCCCCGCCGCGCGGGGGCCACCCCCCTTCACGAGTCCGTACGCCGGACGTCCGCGGACCTCTCAGTCCATCAGCATGCGGAAACGTGCCGCGTTGCCCTTGTCGGTGTCGCGGTAGCCCACGACCGACTCGTCGAGCAACTGGGCGATGCGGGCGAGATCCTGGTTCATGCCCGCCATGTCCTTGGTCAGGATGTCCTGGCTCTCGCGGTAGGCCAGCTTGGCCTCACCGTCCCAGTTCTCGGCGACGCGGTTGACCTGGGTCATCAGGTCCTGGAGCTTCTGGGAGAGCTCCGACGCGGTCAAGCGGACGTCGCCCGCAGCCTGGGTGACGGTGTCGTAATTGACGGCAGTGGTCATTGCCTAGCTCCTAAGTGCCTGACTGGCGGGATTCAGCGGAAGGTTGGTGACCTGTCGGCTTGCCGCCGCTCAGGCCATGCCGAGGATCGCGCTCTGGCCGGAAGGCGAGTCGTCCATCTTCCGGAAGGCGGCGATGCGGTCGTCTTCCTGCTGGGTGAATCCGTCGGCGCTCATCTTCATGATCTCCTCGAGCTTCACGAGCTGGAGACGCATGCTCTTCAGACGCTGGTTCAGATTGAACTGCACCCGGTCGTACTCCTTGCTGGCCGCACCCTGCCAGCCTGCCTGGATGCGGTCCACGACGCCGTTGAGGGACGTGATACGGGCCTGCAGCTCGTCGTGGAACTCCTGGATCCGGTTGGCGAGGCCAACCTGATCATCACTGGTTACATTCAGGTCCTTCGACACCTCTTGTCCCTTCTTCTACATACGCAGCGGACGGGAAGCCCTGGATGCCGCCCCCGTGCTGGGTCACTCTCGTGATCCCGTCCGGTCACTCTAGTCACTGGGTATGACAGTTCCAACTGCAAAGCCTCGCAAGGAGACTTGGTTCACCGGGCCCGTCCGCGACGGCTGTCCCGCACGACCGTCGCGGTCCCGGCGACCACCGCGACCAGCACTCCGCCGACGCCGAGTGCGTACGTCGCGTACCGCTCGTCGCGCTCCTGCGAGGTCTCCGAGAGCGCGAGATGCGCCGGTTCGGGGGCCGGCGGCTTCGGCGGTCCCGGGTCGGGGCTCGGGGACTCCGGGGGGCGGTCGTCCTCGTCCAGTGCGCGTACGGGGTCGACGACCCCCCAGCCGACGAAGTTGTCGCGGCCGTTGATGCTGCGCTCCGCGGTCTGTTCGATCTGGGCGACGATCTGGTGCGCCTTCCAGTCGGGGTGCTTGGCACGCAGCAGGGCCGCGACGCCCGCGACGTACGGGGCGGAGAAGCTGGTCCCGTTGTCCACGCACTGACCGCCGCCGGGAACGGTGGAGACGATGTCGACGCCGGGCGCCGCCACCCCCACGAAATCACCCGCCTGGGAGAAGGCCGCACGCTCGTTGTTGCGATCCGACGAGGCGACGGCGAGTACACCGTCGAACGCCGCCGGATAGGTGCTCTTGAGCTTTCCGTCCATGCCGTCGTTGCCTGCGGACGCCACCACGACGATGTCCTGGGCGATCGCGCGCGCCACGGCCCGGCCGAGCGACGAACTCGAGGACAGCGACTGTGTCGTGTCCTGCGAGATGTTGATGATGTCGGCCTTCTTGGCGATCGCGTGGTCGATCGCATCCGCCATCGTGTTGGACTTGCCGCTGTTCTTCTCGTCGTTCTGGCGGATCGGAATGATCGTCGCCTCCGGAGCGAGCCCGACGAATCCGGTCCCCTTGCGAGGGCGAGCCGCGATGATGCCGGCGACCTTCGTGCCGTGGCCGACCTCGTCGACCGTCCCGTCGGTCTTTCCGCGCCGGCTGTCGCGGTCGCCCTTGCCCGGCTTGAGGAAGTCCCTGCCCGCGGAGTCGTCGACAGCGCGCTTGAGCTGCGGGTTGACGTCGTCGACGCCGGTGTCGATGACCGCGACGCGGACGCCCTTGCCCTTGGTGTCCTGCCACAGCTCGTCGAGGAGCACGCGCTGGAGCGACCACGGGATGCTCGCGATCTGCTTCTTCATCGGGAAGGTGCACTCGCCGCTGCCATCGACGGCGAAGGGGGCCGGGAACTCGTCCGCGTGCGCGGAGGCCGACGGGACGGTCAGGCCGGCCAGAGCTACCGCGGCCAGGAGCGCAGGCATTCGGTACGTCACCGTCACACCTCTCACGAACCCTGCGGCTGGCGGGCGCTGTTGGTGTCGAGCCGCGGGCCCTTGGAGAGGAACTCCGACCAGGTGATCGGCACGAGCGTGGGGGTGACCTTCCCGTAGCCGAGGCGGATCTGCGCCTGACTCGGTTCGGGCCGGCCGTCCTGCTGCTTCTGCCCGTCGCCGGCACCGATGTCGGAGCGGGCGGCGTCACTGTCACCGTTCGCCTGGACCGCGTACCGCAGTCCCGTGTCCGTCACGAGGAAGAGCGAGCCGTCGGGGCTGGTCTGCTTCCCTTGCACCTGGGTGTAGAGCAGGCCGCTTCCCGGAGTGACGTAGGTACTGGTGCCACCCGCGGTGATGTCCGCCGGGTACTTGGTGCCCACCCAGGTGGAAAGCGTCGTCCGGCCCTTGTCGTCGACCTTGCGCAGCACACTGCAGATCGTGTCCCGGGCGCCTTTTTCTTCGGTGGAGTTGACCTGCTCCGCCCGCTTCGAAGGCCAGCGCCGGTCCGACTCGAAGGCCCTGGACTCCGGCTCGAACGAAGCCGCGTCCACAGTCGTCGCCTTGCCGTCCATGTCGAGAGCGTCGGTCTGCGGGGAGTTGATGAGCAGCCAGGCGGTGAAGTCCGAGACGGGCCGCACCTTTCCGCGGAGCACGACGTAGTGCTGGGGCCCGGATCCCGTCTGTGCCCGCAGGACCATGCCGACACGGTCCTCGGTGTCGGTGAGCCCGCCGCCGACGCCCGCGTCGGAGCCGACCGAGCCGGGGATGTCGGGGAAGTCGATGCGATGCCCGGTGTGCAGGGTGGCCAGCCAGTCGTCGGTGACGGACTGCGGCTCCTCGCTGCCGGCGAGAGTGCGGGTGAGGACCGCCTCGTCCGAATCCTTGCCGGCCACGCGGTACTTGGTGCCCTTGGCGTCGACCAGGTAGCGGGTGCCGTCCTGCCCCTTGACGTACAGCACCTGCCCGCCGGAGAGGCGTCCCTTGCCCTCGGTCCTGGAGGCATCGCGCTCGGCGAGAACGAACGTCGCCTTCTGCACGCTGGCGCCCTTGCCGCCGCCCGGCTGCTCGCAGACCGCCCACCGCTTGGCCGTGGCCGCCTCGGTCTCGCTGGGGAGGCGGTCGGGGGCGTACGGAATGCCGAGGATCGGTCCCCGCGGTGGCCTGCCGGAGTCGAGTATGTCGTCGCTGACCTGGATCACCTTGAACTCCTGCGGAGTCAGCAGAAGTCGGGCGGAGGCCAGGTTGAGCACGGGGTGCAGCAGCTTCTTCCTGTCCGTGGTGAGTACCACGTAACGGGTCGTGGACTCCTTGCCCACGATCACCTTGGTGCCGGGCTTGTCCCAGTCCTTGGGTGCCTTGGGCTTGAACATGCCCCAGGCGCCGAAGCCGGCGAGCACGAGCGCGCCGATGACGAGGCTCGGCACGATGGCGCGCAGCGGGCGTGGTGCCCCCTCCTCCGTGCCTGTGGGCGAGGGTTGGAGGAATGCCGCCACCGTGCGCTTCTTCGCGAAGGTGTACGCGTTGAGCTCATCCCGCCGTGATGCCATGAGTCCCCATTGGTCGAAAAGCCGCAGTCCTCCCCGCGGGCCGGGAGCAGATGCTCCCCTGAGGCCGGCTGTCGGACCGGCCCCCTACTATGCCTGTAGATCGACGGGGTTCGTGGGGCGGGTAGGGTGATGCCGCCGCCAATGCCCTGGCAGGCCAGGGTGATCGGGACAATTCGGGGGGTTTCTCCATCATGGCTTCCGCGACGCGCACGCGGGCGGCCGCGGCCGCGCCGTCCACCGCGCCCCCCTCCGCTCCTGGCTCCGGATCGTCCCGGCGCTCGCGGTCCGGCGCGTCGCCGACGGCCCCCCAGGGAGCGGCCGTGCCGCGCCTCAAGGCCCGTACCGGACGGGCCGGTTCGTTCCGATTGCAACAGCTTGTGCTGATCGAGTGCGCGGCCGCGCTGCTGCTCGTCGCCTGGATCACCGAACCCCTGCTGCTCGTACCGGCCGGTGTGGTGGCCGCGCTACTGGTTCTGCTGGCCGTACTGCGCCGGCACCGGCGCTCGCTTCCCGAATGGCTCTCGACGGTTCTCGCTCTGCGCGCGCGCACCCGCAGAGCGGCGTCACTGGTCCTCCCGCCCGACACCGAGCCGGGGCTCGCACCCGCCGTCGAGTGCGACCCTGCGCTGCGGACGTACTCGTACAGCGACCGTGACCGGCGCCCGGTCGGAATGATCGGTGACGGTACGTTCCTGACGGCCGTGCTCCAGGTCGAGTCCGGCGCGACGGCGCTGCGCCCGGACCGTGGCGCGCGACCGCTTCCTGTGGGTCTCGTACGGGACGCGCTCGACGTCGACGGAATCCGGCTGGAGTCGGCGCAGATCGTGCAGCACACCCAGCCGGCCCCGTCGCCGCATCTGCCACAGCAGTCGGTGGCCGCGCGGAACTACGCACCGCTGCAGGCTCAGACGGGTACTCCCGCGGTCCGGATCACCTGGATCGCGCTCAAGCTCGACCCGGAGCTCTGCCCGGAGGCGGTCGAGGCACGCGGGGGCGGACTGGTGGGCGCGCAGAAGTGCCTGGCCCGCGCCGCGGACCAGCTGGCGAGCCGGCTGACGGGCGCCGGCTTCGGCGCGACCGTGCTGACGGAGCAGGAGCTCATCGGCGCCGTCGCGACCTCCACCTGCGCCAACCCGATGGCGATAGCGGAGGCGAGCCGCGCCGATGTGCCGGGACGGCGCACCGAGGAGACCTCGCGCACCTGGCGCTGCGACGATCGCAGTCATACGACGTACTGGGTGGGGCGCTGGCCGCAGCTGAGCGGAGGGGGCGCCTCGGGCGGGGCGTCGATGCCGCAACTCGTCGCGCTGCTCACCTCGCTGCCCGCGCTGGCCACGACCTTCAGCCTCACGCTGGGGCGCGGCGAACGTCAGGAGGTGACGGTGACCGCGTATGTACGGATCACCGGGCGCAGCGACGAGGAGCTGGTCGGCGCCCGTCATGAACTGGAGCGTGCGGCGCGCGGGGTGAAGACGGGGCTGGTCCGGCTGGACCGTGAGCAGCTGCCGGGAATGCTGGCGACGCTGCCGCTGGGGGGTGCGCGCTGATGTCCATGCCCTCTTCTTCCACGCCTCCTTCCGCGCACACCGGGTCCTCCTTCTCTCCCACGGGGGCTTCTTCGGCTGGTTCCTCCATTCCTTCCGGCTCCGGTCCTTCCGGCTCCGGTCCTTTCGGCTCCGGTCCTTCCGGCTCCGGTCCTTCCGGGGCCTCCACGGCGCCTGCGCGTGGCGGGCGTGGGACGCAGCCGTCGGGTCGCGGCGGCGTCAGGGCGCGCATCGGTTTCGGCCTCATCGGGCCGCGCCGCGACCGTCACGCCGTTCCGCTGGAGCAACTCGACGCTCTGGCCCTGCCGGTGGGCGACGACGGCGTGGTGATCGGCGTGGACGCGGAGGGACGACCTGCGGTACTCGGCATCAACCGGCCCACGCCGTTCGACGTCACACTGATCGGCGGCCTGTGGACCGCGCAGGTCATGGCGTTGCGCGCAGCTGCGACCGGGGCGCGCATCGCAGTGGAGACGGGGCGGGCCCCGGCCTGGGCGAGCCTTGCACAGGCGGCGGGCGGCGGGCAGCCGTGCATCACGCTGCACGACGTGGGCAGAGTGCCGCCCCAGGGAGCGTCGGCAGGCAGCCCTGTCGTCGTGGTGCGCGACTGCGGAATGCGGCCGCCGCGCGGCCGGGTGGTGTCCGGTCCCTGGCAGTCGGTGGTGACGCTGCTGCCGTATCTCAGTCCGGCGGCGCCACGGCTGATGGAGAAGTCGGCCCTGGTCGGCGTTCAGCGGGTGTCGCCCGACGAGGCCGGGCAGATCGGCCGCATCATGCATCTGCAGGACGGTGAGACGGAGGCACTCTCCACTCTTGCCGATGGTGTGACGTTGTGGTGTACGGCTCGTGACCGCCAGTTCGTCATGACGCAGGCGACGGATGCCGAGTCCGGGCTGCTGGGCGGCGCACGCCGGATGGACTGACGGAGTTCCGTGGAGGTTTGACCGATTCGGTCCCGCGCACTGTGCCGCATCGCGGTCATCTCCTGGTCACTTGGGCACGGGACGTGACGCATGGGACAGCCGATGGCGGCTGGTCCACCCTGCCGTACTGACAGAGTTGACGATTAGGGTGGGAGTGGGCGCGGCAAGAACCTGCGGGCAGGTGCGCGGCGTCACAAGGGGGAGAGCCGGGCGGCGGATCGAACGACGGTTACGGTCGCCCCCACCCACGACGGCACAAGGGTGCTCGACCACAGGAGGCAAAGTGAACGGCGATCGGGACGAGATCCGCGGGGGCTGGAACACGCCCGTCGATGATCAGTCCGACGCGGAGCCCGCCGAGATGACGGGTGAGTTCACCATCGACTACACCCCGCCGGCTTGGTACACGCAGAACGCGTCGGGGGATTCGGGGGCGGGCTCCGGTGCCCCTGCGGTTGCGGGAGCGCCGGGGGCGACGCCTCCGCCGCCCGCTGGGGCGCCCGTCGCGGTGCCCGGGCTGCCCACGGGAAGCGGCTTCGAGCCCAACTGGGCGCCTGTGCCCACACCGCCTGCTCCTGCGCCGCCTGTGCCCACTGCTCCGGTCGAACCCGCTGCTCCCGTTGCTCCGGCCGCTGCCTCGGCCGACTCCGGGGCCGGTGCGCCGCAGCCTTTCGGCGGCGGCGACCTGGAGAGCGGTGCCACGATGCGCTTCTCCCCTGCCGCGCTGAACCAGGAGATCGCGGCGCGCGAAGCGGCGGCGGCTGCGACTGCCGCTGGCGCTGGCGCTGGCGCTGGCGAGGTATCCGGCAGGGCGTCCGGCGGGGCCGACGTACCCGTGGACGCCGATGCGCCGTCCACGGAGACCGCAGACGCCGAAGTCGAACCCGCCCCTGCGGCTGTAGTGGATTCGGTCGACGCACCGGTTGCGGAGGACACCCCGTCGGCCGAGGACGCGGCGCACGAGGCGGACTCCGGCACATCCGAGGATGCGGCCGACGGACAGGAAGGCGACACCCGCGAGGACGGCGACGGGGAGCCGGACACCGCCCCCGAGGACGCAGTGACGGACGCGGTGCCGGACGCGGTCGAGGACGCAGTCGTCGAGCCGGCCGACGCCGTGCCCACCGATGCGGCGCCGACGGACGCCGCTCCGCAGGACACCCCGCCCGCTCCGGCCGCGGCTCAGCCCTGGGCTCCCCCGCCGGTCGCGCAGGGCACCGGTCTGCCGCCCCTGCCGCCCGCGTTCCAGCCTGCCGCGCCTGGTCCGGCGCCGCAGTGGCCCGTACCTGGGCACGAGGCGGACAAGCCCGCCCTGCCTGCGCCGACGGCCGACACCGGCCCCCAGCAAGGAGTGAGCCCGAACCTGCCCGCACAGCAGGGTGGTTACGGCTTCCCCCAGCCCGGACAACCCGGACAGCCCGTCCCGGGCGCCCCGGCCACACCCAACCTGCCCGCACAGCAAGGCGGATACGGCTTCCCGCAGCCCGGACAGCCCCACCAGCCCGGACAGCCCGCCATTCCCACCGCCCCCAACCCGCCCGCACCACACAGCGGATACGGCTTCCCCCAGCCCGGACAACCCGGACAGCCCGTCCCGGGCGCACCCGCGCCGCTGCCGCCGCACGCCCCGCACGTGCCGGGAGCACAGCCGGGAGCCCCGCTGCCACCCTCGGCAGCGGGACAGAATCCGCAACTGCCGCAGCCCGGAGGGCCGGCGCCTGGGGCGCCGAACCTCCCCGCTCAGCAGGGACCGGGACAGCCGCAGCCGCCCACCGCTCCCGTCGATCCCCGGACCGGCGCCGCCTGGCCCACGCCCGTGACGCACGACCAGCGTGAGCGCTCCGTGCCGGGCGCCCCGCTCGGCTACACCGCGGCCGTCGAGCTGTCGTCCGACCGTCTTCTGCGCAGCAACAAGCAGAAGGCGAAGTCGAGCCGCAACCCGTCCGGTGCGGCCGCCCGCTTCAAGCTCGGCGGCAAGAAGGAGGAGGCCGAGCGGCAGCGCAAGCTGGACCTGATCCGCACGCCGGTGCTGTCCTGCTACCGGATCGCGGTCATCAGCCTCAAGGGCGGCGTCGGCAAGACCACGACGACGACCGCTCTCGGCGCGACCCTCGCCACCGAGCGGCAGGACAAGATCCTCGCCATTGACGCCAACCCGGACGCCGGCACCCTCGGCCGCCGGGTGCGCCGCGAGACCGGCGCGACCATCCGGGACCTGGTACAGGCGATCCCGTATCTGAACTCGTACATGGACATCCGCAGGTTCACCTCGCAGGCGCCCTCCGGTCTGGAGATCATCGCCAATGACGTGGACCCGGCCGTCTCGACGACGTTCAACGACGAGGACTACCGGAGGGCGATCGACGTACTGGGGAAGCAGTACCCGATCATCCTGACCGACTCCGGGACCGGGCTGCTCTACAGCGCCATGCGCGGCGTGCTCGACCTCGCCCACCAGCTGATCATCATCTCCACCCCGTCGGTGGACGGCGCGAGCAGCGCGAGCACCACGCTGGACTGGCTCTCGGCACACGGCTACGCCGAGTTGGTGCAGCGATCCATCACCGTGATCTCCGGGGTCCGGGAGACCGGCAAGATGATCAAGGTCGATGACATCGTGCAGCACTTCGAGACGCGCTGCCGCGGGGTCGTGGTGGTGCCGTTCGACGAGCATCTGTCGGCGGGTGCCGAAGTCGACCTGGACATGATGCGCCCGAAGACGCGTGAGGCGTACTTCAACCTGTCGGCCATGGTCGCCGAGGACTTCGTACGGGCACAGCAGGCACAGGGGCTGTGGACCGCCGAGGGCCATGGCCAGCAGCCGCCGCACATGGCGCCGCCGATGCCGGGCCGGCCCACGCCCCCCGGACAGCCCATGCCTCCGGGTCAGCCCATGCCCGGCCGGCCGTACGCCCCGAACCCGCAGCAGCCGCCCTACGGTGGACAGCAGCCGTACTCCGGTCAGCCTCCCTACGGCGCAGCGCAACAGCCCTACCCTCCGGTGCCCCAGCCACAGCCGCAGCCACAGCCCCAGCCCCAGCCCCAGCCGGGTGTGCAGCAGGCATGGCAGCAGGCGCTGCCGCCCCAGGCACAGTCGGCGTCGAGCCCCGCCGGCGGTCACCCGGCACCGCCCACCGGTCCGGGTCAGCCGCAGCCGGGTCAGCCGGACCAGCCCGGTCCGCACGGTCCGGTGCCACCGGCAGGCCACCCTCACCCGCAGTATCCGCAGCAGCCCCCACAGGCGCCGCCAGCCCCTCAGCAGTAGGGCGACAAGGGTATGGACCAATGAGGGCCCGCACTGGTTTCCACGGTGCGGGCCCTCTGGCATTCCCGCAGCCCACAAGGCGTTTGACGCTTCGCCAGGGCATCGTTGACACGTCTAGACCTCGCTGATAGACCTTCGCTTCACCAGTGGGCGCCCACAAGATCCACGTGCCTTCTCCGAGCGAGCAACCACGCGAGGTCAACGTCTCATGGTCACTAACGCTCCATCCCGCAGCGCACGGCAGCACCACCCATTCGTCCGCATGCTCCTCGCCTCCGGCCTCGTCGCCGCCTCCGCACTGGTGGCCGTCCCGCAGCCGGCCCAGGCGGACGACGACGGCAGGAACGGCGGCAAGTACGTCCTCACCGTCGCCGTGTCGCAGAGCGTGGACTCGCTGAGCCCCTTCCTGGCGCAGCGGCTCCTCTCCACCAGCCTCCACCGACTGATGTACGACTACCTGACGAACTACGACGTCAAGGACGCCCACCCGATCCCGGGGCTCGCCACGGAGTGGAAGCCGTCGGCGGACAAGCTCACGTGGACGTACAAGATCCGCAAGAACTCCACGTGGTCGGACGGCAAGCAGGTCACCGCCCAGGACGCCGCCTGGACGTTCAACAAGATGATGACGGACGAGAACGCCGCCACCGCCAACGGCAGCTTCACGGCCAACTTCAGGAAGGTCACGGCTCCGGATGCCGGGACGCTGGTCATAGAGCTGAAGAAGCCGCAGGCCACGATGGCCGCACTCGACGTCCCGATCGTGCCCAAGCACGTCTGGGAGAAGGTCGGCGACTTCTCGAAGTTCAACAACGACAAGCAGTTCCCGGTGGTTGGCAACGGCCCCTACATCCTGACCGACTTCAAGGTCGACCAGTACGTCAAGCTCAAGCCGAACAACCGCTTCTGGCGTGGCGTACCGAAGTTCGACGAGCTGGTGTTCAAGTACTACAAGGACGGCGACGCGGCCGTCGCGGCGTTGCAGAAGGGCGAGGTGTCCTTCGTCTCCGGCCTCACGCCGGCTCAGGCCGCCTCGCTCAGGTCCGCGAAGAACATCAAGGTCAACGACGCGCCGGGGCGCCGGTTCTTCGCCCTCGCGACCAATCCGGGCGCCCGCTCGCAGGACGGCGGCAAGTTCGGCAGCGGTCATGCGGCACTGCTCGATCCGGCCGTGCGCAAGGCGCTGTTCCACGCGGTCGACCGCAGGACCATCGTCGACAAGGTGTTCCAGGGGCACGCCGTGGAGGGCGACGGATACATCCCACCGCGCTTCGCCTCCTACTTCTGGAAGCCGGCGCCGCAGCAGAGGATCGACCACGACCCGGCGAAGGCGGCCAGGCTTCTCGACGAGGCCGGATACAAGAAGGCCGGCGGCGGAAAGCGCGTCGGCAAGGACGGCAAGCCGCTGAACTTCCGGATCCTCTGCCACGCGACGGACCCGAACGACAAGGCGGTCGGCAAGTACCTCCAGGAGTGGTGGGGCGAGCTCGGCATCGGACTCAAGGTCGACTGCCTGGACAATGTCTCCGACCCCTGGGTCAAGGGCGACTACGACCTGGCGTTCGACGGCTGGTCCGTCAATCCTGACCCGGACTTCGTCCTCTCCATCCACACCTGCTCCGCCCTGCCGGCCACGCCGAAGGACACCGGCGCCACGGACAACTTCATCTGCGACAAGCAGTACGACGAGCTGTATGCGAAGCAGGCCGCCGAGTACGACACGGCCAAGCGCGCCGAACTCGTCAGGCAGATGGAATCACGGCTGTACGACACCGGGTACATGAATGTCATGGCCTACCCGAACGCCGTCGAGGCGTACCGTACGGACCAGATCAAGTCCATCAAGACCATGCCGGAGGCCGCCGGCAACATCTTCGGCCAGGACGGCTACTGGAGCTGGTGGTCCGCCGAGCCGGCTGCCGCCGCCGCACACGGAGGGTCCCAGGCGGGCGGTTCCCCGGCCTCCGTGACCGTCGGAGTCGGCGTGGCCGTCGTCGTGGTCATCGCCATCGGCGTCATCGCCACCCAGCGCCGCCGTGCCTCCGCGGAAGACCGTGAATAGCCGATGAGCAGCACCGCAAGCACCACGACCACGAGCAAGACCGCGGCGGCGCCGGTACCGGGACCCCCGGTGGCCCGCGCAGCCCGCGGCGGCAACGCCACCGCCTATCTCAGGTATGTGGCCGGCAAGCTGGCCGGCGCGGCCGTGTCCCTGTTCGCCGTACTCGTCACCAGCTTCTTCCTCTTCAGGATCATCCCCGGCGACCCGGTCAAGGCCATGACGCACGGGATGCCCACCACCGCCGCACAACTGGCCACCCTCAGACACCAGTTCGGTCTGGATCTGCCGCTGTGGCAGCAGTTCACCGACTACTGCGCGGGCGCGCTCACCGGCGATCTGGGGACGTCGTACCAGTTCCACGCGCCCGTCGGTGAACTGATCGCCCAGAAGTTCCCCGCCACGCTGCTGCTCACCGGAGTGGCCGTGGTGATCTACTCGGCGCTCGGGCTCTGGCTGGGCACCCGGTCGGCCTGGCGGCACGGCGGGCTCGGCGACAGACTCAACACCGGGGTGGCGCTGACCCTGTGGTCGGTGCCCTCGTTCTGGCTCGGCCTGCTGCTGATCATCGTCTTCTCGGTGGGCATCGGCCCGGTGCCGGGGATGTTCCCGACCGGCGGCATGGAGTCCGGAAGCGAGACGGGCTTCGCGTACGCGCTCGACGTGGCGCATCACATGGTGCTGCCCGTGCTCACGCTGGTGGCGGTGGGGTACGCGCAGACGCTGCTGGTGATGCGCTCCTCGCTGCTCGACGAGATGGGCAGCGACTATCTGACGACGGCGCGGGCGAAGGGGCTGCGGGACGACGCGGTACGCCGCCGCCACGCCGTCCCGAACGCGCTGCTCCCGACCGTGACCATGGTCTTCATCAATCTGGGTCACGTCGCGGCGGGTTCGATCCTGGTGGAGACGGTCTTCTCGTGGCCGGGCCTGGGCGGGCTGTTCTACCAGGCGCTGAGCGTTCCCGACCTGCCGCTCGTCCAGGGCCTGTTCGTGGTCTTCGCGGGAGCGATGATTCTGATGAACCTGCTGGCCGACGTGCTCTATCCGCTGCTCGACCCGAGGGTGGGCCGATGACGACGACCGAGAGGGCCCCGGCGCGCAGCGCGGGCTCACTGGCATGGGCGCGCCGCCGGGACTCGGTGACCCGCTTCTGGCGCAGGTACCGTAAGCACAGGGCGGGGGTGGCCGGCCTCGCCGGGCTCGCGCTCCTCGTCCTGATCGCTCTGACCGCGCCGCTGCTCGTCGGCGGCGACGTCCAGAGCGTGACGAATGCCCCTGGCACAGCGCTGGAGCCCCCGAGCGCGCAATTCCCGCTGGGAACGGATCAGTTCGGGCGCTCGCTGCTGGGACTGCTGGTCTGGGGTGCGCGGATCTCACTCACGGTGGGGCTGCTCGCCGCAGGGCTGTCGGTGGCCATCGGCACCCTGGTCGGGATCATCGCCGGGCACTACGGCGGCTGGTTCGCGACGATCGTCATGCGCATCACCGACTGGTTCCTGGTGATGCCGACGCTGGTCCTGGCGATCGTGCTGGCGACGGTGATGTCGCGGAGCGCCTGGACCGTGATCCTTGCCATCGGTGTCACCTCGTGGCCGACGACGGCCCGGCTCGTGCGGGCGCAGACGATCGCGGTCGAATCGCGCCCGTACATCGAGCGCGCCAGGGCTCTCGGCGGCGGCCATGGGCACATCATGTCCCGGCATGTGCTGCCGAACGTGATGCCGCTGGTGCTCGCGCAGACGACCCTCGGCATCTCGAGCGCGATTCTGACCGAGGCGACGCTCGCCTTCCTCGGCCTCGGCGATCCGACCGTGGTGTCATGGGGCGGAATGCTCCAGGACGCCCGGGAGGCGGGTGCCGTGTCCGCCGGACACTGGTGGTACCTGGCGCCGCCAGGCATCGCGATCGCGCTGGTCGCGCTGGCGTTCACCCTGTGCGGACGGGCTGTGGAGGCCGTGCTCAACCCGAAGCTGGGGGTGACCCGGTGAGCGCGGTGGACCTGCTCGAAGTGAGGGATCTTCGTGTCACGTACGGGTCGGGGGCCGGCGCCGTCCCCGCCGTACGGGGCGTCGATCTGACGGTCGCGGCGGGCAGCAAGCTCGGCATCGCGGGCGAGTCGGGGTGCGGGAAGTCGACGCTCGCCCTTGCGCTGCTGCGGCTGCTTCCGGCGTCGGCACGGCTGACGGGCGAGATTCTGCTGGACGGCGAGGACGTCCTCACCATGAAGTGGGGGCGGCTTCGGGCGGTGCGCTGGGCCGGGGCGTCGATCGTCTTCCAGGGGGCCATGCACTCACTGAACGCGGTGCACCGGATCGGGGAGCAGATCGCGGAGCCGCTGCTGGTCCACGGCCGGGCGACGCCCGGCGCGGCGCGTCGGCGGACGGGTGAGCTGCTGGACCAGGTCGGTCTGCCTGCCGCGCGGGCGGAGGCCTATCCCCACGAGCTGTCCGGTGGGCAGCGGCAGCGGGTGATGATCGCGATGGCGCTCGCCTGTGAACCCCGGCTGATCGTCGCCGACGAGCCGACGACGGCGCTGGACGTCATGATCCAGGCCCAGATCCTGCGGCTGATCGAGGAGCTGGTCGCCTCGCAGGACATCAGTCTGCTGATGATCAGCCACGATCTCGCGGTGCTCGCGGACACATGTGACCGGCTCGCGGTGATGTACGCGGGGCGGGTGGTGGAGGAGGGCCCGGCGCGCGAGGTGTACGAGGCGGCGGAGCATCCGTACGGGCGCGCCCTGTCTGCGGCGTTCCCGCGCATCGGTGACGCCGGGTCACGGCGTGCCCCGCGAGGACTGCCGGGTGACCCGCCGGACCCGGCGGCGCTTCCGGCCGGGTGTGCGTTCCGTCCGCGGTGCCCTGTGGCACTCGAGGTGTGCGCGGATCAGGACCAGGAGCTGCGCGACGTGGGGGCGGGACGGCGGGCGGCGTGCGTCCATGCCGGGGCGGCGGTGGAAGCGTGACAGGCATCGAGGAGTCCACCATGACGACAGCTCCGCTCCTTTCCGCCACCGGGCTGCGGGTCGCGTTCCCCGGGCGCCGGGGCGCGGCGGCGGCTCGGGCCGTCGACGGGGTCGATCTGGACATCGGCGCCGGGGAGATCGTCGCGCTCGTCGGCGAGTCCGGCTGCGGCAAGACCTCGCTGGCGCGGACGCTGCTCGGGCTGGTCCGGCCCACGGCGGGCCGGGTGACGTTCGGGGGTGCGCCGTTGTCGTACGGAGCGCGTGCGCTCAAGGCGTACCGCAGGCGGGTGCAGCTGGTGCTGCAGGATCCGAGCGGTTCGCTCAATCCGCGGCACACGGTGTACGACGCGGTGGCGGAGGGCCTGCGGATCCATGGTCACGCCGGCGACGAGCGCGAGGCGGTCGCCGAGGCGCTCTCGCGGGCGGGGATGCGCCCGCCGGAGCGCTTCTTCCTGCGCTATCCGCACGAACTGTCGGGCGGCCAGCGTCAGCGTGTGGTCATCGCGGGCGCCCTGGTGCTCCAGCCGGAACTGATCGTCGCCGACGAACCGGTGGCGTCGCTGGACGCCTCCGTACGGGGCGAGATCCTGGCCCTGCTGCTGCGCCTGCGGGACGAGCTGGGCCTGTCCGCGCTGGTGGTGACCCATGACCTGGGTCTCGCCTGGAACATCGCGGACCGGGTCGCCGTGATGTACCTGGGCCGGATCGTGGAGACGGGCCCGGTGGAGGAGGTCCTGACGGCGCCTCGGCACCCTTATACACGTGCCCTCCTGTCCGTGCTTCCCGAGTCGTCCGGGCCCCCGGTCGTACTCACCGGTGAGCCCCCGGACCCAAGCCGTGTCCCGGGCGGCTGCCGATTCCACGTCCGTTGCCCGGTCGTCGCCTCTGGCGAGGCGGAGCGTAGAGGGATCGCCTCACGGTGCCGCACCGACGACCTTCCGGTCCTCCCCGGCTCGGGGCCGGGCGAGGTGGCCTGTCACTGGGCCGCAGGCGCGCTGAAGGACGCGTGAGGAGCTTCCTGATCGAGCAGAGGCCGGCGTGCCGGGGCATGCGGTTCCGGCTCCTGGAAAAGGTCCGGACAGGTCCGCCGTGCGAAGGCCGTCGAGGCCACCTCCGGCGGACCACAAGCCCGCGGACCGCGGCGCCGGTGCGGTTGTGGCGGCCTGTCGCCCCTCGTGCCGGGGCCGCGGACCGTGCCTCCGCAGCTCACGGCGGGAGACCAGGCCGGCCGCCACCCCCGGGTGACAGCTGCGCCGACGCCCGCCGCCTCGGCGTGACTCATGCACGGCCACCCACGCGGTGCCGGCTCCGTCGAAGGCCCCGGCCGGCTTGACCGTCCTTCAGGCTGCGGGGTGTCACCGCAAAGCGCTACGCGTCGTACGCCGCCGTCAGCTCCCGCGACCGCTTCACGTCCGCCGCGATCGCGTCGAGCAGCGCCTCGATCGACTCGAACTTCTCCTGGCCGCGGACGTACGCGAGGAAGTCCACGGACACATGCAGCCCGTACAGATCGAGGCCGACGCGGTCGATCGCATATGCCTCGACCGTGCGCTCCGTACCGTCGAACTGCGGGTTGGTGCCGACGGAGACGGCGGCGGGCATCCGCTCGCCGTTGGCGGTGAGCCAGCCCGCGTACACGCCGTCCGCGGGGATCGCCGTGTGCGGAAGGGTCTCGACGTTGGCCGTCGGGTAGCCGAGTTCACGGCCGCGCTGGGCGCCGCGGACGACGACGCCCTCGACGCGGTGGGGACGGCCCAGGATCTCGGCGGCGCCCTCGATGTCGCCCTCGGAGACAAGGCGCCGGGTGAGCGTCGACGAGAAGGGCTCACCGCCGCCCGCTTCGCCGCTCACGTACAGGTCGACGACCTCGACCTGGTAGTCGTACGTACGGCCGAGCTCGGTCAGGAAGTCGACGTTCCCCGCCGCCTTGTGGCCGAAGCGGAAGTTCGGACCCTCGATCACCGCGCGGGCGTGCAGCTTGTCCACCAGCACCTTCACGATGAAGTCCGCGGGCGAGAGCTTCGAGAACTCCGCCGTGAAGGGGAGGATCAGTGCCGCGTCCACACCGAGCTCCGCCATCAGCTCGGCGCGCCGGTGGTGCGGGGCCAGCAGCGGCGGGTGGCTGCCGGGGCGGACGACCTCGCTCGGATGCGGGTCGAAGGTGACGACGACCGACGGCACGCCGAGCTCACGGGCGCGCTCCACGGCGCGCCCGATGATCAGTTGGTGGCCCCGGTGCACGCCGTCGTACGAGCCGATGGTGACGACGCTGCGCCCCCAGTCCTGGGGGATGTCCTCCAAGCCGCGCCAGCGCTGCACTGTGACCGCTCCTCGCCCGAAGCCGGTCCGAAGCCGAACCGAACCTGTGTACGTGATTGCCGATTACGCAGGTCTAAGACTGCCATGCCCGCGCTCCTCGGTTGTCATCGGCTCCGGACTCCCCGGCCCGACGTGCCCCAGCCGCGGGGCGATTCCGCCTCGTCGGGGAAGCACCGCGTCGAACGCGCCCCCCAGCGCTCCCTCGGTGCACTCCGAGCGCCTCCTCGATGGGGTGAATCGGCCCGCCGTGGTGGACAGACCCTTCCCGAGGGGGATCGTGGAGCGGGCAGCGGCCGTGCCCGCTCCACGGTGGAGGCATGGGAGTCCCCGGGCGCGTCAGCCGAAGACCGCGAGGCTCTTGGCCTTGCCCTTCTGCTGCTCGACGAGGGCGAGGAACCGGCCCTCCGGTCCGAAGACCGCGACCGGGCCCGTCGTGTCGTACGCGGGCATGTCCAGCCGTACGCCGTTGATGAGCAGCCGGGCCCGCTTCTCGTCGACGTCCCAGCGCGGGAACGCCGCTGCGGCGGCGTCGCCGATGGGCATGACCGTCAGCTCCTCCTGGAGCTGGTCCAGCGTCTTCGCCGCGTCCAGCTTGTACGGGCCGACACGGGTGCGGCGCAGAGCCGTCAGATGACCGCCCACGCCGAGCCCGGCGCCCAGGTCACGAGCGAGGGCGCGGATGTACGTACCGGAGGAGCAGACGACGGAGACCACCAGGTCCATGACCGGGGTTCCGTCGCCGGCGAGGGCCTCGCGGACGTCGTAGACCTGGAACGAGGACACGGTCACCGGGCGGGCCGGGATGTCGAACTCCTCGCCGCCACGCACCCTCGCGTACGAGCGCTTGCCGTCGATCTTGATGGCGCTGACCTTGGACGGCACCTGCATGATGGCGCCGGTCAGCCCGGCGACGCCCGCGTCGACGGCGTCACGAGTCACGCCGGAGGCGTCGGCGGACGCTGTGATCTCGCCCTCGGCGTCGTCCGTGATCGTGGTCTGGCCGAGCCGGATCGTGCCGACGTACTCCTTCTCGGTCAGGGCGAGATGGCCGAGGAGCTTGGTGGCCTTCTCGACGCCGAGGACGAGTACACCGGTGGCCATCGGGTCGAGAGTGCCCGCGTGCCCGACCCGGCGGGTCCTGGCGATGCCGCGCATCTTGGCGACGACGTCGTGCGAAGTGAAACCGGACGGCTTGTCGACGATGACCAGACCGTCCTCGGGGCCCCTCCCGGCGGCAGCCGGGGGGGTCTTGCTGTGCTGTGTCATTCGGAGGCTTCGTCCTCGTCCTCGTCCTCCGGCTTGCGGTACGGGTCCGCGTCGCCCGCGTAGTTCTTGCCCGTGGAGGCCTCACGGACCTCCGCGTCCTTGGCGCGTGCCTTGTCGAGCAGATCGTCGATCGTGCGCGCGTTGTCGGGGAGGGCGTCCGGAACGAAGGTCAGCGTCGGCGTGAAGCGGACCCCTGTCTGCCGGCCGACCTCGGAGCGGAGGACGCCCTTGGCGGACTCCAGCGCCGCGGCGGACGCGGCACGCTCCTCGTCGTCCCCGTAGACCGTGTAGAAGACCGTGGCCTCCCGCAGGTCGCCGGTGACCCGGGCGTCCGTGATCGTGACGAAGCCCAGCCGCGGATCCTTGATTCGCCGGTCCAGGGTCTCCGCGACCACGACCTGGATGCGATCGGCCAGCTTGCGGGCCCGCGCGTTGTCGGCCACCGGTCCTTCTCCTCTTTCGCCTGTACCTAGTCTTCATCGCCGTGCAGCCGTCGTCGTACCGACAGCAGCTCGACCTCGGGCCGGGCGGCGACCAGCCGCTCGCACCGGTCCAGCACATCTGTGAGGTGCCCCGGGTCCCCCGAGACCACCGCCAGACCGATCTCGGTCCTGCGATGGAGGTTCTGCCCACCCACTTCGGCCACACTCACCGCGTACTTGCGCTGGAGCTCGGCGACGATCGGGCGAACGATGGAGCGTTTCTCCTTCAACGAACGAACGTCGCCGAGAAGCAGATCGAAGGACAGCGTCCCCACATACATGTATGTCCGGATGTCCCGCCGGTACGGGTTCGGCAGATGCCCTGCCCGCTCTTGGCAGGGACATCAGAACCGTACACGCAACGGCCGGGGCCGATCGACGGGATTACGTCCCGCCGACCGGCCCCGAACCGGCCGCTGTGTGTCAGCCGCGCCGCATCAGCCGCGAGGCTTCTCGCGCATCTCGTACGTCGCGATGACGTCGTCGACCTTGATGTCGTTGAAGTTTCCGAGGTTGATACCGCCCTCGAAGCCTTCGCGGATCTCGGTGACGTCGTCCTTGAAGCGACGCAGACCCTCGATGTTGAGGCTCTCCGCGATGACCTTGCCGTCGCGGATGAGGCGCGCCTTGGTGTTGCGCTTGACCTCGCCGGAGCGGATGAGCACACCCGCGATGTTGCCCAGCTTGGACGAGCGGAAGACCTCGCGGATCTCCGCCGTACCGAGCTCGACCTCTTCGTACTCCGGCTTGAGCATGCCCTTGAGGGCCGCCTCGATCTCCTCGATCGCCTGGTAGATGACCGAGTAGTAGCGGACGTCCACACCCTCGCGGTCGGCCATCTGCGTGGCACGCCCGGCGGCGCGCACGTTGAAGCCGATCACGATGGCGTCGGAGCCGGTCGCCAGGTCGATGTCCGACTCGGTGACCGCACCGACACCGCGGTGCAGAACCCGGATGTCGACCTCTTCGCCGACGTCGAGCTGGAGCAGCGAGGACTCGAGAGCCTCGACCGAACCGGACGCGTCGCCCTTGATGATGAGGTTGAGCTGCTGGACCTCGCCCGCCTTGAGCACCTTGTCGAGGTCCTCGAGGGACACCCGGCGGGTGCGCTTGGCGAACGCGGCGTTGCGCTCACGGGCGGCACGCTTCTCGGCGATCTGACGGGCCGTACGGTCCTCGTCGACGACCAGGAAGTTGTCGCCGGCGCCCGGGACGTTGGTGAGACCCAGGACGAGGACGGGGGTCGACGGACCCGCCTCCTCGACGTTGGCTCCCTTGTCGTCGAGCATCGCGCGGACACGGCCGTACGCGTCGCCGACCACCATCGTGTCGCCGACCCGCAGGGTGCCTCGCTGGACCAGGACGGTCGCGACGGCACCACGGCCGCGGTCGAGGTGGGACTCGATCGCGATGCCCTGCGCGTCCTGCTCCGGGTTGGCCCGCAGGTCGAGCGAGGCGTCCGCGGTCAGGACCACGGCCTCGAGCAGGGAGTCGATGTTGAGACCCTGCTTGGCGGAGATGTCGACGAACATCGTGTCGCCGCCGTACTCCTCGGCCACGAGGCCGAACTCGGTCAGCTGACCGCGCACCTTCGTCGGGTCCGCACCCTCGACGTCGATCTTGTTGACCGCGACCACGATCGGCACGTCGGCCGCCTTGGCGTGGTTCAGCGCCTCGATCGTCTGGGGCATCACACCGTCGTTCGCCGCCACCACGAGGATCGCGATGTCGGTGGACTTCGCACCACGGGCACGCATGGCGGTGAACGCCTCGTGACCCGGGGTGTCGATGAAGGTGATGCGACGGTCTTCCTCGTTGACCTGGGTGGAGACCTGGTACGCACCGATGTGCTGCGTGATGCCGCCGGCCTCACCCGCGATGACGTTCGTCTTGCGGATGGCGTCCAGCAGTCGGGTCTTACCGTGGTCGACGTGACCCATGACGGTCACCACCGGCGGACGTGCGACCAGGAACTCCTCGCCGCCCTCGTCCTCGCCGAACTCGATGTCGAAGGACTCGAGAAGCTCGCGGTCCTCCTCCTCCGGGCTGACGATCTGGACCGTGTAGTTCATCTCCTCGGCCAGCATGACCAGCGTGTCGTCGGAGACGGACTGGGTCGCGGTGACCATCTCGCCGAGGTTCATCATCACGGCGACGAGCGACGCCGGGTTGGCGTTGATCTTCTCCGCGAAGTCGGTGAGCGAAGCACCGCGCGACAGGCGAATGGCTTCGCCGTTGCCGCGAGGCAGCATCACACCGCCGACCGACGGGGCCTGCATGGCCTCGTACTCCTGGCGCCTCTGCCGCTTCGACTTGCGGCCACGACGGGCCGGGCCGCCGGGACGGCCGAAGGCGCCCTGCGTGCCACCACGGCCGCCGGGACCACCCGGACGTCCGCCGAAGCCGGGTCGGCCACCGCCGAAGCCACCGCCACCGCCGCCGGGGCCACCGCCACCGGGACGACCGGCGAAGCCGCCGCCGCCACCGGGACGACCGCCGCCGCCACCGCCACCGGGACGACCGGCGAAGCCGCCGCCGCCACCGGGACGACCGGCACCGGCCGGACGGCTGCCGGGGCCACCGGGACCACGGCCGCCACCGCCGCCAGGGCCGGGACGCGGGCCGGCAGCGGGACGCTGCGGCATCATGCCCGGGTTCGGACGGTTACCGCCGGGACCGCCGCCGGGGCCACCGGCGGAACGGGGCGCCTGCGGACGGGGCATGCCACCCGGAGTGGGGCGGGCACCACCGGGGCCGGCCTGCGGACGGGGACCGCCCTGACCGGCGCCCTGCGGACGCGGACCACCCGGAGCACCGGGGCCACCGGGACGCGGGGCACCGCCCGGACGGGGCGCCTGCGGGCGCGCCATTCCGGTGGAGCCACCAGAGGTGAACGGGTTGTTGCCCGGACGCGGACCCGCGGGACGGGCGCCGCCCGGACGCGGCTGACGCTCGCCACCGGGACGCGGGGCACCCGGACGGGCACCGCCACGCTCGCTCTGCCCCGGACGGGCGGCAGGACGAGGGCCGGGAGTCGCACCGGGCCGGGGACCGGCGGCCGGAGCTGCCGGAGGCGCGGTGAACTCGGGCGCGGCCGGAGCGGCCGGAGCCGGCTTCGGAGCGGCCGGGGGCTTGGGGCCCGGAGTCGGCCGCGGGCCGGGAGCCGGAGCCCCGGGAACAGTCTTGGGAGCCTCGGCAGCGGCCGGCTTGGGGGCCGGTGCGCCAGGCTTGGGGGTTGCGGGACCAGCAGGACGTGCCGCCTGCGCCGGCGAGGGCGCGGCGGGCTTCGCGGGAGCCGCCTTGCGCGGCGCCGCGGGCTTTCCGGCAGCGCGCTTCGCGGGGGATGCCCCGGAGCCCTGCTGGAAAGCATCAGTCAATTTGCGTACAACCGGCGCCTCGATCGTCGAGGACGCCGAACGGACGAATTCACCGAGTTCTTGGAGCTTGGCCATGACGACCTTGCTCTCCACGCCGAACTCCTTGGCGAGTTCGTATACCCGGACCTTAGCCACTTCGCTCCTTTTAGGTCCGGGTTACCGCCGGACCGTTGCTACTTCATGGGCGTACTCATCGCGTACTCATCGAGTGCTCATCGCAATCTCGACCTACTTCCAACTCGCGAGGTACCTGACCGCATGGGGTTCCGTGCGGTACTGCTTTCCTACTTCTTACGGTGCTGCCTGCGCTGCCGCCTGTTCGACGGCGCGGCTCACGTCCGCGGTATCGAGCGGTCCCTGGAGCCTGAGGGCCCTCGGGAACGCCCGGCGCCGGACCGCCAGGTCGAGACAGACCGAGGCGGGGTGCACATACGCACCCCGGCCGGGCAGCGTACCGCGATGATCGGGGACGCATACGCCCTCGACCGCCACGATGCGCAGCAGATCGCTCTTGGCCGCTCGCTCCCGGCATCCCACGCAGGTTCGCTCAGGGCATGCGCGGTCATGCGTCCGACCAGACACGACTAAGTCTACCTCCCCGTGGCGACCTCACCCCTTTGGGGCAAGAATCGAACAGTTGATGGCTCAAAACCCGTGGCGCTCTCCCCGTGTCCGAACGAGTACGGGCCGTGATCTGTTCCACGGCCCCGTCCGCCCGGGGATCCGGGGCGTCAGCCCTGCTCGGATGCCTGCTCAGGGGCCTGCTCGGTGTCCGGGCGGATGTCGATCCGCCAGCCGGTGAGACGAGCGGCGAGGCGGGCGTTCTGGCCCTCCTTGCCGATCGCCAGTGACAGCTGGTAGTCAGGCACTGTCACCCGGGCGGAGCGGGCACCGAGGTCGACGATCTCGACCTTTGAGACGCGGGCCGGCGAGAGCGCGTTCGCGACCATCTCGGCCGGATCGTCGGACCAGTCCACGATGTCGATCTTCTCGCCGAGCAGTTCGGCCATGACGTTGCGCACCCGCCCGCCCATGGGCCCGATGCAGGCGCCCTTGGCGTTGAGGCCGCTGCGCGTCGACCGCACAGCGATCTTGGTGCGGTGCCCGGCCTCCCGTGCGATGGCCGCGATCTCGACCGAACCGTCGGCGATCTCGGGCACCTCGAGGGCGAAGAGCTTTTTCACCAGATTGGGGTGCGTCCTCGACAGGGTGACGGAGGGACCGCGGACACCCTTGGCCACCCGCACGACATATGTACGCAGACGCAGACCGTGCGTGTACTCCTCGCCGGGAACCTGCTCCTGCACCGGCAGGATGGCCTCCAGCTTGTCGTCCAGCCGGACCAGGACGTTCTTGGGGTCCTTGCCCTGCTGGACCTGACCGGCGACGACATCGCCCTCGCGGCGGGCGTACTCACCGAAAGTCACGTCGTTCTCGGCGTCCCGCAGCCGCTGCTGGATGACCTGGCGGGCGGTGGAAGCCGCGATCCGGCCGAAATCGTGCGGGGTGTCGTCGAACTCCCGGGGCTCCTGGCCCTCTTCGAGCTCGGACGGCTCCTCCTTCGCCCACACGGTCACGTGCCCGGACTGTCGGTCGAGCACGACGCGTGCGTGGCGGCGGCTTCCCTCGGTGCGGTGGTAGGCGATGAGGAGGGCCGACTCGATCGCGTCGACCAACAGGTCGAAGGCAATCTCCTTCTCCTGTGCCAAGCCCCTCAGGAGCTTCACGTCGATGTCCACGGCTACGCCTCCTCTTCCTTCTTGTCCTTGCGGTTGAACTCGATCTCGACGCGCGCCTTGGCGATCTCGTCGAAGGCGATGCGGCGAGCGGTGGGCTTGCGCCCCTTCACGCCCGGCACCTCCACGTCGATGCCCTCGTCGTCCAGGTCGAGGATCCGTGCGACCAGCTCACCGGCCGGCTGCCCCTCCGGCGTGGTCAGCTGGAACCTGGCCATCCGGCCCTTGGCACGTACGTAATGACGGTGTTCCCTGAGCGGGCGCTCGGCGCCTGGCGACGTCACTTCGAGCTGGTACTCGCCCTCGCCCATGGCGTCGGTCTCGTCGAGCTTGTCGGAGATGACACGGCTCAGCTCGGCGCAGGCGTCGAGATCGACACCGTCCTCGGAATCCACGACGACCCGGAGTACACGGCGGCGGCCGGCCCGGGAAAGCTCAATCTCTTCCAGATCCAGATCCGCGGCGCTGACGAGCGGTTCGAGCAGTCCGCGCAGCCTCTCGCTCTGGGTGGTGCTCATCCGGGTGACTCCTCGGCCGCGTGTGCTGTTGTGGGTTTCGTCGTGTGTCAGCACAAAGGGTATCCGGTCCCGGGGGGTGTTGCCGTCCACCCTCGACTGACCCGCAGGTACGCTCGCCTGCGGTGATCACAGCAAGGCCTGTCGTGCGGACCGGGCCGGACCAGGGAGCGGGGTCTGACACGTGCAGATGCAGGGCGGAGGAGGGAGACATGGCGGAGCCGTGCCGACCGACGACAGCGCGGCAGATGCGCGTGACGGGGCCGGCGAGGCCGGCCTGACCGGGGCCGACCGGGGACTCCTCGGGGCCGGGAGCCACGAGCCCCGGACGGGTCACGTGGAGCGTACGGGGACGACGCGCAGGCGTGCGCTCATGGCAACCAGTGCGGCGGCCGCTGCCGCCGCACTGGCCGGGTGCTCGTCGGAGGCCACGCCGGCAAGGCGCCGCACAGCGCCGGGTTCCGTCTCGGCGGAGACCGCGCTGCGGCGGCGGAGCACGGCGGTGAGCGCCGCGCTGCTCCTGCGGTACGACGCGGTCCTGAAGGCTCATCCGGAGCTGGCGCCGCGGCTGGCGCCCTTGCGGGCGGTAGTGGCGCGGCACGTCGAGGCGCTGGCACCGGTGGCGGCCCCTGGAGCCACGAGCCCGAAGGCGTCAGAGCCCCCGAGCCCCGGAGCCTCTGCGACCAATGCGGCCTCCGAGCCCCACGCACCCGCCGATGCCGATGCCGATGCCGACGCCGACGCCGACGCTGCCGCTGCCGCTGCCGCTGCCGCCGTGAGGGGACTCGCCGCTGCCGAAAGGAGTACGGCCGACGCGCACACGGCCGCGCTGGTCGGCGCGCCGCCGGAGTACGCCAGGCTGCTGGCATCGGTCGCCGCCGCCGGAGCCGTGCACGCGTACCTGCTGACGAAAGGGGCCCGCTCATGAGCGCCCTGAACGCAGCTCAGGCCGCGCTCGCCGCGGAGCATGCCGCTGTGTACGGGTACGGCGTCGTCGGCGGCCGGGTGGGCGCGGACCGGCGGGGCGAGGCCACGGCCGCGTACGCGTCGCACCGGTCCCGGCGCGACGCGCTGGAGCGGACGGTCCGTGACCTCGGCGGCGAGCCCGTGGTGGCGGACGCCGCGTACGCCCTGCCGTTCCCGGTGCCGGACGCGGCCGCGGCGGCGCGGCTCGCCGCAGTCCTGGAGGACCGGGTCGCGGGCGTCTACTCCGACCTCGTACGCGCCGCGGCGGGCCCGTTGCGGCGGGAGGCCGCGGGGGCGCTGCGCGAGGCGGCGGTACGGGCCGTGCGCTGGCGTGGCACCGGCGTAGCCTTTCCGGGGCTCGCCGAGCGGGCGACCGGGCAGTGAAAGGGAACAACGCACGTATGGGTTTTGAACCGCCCCAGCGTCTGGTGCGGGCGCTCGGCGAGAGCGACTGGCTCGGACAACTGCCCAAGCTCCTCGAAGAGGCGGTCGCCCGTCACGGACTGAACGTCGAACGGGTGATGGCGCCCGGTGGAAGGAGCAGCCTGGTCGTCCTGGTGCGGCGGCAGGACGGCTCACCCGCGGCGCTGAAGCTCGTCCCGCCCGCCGCGGGATCCGAGCGGGAACGGGCCGCGCTGGAGCACTGGAACGGGTTCGGTGCGGTGCGGCTGCTCGGGGCGTCCGAAGGGACCCTGGTCCTGGAACGCCTGCATCCCGAGGTGTCGGCGCGGTCGCTGCCGGAGTCGAAAGCACTCCTGGAGGCGACGGGGACGGTGCGCAGGCTGTGGGTCGAGCCGCCTGCCGGGCATCCCTTCGAGTCGGTGGCCGAGCGTACGGAGCAGCAGGCCGGCGCTCTTGCGGCGCGTGCGGACTCGGCGCCACCGGCGCTGGTGGCCGCGGCGCTGGAGGCACGGGAGGAGCTGACTGCGGTCCCGTCCCCGGAGCGTCTCCTGCTCCACGGCAACTTCCGCCAGAGCAAGATCCTCGGGGGCGACCGTTCCCCATGGCTGGCGGTCGGGCCTGAGCCCGTCGTCGGCGAGCGCGCGTACGACCTGGCCCGGCTGGCCCGCGACCGCGTGGAGGACCTGATCGCGACCACGGCCGGCGCGTCGGCCGCGAGGCGGCGGGTGAACCGGCTGGCGGACTCCCTGGACGTCGATCCGGACCGGCTGCGGGGCTGGACGCTTTTCCGCGCGGTGGAGTCGGGCACACGGGCGATGGTCGCGGGCCGCGTCGGCGAGGCGGAGACGACGCTGGAGTTCGCGGCGTGGCTGTGACCGGGGAGCGGTAGGGGTCCGGTGCGGGTGTGGTTGTCGGGGTTGGCCTGTGCCGTGTTGATGGCCGGTGTGTCCGTCCTCAAGCGCCGGACGGGCTCAGGTGTACGGGGTCGGCCCGGACCGGGTGGCTGACGTTGGGGGCCGTTCCGGGGCTCCCATCCGGGACGGCATGATTTACGGCGCGCTGACCAGCACCTCAAAGGACAGCGCCCGCGCCGCGCCACAAATCACGCTTTAGTGTCCCGGACACGACCCCTCCACGGCCCCCCCTCGTGCCCAGGGGTGGGGGCCGAACGCCGTGTGTCGGGTGAACCCCCCACCGGGGGCAGTCGGCAACACGCCCCGGGGCGGGGCCGTGCAGGGTCGGCCCCGCAGGGGACGGCGGAACCACCGGACGCCCCTGAGGTGAGCGGTAACCCGCCGTCCCCGAGGAGTCGAGCCCGGAGGGGCCCCGCCCCACCACCCACCCACAGCCCCCGCCCAAGCCCGTCCGGCGCTTGAGGACGGACACCCCGGCCGCAGTCACGGACCCGGCCAACCCCGTGAACCCAGCCCGTCCGGCGCTTGAGGACGGACACCCCGGCCAACATCACGGCAGAGGCCAACCACGCACCCGCACCGCGCAGCGGACCCGCGGGGTCAGGCCAGGACGCGGGCGATGGCCTCGGCGACCGGGAGCTCCTCGCGGGCGCCCGTGCGGCGGTCCTTCAGCTCCACGATTCCCTCCGCCGAGCGGCGACCCGCGACCAGGATCGTCGGGACACCGATGAGCTCCGCGTCGGTGAACTTCACGCCCGGGGAGACCCCCGCGCGGTCGTCGACCAGGACACGCGCGCCCGCCGCGCCGAGCTGCTCCGCGACGTCGAGCGCCAGCTCGGTCTGGAGCGCCTTCCCCGCGGCGACGACATGGACGTCCGCCGGGGCGATCTCGCGCGGCCAGCAGAGCCCCTGGTCGTCGGCGTGCTGCTCGGCCAGCGCCGCCACCGCGCGCGAGACGCCGATGCCGTAGGAGCCCATGGTCACGCGTACCGGCTTGCCGTTCTGGCCCAGCACGTCGAGCTGGAAGGCGTCCGCGTACTTGCGGCCCAGCTGGAAGATGTGACCGATCTCGATCGCGCGGTCGAGCTTCAGCCCGGTCCCGCAGGACGGGCAGGGGTCCCCGTTCTCGACCACGACCACGTCGAGGTAGTCGTCGACCTCGAAGTCACGCCCGCAGACGACGTTCCGCGCGTGGGTGTCCGGCTTGTTCGCGCCGGTGACCCACGCCGTGCCCGGGGCGATGCGCGGGTCGGCGATGTAGCGGACCTTCTCCAGGCCCTGGGGACCGACGTAGCCGCGGACCAGGTCGGGGCGGCCCTCGAAGTCCTCCGCGGTGACCAGCTCGACGGTGGCCGGGGCGAGGTGGTCGGTGAGCTTGCCGAGGTCGACCTCGCGGTCGCCGGGGACGCCGACGGCGACGATCTCGCCGTCCACCTTGACCAGGAGGTTCTTGAGGGTGGTGGACGCGGGGACCCCGAGGTGCTCGGCGAGCGTCTCGATGGTGGGCGTGTCGGGGGTGTCCAGCTCCTCGACCGGTCCGTGCTCCTCCTCGGCCGGCTTCAGAGCGAAAGTGACCGCCTCGGTGTTGGCGGCGTAGTCGCACGAGGGGCAGTACACGAAGGTGTCCTCGCCCGCGGGCGCCGGGGCGAGGAACTCCTCGGACGCCGAGCCGCCCATCGCGCCGGACACGGCGGAGACGATGCGGTGCTCCAGCCCCAGACGCTGGAAGATCTTGATGTAGGCCTCGCGGTGGAGCCGGTAGGACTCCGCCAGGCCTTCGTCGGAGGTGTCGAAGGAGTACGAGTCCTTCATCTGGAACTCACGGCCGCGCAGGATACCCGAGCGCGGACGCGCCTCGTCGCGGTACTTCGTCTGGATCTGGTAGAGGATGACCGGCAGGTCCTTGTACGAGGTGCACTGGTCCTTCACCAGCTGGGTGAAGATCTCCTCGTGCGTGGGGCCGAGAAGATAGTCCGCGCCCTTGCGGTCCTTCAGGCGGAACAGCTCGGCGCCGTACTCCTCCCAGCGCCCGGTGGCCTCGTACGGCTCCTTCGGCAGCAGCGCGGGCAGCAGGACCTCCTGCGCGCCGATCGCGTCCATCTCCTCGCGCACGACGCGGGCGACGTTCTCCAGCACGCGCATGCCCAGCGGCAGCCAGCTCCAGATGCCGGCGGCGTTACGGCGGACATAGCCGGCGCGGACCAGGAGCTTGTGGCTGAGCGTCTCGGCGTCGGCCGGGTCGTCGCGCAGTGTCTTGACCATCAGACGGGACATGCGCTGGACCTGGGCTGCCATGGGTTATCTCCTGCGTACAAGAAAGGGTGATGTGCAGGAGGTTAGCCGGGCGATCCCGGAGGGTGGAAATCAGTTCCCCCGCCGCAGCGGCAGCGGCGCCCCCATCACCGCGTACGGCTTGGGTGCGCTGGGGAAGAGAACCTGGCGGGCCAGGTCCTGGTACCCCAAGGTCCGGTAGAGCCCGCGCGCCGGGCTCTCGACGTCGATCGCGGAGAGGATCGAGCGGGGCTGGGCGGCGCCGTCCGTGATGGTGGTGATCAGGGTGCGGCCGATGCCCCGGCCCTGGTACGCGGGGTGAACGTGGAGCTCGGTGATGACGAAGGAGTCGTCGAGCCAGTGGTCGTAGCCGCCTCTGCGGAGGTACGGCTCGACGACGGTGGACCACCAGTGGGTGCGGTCGTTCGGCATGCCGTAGACGAAACCGACGAGTCTGCCCTCTGAGGTCGTCGCACCGAAGGCGCAGGCGCCCGGGTAGAGCAGGTGCCGCAGCACGATGTGACGTCGGATCGCGATCTCGTCCTCGCTGAGCCCGAAGGCGAGAGCCTGCACGGCGAGCGCGTCGTCCACGCGGGCTGCGAGGTTGGCGGGTCCGACGGCGACATCCTGTTCCATGGCGGGCACCCTACTTGGCCCCGATCTGGTCAGAACAGCACGCTCGTGAAGGCGCCCACCTCGCGGAAACCGACGCGGTGGTACGCCGCACGAGCGGCTGTGTTGAAGTCGTTGACGTACAGGCTGACGACGGGCGCCACATCGGTGAGGGCGTAGCGGAGGATCGCGGCCATACCGGTCTCGGAGAGCCCTCGGCCGCGGAATTCGGGGGCGACCCAGACTCCCTGGATCTGGCAGGCCTGAGGGGTGGCCGCGCCGATCTCGGCCTTGAAGATGACCTTGCCGTCGTCGATACGGGCGAAGGAGCGCCCGGAGCCGACCAGCTCGGCGACCCGTGCCTGGTAGAGCAGGCCACCGTCGCCCACGAGCGGGGAGACGCCGACCTCCTCGGTGAACATGGCCACGCAGGCGGGCATGATCACTTCCATCTCGTCCTTGCGGATGCGGCGGACGTAGGGGTCGGGAGCGACGTCCGGGGGCATCGCCTCAGTGACCATCAGGGGCTGGTGGGCGCGGACCTCGCGGGCCGGTCCCCAGCTGGGCTCGAGCAGCCGCCACAGCAGACCGGTGGGTTCGGCGGGGCCGACGATGGAGGAGCAGCGGCGGCCGGTCCTGCGGGCGCGGTCGGCGAAGGCACGGACGGCGTCGGGCGTCGCGCAGATCGGGACGAGGTTGGCTCCGGAGTAGCAGAGCGATCGGAGCCGTCCGTCCTCGTACCAGCCCCACATCTCGCCACCGAGGCGCCACGGGTCGAGCCCGGCGACCTGGACGCGGGAGGTGACGAAGGCATTGTGGACGGGCTCGCTCTCGAGGACGGCGAGCGCGGCGCCGAGATCTCCGGGTTCGAGCACCCGGGTGGTGGTCTGCGTCAACACGAGGGCCGCTCCAACACTCCTTCAGGGCGGATGTGATCCTGCCCGCGCTCGCCGCGTGCCAGGTCGGCACCGGTCACGGCCTGGTCTGCTGATCTCCGCACTGTACCCGGAGATGTCCGGCGGCACCGCATGCGAGCAGGGACCGGACCCCTGCTGGAGGCCGGTCCCTGGCGGAAAGTGGTGTGTCAGCCGACGGAGACCGAGTCCTCGCCGGAGGCGATGACGGACGGAGTGCCCGAGGCGACGCCGTCCTTCTCCATCTGCTCGGCGATCTTCATGGCCTCCTCGATCAGGGTCTCGACGATCTTCGACTCGGGCACGGTCTTGATGACCTCGCCCTTGACGAAGATCTGGCCCTTGCCGTTGCCGGAGGCGACGCCGAGGTCGGCCTCGCGGGCCTCGCCGGGCCCGTTGACGACGCAGCCCATGACGGCGACGCGCAGCGGAACCTCCATGCCCTCGAGGCCGGCGCTGACCTGGTCCGCGAGCTTGTAGACGTCGACCTGGGCACGGCCGCAGGAGGGGCAGGAGACGATCTCGAGGCGGCGCTGGCGGAGGTTGAGCGACTCCAGGATCTGGATGCCGACCTTGACCTCCTCGGCCGGCGGCGCGGAGAGCGAGACCCGGATGGTGTCGCCGATGCCCTCGCTGAGGAGGGCGCCGAAGGCGACGGCGGACTTGATGGTGCCCTGGAAGGCGGGCCCGGCCTCGGTGACGCCGAGGTGCAGCGGGTAGTCGCACTGGGCGGCCAGCTGACGGTAGGCGTTGACCATGACGACGGGGTCGTTGTGCTTGACCGAGATCTTGATGTCCTGGAAGCCGTGCTCCTCGAAGAGCGACGCCTCCCACAGCGCGGACTCGACGAGCGCCTCGGGGGTGGCCTTGCCGTACTTCTTCAGCAGCCGGGCGTCGAGCGAGCCGGCGTTCACGCCGATGCGGATCGGGGTGCCCGCGTCCTTTGCGGCGCGCGCGATCTCCTTGACCTTGTCGTCGAACTGCTTGATGTTGCCGGGGTTGACCCGGACCGCCGCACAGCCGGCGTCGATGGCGGCGAAGACGTACTTCGGCTGGAAGTGGATGTCGGCGATCACGGGGATCTGCGACTTCCTGGCGATCGTGGCGAGCGCGTCGGCGTCGTCCTGGGTGGGGCAGGCGACCCGGACGATCTGGCAGCCCGACGCCGTCAGCTCGGCGATCTGCTGCAGGGTCGCGCCGATGTCCGAGGTCCGCGTCGTCGTCATCGACTGCACGGACACGGGAGCGTCTCCGCCGACGGCGACCGAGCCCACCTGGATCTTGCGGCTGATCCTCCGGTCGGCGAGCTTGGTCGGAACGGACGGCATTCCGAGAGAAATCGCGGTCATCTGCTGTGCAACCCCAAGGTGTGGATCGAGGTCCCGAGATCGGCGGGCTCCAGCCCTTGAGGTTACGCCACGGGCCTTGGCCCGGGCACACCACGCCGGTCGTGGCTCCCAATGAGTGAGTGGCCGGGCATCAAACATGCCCGGCCACTCTGAACGTCCCGTTACTAGGAGATTTTCACCGGGTTGACAATGTCGGCCACCAGGACGAGCAGCGTGAAGCAGACGAAGATCCCCGCCACCACATAGGCGACCGGCATCAGTTTCGCCACGTCGAACGGACCCGGGTCGGGCCGCCGGAACAGCCTGGCCACATGGCGCCGTACGGACTCCCAGAGCGCACCTGCGATATGGCCGCCGTCCAGCGGGAGCAACGGCAGCATGTTGAACAGGAACAGGGACAGGTTGAAGCCCGCGAGCAGCATCAGGAACGTGGCGACGATGTTCTCGGTGGGCGCGTCCAGGTTCAGCACCTCGCCGCTGATGCGCGCGGCACCGACGACGCCGACCGGCGAGTCGTCCTTGCGTTCACCGTCGCCGAAGGCCGCGTTCCACAGGTCCGGGACCTTGGCCGGCAGCGAGATGATCGAGTCGATGCCGCTTTCGATCATGTCGCCCATGCGGTTGGCGGACTGCCCGAAGGTCTGCGGCACGATCTCGGTCTTCGCCGCGAAGCCGAGGTAGCCGGCCTGGACGAAGTCGTCGGGCACGACGTTCCCGTCCGCGTCCTTCCTGACCACCAGGTTCTTCGCCAGCGTGGCCTGGAGCACCTTCTCCTCGCCACCGCGGTCGACCGTGACGGTGGCCGGGCCGATGGTCGCGCGGATCCGGTTGGAAAGGTCGGCCCAGTCCTTGACCGGCACCCCGTTGAACGCGACGATCCGGTCGCCCACCCGGAGACCGGCCGCCTGGGCGGGACCCACGGGGTCGCCCTTGGCGCACTTGTCGCGCTTCTCGCTCTGCTCGATGACGCACTTCTGGACGCCTGCCACCTCGGTCGTCTGCGTCGGCGTGCCGAAGGTCATCAGCACACCGAGGAAGATCGCGACGGCGAGAACCAGGTTCATGAACGGGCCCGCGAACATCACGATCACGCGCTTCCACGGCTTGCGCGTGTAGAAGAGCCGGGTCTCGTCGCCGGGCTTCAGCTCCTCGAAGGCCGCCGAGCGGGCGTCCTCGATCATCCCGCGCCAGGGAGAGGTGGAGCGGGCCTCGATCCGGCCGTCCTCCCCCGGCGGGAACATCCCGATCATGCGGATGTAGCCGCCGGCCGGGATGGCCTTGATGCCGTATTCCGTCTCACCCTTGTGCCGTGACCAGATCGTGGGGCCGAAGCCGACCATGTACTGGGGCACGCGGATGCCGAAGAGCTTGGCGGTCGAGAGGTGGCCGAGCTCGTGCCAGGCGATGGAGAAGAGCAGTCCGACGGCGAACAGCGCTATGCCGAGGACCGTCAACAGAATCGTCATGCGCGAGCCTCCGCTGTTGCCTTCATTGTCTGTTCAGTCCGACCGGCCAGTTCCCGGGCTCGGGCGCGGGCCCAGGTCTCCGCTTCCAGGACGTCCGGGACCGTCAGCGAGGTTCCCGCACCCTGGTGCTCGCCGACGACTGCCGTGACCGTATCCATGATTCCGTTGAACGGCAGCCGTCCCGCGAGAAACGCGTCCACGCATTCCTCGTTCGCGGCATTGAACACCGCCGGAGCCGTGCCCCCCAGCTCCCCGACATGCCGGGCGAGTCCCACGGCCGGGAAGGCCTCGGTGTCCAGGGGAAGGAACTCCCAGCTGGACGCCTTCGTCCAGTCGAACGCGGGCGCCGCGTCGGGCACGCGCTGCGGCCAGCCGAGGCCGATGGCGATCGGGCCGCGCATGTCCGGCGGGGTCGCCTGGGCGAGCGTCGAGCCGTCCGTGAACTCCACCATGGAGTGGACGTACGACTGCGGGTGGACGACGACCTCGATCCTCTCGAACGGGATGTCGTAGAGGAGGTGCGCCTCGATCACCTCCAGACCCTTGTTGACGAGGGTCGCGCTGTTGACCGTGATCACCGGGCCCATGGCCCAGGTGGGGTGGGCGAGGGCGTCGGCGGGGGTCACGTCGGCCAGCTCGGCCTTCGTACGGCCCCGGAAGGGGCCGCCGGACGCGGTCACGACGAGCTTGCGGACGTCGGCGCGGGTACCGGCCGCCAGGGCCTGGAAGAGGGCGGCGTGCTCGGAGTCGACGGGGATGATCTGGCCGGGCTTCGCGAGCGCCTTGACCAGGGGGCCACCGACGATCAGCGACTCCTTGTTGGCGAGTGCGAGGGTGCGGCCCGCCTCGAGGGCGGCGAGCGTGGGCGCGAGACCGATGGACCCGGTGATGCCGTTCAGCACGGTGTGGCAGTCGGACGCGGCGACCTCGGTCGCCGCGCCGGGTCCGGCGACGATCTCGGGGAGCGGCTCGCCCGTCCCGTACCGCTCCCGCAGGGCGTCGTGGAGCTCGGGGACGGCGTCCTCGCGCGCGACGGCGACGGTACGCACCCGCAGTCGGTGCGCCTGTTCGGCGAGCAGCCCGACCCGGCCGCCCGCGGCGGAGAGTGCGGTGACGCGGAAGCGGTCGGGATTGCGCAGGACCAGGTCGATGGCCTGGGTGCCGATGGACCCGGTGGAGCCGAGGACGACGACGTCCCGGCGGCCTTCGGCCGGATCGAAGGCGATGTGCGGGTCGGCGAGGGGGGATGGGCTGTCGCTCATGCCCCCCATTGTTGCCGCATCCGCTGTGCGGCCGGACAGGGTGTCCCTATGCGCCCTTGTCGTGCTCCGCCGAGAACTTCTCCCACTGGGCCGTGATCACTTCCTCCGGCACTCCCCCGATGTCCTTGGTGTCCGTGATCTCGGCGCGGAAGGAGAGCGTGGTGGAGCCGGAGCGGACGACGGTGAGGTACTCGTACAGCTTCAGCTTCCCCTTCACATCGAGGATCGTGAAGCGGTAGGCCTTCGACTCGTCGCCGACGGCCGGGGCCTTGGCCGGCTCCACCTTCAGATACTTCGCCTTCGCAATGGCACGGATCTCGGTGAACCCGCCGGCGCACTCCTTGCCGGCCTTGCCGAGAGCCTTCATGACCTCGGTGGCGGCCTTCGTTCCGTAGCTGCGCAGCTGTACGGCGACCGTGGTGCCGGTCATCTCGTCGGGGACGTCGACCTTGCGGTGGACTTCTGCCGCGGGGGTGTACGGGGTGGCGCCCTCGGCAAGGCTGACCAGCGGCTGGCAGCCGGCGGGGTCGGCCCTGTAGTCCTCTCCGAGAGGGGCGCCGAGGGTGTAGTCGGACGCGGTGTACCTGCCCACCTTCTCGCCGTCGGTGAACGCGACGGCGGTGAGCTGCTGCTCGGTGAGGGCGCCGGGGACCGCAGCACCCGGGGCCTTGGTGGGCGCGGTCCCGCGCGTGCCCTTGTCGCCGGGCCTGTCGTCGTCGCTGCCGCCGCAGGCGGCGGTGCCGGTGAGTACGGCACCGGCGAGGGCGACGGCGGCGGCGCGGCGGATCAGCCGCTCAGGCCGGGCCGCCCCCCGTGCCCAACCGCTCCGCTTCCCCTGGCTCTCCTGGCTCCCCGCCCCGAACATCCCTGCCCCGCTTCTTTGTTGATGGTGATCGCCGCACGATTGTGGTGCATGGAACGGCAGGAGTCACGGAGTACGGGTTGCGACCTGGTTGCGGTCGAGAAGGGCTGCGAAGTCCTGGTGGGAGGCGGGGAGCCGGGGAGGTGCGCGGTGCGGACGTGCCGAGGTGCGGGGCCCGGCGTACCGGCACCCCGCACCTCTGGCGCAGCGGCCGTCAGCGGACGGGCCGGTGGAGGTTCTCCCGTTTCGCGGGGCCAGGGGTGGCGTCCGCGATCCAGGGGCCCTCGTCGCTGGGGTCGATGACGCCTTCCTCGAGCCAGGTGTAGATGCCCGAGAGGACGCCGTTCACCATCTTGCGGTCGAGGTCGTCCGTGTTGCTCCACAGACGGCCGAACAGTTCCTCGACGCGGATGCGGGACTGCCGGCAGAACGCGTCGGCGAGTTGGTAGGCCTCGCGGCCGTGGTCACCGGTCAGCCGCAGGTGCTCGGCCCGTACGCACGCCGCGCTCATCGCGAACAGCTCCGCGCCGATGTCGACGACCCGGCCGAGGAAGCCCTGCTTGGTCTCCATACGGCCCTGCCAGCGCGACATGCCGTAGAACGTGGAGCGGGCGAGCTTGCGCGAGGCCCGTTCCACGTACCTCAGATGGGTGGAGAGGTCGGCGACGCCGCTGCGGTGGAACTCGGCGTAGGAGCGCGGAAGCTGGCCCGGCCCGGCCACGAGCTTCGGCAGCCAGCGGGCATAGAAGGCCGTCGCCTGGGCGCCTGCCCTGGCCTTGTCGCCGAGGGACTTCTCGGGGTCGATGATGTCGCCGGCGACGGCGAGATGCGCGTCGACCGCCTCACGGGCGATCAGCAGATGCATGATCTCGGTCGAGCCCTCGAAGATCCGGTTGATCCGCAGATCGCGCAGCATCTGCTCGGCCGGCACCGCGCGCTCGCCGCGCGCGGCAAGCGAATCGGCTGTCTCGAAGCCGCGGCCGCCACGGATCTGGACCAGTTCGTCGGCCATCAGCCAGGCCATCTCGGAGCCGTACAGCTTGGCGAGCGCCGCTTCGATCCGGATGTCGTTGCGGTCCTCGTCGGCCATCTGGGACGAGAGGTCGACCACGGCCTCCAGCGCGAAGGTGGTCGCCGCGATGAAGGAGATCTTCGAGCCGACGGCCTCGTGCCTGGCCACCGGCTTGCCCCACTGCTCGCGTACGGCCGACCATTCGCGGGCGATCTTCAGGCACCACTTGCCCGCACCCACGCACATCGCCGGCAGCGAGAGCCGACCGGTGTTGAGCGTGGTCAGGGCGATCTTCAGGCCCGCGCCCTCGGGGCCGATGCGGTTCGCGGCCGGGACCCGGACCTGGTGGAAGCGGGTGACGCCGTTCTCGATGCCGCGCAGGCCCATGAAGGCGTTGCGGTTCTCGACCGTGATGCCCGGGGACGCCGCTTCGACGACGAAGGCGGTGATGCCGCCCTTGTGGCCCTCGGACTTCGGCACCCGGGCCATGACGACGAGGAGGTCGGCGACGACACCGTTGGTCGTCCAGAGCTTGACGCCGTCGAGGATGTAGTCGTCGCCGTCCGGCACGGCCATGGTCGCCAGGCGGGCGGGGTCGGAGCCCACGTCCGGCTCGGTGAGCAGGAACGCGGTGATGTCCGTACGTGCGCACCTCGGCAGGAACGCGTCCTTCTGCTCCTGCGTGCCGAAGATCTTCAGCGGCTGCGGTACGCCGATGGACTGATGGGCGGAGAGCAGCGCGCCCACGGCCGGGCTGGCGGAGCCGACGAGGGCCAGGGCCTTGTTGTAGTACACCTGGGTGAGGCCCAGACCGCCGTACTTGGGGTCGATCTTCATGCCCAGGGCGCCGAGGTCCTTGAGACCGTTGATCACCGCGTCGGGGATCCGGGCCTCGCGCTCGATGAGGGCGCCGTCGATCCTCGTCTCGCAGAAGTCGCGCAGCTTGGCGAGGAACTGCTCGCCGCGCTGGACGTCCTCGGGGGAGGGCATCGGGTGGGGATGGATCAGGTCGAGCCGGAAGCGGCCCAGGAACAGTTCCTTGGCGAAGCTGGGCTTTCGCCAGCCCTGCTCGCGCGCGGCCTCGGCGACCTGCCGGGCTTCCCGCTCGGAGACCTTGGGTGCCGGTTGCGGTTTGGATGGTGCGGACATGAGGGACTCACCTCGCCGCTTCGTCGGGGGCGGCCGCACGGAGCTACCGCGCGGTGCTACTCGTCCGTATCTACCCGATCCGGGACCACCTCACCAGTCCTGCGGCGCACCCGGGTGTATCGGATGCAAACGTGTTCATCGGGACACAGGACGACGGCCGGAGCCCCCGCACAGTGGGCTCCGGCCGTCGGTTCGGGTGGTCCTAGAGGGCCAGTCCGGTCAGGACGAGCACGCGCTCGTAGGTGTAGTCGTCCATCGCGTACTTGACGCCCTCGCGGCCCACGCCGGACTGCTTGACGCCGCCGTACGGCATCTGGTCGGCGCGGTAGGACGGGACGTCGCCGACGATCACGCCGCCGACCTCGAGTGCGCGGTGGGCGCGGAACGCGGTCTGCAGGTCGTGCGTGAAGACACCGGTCTGCAGGCCGAACTTGGAGTTGTTGACCTCGGCGAAGGCCTCGCCCTCGCCGTCGACGCGGTGCAGGGTCAGAACCGGGCCGAAGACCTCCTCGCAGGCGAGGGTCGCGTCGGCCGGCAGGTCGGCGATGACGGTCGGGGCGTACGCCGCTCCGTCGCGCCTGCCGCCCGTGAGGACCTTCGCGCCGCCGGAGACCGCCTCGTCGACCCAGGACTCGACCCGCTTGGCCGCGTCCTCGCTGACGAGCGGGCCGACGTCGGTCGCGTCGTCGGACGGGTCGCCGGTGCCCTGCCGCTCGACCGCGGCGACGATCTTCGGGACGAGCCGGTCGTAGACCGACGCGTCGGCGATGACGCGCTGGACGGAGATGCAGGACTGGCCGCCCTGGTAGTTGGAGAAGGTCGCGATCCGGGTCGCGGCCCAGTCCAGGTCCTCCTCGGAGGACCAGTCGTCGAGGACGACGGCGGCGCCGTTGCCGCCGAGCTCCAGGGTGCAGTGCTTGTGCGGCACGGATTCCTGGATGGCGTAGCCGACCTTGTCCGAGCCGGTGAAGGAGATCACCGGCAGGCGCTCGTCCTTGACCAGGGCGGGCATGGACTCGTTGAGCACCGGCAGGACGGACCAGGAGCCGGCCGGCAGCTCGGTCTCGGCGAGCAGCTCACCGAGGACGAGGCCGGAGAGCGGGGTCGCGGGCGCCGGCTTGAGGATGATCGGCGCGCCGACGGCGATGGCCGGGGCGATCTTGTGGGCGCACAGGTTCAGCGGGAAGTTGAACGGCGCGATGCCGAGGACGACACCCTTCGGGAAGCGGCGGGTGAGCGCGAGACGGCCCTGGCCTCCCGCGTCGGTGTCGAGGCGCTGGGCCTCGCCGCCGTTGAAACGGCGGGCCTCCTCTGCGGCGAAGCGGAAGACGGACACGGCACGGCCGACCTCACCGCGGGCCCACTTGATGGGCTTGCCGTTCTCGGCGGAGATCAGCTGGGCGATCTCCTCTGTGCGCTCGGCCAGACGCTTCGACACATGGTCCAGAGCGGCGGCACGGACATGGGCCGGGGTCGCCGCGAACTCGTCCACGACGGCATGCGCGGCGGCGACGGCCTCCTCCACCTGGGCGTCGGTCGGTACGGAGACCGTGCCGACCACCCGTCCGTCCCAGGGGGACGTGACGTCGAAGGTCGTCTCGCCGGTGGCCTGGCGGCCGGCGAGCCAGAAGGCGTGGGTGGAAGTCATGTGCGTGTCCCGGCCCTTCAGAAGTAGTGCGGTGTCTTCTTCCCAAACGGTAGGGCGATTCGTCCGCGATGGCGTTTGTCCGGGGTGGAGTGGTCGGCGCCGTGGTCCTGCCGCTTTGGCGCGTGCGTGGCTCGTGCGCAGGTCAGCGACGGCGTTCCGTGCTGACGATGAGACCGACGCCCATCACGACGACGGCGCCGCCGACGGCAATCGGCCAGGTCAGCCGCTCGTTCAGGACGAGCGCGCCGAGGAGGACGGCGACGACCGGGTTGACGTACGCGTACGTGGCGACGAGCGAGAGCGGCGCGGAGTGCAGCAGCCAGGCGTACGCCGTGAACGCGATCAGCGAGCCGAAGACGACGAGGTAGGCCAGAGCGGTCCAGGAGCGGGCGGAGACCTCGCCGAGCGCGAAACCGTACTGCTCTCCCCTGCCGAGCCCGACCAGGAGACAGCCGATGCCGCCCGCCATCATTTCGTACGCGCTCGCGGCGAAGGGGTTGGCGGGCATCGGGATACGGGCGGAGGAGAAGGAGCCGACCGACCACATGACGGTCCCCGCGATCACGGTGAGGACACCCCAGAGCCGTACGTCGCCGCTCAGACCGGGGAGGGTCAGTACGGCGAGGCCGGCGAGCCCGAGAAGTACCCCGCTGTAGGCACCGATTCCGGGCCGTTCGCCGAAGACCCTGCGCAGCACCACGACCCAGGCGGGGACGACGGCGACGAGGAGCGCGGCGAGTCCGGAGGGCACGGCGGTCTCGGCGAGGACGACGAGCCCGTTGCCGCCGAGGAGGAGCAGCAGGCCGACGACCGCGGCGGAGGCGAGCTGCGCCCGGCTCGCCCGCAGCGCGGAGAGTCCGCGCCGCCAGGCGATGATCGCCGCGAGGATCAGTCCGGCGGTGATGAAACGGCCGCCGGCGGACAGGAACGGGGGCATCGTCTCGACGACGATGCGGATCCCGAGATACGTCGACCCCCAGACGACGTACACGATGGCGAGCGCGGCCCAGACGGCTCCGGATATCCGGCGTCCTGGCGCGTCCGTGACGACTTCGGTGAACGCGGCCTCGGCCGCAGGGGTTCCTGTACGGGGAGCAGGTTGAGTCATCGGTCCTTCTCGTCCTCGTCTCGCGGACGGGCGGCGGGCGCCTCCCCGTCAGTGGAGATCACGAGGCAGGACCCTAAGGACTTCAGCGATCAAACTCCAGGATTTCTGCCCGACTTCGGGCAGCGAAGCGGAAAATTCTTCTCGTCCCGGCGGTGTTCCTACTCGGTCGACGTGCCGGCAGCCGATCCCGCCGTCGCCTTGAGCGCCAGCCACAGCTCCATGCGCACGTCGGGGTCGTCCAGGGAACGGCCGAGGATCTCTTCCACGCGGCGCATGCGGTAGCGCAGGGTGTGGCGGTGGACGCCCAGGTCGGCGGCGGCCGCGTCCCACTGGCCGTGGCGGGAGAGCCAGGCGCGCAGCGAGGCAACGAGATCGCCGCGGCCTGTCGCGTCGTGCTCGTACAGGGCCCGGAGCATGCCGTCGGCGAAGGCACGTACGGCGTCGTCGGCGAGCAGCGGCAGTACGGAGCCCGCGGCGAGATCCTCGTGCTCCACGAGGGCGCGACCACGGCGACGGGCGACGGAGAGCGCCTGTTCGGCCTGTTTGTACGCCGCCGCGGCCGCGATCGGGCCGGTCGGGGCGGACATGCCCACCACGATGCCCGCCTCCTCGGCCTCGCGCTCCGTCGAGGACTCGCAGGCGGTCACGACGGCACCGCCGTCGGCGGCGAGGACGACCAGCCGGTCGTCGCCCTCGGGGACGGTCAGCACCGTCTCACCGGACCGGGACGCCGCCGCCTCCAGGAACTCGGCGAAGGCGTGCACGGGGTGCTCGGCCTCCGGGTCCTGCTCACCGGCCCGCTCGGCGATCAGCAGGCGGAAGGGTGCGTCGAGGAGTCCTCCGTACAGATCCCCGGCGACCGCCCTGGCGTGGTCGGGCTGCCCAGAGAGCATCATCCGCAGCACCGCCGCGCCGAGGCGCTGCTCGGCCGCCTGCAGCGAGCGTGAACGCTCCGTCGTGAGGGTCAGCAGCGCGATCGCGGAGTGCACGGCGTAGCGCTCCGCGGTCCCGAGCGCGGCGCCCGTACCCACGGCCAGCGCTCCCCGCACCCGCCGTCCGGTGCCCAGCGACTGCAGCTCGACGCGGTCGTCCGTCCCCCCGACGACCGCGCTCGCGGGCGCGGGCCGCTCGCGCAGTCGCTCGACGTCGGAGGTGAGCCGGGCCGCGCGCCGGCCGGCCCAGTCGGGCGCGGCGGCGACGACGGCGCCGGACGCGTCGTAGAGCGCGGCCCAGCCGTCGACGTGCGCCGCGAGCCTGGCGAGCAGGGCGGCCGGGCCTTCCGCGAGTGCGGCCCGGGTCAGCTCCCGCTGGGCCTCGAAGCCCGCGGTGACGGCCCGGTACTGGTCCGCCGCCATGGCGGCGGACACGGCTTTGCTGATGGCGAGGAAGGGCGTGCGCCGGGGAACCTCGAGCAGCGGGAAGTCCTCCGCCCGGGCCGCCTCGAGCAGCGCCTCGGGGATGTCGTCGTAGTTGACCCCTACGGCGAAGCCGAGCCCGACGACTCCCGCTCCGGCCAGCCGCCGCACATACCGCCGCATCGCCTCGTGGTCGGCGGCGTCCAGCGTCATCGCGGTGACGAGGAGCAGTTCCCCGCCCTCCATGTACGGCACGGGGTCGGCGAGCTCACTGGCGTGCGCCCAGCGCACCGGCGTGTCGAGACGGTCCTCCCCGGCACGCACGGCCAGCTTCAGCGCGGAGTGCTGGACGAGCGAGGCAAGGGTGACCGGCATGGGACCGCGGGCTTTCGGCAGAAGGTGTGGGGCTGGCGAGTTTTTCGCCGTCCCGTATGAACGGCATACCTCGATTCTGCCAGGGCGTACGGGTGCGTGGGTTACGGGCCTGTGAGCTTCGCGCCGGACACGTCCTGCCGTGTCAGGTGCGCAGGTCCACCAGCAACGGCGGCGTGTGCTCGCCACCCACCGACGCGAGCGACAGCACCGCATGCCCGGCCGGCACGGAGTGCGCGAGCTCGGACGCCGACCAGCGCTCCCGCTCGACCTCACGGACCGTGACCGCTTCCGCGGTGGCGGCCTTGCCGGTCGCCAGGCGCCGCATGAAGTGCAGCGCCTTGGTCAGCGGCTCGTCCGAGATGATCTGCCGGTTGGTCACGTCCCTGGTCTGCACCCACTCGGTGCCCCAGGTCTCCGCGAACCGTCCCCCGTCCCAGGGCGCGAGTCCGGCGAAGGCCATCCGGCACCCGACCGCCCCGAGGAGCGGCCCCCGCAGCGCCTCGGGAACGTCCTCCAGCGTCCGCAGCGCCATCACCACGCCCGCATGCGCGGAGCGCAGCCTCTGCACCGCCCTGACCGAGTCGGCCGTGACCGTGCAGGTGGCGTCGTCGAGCACCAGGCAGGCGAAGAGCGACCGGTCGGAGCGGGCGAGCGCGGCCTCGGTGAACTGCGCGAGGATCAGCCGGGCGATGATCCGGGACGCCTCGGCGTGCCCGCGTTCCGGCAGGTCGACGCGGACCCGCAACGGGTGCTCGATGGCCCGCAGCGAGAACTGCAGGCCCGGCTCGCGGGTACGGAAGAACTGTGCGAAGGCGGGCCGGTCGAGGAAGGCGATCCGTTCGGCGAGCAGCACCCCGATGTCGTCGGCGCGCTGCGACTGCCGCTCGCGCGCGTCGAGTTCACGCAGCTGGGACGCCTCCCCCGCCGCCTCCAGAGAGGCGCGCAGCTCACCGAGCGCCCCGGGCGCGCCGCCGACGAGTTCCCGCAGATCCGGCACGGCGGGGAAGTGACCGTGGACGCTCCGGTACGGCCCGATGAGCTGGGCGAGCGCGGTGGCGGCCCGCCGGCTGTCGGCCGCCAGATCCCCGACCAGCGCCTCGGCGACGATGCGGGCAGCTTCGTCGGGGTCGTCGGCGCCGCCGTACAGATCGAGGTCGTGCGTGGACTCCGGCCGCCCGACGGAGATCACCAGGTCGAAGGCGTCGTCGGGGGCCGGCGCCGTGCCGTGCGCGGTGACCGCGACGACGGCCGCACGGTTGGCGAGCGCCTGCAGGCACATCGCCTCGACGACGGGCCGGACGAGCCGCACGGTCTTCCCGGACCCGGAGGGCCCGACGGCGAGCAGCGAGGTCCCGAGCAGGGCCGGCTCGAGGGCGACGCCGGTGGTACGGCGTGCGTAGGGATTACGGGGATGATCCGCGGCGGTGCCGATCCTCACCTGCCCGGTGGCGAGGTCGTGCGTGGCGGTACGGACCGGCAGATCCCGGACGCCGGAGGGGTGGGCGCAGGCGGCGGGGCCGTCGTCGCGGACGGCATCGGTGAAGGCGGGCAGCCGCTCGGGCCTCGTGCGTACCCCCTGCCACGCGCGCCGGATCCGCGCATAGTCGACATCGCCGAGTGCGCCCTTCCTCGTCGCCTCGGCCAGGGTGCGGGCCGCTTCGTCGAGCCCGGCGGCGCGCAGCTCGGGCCAGTCGGCGGGGTCCTCCTTGGGCGGCGGCGGCGTGGCGGGCGTCGCCGCCGGGCGGCCGCGCATTGCCGTGCGCCACCGGCCGACCTTGGCGAACGGCCAGAGCACGGCGAGGGCAATCAGTGCGTAGAGCGTGTAGGTCACTGCTGCCGCGACGAACCGATCGCCACCCCCCGTCAGCCAGGACCGGGGCACCGACCGGAAGACGAGGTCCACGCCCGGAACGGTCCTCGTCCAGACGAGCAGCAGGACCAGTGCCGCGCCGGCCACCGTACCGGCCGTGGTGGCCTTGAACCCGCGGACCGCCGCAAGGCGCTCGAACGCCACTCGCCAGTTGCCCAGGCGGCCGAATCCGTACACGAGCGCTCCGGTGATCATCAGCTGGTAGATGTCGAGGGCGTTCGCCGCGGCCACCGGCATCGGCTCGTCGCCGTGGCCCCACCACCAGTCCCGAGGCGTGAAGAGCTCCAGCAGGACCCTCCAGTACGGGATGTATCCATTCGTCCAGAGCGACCAGAGAAGGACGCACGCCAGGAACGAGATGACGGCCCCGCTCAGCAGCGCGCGATCCTGCGTGGTCACCGGCTCCTGGGCCGGACGGGGGGCGTGGCCGTACCGCCAGACGCCCGGCTCGGCCTCCGGCCTCGGCGCCCTCAGCCAGTCCGCAAGAGGCGGACGGACAGCAGGAGGGTCCACCGGCATCGGCGGCAGCCCCGGCGGCGGGGGCCCGGCAGGCCGCGGTACGGGGCGGGCGGCGCCCGTGCCCGTGCCAGTACCGCGTGCGTCGTATGTGCCTTCTGTGCCCATGAACCCTGCCCCCTGACCAGCCAGGACCTCGTCTGTGCCACCGTCAATCTAGTGCCAGGCGGCGGGGAGTTCAGCGATCCGGCACCGCGCGGCCCCTGACCACGGCGCGGGCCGGAAGGGGCCTGTGCGGGAGCCCCCGGCGAATTGCTCTATGTCCGTGACGGACAACGACACGTCCGCACCACTCCCGAACGGAGCATGCCGGACCCCCCGGCCCGGACCTAGCCTGCGAAGAAAGCAGAAGTGCGTCCGAAAAGACACCCCCAGGAGCCCCCATGACCGACATCCCGCAGGAGCGCCGCGTCGTCACCGCCATCCCCGGCCCGAAGTCGCAGGAGCTGCAGGCTCGTCGTCTCTCCGCGGTCGCGGGCGGCGTGGGCTCCGTGCTGCCGGTGTTCACCGCCCGGGCCGGCGGCGGCATCATCGAGGACGTCGACGGCAACCGTCTGATCGACTTCGGCTCCGGTATCGCCGTGACCTCCGTGGGTGCCTCCGCAGAGGCTGTCGTACGCCGCGCCTCCGCCCAGCTGCAGGACTTCACCCACACCTGTTTCATGGTCACGCCCTACGAGGGCTACGTCGAGGTCTGCGAGGCCCTTGCCGAGCTGACCCCGGGCGACCACGCCAAGAAGTCCGCGCTGTTCAACTCGGGCGCAGAGGCCGTCGAGAACGCCGTCAAGATCGCCCGTGCGTACACCAAGCGCCAGGCCGTCGTCGTCTTCGACCACGGCTACCACGGCCGTACGAACCTCACGATGGCGCTGACCGCCAAGAACATGCCGTACAAGCACGGCTTCGGCCCGTTCGCGCCCGAGGTCTACCGCGTCCCGGTCGCCTACGGCTACCGCTGGCCCACCGGCTCGGAGAACTGCGGCCCCGAGGCCGCCGCCCAGGCGATCGACCAGATCAGCAAGCAGGTCGGTGCCGACAACGTCGCCGCGATCATCATCGAGCCGGTCCTCGGCGAGGGCGGCTTCATCGAGCCGGCCAAGGGCTTCCTCCCGGCGATCGTGAAGTTCGCCAACGACAACGGCATCGTCTTCGTCGCCGACGAGATCCAGTCCGGCTTCTGCCGTACCGGCCAGTGGTTCGCCTGTGAGGACGAGGGCATCGTCCCGGACCTGATCACCACCGCCAAGGGCATCGCGGGCGGTCTGCCGCTCGCCGCCGTCACCGGCCGCGCCGAGATCATGGACGCCGCGCACGCGGGCGGCCTCGGCGGCACCTACGGCGGAAACCCGGTCGCCTGCGCCGGCGCACTCGGCTCCATCGAGACCATGCGCGAGCTGGACCTCAACGGCAAGGCCAAGCGCATCGAGGAGGTCATGAAGGGCCGCCTCGCCGCGATGCAGGAGAAGTTCGAGATCATCGGCGACATCCGCGGCCGCGGCGCCATGGTCGCCATCGAGCTGGTGAAGGACCCGGCCACCAAGGAGCCGAACCCGGAGGCCGCCGGCGCGCTCGCGAAGGCCTGCCACGCCGAGGGTCTGGTCGTCCTCACCTGCGGCACCTACGGCAATGTGCTCCGCTTCCTGCCGCCGCTGGTGATCGGCGAGGACCTGCTCAACGAGGGTCTGGACATCATCGAGGCCGCGTTCGCCGGGGTGTGAGCCCCGCGCGCGGGGGTGTGACCCCCAGTAATCGCGCGCTCCCTGTGAAGACTGTGTGGGGGGCCAATGGCGGGAGGGGTTTCCGGCTGTTGGTCCCCCTCCCGCTGCCGTACGGTTTCCGCAGATGAGAGAAACACCCCGCTCGCAGGGGACTGCGGGCGATGCCGGGCCGGAGCTTCCCCAGCCCCGTCCTGGTCGTGCCCTCGCGCACACCACCGGAGTCCCGAACTCCGGAACTCCTCACGGATCGGACGGCCGCCCGCCCCAAACCCCCCGGGGCGCGCGGCAAACCGGTCCGGCCGGCCGCCTCGGAACCATCCCCCCTGTTCCGAGGCGGCCGGCCTTCTTCTCTGCGGTGTTCACCGTCCTCCTCGCGCTGATCACCTGGCAGGTCACCGCTGGCGGTCCACTGCGCGCCCTGGACGAGCGGCTGAGTCGGGCGGTCGTCGGTGACGGCCCGGAGGGGCTCACCGAATTCCTCGCCGACCTCGGCAACATGCCCGTCGCGCTTCCTGTGCTCGTGGCATCGGCCGCGTACGCGGTGTACCGGCGGCGCCGCGCCGAGGCACTCGCGGCAGTCCTCGCGATGGCGCTCGTCCCGGCGCTGGTCTCCCCGCTGAAGGCGCTGACGGACCGGCCGGGTCCGCTGACGGCCGGGACCGGCTACTACCCGTCGGGGCACGCGGCGACGGCGATGGTCGCGTATCTGGGAGCGGCGCTGCTGATCGGCAGGTGGCTGATTCCGCTCGCCGCGCTGCTGACGGCGGCGACAGGCGTCGGTCTTGTGCTGCGCGGCTACCACTGGCCGCTCGACGTGCTGGGCAGCTGGTGTCTGTGCGGGGTCCTGCTCATCGCGGCACGGGCCGTTCCGCGAACCGGTCCGGGGGCCGCGCCCCCCACGGTCGGCGGCGGGCGCGGGGCGGGGCGTCAGCCGAAGTAGGCGTCGAAGTTCGGGGAGAACTCCCGGCCGCCGGAGCGGTCCCGGTTGATGGACCAGGTCATCGGCCCCCGCAGACCCGGCCGGCTGCCGTGGGGCTGGTAGGAACCGCAGTTGGGGCGTAGGGCCGGGAAGAACCGCTCGGAGTTGCCCGCCACCGGGAAGCCGGTGAGCAGCATGCCGGCCATGGGGACATGGAAGTCCGCGGATCGCCGGCTGTGCGCGGGAGGCGCACAGCCGGCGATCCGGCGCAGACCGGCTCAGCTGTCGAAGCCCAGACCCAGCCGGTCCATCGCCCTCAGCCACAGGTTGCGCCGGCCCCCGTTGGCGTCCGCACGGGCGAGTGACCACTTGGTGATGCCGATCCCGGCCCAGGCGACCGGCTCCGGCGGGAACGGCAGCGGCTTGGTGCGCACCATCTCCAGCTCGGTGCGTTCGGTGCGCTCACCCGCGAGCAGATCGAGCATCACATCGGCGCCGAACCTCGTCGCGCCCACGCCGAGCCCGGTGTACCCGGCGGCGTACGCCACCTTCCCGCCGTGCGCCGTGCCGAAGAAGGCGGAGAAGCGCGAACAGGTGTCGATCGCGCCGCCCCAGGCGTGGCTGAAGCGCAGCCCCTCCAGCTGTGGGAAGCACTCGAAGAACTGGCCCGCCAGCTTCAGATAGGTCTCGGGCCGGTGGTCCAGTTCGGCGCTGACGCGCCCGCCGAACGGATAGATCGCGTCGTATCCGCCCCAGAGGATGCGGCGGTCGGCGGTGATCCGGAAGTAGTGGAACTGGTTGGCGCTGTCGCCGAGTCCCTGCCGGTTCCGCCAGCCGATCGAGGCCAGTTGCGCGTCCGAGAGCGGCTCGGTCATCAGCGCGTAGTCGTACACCGGGACGGTGTACGAGCGGACCCGCCTGACCAGCGACGGGAAGACGTTGGTACCGAGCGCCACGCGCCGGGCGTGGACCCTGCCGTACGACGTGCGGACCGCCATCCCGGCGCCGGACGCGGCGAGTTCGACGGCGCGGGTGTTCTCGTAGATCCGTACCCCGAGACCGAGGCACGCCTGCTTGAGGCCCCATGCGAGCTTGGCCGGGTGCAGCATGGCGACGCCGTTGCGGTCCCACAGCCCGCCGAGGAAGGTGGGCGAGTCGACCTCCTTGCGGACGGCGTCCCGGTCGAGCAGCTCGATGCCGTCGGTGAAACCGAGGCGCTCGGCCTCCTCGTACATCTCGTTGAGCTCTTCGAGCTGGTACGGCTCGGTGGCGACGTCGATCTCGCCGGTGCGCTCGAAGTCGCAGTCGATGCCGTACGTGGCGACGGCGGTCCCGATGGCGTCGAGGTTCCGCGCGCCGAGCTCCTCCAGTCTGGCCATGTCGCCCGGCCAGCGGGCGAGCCCGTTGCCGAGGCCATGGGTGAGCGACGCGGCACAGAAGCCGCCGTTGCGGCCCGAGGCGGCCCAGCCCACCTCGCGGCCTTCGATCAGGACGACATCCCGCTCGGGGTCCCGCTCCTTGGCGAGGAGCGCGGTCCACAGTCCGCTGTAGCCACCGCCGACGACGAGGAGGTCGGTCCGCTCGTCGCCGGTGAGGGCGGGCAGGGCGGCGGGCTTGCCGGGGTCTTCCAGCCAGAAGGGGACGGGCTGGGCGTCGGAAAGTGATGAGGCAAAGGTCATGGCAGCTGGGGCCATGGTTTCCACTCCTTCTGATGCGCTCAGTGCTACTTGGGCAGTGAGGTCTTCCTCCGCCGGTTGCTGATGACCTGGCCGGCGACGACGACGATGACGGCGATGGCGAACATGGCCGTACCGATGACGTTGATCTGGACGGGCGTACCGCGCTGGGCCGAGCCCCACACGAACATGGGGAAGGTGACGGTGTTGCCCGAGTTGAAGTTGGTGATGATGAAGTCGTCGAACGAGAGCGCGAAGGCGAGCATCGCGCCGGCCGCGATACCGGGCGCCGCGATCGGCAGGGTGACGCGCAGGAAGGTCTGCACGGGCCCCGCGTAGAGATCACGCGCCGCCTCCTCCAGTCGCGGGTCCATCGACAGCACCCGTGCCTTGACCGCCACCACGACGAAGCTCAGACAGAACATGGTGTGGGCGATGAGGATGGTCCAGAAGCCCAGCTGCGCCCCCAGGTTGAGGAAGAGGGTCAGCAGCGAGGCGGCCATGACGACCTCGGGCATGGCCATCGGCAGGAAGATCAGCGAGTTGATCGCGCCACGCGCCCGGAAGCGGTAGCGGACCAGCGCGAAAGCGATCATCGAGCCGAGGACGGTGGCCCCGACCGTCGCCCAGAAGGCGATCTGCAGCGAGAGGGAGAGCGAGCCGCACATGTCGGCGACGCCGCACGGGTCCTTCCAGGCGTCGGTCGAGAACTCCTGCCAGGAGTAGTTGAACCGGCCGGCCGGCTTGTTGAAGGAGAACACCATCACGACGATGTTCGGAAGGATCAGGTACGCGAGCGTCAGCAGGCCCGCGATCACCACGAGGTTGCGTCGTATCCAGCGCATCAGACGAGATCCTCCGTCCCGGCCCGGCGGATGTAGACGGTCACCATGATCAGCACGACCGCCATGAGAATGAACGACAGCGCGGCCGCGGTCGGATAGTCGAGCACCCGGAGGAACTGCGACTGGATGACGTTGCCGACCATCCGGGTGTCCGTGGAACCCAGCAGTTCTGCGTTGACGTAGTCGCCGCTCGCCGGAATGAAGGTCAGCAGCGTTCCTGAGACGACGCCCGGCATCGACAGAGGGAACGTCACCTTGCGGAACACGGTCGACGGCTTCGCGTACAGGTCTCCCGCCGCCTCGTGCAGGCGCGGGTCCATCCGCTCCAGCGAGGTGTACAGCGGCAGGATCATGAACGGCAGGAAGTTGTAGGTCAGACCGGTGACGACCGCGAGCGGGGTGGCCAGCACCCGGTTGCCCTCGGTCATTCCGAGCCAGCTGGTGACATCCAGGAAGCCGATGCTGTTGAGGACCCCCACCACAGGTCCGCCGTCCGCGAGGATCGTCTTCCAGGCGAGCGTACGGATCAGGAAGCTGGTGAAGAAGGGCGCGATGACCAGGACCAGCAGCAGATTGCGCCAGCGGCCCGCCTTGAACGCGATGAGATACGCCAGCGGATAGCCGAGCAGCAGACAGAGGACCGTCGCCGTGCCCGCGTACAGCAACGAGCGCAGGAACTGCGGGTAGTAGTCGGTCAGCGCGTCCCAGTAGGTCTGAAAGTGCCAGGTGACCTCGAAGCCCTGTTCCAGGGAGCCGGTCTGCACCGACGTGGAGGCCTGATAGACCAGCGGCAGCGCGAAGAAGACCAGCAGCCACAGGATGCCCGGCAGGAGCAGCCAGTACGGCACGAGCTTCCGGCGCACCGGAGCCTTGCGCAGCTCCGGTGCGGAGGCAGGCGCGGGCGAGGCGGGAGGTGCCTCGGTGACCGTCATGACGCCTCCTCCACCGTCTCGACGCCCGCGTCGATGTCCTGGGCCGCGTCGAGGCCGAAGCTGTGCTCCGGGTTCCAGTGCAGGACGACCTCGGCGCCCGGCACGAAACGGGGGTCCCGCTCGATGTTCTGCACGTACACCTCGAGCTCGGGGCAGACCGGGCTGTCGATGACGAACTGGGTGGAGACACCGATGAAGCTGGAGTCGGCGATCGTGCCGGTGAAACGGTTCCGCCCCTCGGCTATCCCGCCCGCGTCGTCGGCGTGCACGAGCGAGATCTTCTCGGGGCGAACGCCGACCAGCAGCTTGCCGCCGGCGGCGGGCCGGGTGGCGACCCGCCCGGCCGGCAGCCGCAGCTTGGCGTCGGCGGCGGTGACGAGGATGTCGCTGCCGCCGGCCTCGGCCACCTCGGCCTCGATCAGGTTCGAGGTGCCGAGGAAGTTCGCCACGAAGGTCGTCTGCGGGTTCTCGTACAGCTCGGCGGGCGCGCCCAGCTGCTCGACCCTGCCACCGTTCATCACCGCGACGGTGTCGGCCATCGTCATGGCCTCCTCCTGGTCGTGGGTGACGTGGATGAAGGTGATGCCGACCTCGGTCTGGATCCGCTTCAGCTCCAGCTGCATCTGGCGGCGCAGCTTGAGGTCGAGGGCGCCGAGCGGCTCGTCGAGCAGCAGCACCTGCGGGTGGTTGATGAGGGCGCGTGCGACGGCGACGCGCTGCTGCTGGCCACCGGAGAGCTGGTGCGGCTTGCGCTCGGCGAAGTCACCGAGCTGGACGAGGTCGAGCATGTCGCCGACCTGCTTCTTCACGGACTTCACTCCGCGGCGGCGCAGGCCGAAGGCGACGTTCTCGTAGATGGTCAGGTGCGGGAAGAGGGCGTAGCTCTGGAAGACGGTGTTGACCGGCCGCTTGTAGGGCGGGAGGTCGGTGACGTCCTCGTCGCCGAGGAACACGGTGCCGGTGGTGGGGTCCTCCAGGCCGGCGATCATCCGCAGCGTGGTGGTCTTGCCGCAGCCCGAGGCGCCCAGGAGGGCGAAGAAGGAGCCCTGCGGCACGGTCAGGTCCAGCGGGTGCACGGCGTTGAAAGAGCCGTAGGTCTTGCTGATCCCGGAGAGTCGGACGTCGCCGCCCGCTGTCTTGTCTGTCATGGGTCGCGATCCCAGGGTCTAGAGGGAGCAGGGGAGCAGGAAGGGTCAGGCGCCGATGAGCTTGGCGAACTTCTCTTCGTACGCCGTCTCTTCCTCGCTGCTGAGCGAGCGGAAGGCGTGGGACTTGGCGGCCATGGCCTCGTCCGGGATGATCAGCGGGTTGCTCGCCAGCTCCGGGTCGATCTTCGCGAGCTCGGGGCCGACGCCGGCGACCGGCGACACATAGTTGATGTACGCGGCGAGCTGCGCGGCGACGGGGAGCTCGTAGTAGTAGTCGATCAACCGGGTGGCGTTCTTCTGGTGCCGGGCCTGCGCCGGCACCAGCATGTTGTCGGTGGCTGTCATATAGCCGGCAGCCGGGATCGCGTACCTGATGTCGGGGTTGTCGACCTGGAGCTGGATGAGGTCACCGGCCCAGGCGACGCAGGCGGCGATGTCACCCTTGTCGAGGTCCGAGGTGTAGTCGTTGCCGGTGAAGCGGCGGATCTGCTTCTTGTCGACGGCCTTCTGGAGCCGGTTGAGGGCGGCGTCGTAGTCGGCGTCGGTGACCTTGGCGGGGTCCTTGCCCAGGTCGAGGAGGGTCATGCCGACCGTGTCGCGCATCTCCGTGAGGAAGCTGACCCTTCCCTTGAGGGTGGGGTCGTCCAGCAGCTGGGTGACGGAGTCGACCTTGCGTCCGCCGGTCGCCTTGATGTTGTAGGCGATGACGGCCGGAATACCGGTCCAGGGGTACGAGTAGGCGCGCCCCGGGTCCCAGTCGGGGCTGCGGAACTGGGGGGCGAGGTTGGCGTACGCGTGCGGCAGCAGTGACGCATCGAGCTTCTGCACCCAGCCGAGCCGGATCATGCGTGCGGCGAGCCAGTCCGTGACGTTGATCAGGTCACGACCGGTGTCCTGGCCGGCCGCGAGCTGCGGCTGGATCTTCCCGAAGAACTCGACGTTGTCGTTGATGTCCTCGGTGTACTTGACCTTGATCCCGGTGCGCTTGGTGAACTGGTCCAGCGTGGGACGGCTCTTCTCGTCCTCGCTGATGTCCATGTACTCGGTCCAGTTGGAGAAGCTGAGCGCCTTCTCCTGGTCCGAGTGGTCGTCCGAGGCAGCCGCTCCGGCTTCGCGCTTGGCGGGCGGAATCCCGCAGGCGTTGAGCGCGCCCATACCGCCGATGGTGAGCGCGCCGACACCGGACGCACGCAGGAGGGAACGGCGGGAGAGGGCACCCCGGCCGTTCGTCATGCTGCGCCGTATCGCGGCTTCCTGTGCCGCCGAGAGGCGCTCGGGCTCGTACTGCTTCATGCGCTGTGCCCTTTCGGGGATGGTTCGCCACCGTGGGTACGGCGGGGGCCACGCGGCGAAAGCCGCATATCGTTACGGTCGGTCTCCGAAGATCGTGCGGTGCCAGTCCTTCCTGACGACCGCTGTGTTGTCGTACATCACGTGCTTGACCTGCGTGTACTCCTCGAAGGAGTACGCCGACATGTCCTTGCCGAACCCACTGGCCTTGTAACCGCCGTGGGGCATCTCGCTGATGATCGGGATGTGATCGTTCACCCAGACGCAACCCGCTTTGATCTCACGGGTGGCGCGGCCCGCGCGGTAGACGTCGCGGCTCCAGGCCGAGGCTGCGAGACCGTACGGGGTGTCGTTGGCCAGCGCAATGCCTTCGTCGTCGGAGTCGAAGGGCAGGACGACCAGGACGGGACCGAAGATCTCGGACTGGACGACCTCGCTGTCCTGGGCGGCACCCGAGATCAGGGTCGGGAGGTAGTACGCACCGTTCTCGAGGTCGCCGCCGGGGGCCTTGCCGCCGGTGACCACGGTCGCGTACGAGCGGGCCCTGTCGACGAATCCGGCGACGCGGTCCCGCTGGGTGTGCGAGACGAGCGGGCCGAGGTCGGTCGACGGGTCGAAGGGGTCGCCGAGCCGTACGGTCGCCATCACGTCGGCGACTCCGGCGACGAAGGCGTCGTACAGCGGGCGCTGGACGTAGGCGCGGGTGGCGGCGGTGCAGTCCTGGCCACTGTTGATCAGTGCGCCCGCGACGGCGCCGTGAACGGCGGCTTCCAGATCCGCGTCGTCGAAGACCAGGAACGGGGCCTTGCCGCCGAGCTCCAGGTGGAGCCGCTTGACCGTGGCGGTGGCGACTTCGGCGACGCGCTTGCCGACCGGGGTGGAGCCGGTGAACGAGGTCATGGCCACGTCCGGGTGTCCGACGAGGTGCTCCCCCGCTTCCCTTCCGGCGCCGGTCACGATGTTGACGACACCGTCGGGGAGCCCGGCCTCGGTCGCGGCGGCGGCGAACATCAGGGAGGTCAGCGGGGTGATCTCGGCGGGCTTGAGGACGATGGTGTTGCCCGCCGCGACGGCCGGGAGGACCTTCCAGGCGGCCATCTGGAGCGGATAGTTCCAGGGCGCGATCGAGCCGACGACACCGATCGGCTCGCGGCGTACGTACGACGTGTGGTCGCCGCTGTACTCGCCGGCGGACTGGCCCTGGAGGTGCCGCGCGGCGCCGGCGAAGAACGCCGTGTTGTCCACGGTGCCGGGCACGTCGAACTCGCGGGTCAGTTTGATCGGCTTGCCGCACTGCAGCGACTCGGCCTGGGCGAAGTCCTCCGCCTGCTCGGCGAGCACGGAGGCGAAGCGGTGCAGGGCGTCGGAACGCTCGCCCGGGGTCGCGCCCGCCCATCCGGGGAACGCCTCGCGTGCGGCGGCGACGGCGGCATCGACGTCGGCCGTACCGGCGAGCTCGTAGTCGAGGACCTGCTCTCCGGTGGCGGGATCGACGATTGCGTGGTTACGTCCTGATGTGCCGGGACGCAGCCGTCCGCCGACGTACTGCGCGCCTTCCTTGAAGCGGTCCTGTACCTGGAAGCGGTTGCCCATGACGCTCTCCGTTGTTCCAGCTCGAAGTGAGTGCCGATCCTGACAGAGGGATAGTTCTCCAACAAGTGATTCCGTAGTTGCCTTTTGGTTACGCGACGGATTCGGTGGACCATGTGTCGCGTCAGGATGGTGATACCGGGACGGAGTGTCAGTGGTGACTGGCACACTCGCGTGCATGGGGATCACCGGTACGACCACAGCGGATCTGATCGAGCAGGTCAGAAACGGTCGGCGGTTCAAATATCTGCACTTCTGGGGACACGCGCCGCGCCGTGACGGCGGCATCGGCGCCGGCTGTCTGAGTCAGTGGTGGCCTGCGCCGTTCACCGTGGATGGAATCGATTATGCGACCGCCGAGCACTGGATGATGGCCGGGAAGGCGCGTCTCTTCGGCGACACCGACGCGGAGCACAAGGCCGTGGGAGCGGCGAATCCGGCGCTTGCCAAGAAGGCGGGCCGTCTGGTGCGCGGGTTCAGCGAGGAGACATGGAAGCGCGAGCGGTTCCGGATCGTCGTCGAGGGCAGCGTGCACAAGTTCCGGCAGCATGCCGCGCTGAGGGAGTTCCTGCTGGCCACCGGTGACCGGGTGCTGGTGGAGGCGAGCCCGATGGACCGTATCTGGGGGATCGGCCTCGCGGCGGACGACGAGCGGGCGCATGACCCGGTGCGTTGGCGCGGGCTGAATCTGCTGGGCTTCGCGCTGATGGAGGCGCGGGCCCGGCTGAGGGACCAGGGGGACTCGGAGCCGAAGGCCTGAGGTCTCGCAGGGCTCGGGACCGGCGCGGTCAGGACCTACGGGGTCCTCGGCCGAACGTCGCGGGTTGCCGGTGGCGGGGTCGCGGCTCGTGGGTCTAGGTCTAGGTCTGAGTCTGGGTCTGGCCTCACGGCTCGGGCGTGGGGACGGGAGCACCCGGCGGGCGGGGCCGGGAGGCGGGCGGGGCCGGGCGGCGCGGGGGGCCGCCCGGACGTCCCGTTCCCGTCCTCGTCCCGGTCCGCCGTGCCGTCGGAGCCGGTCCGGACCGTCAGCGCGGGGCGGCGTCGAGGACCAGTGTCGTCGCCCAGGGGTCCTCGTCGGTGCTGCCGGTCTCGTCCAGCTCGTCGGCGTGAGTGATCAGCCAGGCGAGACCTGCGATGAAGAGCAGCCCGAGGACCATACCGATCGGGCCGAGGATCATTCCCGCGAGGGCCTGGCCCTTGTTGGTCGCCTCGCCGCGCTGGTACCGCTTGCGACCGAGGATGCCGAAGATCAGGGCGAGCGCGCCCAGGATCACACCGGGCAGGCCGTAGCACCAGCAGAGACAGACGGCGAGGATGCCGAGGACCATCGCGGCCGTGCCCATGCCGTTCTGCGCCGGCGCGCCCACGCCCCAGGAGCCCGAATAGCCCGGGTATCCGGGGTAGCCGGGGTAGCCGGGAGCACCGGTCGCCGTGGCACCCGGTGCCGCCGGGTAGCCGTACCCGGCACCGGCCGTCGTGCCCGGCGCGGCCGGGTAGCCGTAGGTGCCGGGGGCGGGCTGCGCGGGCCCGCCCGGGGCTATCGGCGGCGGTGGTACGGCCCCGGCGTCCGCGCCCGGGCCCACCGGTCCGCCGGCCGGTCCCACGCCCGGCATCGAGGTCATCGTCGGCTGGTCATGGACACCGGGCCGGGGCGGCTGCGAGGCCGGCGTGGTCTTGCCGAGCTCGATCCCGCCCTGCTGGTCCTGGGGCGCACGGCGCTCCGGCGGGGCCCACGGGTCCTTCTGCTCGTGTCCGCCCGGCGGCTGGTCGCTCTGGTCTGGCATGGGCCCTCCCCCATCGTGAATTTGTCATGCTACGGGCTGCGCGCGGTGCGGCAGCCACCCCGCCTACGATGATCCCTGACACGGACGGCTCAGCACACGGAGGACCCGATGACCGATCTGCACCCCTTCATCGCGGGGCTGCCCAAGGCCGAGCTGCACGTCCACCACGTCGGTTCGGCGTCGCCGCGCATCGTGTCCGAACTGGCCGCCCGCCACCCGGATTCCAAGGTTCCCACCGACCCGGAAGCGCTCGCCGACTACTTCACCTTCACCGACTTCGCCCACTTCATCGAGGTCTATCTCTCGGTCGTCGATCTCATCCGCACCCCCGAGGACGTCCGGCTGCTGACCTTCGAGGTCGCCCGTGACATGGCCCGGCAGAACATCAGATACGCGGAGCTGACCATCACGCCGTTCAGTTCGACCCGGCGGGGCATCCCGGAGCACGGCTTCATGGAGGCCATCGAGGATGCCCGCAAGGCGGCCGAGGCCGAGCTCGGCACCGTACTGCGCTGGTGCTTCGACATCCCGGGCGAGGCCGGGCTCGACGCCGCCGAGGAGACCGCGCGGCTCGCGGTCGATCACCGTCCGGAGGGACTGGTCTCGTTCGGCCTCGGAGGCCCGGAGATCGGTGTGCCCCGGCCGCAGTTCAAGCCGTACTTCGACCGGGCCATCGCCGCCGGGCTGCGGTCCGTCCCGCACGCCGGCGAGACGACGGGGCCCGGCACCATCTGGGACGCGCTGAACGACCTCCGCGCCGAGCGCATCGGCCATGGCACCAGCGCCCCGCAGGACCCGAAGCTGCTGGCGCACCTCGCCGAGCACCGCATCCCCCTGGAGGTCTGCCCCACCTCCAACATCGCCACCCGAGCCGTCGCGCACCTCGACGAGCACCCGATGAAGGAGATGGTCGAGGCCGGGGTGCTGGTGACCATCAACAGCGACGACCCGCCGATGTTCGGCACCGACCTCAACAACGAGTACGCGGTCGCCGCCCGGCTGCTGGACCTGGACGAGCGTGGCCTCGCCGCGCTGGCGAAGAACGCCGTGGAGGCGTCGTTCCTCGACCCGGCCGGGAAGGCGCGCATCGCCGAGGAGATCGACACCTACACCGAGCAGTGGCCGGCGAAGTGAGGACGCCCCATGCGCACCGTCACGCTCGTAGGGCACCGCGGTGATCCCTACGTCGCCCGCGAGAACACGATCCCGTCGCTGCACGCCGCGATCGAGCGGGGTGCGGACGCCGTCGAGGTCGATGTCCGGCTGAGCCGGGACGGGGTGCCCGTGCTGCTGCACGACGACACGCTCAAGCGGCTGTGGGGCCACGACCTCCCGCTGGTCCGGCTCACCCATGGGGAGTTGACCGAGCTGACGTCCGGCGGTGTGCCGACCCTGCGCGAGGCGCTGACCTCGGTGGGCAGCCACCGGCTGATGCTCGATCTGCCCGGCGCCGACGAGGCCGCCGTGCGCGCCGTCGTCGGCACGGTCCGGGACTGCGGTGCGCAGGAGTGCGTCTACTACTGCGGCGGACCGAACGGGATGGTCGCCGTCCGGGCGGCCGATCCGGGCGCGGAGATCGCCCTCACCTGGACGACCCTCGCTCCGCCCCGGCCGGTCCTGCTGGACGTGCTGCGGCCGCGCTGGCTCAACTACCGCTTCGGGCTGGTGAGCCGGGAGCTCGCGGACCGGGTTCACGCGGACGGCCTTCTCCTGTCCGCCTGGACGGCCGACACTCGCCGTACGATGCGCAGACTCGTGAACCGGGGCGTCGACTCGATCACGACGAACCGGGTCGACACCCTCGCCTCCGTACTCCGCAAGTCCCGTGCCGGGAAAGGACTCACAGCGTGACCGGGAACGACAGGATCCGCACCGACATCGCCCACAACGCCAGGGTCTGGAACTACTGGCTCGGCGGCAAGGACAACTATCTGGTGGACCGTCGGGTTGGCGACCAGGTGACGGGCCTGTATCCGAGCATCGGCCAGGTCGCCCGCGCCGACCGGGCGTTCCTCGGCCGGGTCGTCTCCTTTCTCGCCGGTGAGGCGGGGGTGCGGCAGTTCCTGGACATCGGCACCGGGCTGCCCACGGTCGACAACACCCATGAGGTCGCGCAGCGCATCGCCCCCGACTCACGGATCGTGTACGTCGACAACGACCCGATCGTGCTGACGCATGCCCGCGCGCTGCTCACCAGCACCGCCGAGGGCCGCACCGAGTACATCGACGCGGACGCCCACCGCCCCGAGGACATCCTGCGGGCCGTGGAGCCGACACTCGATCTGTCGCAGCCGGTCGCAGTGATCATGCTCGGGATCCTCAACTTCGTCCTCGACACGGGCGAGGCCACGTCCATCGTCCGCCGCATCGTGGACGCCATACCCTCCGGCAGCTATGTGGCGCTCACCCACCCGACCCTGGAACTGGGCGGCGAGGGCAATGCCGAGGCGATGGCGTTCTGGAACGAGAACGCGACCCCGCCGATCACCGCACGCAGCCGCACCGAGTTCGCGGGCTTCCTCGACGGCCTGATGGTCCTGGAGCCGGGCATCGTCTCCTGTGCCCGCTGGCGCGACGGCGGCGCGACGACGGTGGAGGTGGCGCAGTTCGGCGCGGTGGCCCGCAAGCTGTGATGGACGTACGAGGGGCGTGGAAGCGGTTACGGGGGCTGTGGAGCGCGAGCCCCCGGGTGACGGACATCGGGCTCGTGCTGCTGGTGCAGGCCGCGATGACCATCCCGTTCGTGGTGCCGCGCGCACCGGAGCTGCCGGACGCGACGTGGGCGTCCTACGGGATGACGGCGCTGACCGCGGTGCCCCTGGTATGGCGGCGCAGGTCCCCGGTCGTCGTGTTCCTCGCCGTGCTCGCGGCAGGCACGCTGTACCGGTTCACGCTCGAAGGCCCGGGCCAGCCCCTGCCGTACCCGGGCCTCGTCGCCGTCCACACGGTGGCCGCGCTCTCCTCGCCCCCGAAGCGGCTGGGGGTCGCCCTCCTGACCTTCGTGATCATCTTCCCGTCCGTCGCCACCAACTCCGGTGACGCCAAGGAGCTCCTGTTCTCGCTGTTCGTGTTCGGCGCGGCCTTCGTCTCCGGCCGGCTGACCGACACCCGGCAGGCGTACATCCGGGCCGTGGAGGACCGCGCCGCGCAGCTGGAACGCGCCAACCGGATCGAGGCCGAGCAGGCCGCCGCCCGCGAACGGGCCCGCATCGCGCGGGAGATGCACGACATCCTGTCGCACGCGGTGAGCCTGATGATCGTGCAGGCGGAGGCAGGCCCGGTCGCCGTGCGGACAGCTCCGGAGCGCGCAGAGGCGGCCTTCGACGCGATCTCCGAGACCGGCAGGGACGCGATGACCCAGCTGCGCCGGATGCTGGGGGTGCTGCGCGAGGGTGGCCCCGGGTCCGACTGTGCCCCGCGCGAGCCGCAGCCCGGACTGGCCGCTCTGCCCGGGCTGGTGGAGCGCGTACGGGGCAGCGGCCTCACCATCGTCCACGAGACGAGTGGCGACGTCCGCCCGCTGCCGGCGGATGCCGAGGCGACGGCCCACCGTGTGGTCCAGGAAGCGCTGACGAACGTGGTCAGGCATGCGGAGGCGACCACGGTCCGGGTGCGCCTGGTCTACGAGGAGGACCGGCTGGAGATCACCGTCACCGACGACGGACGGGGTCCCGCGACGGCCCGCGGCGGTGGCCACGGCCTGATCGGGGTGCGCGAGCGGGCGGCGGCACATGGCGGCACGGCACGAACCGGGCCGGGGCCGGAGGGCCGGGGCTTCGAGGTCGCCGTCACCGTCCCCGTAGGATCCCGTGCGGAGGTGGGGAGTTGACGATCCGTGTGGTGGTGGCCGACGACCAGGAGCTGGTCCGCAGCGGCTTCGCGATGATCCTGGACGTACAGCAGGACATCGATGTCGTCGCCGAGGCCTCGGACGGGGCACAGGCCGTCGACGCGGTGCGCCGTCTCTCCCCCGATGTGGCACTGCTCGACATCCGGATGCCCGGTGTGGACGGGATCGAGGCCTGCCGCACGATCAGCACCGAGTCCGCCTGCCGCACGGTCATGCTGACCACGTTCGACTCGGACGAGTACGTGTACGAGGCTCTGCACGCGGGCGCGAGCGGCTTTCTGCTCAAGGACGTACGGCGGGACGATCTGGTGCACGCGGTCCGGGTGGTGGCGCGCGGCGACTCCCTGCTCGCGCCTTCGGTGGCCCGGCGGCTGATCGAGGAGTACACCCAGCACACCGCCCGCCCGACGGCGACGGCCGCCTGCCGACTGGACTTCCTGACCGCACGCGAGCGGGAGACCCTCCTGTTGCTGGGGCGTGGTCTGTCGAACGCGGAGATCGCGGCGGCGCTTGTCGTCAGCGAGCACACCGTCAAGACGCATGTGGGAAATGTGCTGTCCAAGCTCGGTCTGCGGGACCGGATCCAGGCGGTCATCTGTGCGTACGAGACGGGGCTGATCTCCGCCGGAAGCGCGGCCGGGCCTCCCCCGGCCGGGGGAGGCCGGCCCGCCGGCTCCCCCGTACCGGCGAGAAAGTGAGCGGGCGAGGACCGCTCCCACCGGCGATCCGCGCGCAGCACCCGGTCAACAGGATGGAGGTGTACGGAACAACGGTTCGCACCCAAGGAGTTGACCATGAAGTACCGCACCCGTGGCCTGATCGCCGCCGCGCTCGTCCTCGGTGTCACGGCCGGCCCGGCCGCGGTCCCGGCCGTCGCCGGCTCCCCCGCGGCCGTCCGCGGCGACACGGCGGAGAGCTCCGCCGCCGTCAAGGTCGACGGCGACCTGGACGTGAAGGCCCTGCGCGCAGCTGTCGCCGGACTGCCGGACACCGATGCGACGGCCGCGCTGGTACGCGTCGGGGGCACCGGAGGCAGTTGGCGCGGCAGTTCGGGCGTGCACGATCTGCCGTCCGGCCGTCCGGCCGACCCGGATGCGCGCTTCCGGGCCGGTTCGGTGACGAAGGTCTTCACGGCCGCGGTGGTCCTCCAGCTCGCCGCGGAGGGGAAGGTCGGCCTGGACCGTCCGGCCCGCTCGTATCTGCCGGATCTGCTCCCCGCGTCGTACGCAGGGGTCACGGTCCGCCAGCTCCTCAACCACACCCACGGCATCCCGGCCGCCGACATGCCAGGAAAGAACGTCGAGGACTGGTACGAGAACCGCTTCGCGCTGCACGACCCGCGCGCGATGGTGCGGTCGGCGACGGGCAAGGAACGGGAGTTCGTGCCGGGCACGAAGCAGCATTACCTCAACGTCGGCTACACGATCGCGGGGCTGCTGATCGAGCGGGTGACGGGTGAGCCCTACGAGGCCGAGGTCGGCCGCCGCATCCTGAAGCCGCTCGGCCTGCGCGGCACGTACTTCCCCGGGACCGACCCGCGGATCCGCGGCCCGCACAACCACGGCTACCAGTCGATGAAGCTGGGCAACGGCACGACCGGACTGCGCGATGTGTCGGTGTGGGGTGCCACGGACGGCTGGGCGGCGGGCGACATCATCTCCACGACCGCCGATCTGGAGCGGTTCATGAAGGCTCTCTTCCGCGGACGGATCGTGCGCGGCCCTCTGCTGGAGGAGATGTTCACCCTGCCCGGCAAGGATGTGCGCGACCACGGCACGGGCGGGCCGGCCTCATACTCCGTCGGTCTGTCCGTGAAGAAGCTCGGCGGACGGGAGGTATGGGGCAAGACGGGTGGCCGCTGGGGCTACAACGCGGCGATCGCCGCCACCCGTGATCTCTCGCGCACACTCGTCTTCAGCGTCAACTCCACGGACGCCAAGGGCCAGGACGTGAACGCGGTGGCGATGAACGTCGTTGTGGCGGCCTTCGGCGAGCCCGGGCAGTGACCTCGCCGGCCGTCCCCCGGCGGAGCTCCCCGAGGGGTCGGCCGACGGGTCAGTGCAGTTGTGCGGCCTCCGTCACCGGGAGCGGGACGGGAGCGCTCACCGCCTCCAGCCGCTTGATCAGTCGCCGTACGAACAGCAGCGGGATCACGCCGAACAGCCCGAACGACATGTCGATGACCGACCACCAGAAGGGGATCCCCCGGATCGGGCCGCAGATCAGTGCGAGCGGGACGATCCCGGCGCAGGCGATCATGCCGAACTCGACGACCCAGATGTTGCGTACGGGATCGCGGTAGGGCCCGTAGAAGGCGACGGCGATGACGAGATGGGCGAAGGCGAGCCAGTCGGTGCCGTACAGCAGGAAGGGATGGTGCGCGTCCGCGGTGTCGAGGCCGTGCCGCACGCGCTCGATCCACTCCAGCAGGCCGGGAAGGGCATCCGCGACGGGAGCCGCCCACGACGTCAGCGCATCGTGCACCAGGTGCAGCTCGGTGACGAGAGGGAAGGCCGTCAGCCCGCTCAGCACCAGGCAGACGATGAAGACGGCCAGCCACACACGTATGCGGCGCAACAGCGCTCTTCGCTCGCTCATGTCCGCAGCGTACGCCCGGGTTTACGGGCCCTTTACCGGGCCCCGCCGACCTTGCGGGCGACCGCGTGCGAGACGATGGTGGCGCCCGCGGCCATGGCGAGGCCGGTCAGCACATCGCGCCCACGGGTGGGCCGCAGGACGCCTGCCCGGCGCAGCCGCCCGCGCGCCCAGAGGGTGAAGGGCACGACGATCAACGGTGAGGTGGCGGAGCCGGGCGTGTAGCCGCGCACGGCGGCGGCCTGGGCGAGATGGACGAGGCCGTGCAGTCCGAAGCCGTTCAATGCGCCCTGATAGAAGCCGGACCGGCCACCGGACCGGTGTCCGGCCACGGCAGCGGCACCGACGATCGTGGCCATGGCTCCCACGGCGACGGCGAACTCGCGCTCGTCGACGGATTCCATGGCGCGCCAGAGGCGCTCGGGTGCGTCGGGGAAGCGTTTGCGCAGGACGGGCACGTTCTCCCGTATCCATTGCGGCCCGGTGGCCAGTTCCTCTGCGTCGTGCAGGGCCCACGCCGCCAACAGCCCGTAGGTGACGAGTGAGTTCACTTTCTCCATGATGTGACCACGATTCCTTGTCGGCATCAGGCGGTGTTCCCGGCCTGCGGTGATGCCAACTGTCCCGCACCGTCCGCGACCCGAAGCAGGTAATTCTCCACGGCACTTCGGTACGGAGCCGGTGGCGCGTGCGATCGACGTCTTCGCCTCTTCAGTCCTCGTACTGGTTGTCGGGAGCGGGGACCGGCCTGACCTCGCTGATGTCGATGAAGGGGATGACCCCGCCGTTGAGGGGGTCCCTGGTCTGTCTGCCGGTGTAGGTGCCGGTGACTTCGAGCCATGCATCGGGTTGCAGGATGGGGGGAACCTGTCCGGACAGGCCGATCTTGACGGGCTGAGCGTCGGCAGCGCAGCAGTTGAGGACCATGCGGGTGAGGTAGGGCGCGCCGCTGCGGTCGAGCGCGATGAAGCCGGTGACTTTGATCCGCCGGCCGCCGAGGGAGCGTCCGTGGTCGTAGACGGCGCGGCCGGCGTAGTCGACGACGTCCAGTCGGAGGGGATCGTCGGCGGGGAGTGCGGGGAAGCCCCAGGGCTCTTGCAGGGCCGTGCCGGTGCGCATGGCGCTGTAGGAACCCAGCGCGGGCGGGGCGACCAGGATGAGGGCGAACAGGGGCAGGACGAGGAGCCACGATATTCGCGGTTCCCGGTGGGCGTGGCCACGCTGGTCGTGCTGCTCACGCTCGGCCCGCTCCTCCCGGGTCGCGCGCGGCCGTCGCAGTTCGTACCGGACGGTGGCGAGGGCGGCGATGATCAGGACGATGCCGGCCGCGATCAGCAACGGGCGCAACCCGGCCTTGACGTAGCGCAGATAGAGGTCGGTGAAGCCGGCGCGCAGCACCGCCCCGCCGACGAGGAACAGCACGACTGCTTGCGCCTGCCGGTTCACAGCAGGACCGCCCCGACCAGGGCCGACACCAGGACGGCAAGCGTGAAGGTGGCAGGGGCGAACCGCAGCGCGAACCCGCGGCCGAACGTGGCGGCCTGCATGGCGAACAGTTTCAGGTCGATCATCGGTCCGACGACGAGGAACGCCAGCCGGGCGGTGAGCGAGAACTGGGACAGGGACGCGGCCACGAACGCGTCGGCCTCCGAACAGATCGACAGCACCACCGCGAGGAAGGCCAGAGCGAGGATCGACACCACAGGGCTGTCGGCCGCGGTCTGCAGCCAGCCGGTCGGCACGACGGCCTTGAGGGTGGCCGCGACCATCGCGCCGACGACCAGGAAGCCGCCGGCGTGCATCACGTCGTGGCGTACGGAGCCCCAGAACGCCGCCCCCCTGCTCAGGCCGTCGAGCGATGGATGCGCCGGAAGACGCAGCCAGTCGGTGCGGCCCAGCCGTTGCCACAACCAGCCCATCGCGCACGCCACGAGCAGACTCGCCACGAACCGGGCCAGGACCATCCGCGGGTTGCCGGGGAACGCGACGGCGGTGGCGGTCAGCACGATCGGGTTGATCGCCGGGGCGGACAGCAGGAACGCCAGTGCCGCGGCGGGAGTGACGCCCCGGCGCACAAGCGCCCCGGCCACCGGCACGGAGGCGCACTCGCAGCCCGGCAGGACCGCCCCGGCCATCCCGGCCACCGGCACTGCCAGGGCGGGCCGCCTCGGCAGCGCGCGGGCGAAGAACGACGGTGGGACGAACACCGCGATGATCGCCGACAGGAGCACGCCGAGGACGAGGAAGGGCAGGGCCTGGACGACCACCGCGACGAACACGGTCATCCAGCTCTGCATCACCGGCGCGGACAACGCCCGGCGGATCGGTCCCTGCAGCACAACCACCAGAAGCAGCAGCATGATCAGGACGAGGGACGAGTCCAACTGCCGACCCTGCGGATCGTCCGACTCGTGGTCGCCAACCCGGGTCGGGGCTGCTTTGCTGGTGGTCACGGGTGAGGTACCTCCGGTGTGGAAGGATTTCGCGGGTCGGGTTCCCTCTCCACCATCAGTACGCCGGTTCCGGCAGAGCTTCTCACGACACGTGACCCGGCCTCCTGGTTGCAACTGCCCCGGTACTCGAACCTCATCGCCAACACCGCGCTCCCACAGGCCCGCCCGTTCCGCACCAGCACTCGCCACGGCAGCGGGCTGACGCCGCCCTGACAACACCTGCCCGTACGATGGGCGCGATGACCAGCAGCACGCAGCCGACCAGCCGCCGCCCGGCCGGGCGCGGCACGCTGCTGCTCGTTCTCGCGGTGCTCGCCGGGGTGCTGGCCATGCACGGCCTGGCCCCGGGCCATGTCACCACCGCACACGCGGATGCGCACGGCCGTCACGGAGCCCTCATGGCCCAGGACGCCTCCGGGCATCAGCCGGGCCAGGAGTGCGCGCACGCCGTGGAGGGCGGCGCGGACGGACACACGAACCACGCGGACGCCACCTGCGCGGCGGGCGGTGTCACCACGTCGTACGCGCCGCCAGCCCCGGCCCCTGCCCTGGCGGCCTCAGCCCCAGCTCTCGTCCCGCCGGGCCGGGTGGCTGCCGCGACAGAGCGCGGGCGGGCCCCGCCCAACCTGGCGCAACTGCAACTCCTGCGGATCTAGAGGCACATGCACGGCACTTCTCTCCGGCCCGCCCGGTGAAGGGGGCCGCGCTCCGGCATGCCTCATTTCCACCTTCTCGCGCGCCGTCGTTCATGAGCGCGCAGTCAAGGAGTTGCACCGTCATGACCGCACACGCACACCGTTCCCTGGTCCGCCGCGCCACCGCTGCGGCAGCCGCCGTTACCGCTGTGATCGTCCTGGCCGCCTGCGGGGCCGGCGACGACAAGTCGGCCGACCACGACGGCCACGGCAGGACCGCTCGGCCGAGCGCGTCGGCTCCGGCGTCGCAGGGGCAGCACAACGCCGCCGACGTCTCGTTCGCGCAGCGGATGATCCCCCACCACCGCCAGGCCGTGGAGATGGCCGGCCTCGCGACCACCCGTGCCGAGTCGGCCGAGGTGAGGAAACTCGCCGCAGAGATCAAGAAGGCCCAGGACCCGGAGATCAAGGCGCTGTCCGGGTGGCTCACTTCCTGGGGCGAGGAGGTGCCCGCCGAGGGCGCCATGGACCACTCCGTGCACGACACGGGCGGGATGATGACCGCGGAGGAGATGGACAAGCTGGAGAAGTCCTCCGGCAGGCCCTTCGACGCTGCCTTCATGGAGCTGATGATCAAGCACCATCGAGGCGCGGTGGAGATGGCCAGGACCGAGCAGACCGACGGGACCTACCAGCCCGCCAAGGACATGGCCGGCGCCGTCATCACCTCCCAGACCGCCGAGATCACCAGGATGAGCGAACTCCTCGGCAAGAGCTGACCCCGCTCCGACCGGCAGAGGGGGCGGTCCGTTCAGGCCCGCCCCCCAGCCTTCCGGCCTTCCGGCCCTCTGTGGCCGCCGGCCGTCGCCCTTGTCGCCGCCACCGCGGCCCACTCGGCCGGCGTCGGCTTCCTTCCGGTCCCCGACGCCGGGGCGGTCTGGGCGCAGTGGCCGGCGGCGCCGTCGTGTCCGTGCTCGCCCTGTACGTGGCCGTCGTCCGGCCAGAACCGGGCGAGCCCTGGACGCCGGCCGCATCACCACCCGTACCGGCCTGTTCGACGGCCTGGCCTTCACGGCCGTCGGCCCGGGCCTGGCCTGGCCTGCGCCGCGCTGCCGGAGTGGCCGGAACGATGCCGGGCGCGGTCTTGACCGGCGTCGGCGCGGGCCTGATCACCACACTCGGCTTCGCCTCCCTGGCCGATTCCGGCCGAAGGCGCGGCTGGTCGTGGCCCGCCTCAAGAGACCGACGCGCCTGGGTGAGCCGCGACCCGCTGATCCGCTCGTGCCGTAGCTCCAAGCGCCTGCGCGCGGCCGACGGCGACGACTGCCACCGAACATCCGGGCTCGCCCGGACGGCGCTGTACCCGGCCGGCTGTCGGACGGGTCCACACAGGAATACCCCCTAGGGGTATATTGTCCGCAGTGGCTGCCGGGCCGCTCGACCCGGGCCACACTGAAGAGGGAGAGGGAGAACCGTCATGGACCACACCGCCCGCACCAGCGCACCCGCCCATGCCGGACACCACCGACACCACGGAGACGACGATCACGGCGGCCACGTGCCCGGCGGCGCGTCCTGGGGCACCGCCGCGAAAGCGACGCTGCACTGCCTGACCGGCTGCGCCATCGGCGAGATCCTCGGAATGGTCATCGGCACCGCCCTGCTGTGGGGCAATGTGCCGACCATGGTCCTGGCGATCGCGCTCGCGTTCGTTTTCGGGTACTCGTTCACGTTGTTCGCCGTCCGTAGGGCCGGCCTGGACCTCAAGAGCGCCGTCAAGGTCGCGCTCGCCGCCGACACCGTCTCCATCGCGGTGATGGAACTGGTCGACAACGGCATCATCGCCCTGGTCCCCGGCGCGATGGACGCGCATCTGTCCGACGGGCTGTTCTGGTCCTCGCTCCTGGGCGGCTTCGTGGTCGCCTTTCTGATCACCACTCCGGTGAACAAGTGGATGATCGGCCGCGGCAAGGGACACGCCGTCGTCCACGCCTACCACTGACCCTCGGTACGCCGAGAACAAGGCTCGCCACGGTCACCCTGAGCGAGCCGTCCTGTCCGACCCCAGCCCGGACCCGGGTCTTCCGCCGCGGGCCCCTGGAGTACGTGGTGCGTTCCGCCACCACGCCCGCCCGCCTGGTCAGCTGACGGACCATGCGGCGGAGCACGAGCAGGCGGCGTTACCGGCGTTGAACCTCGCCATCTCGCGACTGGCTGAACCTCGTCATCGGCTGAGGGTCACTCATGTCAGTCGCTCCGCTCGTCTCGCCGGCCCGGAGGCCGGACGACGCCGAGGGGCTGTCCGTCTCCGGCCCGTGATCGCCCGGCGGGTGACCTCCTCGCGGTGCCGTCCGCCGGTGCGTACCACCTCTCCATGGCCTCCGGGTACAACCTCGTCGGCCACCCGCCGGTGGTAATGGTGCGCGACGTTGCCGTGCGGAGGCTCGTACGCCGTGAATCGCTGGACGACATGAGCCGCCGGGACGTCGGTCTGCAGGCCCCGCCGGAGATCCTCGCCCTCCGCCGGGCTCCCCCTCGGCGGAGGGCTGCTCGTCGATACGCGCCGCGGACGCGGATACGGCCGCGGCCCCCGAGCGTCAGGCGAACGTCAATGCCGGCGGACGCAACGCCAGCAACGCGTAAGGATCGGGAATCGCTCCCGACTTCGGGCATAGCGTCCCGCATGGGCAGGCGCAGCGCAGTACGCCACTCGTGGCACTCCTCACCGACACCCGGCACCGCCGCACACGACGAGCAGTGGACGAGCGATGTCCGGCATGCCTTCTCGTGCGCGGGACTGCTCCTCGGGTTGCTGCTTGTCATCGATTCGGGCAATGACGCTCAGCGCCCCACGTGCCGGTCTGTGGACGGGGCTGGGTCTCCTGCTGTTCCTGGTCCTGCTGCCCTCGAGGGTGGCGGCAGGCAAGGACTGGTTCGAGACGCGCTCGCTGCGGCGAACCCGGCGGGTACGGACGGATCGGCTGACCGCCGTGGCGTGGACCGACGGGTTGCCGGGCGACTGGTCCTCCGTGACGCCGACGGGGGCTCCGTCGAGCTGGAGCCGCGTGTCCTGCTCGCCAATCCGCAACTGTGGCACCTGCTGGATGCGGGTGTCCGCGCCTCCCGGGCCCGCAGGACGCTGCGGTGCGGGGCCCCACAGCTACGGCAGTTGGCGGGACGGATGGACAGAGAGACCGCCAAAGCCATCTTCAGGAACTCCGGCTGGACGCCTGATCTCGGGGCAGCGTCCGGGCACCGCTGCCGTCACGACACGGCTCTGCTCGGCAGTTCGGGACGGATGAACCCTGGCCCCGAGGCGGTCGGCACCGTGAGAATCATGGTCGGTCCGCGTCAGGCTTGCCGCGTCCCATGGTTCCGATCCTGTGCGTCGAGCGGACGGAAGGCGTGGTCCGCCGAGGAGGCAGAGGTGCTACGACGTGGGCTTCATGCCACGAAGCGGTAACCCATGCCGGGTTCCGTGATCAGATGCCGGGGGTGCGTAGGGTCGGCCTCCAGCTTGCGACGCAGCTGTGCCATGTAGACACGGAGGTAGTTGGCCTGCGTGCCGTAGGAAGAGCCCCACACCTCCTGCAGCAGTTGCTTCTGGCTGACGAGTCGCCCCGGGTTGCGGATCAGCAGCTCCAGGAGCTGCCATTCCGTGGGAGTCAGGCGGACGTCGCGCCCGTCGCGCGTGACCCTCTTCGCCACGAGGTCGACGGTGAAGCCCTGTGTGGTGACGATCCGCATGTCATCAGCGGCCGGCGCTGCGGTCTCGGTGCGGCGTACCGCGGCCCGTAGCCGGGCGAGGAGCTCGTCCATGCTGAAGGGCTTGGTGACGTAGTCGTCGGCGCCTGCGTCGAGCGCGGCGATCTTCTCGTCGGACGTGGAGCGGGCGGATACCACCACGATCGGCACTCCGCTCCGCAGGCGCAGGTCCCTGATCACGTCGAGCCCGTCCATGTCGGGCAGCCCCAGATCCAGCAGAACCGCGTCCGGCGGCGTGGCGGCGGCGAGCTGGAGGGCGGCGGTGCCGTCGGATGCTGCCTCCGCCTCGTACTTACGGGCCCTCAGGTTGATCGTGAGTGCCCGGACCAGCTGGGGATCGTCCTCCACGATGAGCACCCGGGTCATCGATGCGGCCTTTCTGTCGATGGGGGCCGGAGTGTCGGTCGGAACGCTCTGGCGAGACGCGGCGGCGGTAGCCGGTGGCCCGGGGTGTCTCCCCGGGCCACCGGCTCCCGCCTGCTGCCTCATGACTCAGCCCTTGGCCAGTTCCTTGAGTGCGATGTTGAGTTCGAGGACGTTGACGCGGGGTTCGCCGATGAAGCCGAGGGTGCGGTTGTCGGTGTGGTCGGTGACGAGTTTGGCGACCTGGGCGACGGTGAGGTGATTCTTCTCTGCGACGCGGTGGATCTGGAGTTTCGCGTACTGGGGTGAGATGTCGGGGTCCAGGCCGGAGCCGGAGGAGGTGACGGCGTCGGCCGGCACGTCGGAGGGCTTGACCTTGTAGGTGGCGGTGGAGTTGTCCTTGACCACGGCGGCCTTGGCGTCCTTGACCCACTGGATCAGCTCGGGGTTGTCGCCGGAGCGGTTGGTCGCGCCGGACAGGATCAGCGAGTACTGGGGGTTGACGCTGTTGCTGCCGAGGCCGTTGGACGGGCGCGGCTGGAACCACTTCAGGTCCGCGACCGCGGCCTCCTCCGCGTCGTCCGGGTTCTTCTTGGGCAGGTTGTACGTCTGCCCGATCAGCGAGGAGCCGACGACCTTGCCCTGGCTCTTGATCTCCGAGCCGTTCGCCTTGCCGGGGAACAGGCCCTGCGCCACACCGGTGACAGCCAGCGGGTAGATGACGCCGCACACGAGCGTGAGGACGACCAGGGCCCGCAGGCCCGCCCAGGTCAGCCGCGCCGCGTTGGTGAAGGAGTTGTTCATGGCGATCAGCCGATTCCGGGGATGAGGGAGATGAGCAGGTCGATGAGCTTGATGCCGATGAACGGGGCGACGAGGCCGCCGAGTCCGTAGATCCCGAGGTTGCGGCGGAGCATCTTGTCGGCGCTGGTGGGCCGGTACTGCACGCCCTTCAGGGCCAGCGGCACGAGGGCGATGATGATCAGCGCGTTGAAGATGACCGCGGACAGGATCGCGGACTCCGGCGAGGAAAGCTGCATGATGTTGAGCTTGTCCAGGCCCGGGTAGACCACTGCGAACATCGCCGGGATGATCGCGAAGTACTTCGCCACGTCGTTGGCGATGGAAAAGGTGGTCAGCGCGCCCCGGGTGATGAGGAGCTGCTTGCCGATCTCGACGATCTCGATCAGCTTGGTCGGGTTGGAGTCGAGGTCCACCATGTTCCCGGCCTCCTTGGCGGCCGAGGTACCGGTGTTCATCGCCACGCCGACGTCCGCCTGGGCCAACGCCGGGGCGTCGTTGGTGCCGTCACCGGTCATCGCGACGAGCTTGCCGCCGGCCTGCTCCCGCTTGATGAGCGCCATCTTGTCCTCGGGAGTGGCCTCCGCGAGGAAGTCGTCGACGCCCGCCTCTTCGGCGATCGCCTTGGCGGTCAGCGGGTTGTCACCCGTGATCATGACGGTCTTGATGCCCATGCGGCGCAGTTCGTCGAACCGTTCGCGCATGCCGTCCTTGACGACGTCCTTGAGGTGGATGACACCCAGGACGCGGGCGCCCATGTCGTCCTGGAGGGCGACGAGCAGCGGTGTGCCGCCGGCCTGCGAGATGCGGTTGGCGGCCTGGTCGGCGTCGTCGGCGATCTGGCCGCCGTGCTCCTGGACCCAGGCCATCACCGCGGCGGTGGCGCCCTTGCGGACCTTGCGGCCGTCGACGTCCACGCCGGACATGCGGGTCTGGGCGGTGAACGGCACCCAGGTGGCGTGGGCGAGTTCGCCCTGGTGGCGCTCGCGCAGGCCGTACTTCTCCTTCGCGAGGACGACGATCGAGCGGCCCTCGGGGGTCTCGTCGGCGAGCGAGGAGAGCTGGGCGGCGTCGGCGAGCTCGGCGGCGGTGACGCCCTTGACGGGGACGAACTCGGCGGCCTGCCGGTTGCCGAGGGTGATGGTGCCGGTCTTGTCGAGCAGCAGCGTCGACACGTCACCGGCGGCCTCGACCGCACGACCGGACATGGCCAGCACGTTGCGCTGCACCAGCCGGTCCATGCCGGCGATACCGATCGCGGACAGCAGTGCGCCGATGGTGGTCGGGATGAGACAGACCAGCAGCGCGACCAGCACGATCATCGTCTGCGGGGCGTCCGCGTAGGTCGCGAACGGCTGCAGGGTGACCACCGCGAGGAGGAAGACGATGGTCAGCGAGGCGAGGAGGATGTTCAGCGCGATCTCGTTGGGCGTCTTCTGCCGGGCGGCGCCCTCGACCAGGCTGATCATGCGGTCGATGAACGTCTCGCCCGGCTTCGTCGTGATCTTGATGACGATGCGGTCGGACAGCACTTTCGTACCGCCGGTGACGGCCGAGCGGTCGCCGCCGGACTCGCGGATGACCGGGGCCGACTCACCGGTGATGGCGGACTCGTCCACCGACGCGACGCCCTCGACGACGTCACCGTCGCCGGGGATGATGTCGCCCGCCTCGCAGACGACCAGGTCGCCTATGCGCAGGTCGGTGCCGGGCACCCGCTCCTCGGTCCTGCCGTCCCTGCCCAGACGACGGGCGACGGTGTCGGTCTTGGCCTTGCGCAGGGTGTCCGCCTGCGCCTTGCCGCGGCCCTCGGCCACGGCCTCCGCCAGGTTGGCGAAGATCGTGGTCAGCCACAGCCACGCGGCGATCGCCCAGCCGAACCAGTCGGACGGGTTCATGACCGCGAAGACCGTGGTCAGCACCGAGCCGACCAGGACGACGAACATGACCGGAGACTTGATCATCACCCGGGGGTCGAGCTTGCGGACCGCGTCCGGGAAGGACCTGACCAGCTGCTTGGGGTCGAACAGACCCGCTCCGACGCGCCCGGCGTCGGTCTTGTGACCGGTCGGCACATCACTGTGAGGCGCCCGGGTCGGCGTGGCCGTGGACATGGAGCCACGCTCCTCTTGCTTCGATACGTCGGTCTTCTTCACGTTGACGGTCATGACGCCAGCCCTTCGGCGAGCGGGCCCAGCGCCAGCGCCGGGAAGTAGGTCAGACCGGTGATGATCAGGATCGTGCCGACCAGCAAGCCGGTGTAGAGGGGCTTGTCGGTGCGCAGCGTGCCCGCGGTCGCCGGCACCGGCTTCTGCTCGGCGAGCGAGCCGGCCAGCGCCAGCACGAACACGATCGGCAGGAACCGGCCCAGCAGCATCGCCAGACCGAGCGTGGTGTTGAACCACTGCGTGTCGGCATTCAGGCCCGCGAACGCGGAACCGTTGTTGTTCGCCGCGGAGGTGTAGGCGTAAAGGATCTCCGAGAAGCCGTGCGCGCCCGAGTTCGTCATCGAGTTCACCGGGGTCGGCAGCGCCATCGCCGCGGCCGTGAAGCACAGCACCAGCGCCGGCGTGATCAGGATGTAGCAGGCCGCCAGCTTGATCTCACGGGTACCGATCTTCTTGCCCAGGTACTCCGGCGTGCGGCCGACCATCAGCCCCGCGATGAACACCGCGATGACCGCCATGATCAGAATGCCGTAGAGACCCGAACCCACCCCACCAGGAGCGATCTCCCCCAGCATCATGCCCAGCATCGTGATCCCGCCGCCGAAACCGGTGAACGAGGAATGGAAGGAGTTGACCGCACCGGTCGAGGTGAGCGTCGTGGCCACCGCGAAGATCGACGAACCGCCGATCCCGAACCGGGTCTCCTTGCCCTCCATCGCACCGCCGGCGACATCGAACGCCGGACCACCATGATGGAACTCCGTCCACATCATCAGCGCGGTGAACCCGACCCAGATCACGACCATCGTCGCCAGGATCGCGTACCCCTGCTTCAGACTGCCGACCATCCGGCCGAAGGTACGCGTCAGCGCCAGCGGGATCAGCAGGATCAGGAAGATCTCCAGCAGGTTGGACAACGGCGTCGGGTTCTCGAACGGGTGCGCGGAGTTGGCGTTGAAGTAACCGCCACCGTTCGTACCCAGCTCCTTGATCGCCTCCTGCGAGGCCACCGCACCACCGTTCCACTGCTGCGAGCCACCCATGAACTGCCCCACCTCATGGATCGGGGCAAAGTTCTGAATCGCACCCAACGCGACCAGCACGATCGCGGCGATCACCGAGAGCGGCAGCAGAATCCGCACCGTGCCACGCACCAGATCGGCCCAGAAGTTGCCCAGCTCACCCGTACGGGAACGGGCAAAACCACGGACCAACGCCACCGCAACCGCCATACCCACAGCAGCAGAAACAAAGTTCTGCACCGCAAGCCCACCGGTCTGCACGACATGGCCCATCGCCTGCTCGCCGTAATACGACTGCCAGTTGGTGTTCGACACGAACGACGCGGCAGTGTTGAACGCCTGGTCCGGATCGATCGAGGCAAAGCCCAACGACCCCGGCAGACTGCCCTGCAGACGCTGCAGCAGATACAGGAACAGGACGCTTACGGCGGAGAACGCCAGCACCCCACGCAGATAGGCAGGCCAGCGCATCTCGGCGTTCGGGTTGGCACCGACGGCCTTGTAGATCCACTTCTCCGCACGCAGATGCCTGTCGGAGGAATAGACCCGGGCCATGTAGTCGCCCAGCGGACGATACGCCAACGCAAGCGCCACAATCAGCGCGAGCAACTGAAGCACACCAGCGAATTCAGGGCTCATATCCGTACTCAGAACCTCTCCGGCTTGACGAGAGCGAGGACGAGATAACCCAGCAGGGCCGCAGCCACGACCAGACCGACAATGTTCTCGACAGTCACAGCTTCGCCACCCCCTTGGCAATGAAAGCCACCAACACGAACACCGCGATCGTGGTGACAACGAAGGCCACGTCGGCCATCGTGAGCTCCTGGAAGAGATTCGGAATTCTCGGACTCTTGAAGGAAACCGCTTTTCGGCCACGACTCGGCTTCCGTTAACGGCACCCTGACGGCGCTGTGCTCCGTCTTGACGCATCCCCTACGCCCGCGGGCCCCGATGGGCGGAAGCGTGACGCCCAACGGCGCGTTCGCCCTGCTCGGCGGGCTTCTGCCACACGGCCGAGCTCCCGCGCGGGGCGTTGCGGGGGCCCGACGAAGCCGGCGCCGATGATGGTGGCCGGATCCCGTGTCGCATGTACGTTCGATACTGGATCGGGATGCATGCAGCCCGGTCCCTGCTACTCGCCTGTCCTATGCCAGGCGATCTTGACCGTTTGCCAAGTGATCTTGACCAACGCTGGGTTTCTGCCACTTGATCTTGAGCTGCGCCTTGGCGTTCCCTGGCCCGCTTGGGGCCGCGGCGGGGGATTCTCGGCTGCGGTGGTGGGCGCGGTGGGGCTAGCGTGACGGTTTTGCCGAGCCAGGACCCGGGACGGTCGTCCGTGTTCCCGTGCCGAGCAGCCCGTGATCGGCTTCGGCCCGTGGCCGCCCTCGTTTGACGCGGTCCTGACGACCTTTCAGTGAGGTTTGACGTGTCCTTGATACGCCGCGCCAGAGCCCCGTCAAGGAAGCACAAGTTCGTCCCGCAACAGGCACTTTGGGGCTCGTCGGGCTACTGGATTCCCCTTCTGCCGCCGGAGACCGTGGACGTCAGTGGCATGACGGATTCCGGCCGAGTGCATGGTCAGGTCTCCGGCGGTCGAGCCGCGGCGGCGTCTCCTTCCCGTGCCGTCGCGCTCGATGTGCCGCCCTGCCGTCGCCGGGGCCCAGGCGACGGCAGGGCCCGGCAGCCGCCGATCCGCGGGCCCGCCGAAACCATCAGAAGGCCCCCTGGCCCTGCGCGGGGTCCGGTACACCCCGACCTCGGCACACGACCTGCTCCGGCGCAACCTGGCCGTCTACGGGCTGGGCGGACTGGTCCTGCCTTTCGTCGGGATCAAGCTGATCGATCTGGTGATCTCCACCGTCCCGGGACTCGGTTGACCCCCGACGACGGATGATGTGTCAGAGGGGCGTCAGGGAGCGGCGGTTGGACTTGAACCGGCGGGATCACGCAGGTTCGATGGGGTGGTGAACACCCTCGGTTACACGCTCACTCCGGCTCTCCCGGAAGGTGCCGACCAAGGTGCTTCGCTTCTCTTGGTGACGGAGGGCTCTCCCGGAGCCTCCCTGCCCGTGGTCCCGGCTATGCGTCAACGAATTGCTGACCACCGTCGACGTCGTACGTCGCGCCGGTGAGTGCCGTGTTGGTCATGATGTGAACGGCGAGTGCCGCGACGTCGTCCGGTCCGACGACGCGGCCGATCGGGAGCGTGGCCCGCAGCTCCTCGCGACGGGCGTCGAGTCCGTCGCCGAGAAGCCCGGCCGACAACGGCGTGTCGACGAATCCGGCTGCGATGAGGTTGACGCGGACCGGCGCAAGCTCAAGCGCGAGACCGGCCGTGAGCGCAGGCAACGCGGCGGTGGCCGCCGGCGCAAGCCCGAGGTCGGGCCTGATTCGCCGGCCACCGGTGCCGCCCATGAACAGCAGCGTGCCACCGGGTCGCACCTTGCCGACGGCATTGCGTGCGACCTCGAGCGCCAGCACCAAGTGGCCGCTGACCGCCCGGCGCGCCTGATCCGGGTCCATCTCGAGGAGGCGCCCGTAGGACGGGTGTCCAGCCGTGACCATCACATGGTCGACCGGCTTCGTCAGCTCCTGGAAGAACTGCTTCAGCTGCGCCGGGTCGTTCGCGTCGAAGGCGGCGGTGCTGAGTGCGCCGACGTCCGTCGCCGCGCTCCGTAGCCGGTCGGGGTTCCGGCCGGTCAGAATCACGCCGGCGCCCTCGGCGCGTGCGTGCCTGGCTGTCGCGAGCCCTATGCCGGCGCTCCCGCCGATGACGACAACGGTCTGCCCGAGCAGGGCCGGGTCGCGGTGGCCGGGAGAGACGGACGTCGCGGTGCTCATGACTCCTCCTCTGTCGTGTTGGTCGTGATCACGCCTTGATCGGCTGCCGCGGCCCTTTGATCTCGTGGCTGAGCACCTTCAGCGCGGCGGCGTGGATCTCCGAGAAGCTGGGGAACGGCTGGATCGTGTCGCGGAGCACACCGAGCGGGGTGCGGGCGCGGATCGCCAGCGTGGCTTGCTGCATCCACTCCCCGGCCTCGGGACCGAGCGCGTAGGCGCCGGTCAGCACCTCACCGTCGCTGAGAAGCGTGAGAAAGCCGTTCGATTCGGCGTAGGCGTGCGTGTAGGTGGCCGTCTTGGCGGCCTCCGACAGCAGCGCGGTGGCGCTGAACCGAGCCTCCTCCGTCGTACCCACCGCCGCCGCCTGCGGATCGGTGTAGGTGACGCGCGGGACCGCCTCGTAGTGGGCCTCACGGGGCTCGCCGAGGATGTTCGCGGCGACGACGTCGCCCTGGTACTCGCCGACGTGGGTCAGCTGCCAGATGCCTGTGACATCGCCGATCGCCCACAGCCGCTCGCCCGCCCGCATGCGCGCATCGACGGGGATTCCCCGGCCGTCCGCAGTGACACCGACGGTCTCCAGGCCGATCCCCTCGACGCGCGGGCGGCGGCCGGTCGAGACGAGCAGACGGTCGCCGCGCAGCTCCCGTCCGTCCTCCAGCCCCAGAACGAAGTCCTGGCCGTCGCGGCGCGCCGCGGTCGCGTGCACGCCCAGGACGAGCTCGATTCCGTCGCGGCGCAAGGCCCCGCCCAGCGCCTCGCCCAGCTGCGCGGGCTCCCGTGCGAGCACGCGCTCGGCGGCCTCGACGACGACGACCTCGCCGCCGAAGCGACGCACCACCTGCGCCAGCTCGAGTCCTGCCGGCCCCCCGCCGAGCACGATCAGCCGTTCAGGCACCGCCTTCATGGCGGTCGCCTCGCGCGTGCTCCAGACGCCCTCGAGCTCACGCAGGCCGGGCACCGGTGGGACGACGGGATCGGCGCCGTTGGCCAGCACGACGTGCTCGGCGGTGTACCGCGCTCCGTCCACCTCGACCACCCCTGTGGCCGCCAGGCGGCCGTGACCGCGCAGCAGAGCGATCCCCCTGTCCGCCAGCCACCGCTCGGCTCCGGCGTCGGAGTAGTTGGAGACCATGTAGTCACGCCAGGCCAGGGCCGCCTGGACGTTGGCCTCAGCAACCCCCGCCGCCTCACGTGCGCCATGCACCGCCTCGCCGGGACGCAAGAGGGTCTTCGACGGAATGCACGCCCAGTAGGTGCACTCGCCGCCGGCGAGGTCACGCTCCACGACGGCGACGCGCAGACCCCCCTCGGCGAGCGCAGCGGCGGCGTGCTCACCCGGGGCGCCGCCGCCGAGGACGATCACGTCGTATGCATTGGTCGTGCCGGTGCCGCTCATCGCGTCCTCCGTTCGAACCCGTGCGCTGGTGTTCACGCCGCTCTGTGAAGAGCCGTGCCGTAGTCCCTGGTCAGGCATGAGGTGGCGGGATCCCGGACGGACGTCGACGACGTCGCCGGTGAGAACTACCGGTGTGTGCGGCAGACGCCGCCCGGCTCCGAGTGCTCGATCATCTTCGGCAAGGGGATCACCTCCGCCGCACGCGGCTCGGTCCAGGACCTGTACCTCATTGTCTTCGACATCGAAGCAGCGCGCGCGGAGCTCGTCGGCCGCGGCGTCGATGTGAGGGAGGTGCTCCACGACGCCGGAGGGCTCTTCCACCACGGCCACGACGCGGGAGGGGTCGTCCACCACGAGGGCGCCGAGGGCGGGGGTCCGGCCCGCACCCCGCCCGTGCGGACTACGGCTCCTGCACCACCTTCAGCGACCCGGACGGCAACGGCTGGGTACTCCAGGTGGCGACGAGAAGTGAAGGAGCGGGCCCCCGGCCGCTGACACCACGTCAGCCCCCAATGGCCGCACCCTCGGAGAGCCGCCGCAGCCTCCCGATGAAAGGGCGTCGTACGGCCGAACGGCATCTGCACGAGGCTCCGGCCCGGTCGGTGAGGCCAGGAGAGCACCGGGCGCTCGAGCAGGCCCGGCACGGTACGACCGCCACGGATTGTCCGGACGTCGCAACCGCGGTATCCGATGACTACAGACCGACGATCGAGTTCCATCGCTTCGTGAAGTCCCGGCGCTCCTCGGAGGTGATGTCCCTGGCGATGGCGAGACGTCGGCGCATCGCGTCGTCGGGGAAGATCAGCGGATCCTCGGCGAGGGCGGCGAGTTCCTCGTCGTCGGAGTCGGCGAGGACGTCGCGCGCGGCGGGTACCGGGCAGACGTAGTTCACCCAGGCGGCGAGTTCGGCCGCGACCTCGGGCTCGTAGTAGTAGTCGACGAGCGCCTCGGCATTGCGCTTGTGCCGGGCGAGGTTGGGGATCATCAAGGACTCGGCCCACAGCTCCGCGCCCTCTTCCGGTACCACGAACTCGATGTCCGGGTTGTCCGCCTGGAGCTGGATGACATCACCCGAGTAGGCCTGACAGGCAAGGACGTCGCCCGTCGACAGGTCCTTGATGTAGTCGTTGCCGGTGAAGCGGCGGATGTGTTTCTGCTTCACCAGCTTCTCGACCTGGTCGCACACCGCGTGGAAGTCGTCCGCCGTCCAGCGGGTGACGTCGACACCGTTGCCCTGCATCAGCAGGGCGAAGGACTCGTCGAGCCCGGAGAGCAGAGTGACCTTGCCCCGCAGGTCACCGGCCCACAGGTCTCCGGTGTGCTTGATCTCCCGGCCGAGCTTCCTGCGGTTGTACGCGATGCCGGTGATCCCGGACTGCCAGGGCACGCTGTGCAGACGCCCCTCGTCGAAGCCGGGTGAACGCAGCTGCGGATCCAGGTACCGGGCGACGTTCGGCTGCCGGTCGCGGTCCATCTCCTGGACCCATCCGAGACGTACGAAGCGCGCGGCCATCCAGTCGCTGACGACGATCAGGTCCTGCCCGGTCTCCTGATGGTTCATCAGCGCGGGGCCGATCTTGCCGAAGAACTCGTCGTTGTCGTTGATCTCCTCGGTGTAGCGCACGGAGATCCCGGTGCGACCGGCGAAGGCGTCGAGGGTGGGCCGCGCGGAGGTGTCCTCGTCGTCGGTGTCGATGTACAGGGGCCAGTTGGCGAAGTCGAGGGTCCTGTCGCGGCCCGAGAGGTCGCGTCCGGCCCGGTCGGCCGGCTCGACGAAGGCCGCGGGAACTCCGCAGCCGGCGAGCGCGAGGCCCGAGGCTCCGGCTCCTGCGGCGCCGAGGACGCGCAGCAGGGAGCGGCGGGACATGAGGGTGTTCTCCGGCGTCACTGGCACGTCGGCAGGATGCCGGGCGGCCGGCACGGGGAGCAATGGACGGTGCGTCGAGCGGGGACCGCGGGGACCGACACCCTGTCGATCATGGACATCTGTCTATACTTACTGGACACCTGTCCATGAAGATTGGCGATCATGAATACGACGGCGAATGTCCTGGTCGGCCTGGTGGCCGCACTGCACGTCTACATCCTGGTCCTGGAGATGTTCCTGTGGGAACGCGCGCCGGGCCGCGGACTCTCGGGCTTCGACACGGAGATGGCCCGGGCCACCGCCCCCCTGGCCGCGAACCAGGGGCTGTACAACGGGTTCCTGGCGGCGGGACTGATATGGGGACTGATCGCGGACGACCCGACCGGATTCCGGGTGAAGGTGTTCTTCCTGAGCTGCGTGGTGATCGCCGGACTGTACGGCGGCGCCACCGCCAACCGGCGGATCTTCGTGGCCCAGGCCCTTCCGGGCGCGGTGGCCCTGGCCGCGGTACTGGTGGCGGGATGAGCGGAGAAGGCCGCGGTGCCGGTAGTGGGGCGAGCGCGGACCCGCGGGCGGAGCGCACCCGGGAGCGGCTGCGGCGGGCACTGCTCGAGGAGTGCGCCGAGCGGCCGCTGGCCGAGGTCAGCGTCGCGGGCCTGGTCCGCCGGGCCGGCCTGGGCCGCGCGACGTTCTACCTCCACTATCCGGATCTGGACGCACTCGCGGTGGACGCCTGCGCCGAGATCGTCCGCGACGCGGTGGACGCGCTGCACGCGTGGCGCGGAGTACCCGATCCGGCGGCCCCGCCCGCCGCACTGACGGACTTCTTCGTGGAGATCGCCCCGCACGCCGCGCTCCACCGCACTCTCCTGCGCGAGGGCGGCGGCGGTCCGCTGGGTGATCTTCTCCACCACGAACTGCGCGCCCGCAGCCACCGCGAACGCGAACTCGCGGGCGCCCCGGCCCCCGACCTGATCGCCTCCGCGGTGGCGGCGACCTTCACGGGGGTGCTGGCCGACTGGCTCCACCACCGCATCCCGTCCTCACCGGAAGTCGTCGCGGCCCATGTCTGGCGCCTGCTTCTGGCGTTGCACGCAACGCCGTTGCCCTGACCCGTCGGGCGCCGCGAAGGCCCGTGCCTGACCGGCCCCCGGCCTCGGACGGGCCGCCCTCCGGAAGCCGTCCGGCATGAGCGCCACCCGGCGGCCTCCGGAACCGGGGACCGACCCACCCCGCGGCCGCAACGGGTGACGAGCCGGGCGCCCGGAGCTGCAAGATCACACAAGGGCCCTGTCGGGCTCGCCCCGGTCAGCCTCCCGCCCTCCCCCGCGGCAGAGCCGACGCGCGCGCGAACGCCGAAGGGCGGGCCGGAGGCCCGCCCTTCGAGTCCGCCCCCGCCGGAGGCGTTACGCGTCGAGGGACGTCATCACGTGCTTGATGCGCGTGTAGTCGTCGAACCCGTACGCCGAGAGGTCCTTGCCGTAGCCGGACTTCTTGAAGCCGCCATGGGGCATTTCCGCCACCAGCGGGATGTGGGTGTTGATCCAGACACAGCCGAAGTCCAGCGACTTGGACATACGCATCGCGCGCGCGTGGTCCTTCGTCCAGACCGACGACGCCAGTGCGTACTCCACGCCGTTCGCGTACGCGAGCGCCTGCTCCTCGTCGCGGAACGACTGGACGGTGATGACGGGGCCGAAGACCTCGTTCTGGATGATCTCGTCGTCCTGCTTCAGACCGGACACGACGGTCGCGGCGTAGAAGTAGCCCTTTTCACCGACCTGGTGACCGCCCGCCTCCACCTTGGCGTGCGCGGGCAGCCTGTCGATGAAGCCGGAGACCTGCTTCAGCTGGTTGGCGTTGTTGAGCGGGCCGAAGAGCACGTCCTCGTCGTCCGGCTGGCCGCACTTGGTGTCCTTCGCGGCCTTGGCCAGCGCCGCCACGAACTCGTCGTGGATGGACTCGTGGACGAGCACACGGGTCGCGGCCGTGCAGTCCTGGCCGGCGTTGAAGAAGCCGGCGACCGAGATGTCCTCGACGGCCTTCTCGATGTCGGTGTCCTCGAAGACGACGACCGGCGCCTTGCCGCCAAGCTCCAGGTGGACACGCTTGACGTCCTTGGCCGCCGACTCGGCGACCTGGATGCCGGCCCGCACCGAACCCGTGATGGAGGCCATCGCCGGAGTCGGGTGCTCGACCATCGCGCGGCCCGTGTCACGGTCGCCGCACAGGACGTTGAAGACGCCCTTGGGCACGATCGAGCCGATGATCTCGGCCATCAGCACGGTGGACGCCGGGGTCGTGTCCGACGGCTTCAGGACGACCGTGTTGCCCGCGGCCAGCGCCGGGGCGAACTTCCACACGGCCATCATCATCGGGTAGTTCCACGGCGCCACCTGCGCACAGACGCCGACCGGCTCACGGCGGACGATCGAGGTCATGCCCTCCATGTACTCACCGGCCGAACGGCCTTCGAGCATCCGGGCCGCGCCCGCGAAGAAGCGGATCTGGTCGACCATGGGCGGGATCTCTTCGGTGCGGGTGAGCTCCAGCGGCTTGCCCGTGTTCTCCGACTCCGCCGCGATCAGTTCCTCGGCGCGCTCCTCGAAGGCGTCCGCGATCTTCAGCAGCACCTTCTGACGCTCCGCCGGCGTGGTGTCGCGCCAGGCCGGAAAGGCAGTGGCTGCGGCGGCCATGGCGGCATCGACGTCCGCCTGACCGGACAGCGGCGAGCTCGCGTACACCTCGCCGGTGGCCGGGTTGACCACCTCGATGGTCCGCCCGTCCGCGGCGTCCCGGAACTCTCCGTCGATGTAGTTGCGCAGACGACGCAGTTCGGTGGTCACAGCCACTCCTCCTGTCAGATGTCCGATGGGTGAGACACCCCAACCCACCCCAACCATACGTCGCCAAGGCTAGTTCGCCAGGTGACGGTTTCGACAGACCCAGCCCCCTGGAACTTCGAAATCAGTGAGATTCTGACACTCGAACGACGAATTTCATCGCCAGCGGGTTGCGGGATCGACGACTCCCGTGCACAGTGTGCTCGTGGCCAGCCGAAGCACAGACTCCAGGACCGCGAGCGGATCGTCCCCGACGATCGATGCCGTCTCTCTGGCGATCATCGAGCAGTTGCAGGAGGACGGACGCCGTCCCTACGCCGCGATAGGCAAGGCCGTCGGCCTTTCCGAAGCGGCGGTCCGGCAGCGCGTCCAGAAGCTGCTCGACCAAGGCGTGATGCAGATCGTCGCCGTCACCGACCCGCTCACCGTGGGTCTGCGACGCCAGGCGATGGTCGGGATCAACGTCGAGGGCGACCTGGATCCGGTGGCCGACGCGCTGACAGCCATGCCCGAGTGCGAGTACGTCGTCATGACGGCGGGCTCGTTCGACCTTATGGTGGAGATCGTCTGCGAGGACGACGACCACCTGCTGGAAGTGATCAACCGGCGCATCCGCACCCTCCCCGGCGTGCGCTCCACCGAGAGCTTCGTCTACCTCAAGCTCAAGAAGCAGACCTACATGTGGGGAACCCGATAGCCGTGAGCAAGGACCGCAGCGACCTCTCAAAGTCCGCCTACGACCACCTGTGGATGCACTTCACCCGCATGTCGTCGTACGAGAACTCGCCCGTCCCCACCATCGTGCGTGGTGAGGGCACCTACATCTACGACGACAAGGGCAAGCGCTACCTCGACGGCCTCGCGGGTCTGTTCGTGGTCCAGGCCGGGCACGGCCGCAAGGAACTTGCCGAGGTGGCCGCCAAGCAGGCCCAGGAGCTCGCCTTCTTCCCCGTGTGGTCGTACGCCCACCCGAAGGCCGTCGAGCTGGCCGAGCGCCTCGCCAACGAAGCCCCGGGCGACCTGAACAAGGTCTTCTTCACCACCGGTGGCGGCGAGGCCGTCGAGACCGCCTGGAAGCTCGCCAAGCAGTACTTCAAGCTCGTGGGCAAGCCGACGAAGTACAAGGTCATCTCGCGCGCGGTCGCCTACCACGGCACGCCCCAGGGCGCGCTGTCCATCACCGGTCTGCCGGGTCTGAAGGCCCCGTTCGAGCCGCTGGTGCCGGGTGCGCACAAGGTGCCGAACACCAACATCTACCGCGCGCCGCTCTTCGGCGACGACCCGGAGGCCTTCGGCCGCTGGGCCGCCGACCAGATCGAGCAGGAGATCCTCTTCGAGGGCCCCGAGACCGTCGCCGCGGTCTTCCTGGAGCCCGTGCAGAACGCCGGCGGCTGTTTCCCGCCCCCGCCCGGATACTTCCAGCGGGTCCGCGAGATCTGCGACCAGTACGACGTCCTGCTCGTCTCGGACGAGGTCATCTGCGCCTTCGGCCGCCTCGGCAAGACGTTCGCCTGCGACAAGTTCGGCTACGTGCCGGACATGATCACCTGTGCCAAGGGCATGACCTCGGGCTACTCCCCGATCGGTGCCTGCATCGTCTCGGACCGGCTCGCCGAGCCGTTCTACAAGGGCGACAACACCTTCCTGCACGGCTACACCTTCGGTGGCCATCCGGTGTCCGCCGCCGTCGGCCTCGCCAACCTCGATCTGTTCGAGCGCGAGAAGATCAACCAGCACGTGCTCGACAACGAGGGCGCGTTCCTGAGCACGCTGCAGAAGCTGCACGACCTGCCGATCGTCGGCGACGTCCGCGGAAACGGCTTCTTCTACGGCATCGAGCTCGTGAAGGACAAGAACACCAAGGAGTCCTTCAACGAGGAGGAGACCGAGCGCGTCCTCTACGGCTTCCTCTCCAAGGCGCTGTTCGACGCCGGTCTGTACTGCCGCGCCGACGACCGCGGCGACCCGGTCGTCCAGCTGGCCCCGCCGCTGATCTCCGACCAGTCGACCTTCGACGAGATCGAGCAGATCCTGCGCTCGGTCCTCACGGAGGCCTGGACGAAGCTGTAGACCCAGCCGCGACCCCTGGGATTGTCGGCTTTTAGGCGGCCCGGATGCACCCCTTCGAGTGAGAAGGGGAGCATCCGGGCCGCGTGCTGTCCGCACACCCGGTTCCGAGTACCTACGGTGCTGTGACCGATCGGCCTCGACGTCGTTCCCCCGTACGGGGGAACAGAACAACGGATCTGAACCGAGGTGTACGCCAATGGTGGCTCCGCCGGACAACGATGTGCTCTGGGCGCGCTCCCTGCACCACTCCCTGGGCGGCTCGCCTGCTCTCAGCGGCGTGTCACTCGGCGTGCGCGAGGGCGAGATCCTCGCCGTGAACGGCCCGCGCGGCTGCGGAAAGACCACCCTGCTGCGCTGTCTCTCGGGCCAGCTCGTCCCGCGGGAGGGCGAGGTCTGGTTCAACAGCACCCCCGTCCACACCATGAGGGCACTCGCCCGCGAGCGGCTGCGCCGCGACCGCTTCGGCTGGATCGGCCACGAGCCCCAGCTGGTGCCCGAGCTGAACGCCTGGGAGAACGCCGCGCTGCCGCTCCTGCTGCAGGGCTGCTCGCACCGGAAGGCCAGGGCCGCCGCGATGGAGTGGCTCGAGCGGCTCGACATCGGGATGTGCGCGCGCAAGCGGCCCCGCGCCCTGCTCCATGCCCAGCGGCAGCGGGTCGCCCTCGCCCGCGCCCTCGTCACCACGCCCACGGTGCTCTTCGCCGACGAACCCACCGCCGCGCTGCATCTCGCGGACCGTGCACAGGTACTTCGTACGCTCACCACCGCCGCCCGCTCGCACCGCATCACCCTCGTCCTCGCCACCCACGACGCGGAAGTGGCGACACTCGCCGACCGCACGGTGACGCTGATCGACGGCCGACGGGTCAACTCCGCCAACGGAGCCGGCACGGAAGGCCTGGCCGCGTGCTCGCTCTCCGTCTAGCCCGCGGTACCCACCCCCTGATCCTGCTGCGCCGGCTGATGGTCGCCGCGGCATCGGGCGGGGTCGGGTTTCTGCTGCTGTGCACGCTGGCGGGCGCGATGGCGCGCACGGAGCCGTCCCCGGAGCCCCTGCTGCGGCTGCTGTGGTGCCTGGTGCCGCTCGCCGCGACCGTGCAGTTCGCGGTCGCGGTGGCGCGCACGGATCCGAGCACCCGTCCCCGGCCGGGACTGTCCGCCGTGGGGCTCGGGCCCGTACGGCTCACCGCCCTGGCCGCGGTGTCGACCGCCGTCGCCTGCACGCTCGGCAGCATGCTGGCACTGCTGGTCTTCCTGCATCTGCGGGGCGATCTGACCGGGCTGCCGTTCGACGGCGCGGCTCCCCAACTGCTCTCCGCGGAACAACCGCTGCCGCTGGGCGCCGCGCTCACCCTGCTCGGGATCGTTCCGGTGGCCGCGGCGGGAGCGGCCGCGATCGCGCTGCGTCCGCGCCGTACGAAGCCGGTCGACGGCTTCTCCGACGAAGGGGAGGACGCCCGCGCCGGGGCCGCGCCCGCCGGTCTCCCCTGGGGCGTGGCGCTCACCGCGGCGGGGCTCGCGGTCGAGTCGTACGCGGGAACGGAAGCGGCTGTCGGCACGGGGGCCCATCCCCCGGCCGGAGTGCTGGCCGGCTGGGCTCTCAGCGCGCTGGGGCTCGCGGTGGCGGGCCCCGGGATCGCGCATCTGTGCGGGCGTGTGCTGCAGTCCATGCGCCCGGGTGCCGTGCGGCTGCTCGCCGGGCGGGCGCTGATGGACGACGCGGTCCGGATCGGAAGGCCGCTCGGGGTGCTGTCCGCGGTGGCGTCCGCCATGATCGCGGCGACCACGCTCTCCAGGGCCGGCACCACCCCCCGGCCGTTCGGCGAGTTGACCGAGCTGGGTGCCACGCTCGTCCTGGTCTGCACCGTGGCGACGCTGTTCACCTCGGTCCTGGACGTCAGGCACGCCCGCGCGGCAGTCCGGGAGGGGCTGCGCGGCCTGGGCACCCCCGCATCCTTCCTCCGCGCATCGGCGTTGCTCCGGACGCTGATCCTCATGGTGATCTTCGCTCCGCTCACCTGGGCGGTGGCGGCACTGGCCGCAGTCCCGCTGCGGCACTGACCCGCGCGCCGGGCCGCGCCGGCCGCCGCCTATCGTGTGCGCATGGCGCAGGGACACAGGCACAGGCTGGGGTCGTCCTTCGACGACGACCGCGAGATAGAGACCATCGAGGAGTTCGACCAGGTCGTCGAGCGTGGCACGCTCGCGGGCCGTCGCATCCAGTCCGTCGACCTGACCGCGCGCACCTTCGCGCTGCTCTCCGCCGACACCACCGGCGCGGTGTTCCTCGGCTGCCGCATGGAGCCCGACGCCGCGGCCAAGGTCCGCGGGGACGGCGCGCTCGTCTTCGCGCCCATACCGGATCTCCCCTTCGATCCGTACCGCGGGCTTCTCTACACCCCCGACGAACTGTTCGACGGCCTCGCCGACGGCGGCTACGAAGTCACCTCCGACGCCCTCGCGTACGAGTGGTTCCAGCAGACCAAGGCCGACCGTGACATCTACGCCTCGATGCTGCGCTCGATCCACGACGACGCCGTCTCCGACGCCTTGGACGAACTCCTGGTCGGCGTCCCGGTCGTGGGTGTGATGGGCGGCCATGCCATGAGCCGCGGTACGGACGCCTACGCCGGCGCCGCCAGGCTCGGCCGCGCCCTCTCCCGTACCGGACTGCTCGTCGCCACCGGTGGCGGGCCCGGCGCGATGGAGGCGGCGAACCTGGGCGCCTACGCGGCTCCGTACGCCGACGACATGCTCGACGAAGCCCTCGAACTCCTGGCCAAGGCCCCCTCGTTCGTCCCGTCCGTCACAGCGTGGGCATCCGCCGCCTTCGAGGTCCGCTCGCGCTGGCCGCAGGGCGGCGACTCGGTGGGCATCCCCACCTGGTTCTACGGTCACGAGCCGCCGAACCCCTTCGCGGGCCACATCGCCAAGTACTTCGCCAACGCCGTCCGCGAGGACGGCCTCCTCGCGCGCTGCAACGCCGGCGTGGTCTTCCTCCCGGGCGCGGCCGGCACCTTGCAGGAGATCTTCGACAACGCGACCCCGAACTACTACGAGTCCCGCGGCGAGCCCACCCCCATGGTGCTGGTGAACCGGGCCCACTGGACGGAGGAGCTCCCCGCCTGGCCGCTGCTGCGCTCGCTCGCCGCAGGTCGCTCCATGGAGTCCCGTATCGCCCTGGTCGACTCGGTGGAAGAGGTCCCCGAGGCCCTCGCCCGCCTGACGGCGAGCCCCCGCGCCGGTATCTGATCCGCGGGGAAGCAACTTCAGCGCCGAATCTCACGTCTGCCAGTCGGAACGAACGGGACCGATCCCCACCGACCCAGATGTGAACGGAGCTTTTGGTGCTCATAGGACTGCTGACCGCTGTGGCGGCGTCGATCTGTTACGGCACGGGCTCCGTTCTGCAGGCCGTGGGATCCCGCAGGTCCGCCCGGCGTGAGGCCGTATCGGGCAGTGTCACCCAGCACGGCGGGCCGAGCCTCACGTCCACCGCCAAGGCGGCGATGACCTGGGAGTTCATCGTCGGGACGATTCTCGACTTCGTCGGCTTCGGGCTGGGCGCGCTGGCGGCACGGCTGTTGCCCCTGTTCCTGTCCCAGACCGTGATCAGCGCCAATCTGGTCATCACGGCGGTGCTGAGCGTCAAGCTCCTCGGTATCCGGCTGAACCGCGCGGAGTGGACGTCGATCGCCGTGGTCTGCTCCGCCCTGGTGCTACTGGCGACGGCGGCCGGCCCCGAGGGCAGCGGCCACACCCCTGTCTCCACCCACTGGTGGCTGCTGGCGATCTCGCTGCTGCTGATGGTGGGCGGCACCGTCCTCGTACGCCTTCTGGGGGCCCGCGCCGCGATCCTTGCCGGCCTGCTGTCCGGCCTCGGCTTCGGTGCGCTCGGTGTCGGGGTGCGGGTGCTGAACGGCATCGACCCGTTCGATCTGGGCGCCCTGATCTCCGACCCCGCGCTCTACGCGATTCTCGTGGCCGGTGTCGGCGGGATGTATCTGCACACGGTGGCCCTGCAGATCGGTTCGGTCAACGGAGCAACGGCGGCGCTGGTCGTCGGCGAGACGGTGCTGCCCGGCATGATCGGCGTGCTGTGGCTGGGCGATACCTCGCGACCCGGGTTCGCCTGGGCGGCGATCACCGGGTTCGTTCTCGCCGTGGCGGGCGCGGTCGCGGTGGCGTGGTTCGGGTCGTCGGAGGGCCACGGCGGAGGTTCCGGAGGGGAGCAGGAGCCCACGGAGCAAGCGGCGCAGGAGACACCGGTCCGGGTGTGAGTCCGGGCCCGCCCCTCGTGGGACCGGTGCCTGTCCGGCGCCCGGATCAGTCTTCCGCCGCGGCCAGCACGACCACGTCCTCGCCTGCGAAGGCGGCCCCGACCGTCGACCCCGCCTCCGGAGCGTCCTGCAGCCGGCACTCCGCCTCGAGCTGCGGGGCTCCGGCGGGCCGCAGCCGTACGGCGACATGGTGGCCCCGGAAGGTGAGCGACTCCACCGTGCAGCGCAGCCCCGCGTCCGGGGCCCCGAGCCGTACGGCCGCCGGACGCACCAGCAGCCGGCAGGCGCCCTGAGGCGAACCCGACGGGACGGGGATCTTGCCCCACGGCGTGTCGGCGGCCTCGCCGGTCACGGTCGCGGGCACCACGTTGTCGAAGCCGAGGAAACGGGCGACGAACTCGGAAGCGGGCCGCTGCCACACCTCACGCGGAGTGCCGCTCTGGGCGACACGCCCGTCACGCATGACCACGACCCGGTCGGCGAGCGCGAAGGCCTCGCCCTGATCGTGGGTGACCGCGAGCACGGTCGTGCCCAACTGCTCGAAGAGGCCTCGCAGTTCGACCACAAGGCGTTCCCTGAGTGTGCGGTCGAGCTGGCCGAGCGGCTCGTCGAGCATCAGCAGCCGGGGACGGGGCGCGAGGGCACGGGCGAGGGCGACGCGCTGCTGCTCGCCGCCGGAGAGCGCGGCGACCGCTCGCTCATGGGCACCCGGGAGCCCGACGAGTTCGAGCAACTCCTCGACCCGCCGCCGCTGTTCGGCCTTCGGTACGCCGTGCATGCGCAGGCCGAAGGCGACATTGCCGGCTACGTCACGCTGCGGGAAGAGCTGGTGGTCCTGGAACATCAGGCCCACGCCGCGCCGGTGCACCGGCACCCCCGCCTGGTCGGCCCCGCCGAGCAGTACCCGGCCGCCGGCCAGCGGCTGGAGTCCGGCCACCGCCCTCAGCAGCGTCGACTTGCCGCTGCCGCTCGGCCCCAGCACACAGACGATCTCGTGGTCGGCGACCTCCAGGTCCACCGCGTTCAGCGCCTCCCGCCGCCCGAACCGTACGGTCGCGTCCTCCAGCTTCAGCATCAGAACTCCCCTGCGGAGCGGTCGGGCCGGATACGTTCGAGCAGCAGCAGAGCCACCGCACAGACCAGCATGAGAATCGTCGAAAGAGCCATCGCCTGCCCGTAATTGAGCTCACCGGGACGGCCCAGCAGCCGGGCGACGGCCACCGGCAGCGTGGGGTTGTCGGGGCGGGCGATGAACACGGTCGCCCCGAACTCCCCGAGCGAGACGGCGAAGGCGAAGCCCGCGGCCACGAGCAGCGCCCGGCGCACCAGCGGCAGATCGACCTCACGCCAGGCGCGCAACGGCGACGCGCCCAGCACGGCCGCGGTCTCCCTCAGCCGGGCGTCGACGGCCCGCAGGACGGGCAGCATGGTCCGTACGACGAACGGCACCCCGACCAGGGCCTGTGCGAGCGGCACCAGGATCCACGTCGTACGCAGATCGAGCGGCGGCTCGTCCAGGGTGATCAGGAATCCGAAGCCCACCGTGACCGCGGAGACCCCCAGCGGCAGCATCAGCAGGGCGTCGAAGCCTCGGACCAGCCGGCCCGCCTTCCGGGTGAGGGCGGCGGCCGCGAGCCCGCCGACCAGCAGGGCGACGGCGGTGGCGGCGAGCGCGTACTGGAGGGAGTTCACGACGGACTCGAGCGGCGGTACGAGGAACGTGCCGCCACTCGCCTCGGCCGATCGCAGCGCCTCGTAGAAGGCGAACCCGTACCCGCCGGGACCGTCGAGCGACCGCTCGATCAGCACCCCGAGAGGCGTCAGGATCAGCAGCACGACAGTGGCGAGGACGGCTGCCAGCAGCGCCCACTGGCCGGCTCCCCGCGGCCGCCGCGATGTGTGCGCGGGGTCGACGAGCCGCAGGGCGGACTCACGCCGCCGTACGGTCCAGGCGTGCACGGCGAGGATCGCGCCGACCGCCGCGAACTGCACCAGCGTCAGCACGGCTGCGGTCGAGAGGTCGAGCCGGTCGGCGGTCTGCCGGTAGATCTCCACTTCGAGCGTGGAGTACGCGGGGCCGCCCAGGATCTTCACGACGCCGAAGGAGGTGAAGGTGAAGAGGAACACCATCAGGGCCGCGGCGGCCACGGCCGGGGTCAGAGCGGGCAGGGTGACGCGCCGCCATGCGGCGAACCGCCCCGCGCCCAGGACCCGGGCCGCCTCCTCCTGGCGGGGGTCCAGCTGCGACCACAGGCCGCCCACGGTCCGTACGACGACCGCGTAGTTGAAGAAGACATGCGCGAGGAGGATGGCCCAGACCGTCGTGTCGAGGCGTACGCCCCAGAGTTCGTCGAGCAGTCCGCCGCGCCCGAGCATTGCCAGGAAGGCCGTACCGACGACCACGGTCGGCAGCACGAACGGCACGGTGACGACCGCGCGCAGGAACTGCTTCCCCGGGAAGTCGAACCGGGCGAAGACATACGCGCCGGGGAGGGCGAGCAGCAGTGTCAACGCGGTGGAGGCGAGCGCCTGCCACAGGGTGAACCAGAGGACGTCGAGAATGTCCGGGCGGCCGACGACGTCTCCGATGCGGCCCAACTGCCAGGCGCCCTGCACCTGGAGCCCGCGACCGACGATCGCGGTCACGGGATAGGCGAAGAAGACGGCGAAGAACGCGACGGGCACGGCCATCAGGGCGAGCCGCGCCGCGTTCCCGCGGAGCGCGTTCCCGCGCGCGTACGACTTCCCGCGCGGGGACGCGCTCCCGGCCGGTGGGGCGTCTACTTCAGGACGAGTGAGGACCACGACTCGATCCACTGGTCTCGGTTGTCGGCGATCTTCTCCGGAGCCATGGTCCGCGGCGCGGCGACCACCTCACCGAACTCGGTGAACAGTGCGGGCAGCTTCGCGTCCTCGGCCACCGGGTTCACGAACATGTTGAGCGGCATGTCCTCCTGGAACTTCTTGCTGATCAGGAAGTCCAGCAGGGCCTTGCCCCCCGCCTCGTTCTTCGCACCCTTGAGGAGACCCGCGGCCTCGGTCTGCCGGAAGCACGTGCCCGTGGAGACCCCCGTCGGTGCCTCCTTGGGCTGCGGCTCGGCGAAGAGCACCTCGACCGGCGGGCTGGATGCGTACGAGACCACGAGCGGCCGGTCGCCCTTGGCCTCCTTGCCGCCGGCGGAGCCGGAGAACTCCTGGTTGTAGGCGAGCTCCCAGCTGTCGACGACCTTCACGCCGTTCGCCTTCAGCTTCTTCCAGTAGTCCTGCCAGCCCGAGTCGCCGTACGCGGATGCGGTGCCGAGGAGGAAGCCGAGGCCGGGCGAGGAACGCTCGGCGTTCTCGACGACCAGGAGGTTCTTGTATGCGGGCTTCGCGAGGTCCTCGAGGGACTGCGGCGGGGCCAGCTTCCTGTCCGCGAAGTACTTCTTGTCGTAGTTGACGCAGATGTCGCCGGTGTCGACGGGCGTGACCCGGTGCTTGTCCTTGTCGAGCTGGAGGGTCTCGGGGACCCGCTCCAGGCCCTTGGCCTCGTACGGCGTGAAGAGCTCGTTGTCGAGGGCCCTGGAGAGGGTGGTGTTGTCGACTCCGAAGAACACGTCGCCCTGCGGAGAGCCCTTGGTGAGGATCTCCTTGTTGAGGGCCTCTACGGCGTCACCGCTCTTCAGCACCTTGACCGTGTACCCGGTCTGCCGGGTGAACTCCTTGAGCACCGCGGGGGTGGCGTTGAAGGAGTCGTGGCTGACGAGCGTCACGGTCTTGGAACCGGATCCAGAGCCGGAGGCGTTGTCCTTGTCCTCCCCGCCGCAGGCCGCGAGCGTACTGACGCCGAGGGCCGCGGCCAGCGCCGCGACCGTGATCTTCTTGGTGGTGCTCACTGAGATTCCTCCTGGACATGACCAGGAAGAGACGCGGCCCTGCCCGGTTCTCGGATCCTTCGATCCGGAGCCGGGCAGGGCGCAACAGCTTGAGTCTCGTCCGAACTTCCTACCCGGAATGACCCGGGCGAGGTTCAGAGGGTCTGCGGTCTGACGGTCACCGCACTCTCAGCGCTGTGGCGCTCCCCTGTCGGAATATGCAAATGTTCGAGCCCAGGTTACATGGGCCCTTCGGGCGGCCCGCTAGCGCTCGGAAGCCGCGAGCTGTCCGCACGCCCCGTCGATCTCCTGCCCCCGGGTGTCGCGCACGGTGACGGGCACTCCATGAGCGGCGATCGCGTCGACGAACGCCTTCTCGTCCTCGGGGCGGGAGGCCGTCCACTTCGAGCCCGGGGTCGGGTTGAGCGGGATCAGGTTGACATGGACCCGCTTGCCCTTGAGCAGCCGGCCCAGCAGGTCACCACGCCATGCCTGGTCGTTGATGTCGCGGATCAGGGCGTACTCGATGGAGATCCGGCGACCGGACTTCGCCGCGTAGTCCCAGGCGGCGTCCAGCACCTCCCGCACCTTCCAGCGCGTGTTCACCGGCACGAGGGTGTCGCGGAGCTCGTCGTCGGGAGCGTGCAGCGAGACGGCGAGCCGGCACTTGAAGCCCTCGTCGGCGAACCGCAGCATCGCAGGGACGAGGCCGACCGTGGAGACGGTGATCCCGCGCTGCGAGATGCCGAGGCCGTCCGGCTCGGGATCGGTGAGCCTGCGGATGGCGCCGACGACCCGCTTGTAGTTGGCGAGCGGCTCGCCCATGCCCATGAAGACGATGTTGCTCAGCCGGGCCGGCCCGCCCGGGACCTCTCCGTCGCGCAGCGCCCGCATGCCGTCCACGATCTGGTGCACGATCTCGGCCGTGGACAGATTGCGGTCCAGCCCGGCCTGGCCGGTGGCGCAGAACGGGCAGTTCATGCCGCAGCCGGCCTGCGAGGAGATGCACATCGTCACCCGGTCCGGGTAGCGCATCAGCACGGACTCGACGAGCGTCCCGTCATGCAGGCGCCACAGCGTCTTGCGGGTCGTGTCGTCGTCGCACGAGATGTGCCGGACGACGGACATCAGATCGGGCAGCAGCTCCGCCGCGAGCCGCTCACGCGCGGCCGAGGGGATGTCGGTCCACTGACCGGGGTCGTGGGCGTACCGAGCGAAGTAGTGCTGCGACAGCTGCTTGGCGCGAAACGGCTTCTCGCCGATCGCGGCAACGGCCTCCTTGCGCTCGGCGGGCGTGAGGTCGGCGAGATGCCGCGGGGGCTTCTTGGCTCCGCGCGGCGCGACGAAAGTGAGTTCTCCGGGCTTGGGCATGGTCCTACCAGTGTCGCAGACGGAATCCGGTGGCCTGGGGGCCCTGTCGAGCAGGTGGGCGTCGCCGCTCGCCGCCGGTCATCGGCGGGCCCCTCGCACGACCCGCCGAGGACCGCGACTGGTGACGTTCTGGCTGGTCGTCCCGTCATCCGACGGCCTCATCCGGATGTCGGCTGTCACCCTCCAGCCCTGCGGGAACAGCACGCGCATCCGCGTCAGCACGCGCATCCGTATCAGGGCACGACGCTGGTCGGGCGGAAACCAAGCAGGTCTTCCATGTCAGTTCCTCCATCCTGGCCGGCGCAATGTCACAACCGTGCGGTTGCCGATCGGCGGAGCAGAAGCAGGAACTGCGTCCGTTCCGTTGCGTCGGGCTGCGGCGCCCTCACCGCGCGAACCCCGTGCTCCGGAGTCAGGCTGGAACTCGGGTTGTCGTGATCCGGAAGGTTGGCCCATGAAGGCCGTGGCTGATTCCGCAGGAGGCAAGTGGCTGGCAGGCGCGCTCGACAGCCCCGTGGTGGGGATGGCTCCGTGGATCATCTTCTCGATTCTCGCCGGCCCCGGCCGCTTCGGGCTGGCGGTGGGACTCGCACTCGCGGTCTCCGTCGTCATGGTCGTCGCGGGACGGATCCTGCATCCCGGCACATCCCTCAAGATCCTTGAGGTGGCGGACGTGGTCGTCTTCACCGCGCTGGCGATCGTGGGGGCGCTTGCCGACGAGGGCACCCACGTCTGGCTGGAGACCTACGCGGACGAGGTCGCGAACATCGCCCTGGTGCTGATCGCCTTCGGCTCCATGGCCGTACTGGTGCCCTTCACACTGCAGTACGCCCACGAGCGCGTGGATCCCGTCCTCTGGGACTCCCCCGCCTTCAAGCGGACCAACTACGTGATCACCGGTGTCTGGGGGCTCGCCTTCCTGGCGGCCGCGGTCACGGGCGGCTACGGCGATCTCGTGCTCCACAACCCGGACAACATCTGGACGGAATGGATCATCCAGATCCTGGCGATCATCGCGGCCCTGCGCTTCACCGAGTGGTACCCGGACTACGCACGGGCCAAGGCACGGGGCGAGCCGACCCCGCCGATCAGCGGACTGCTGCTCCCGCTGGCCGGGCTGCTCATCCCCATCGGCGTCGCCGTCCTGATCTTCGAGGACTCCACCTGGCTGGGCATCGCCCTGATCGTGGCGGGTGTACTCGCGACCAAGGCCCTCCGGGACGACTCCAAGCAGGAGCCCGCCACGCGCTCTCCGGAATGACCGCTCGGCCGGCGCCGTGAACGCGGCTGTACGACGAGGGGGCCCACCGTGCGGACGGTGGGCCCCCTCGTCGTACAGCGGTCCAGCCGCGCGGCGGTCGGTCAGCCAGAACCCACGAAGACCACCAGCAGCAGCCACACCACAGGTGCGGTCGGCAGCAGGGAGTCCAGCCGGTCCATGATGCCGCCGTGGCCCGGCAGCAGCGTGCCCATGTCCTTGATACCGAGGTCCCGCTTGATCATCGACTCACCCAGGTCACCCAGCGTCGCGCTGGCCGCGACCGCGAGACCGAGCAGCAGGCCCTGCCACCAGGTGCCACCGTCGATCAGCAGCGGCATGCACACGGCACCCGCCGCCATGCCGAACGCCACAGCCCCGAAGAGGCCCTCGCGGGTCTTGCCCGGGCTGATGCGCGGAGCCAGCTTGTGCTTCCCGAAGCGCCAGCCGATCGCGTAGGCGCCGGTGTCGCTCACCACGGTCAGCAGCAGGAACGTGAACACCCGCTGCGGCCCGTCGTCGGCGGTGAGCATCATCGCGACGAACGTGGCCAGGAACGGTACGTAGAACGCGGCGAAAAGCCCCGCTGTCACGTCCTTCAGGTAGCCCTCCGGCGGCTCGGCCATCCGCCATACGAGCACCGCCAGCCCGGTGAGCGCCATGACGACCCACGCGCCCTCCGCCCCGCGCACATAACCGGCCACGACCATCGCCGCGCCGCCCACCGCGAGCGGGATCAGGGGCGCCTTGATCCCCTTGCGCTCGTCGAGCCGGGAGGTCAGCTCCCACAGGCCGACGACCACGGCGACCGCGATCACTCCGACGAACACGGCCTTGACGACGAAGAGAGAGGCGATGATCACTGCGCCGAGCCCGACGCCGACGCCTATCGCGGCCCGCAGATTCCGGCCCGCGCGCTTCTTCTGCGGCGGCCCTGAAGGCTGCGGCGGCTCGGAAGCCGCAGGCGGCGGAGGGGTGGGCATGGGCTCCTGCGGCATCTCGTCGCGGACCGGGGGGCCACTCCACCGAGCGGCCCCCCGGGCACGGTCGTCGCGATCTTGTGCGTCTCTACCTGCGTCGGGAACGTCCGTCACGACATCCGGCACGACAGGCATGGGCCGAGTCTGCCGGGCATCATGCACATCGTAGGCGGGACCCGCCGGGGCGGCCCCCTGGTCGGGCGGCCCCCAGTGACCGGGGCTGTAGTCCGCGCGCGGCGCAGCCCCCCAGGAAGAGTCGTTCATCAGACCTCGAGCAGCTCGGCTTCCTTGTGCTTGAGCAGCTCGTCCACCTGCGCGACGTACTTCGCGGTGGTGTCGTCGAGCTCCTTCTCGGCACGGCGGCCCTCGTCCTCGCCGACCTCGCCGTCCTTGATCAGCTTGTCGATGGCTTCCTTGGCCTTGCGGCGCACGGAGCGGATCGAGATCCGGGAGTCCTCGGCCTTGCTCTTGGCGACCTTGATGTACTCACGGCGGCGCTCCTCCGTCAGCTCAGGGAACACCACACGGATGATGTTGCCGTCGTTGCTGGGGTTGACGCCCAGGTCGGAGTCCCGGATCGCCTGCTCGATGTTGCGCAGTGCGCTCTTGTCGAACGGGGTCACCACCGCCATGCGCGGCTCGGGCACCGAGAACGAGGCCAGCTGGTTGATCGGCGTCAGCGCACCGTAGTAGTCGGCCACGATCTTGTTGAACATCGCCGGGTGCGCACGCCCGGTGCGGATCGCGGCGAAGTCCTCCTTGGCGACCACGACGGCCTTCTCCATCTTCTCCTCGGCCTCGAGGAGGGTCTCTTCGATCACCACTTGCTCCTGCGTGTCTTGAGTAGGCCCGGCGTGTACGCGTGACGTTCACTCCTCGAATCCGTCTGGACGGATCCGCGTGACGAGCGCGACGAGTACGTGGCCGGCGAAACTTGGCGGCGCGTTCCCCTGCACGGTGTCCGACCGGCAGGTCTTTGTCCATCCCCTCTCGGGAGCGGTGGGGCGGGTCAGCCCCGGGTGCCCTGGTCGCTCACGAGCGTGCCGATCTTCTCACCCCTGACCGCCCGCGCGATATTGCCCGCGGCGAGCAGTTCGAATACGAGGATCGGCAGATCGTTGTCGCGGCAGAGGGTGATGGCCGTTGCGTCGGCCACCTTGAGGTTGCGGGAGAGCACCTCGCCGTACTCCAGCGCGTCGAACTTCACGGCGTCCGGGTTGGCCTTGGGGTCGGAGTCGTAGACACCGTCAACGCCGTTCTTGCCCATCAGCAGGGCCTCGGCGTCGATCTCCAGGGCGCGCTGGGCGGCGGTGGTGTCGGTGGAGAAGTACGGCATGCCCATACCGGCGCCGAAGATGACGACGCGGCCCTTCTCCAGGTGCCGTACGGCCCGCAGGGGGATGTACGGCTCCGCGACCTGTCCCATGGTGATGGCGGTCTGGACGCGGGAGTCGATGCCCTCCTTCTCCAGGAAGTCCTGGAGCGCCAGGCAGTTCATGACCGTGCCGAGCATGCCCATGTAGTCGGAGCGGGCCCGGTCCATGCCGCGCTGCTGCAGCTCCGCGCCACGGAAGAAGTTGCCGCCGCCGATGACGATCGCGATCTCTGCGCCGTCACGCACGACCGCGGCGATCTCCCGTGCGATGGCGTGTACGACGTCGGGATCGACGCCAAGGCCGGTGCCGCCGGAGAAGGCTTCACCGGACAGCTTCAGCATAAAGCGGCCGGCTTTTTTGCCGGCGTGGTCGCTCTTGTCGTCGGCAGCCTGGTTGGCGTCCGCGCCCTTGTTCATGGAGATCTCCTCGTGCACATACGAAGAAGGCCATTGCCGGTGGGTGCTGGTGTCCCTGCGGCAATGGCCTCCTCGTCAGATCTGCGGTCGTCCGGCTTTCACGCGGCCGACGACTGCTGAGAAACCCTAGCGGGCTCCCGTGTCGATCGCGTACCGGCTCAGATGCCGACCTTGATGCGCGAGAAGCGCTTCAGGCTGACACCGGCCTCGTCCAGGATCTGCTGGACGGACTTCTTGTTGTCGAGCGCGTACGGCTGACCAAGGAGGGTGGCCTCCTTGAAGAAGCCGTTGACACGACCCTCGACGATCTTGGGGAGCGCGGCCTCGGGCTTGCCCTCGGCGCGCGTGGTCTCCTCGGCGACGCGGCGCTCGGACTCGACGACCTCGGCCGGAACGTCCTCGCGGGAGAGGTACTTCGGCGCGAAGGCGGCGATGTGCTGCGCGACGCCCTTGGCGACCTCGGGGTTCACCGTGTCGAGCTCGACGAGAACACCGATCTGCGGGGGCAGGTCAGGCATGGTGCGGTGCATGTACGCGGCCACGTAGGCACCGGAGAACTGCGCGAAGCGGTCCAGGACGATCTTCTCGCCGAGGTTGGCGTTGGCCTCGTCGACGTACGCCTGAACGGTCTTGCCGGGCTCGATCTCGGAGGCGAGCAGCGCCTCGATGTCGGCCGGGTTCGTCGCGGCGACGTGGGCGGCGAGCGCGTTGGCGACGGCCTGGAACTTGTCACCCTTGGCGACGAAGTCCGTCTCGCACTTCAGCTCGACGATGACACCGGAGGTGTTGTCGTCGGCGATCAGGGAGACGACGGCACCGTTCTCGGCGGAGCGGCCCTCGCGCTTGGCGACGCCCTTCTGGCCCTTGATGCGCAGAGCCTCGACGGCCTTGTCGACGTTGCCGTCGGCCTCGTCGAGCGCCTTCTTGCAGTCCATCATGCCCGCGCCGGTGAGTTCGCGGAGCTTCTTTACGTCAGCGGCGGTGTAGTTCGCCATGTCTGTGAATCTCTCTGAAGTCGAAGAGTCGAACGATCTACGGGTCAACGGCGGGGGCTTTTTGGGCCCCCGCCGTTGACATCCGAACCTGAGGTGTCAGGCCTGCTCGGCGTCCGCGGCCGGAGCGGCGTCCGCGGCCGGAGCCTCGGCAGCGGCCTCGGCCGGCTTCTCGGCCTCGTCGGCAGCCGGGGTCTCGGCCGGCTTCTCGGCCTCGGCGGCCGGGGTCTCGTCGGCCTTCTTCTCGCCCTCGAGCAGGTCGCGCTCCCACTCGGCCAGCGGCTCGCCCGCGGCCTTGTCGCCCGGCTTCGAGTCACCGGTGGCGACGCCGGAACGGGCGATGAGGCCCTCGGCGACGGCGTCGGCGATCACGCGGGTGAGCAGGGTGACGGAGCGGATCGCGTCGTCGTTGCCCGGGATCTTGTAGTCGACCTCGTCGGGGTCGCAGTTGGTGTCGAGGATCGCGACGACCGGGATGTGGAGCTTGCGCGCCTCACCGACGGCGATGTGCTCCTTCTTGGTGTCGACGATCCAGACGGCGCTCGGCACCTTCTGCATCTCGCGGATACCACCGAGGGTCTTCTCCAGCTTGGCCTTCTCGCGGGAGAGGACCAGGAGCTCCTTCTTGGTGAGGCCGGAGGCGGCCACGTCCTCGAAGTCGATCGCCTCGAGCTCCTTCAGACGCTGAAGGCGCTTGTAGACGGTGGAGAAGTTGGTGAGCATGCCGCCCAGCCAACGCTGGTTGACGTACGGCATCCCGACGCGGGTCGCCTGCTCGGCGATGGCCTCCTGGGCCTGCTTCTTGGTGCCGACGAACATGATGGAGCCGCCGTGGGCGACGGTCTCCTTGACGAACTCGTAGGCGCGGTCGATGTACGACAGCGACTGGAGCAGGTCGATGATGTAAATGCCGTTGCGCTCGGTGAAGATGAAGCGCTTCATCTTCGGGTTCCAGCGACGGGTCTGGTGACCGAAGTGGACGCCGCTCTCCAGCAGCTCCCGCATCGTGACGACGGCCATGGCCGTATCTCCTTGAGTTTTCTCGGTTATGTCCTGACGCCCCGGCGCGCCGTGCCACAAGGACCGAGAGGCGCGGCCATCGACCGCTGATGAGGGAGATGGCGGGGCGTGCGAAGTCGACCCGGTGACCCGGATCGCCAGAAGAAGTGTACGGGACCCGCGCAGTGCCGGGTGACGTCGCTGTCCACAACTGGCCGGTTGTCCACAGATCCGGACCATGATCAGCGCGGTCGGGTGCCGGTACGGCACGGTCCGGGGCATGAATCGCGTACGGGTCGTGACGATGACGGTGGCAGTGGTGGCCCTGCTGTGGGGCCTCGGGGGAGGCACCGCCTGGGCAGCGGGCACATGGCCGGTGGGGCCGCCACGGCCTGAGGTGGTACGGGGCTGGGAGCCGCCGGCCGGACCCTACGGGCCGGGTCACCGCGGTGTCGACCTTGCGGCGCCCCCGGGCACCGAGGTGCGGGCGGCCGCGGCGGGAACGGTGTCCTTCGCGGGAGCGGTGGCCGGCCGCGGGGTGCTCTCGATCGCCTTGTCGGGTACGGGCGACCCTCCGCTGCGTACGACGTACGAGCCGGTTCGGCCGCTGGTCGGGCCGGGCACCGAGGTGGCCGCGGGCCAGCTGGTCGCGGTCCGGACGGACGGGCCGTCGCACTGTCCCCAGGGGTGCCTGCACTGGGGTCTGCGCCGCGGGGAGCAGTATCTCGACCCGCTGTCGCTGCTGCCCCCGTCCGAGCTGCGCCGGGGCCCGGCACGACTGCTGCCGGTCTTCGGAGTACCGGCGACACGGGCGTCGGGGAGGGGGTCGGCCGTCGTGGTGACGGCGAGCGCCTTGCACGCCCGGGTGGCTGCGGGCCCGGGTGGAGGAGCGGATTGCGTCCAGGCGGTCGCTCTGGCCGCGGCGGCGGCATGCTCGCGGCGGGCGCTGGCGCGCGGGGGCCCGCACGGCCGGGCACCAGTGCAGAGGGGAGGAGGCGGTGCGACTCGGGGGCTGCAGGGCCCCGGCACCACCAGGCGGACGCGCGGTGCGGTGGAGGGTCTCCGGCACCGTGGGCCTCCGGCAGAGGAGCGGGCTCACTCGCCCCGGACGCCTCGCAGCGCCATCGACACAGCGGCGTCGGCGATCCCGGAGGGGTTTTCGGCCGCACCGAGCTCGATGCGGCGGACCGCGGCGTCCACGATGCCCTGCAGGAGCATCGCGGCGAGACGGGGCTGCTGGTGGCCGAGCTCTCGCAGAGCTTCGACGATCATGGCGACAAGGCCACCGTGCGCCGCGCGGATCTTCTCGCGGGCACCGTCGTCGAGCTCACTCGCGGAGATCGCCACGACGGCCCGGTGGCGACGGTCGCCCACCAGCTCGAGCTGCTGGCGCACATACGCCTCGACCTTGCCTTCGGGCGTACGGGACCGCTCCATGGCGGCTTCCACCTCGGCGGCCCAGACCGGGAAGTCGACGGCGCAGAGCTCCTCGACGACGGCGGCACGCGACCGGAAGTACTCGTACACCGACGACCTGGCGAGGCCCGTGCGCTCGGCGAGGGCGGGGAAGGTCAGCGCTTCCGTACCGCCTTCGGACAGCAGGGATCGCGCGGCATCAAGCAGGGCGCCGCGCTGCATGGTCCGGTGCTCGGCCACGGAGGCCGCTCGAATCCTTGGCACGGGACCACTTTACGGGCGAGTCCGTCCGGGCGGGCGGGAGCGTGGGCATTCGGCGACCACGGCCCCGTGCGGCCGGTGCGGGTCGCGTACGCGTCAGCGGCCGACGTCCGCGAGCTTCGCCCGCAGCTGCAGGACGGACTTCGTGTGGATCTGGCTGACCCTGCTCTCGGTGACCCCGAGGACGTTGCCGATCTCGGCCAGGGTGAGGCCCTCGTAGTAGTAGAGCGTGACGACGGTCTTCTCACGGTCGGGAAGCGTGTTGATCGCGCGCGCCAGGAGCCGGCGCAGCTCCCGGTCCTCCGCCACCTCGACCGGGTTGTCCGCAGCGGTGTCCTCCAGTGTGTCCATGAGACTGAGCCGGTCGCCGCCCTCGCCGCCGACATGCAGCAGTTCCTCCAGGGCCACCACGTTGGCCAGGGACAACTGGCTGAAGACGGAGTGCAGTTCCTCCAGCCCGATGCCCATCTCCTCTGCGACCTCGCTCTCGCTGGGCGTGCGCCGCAGCTGTGCCTCCAGCGTGGCGTACGCACGCTCGACGGCGCGGGCCTTCTGGCGCACGGAGCGGGGGATCCAGTCCAGCGCCCGGAGTTCATCGATCATGGCGCCCCGGATGCGGGTGATCGCATACGTCTCGAACTTGATCGAGCGTTCGATGTCGAACTTCTCGATGGCGTCGATGAGTCCGAACACCCCGGAGGAGACGAAGTCCGCCTGCTCGACGTTGGGCGGCAGCCCGACGCTCACCCGGCCCGCGACGTACTTCACCAGCGGTGAGTAGTGCAGGATCAGCTGCTCCCGCAGCCGCCCGTCGCCCGTCGTCTTGTACGACCGCCACAACTCGTCGAGCGACGAGGGCGCGGGCGGCCGCACGGTGCCACGGGCAGCTGGGGGCACTGCCGCGCGGTCAGACCCGGAGGTGTGCTGGGGCATGCGTTGCCTTGAGCCGTTCTGCTGGGTGTGAGGGGACGTGTTTCTGGGCGGAGGGCCGGTCGGGGAACCTGGAGCGTAGCGTGACTGGACGGTTGCGGTGCGCGAAGACCGGCGGATCGCGCCTGTGCGGGTGCGGGCCGTCGGCCACACCTTCGAACGGGGGCCGTCGCCGTGCGCGCCGGCCCCCTGGGTGTCACCGGGTGGGCCGCGAAGGACTTCGGCATCACCCTGTCACCCGAATGCTCCAGGTCAAGCACCGCCTCGCCGGGAGTTCGACGGGTGTATCGGCCCCGGTACCAACTGCCAGCGGTCGCCTTGTCGTTCGACGAAGCCGAGCGAATGCAGTTCGTACAACCTGCCGAGTGCCTCGTCCGTGGTGATTCCCGCCCTGCGGGCGACGTCGCGTCCGTCCAGGGCGCCCTTGGCCGGGAGTGCCTCGAGGACGTGCGCCTCTGCGGGGCCGAGGAGGTCCCGTGGCAGCACGGGCCCGCGGCGTTCCGGGGCGAGCTCACCGATGTCCCCCACCAGCTCGACCACTTCGTCGGCGTCGGTGACGAGCACGGCTTCCCCGCGCAGGAGTTCATGCACTCCGGCCGAGAGCCCGCTGGTCACCGGGCCGGGGACGCCCATCGTGCACCGCCCGAGCCGCTGGGCGGCACGCGCGGTGACGAGCGAGCCGCTGCGGTACTCGGCCTCCACGACGACGGTGCCGCGGGTGAGGGCGGCGATGACACGGTTGCGCAGGACGAACCGGCTGCGCGTCGGGTGACTGCCGGGCGGCAACTCACCTATCAGCAGCCCCTGTTCGGCGATACGGCCGATCAACTCGGCGTGCGAGCGTGGATAGGCGACATCGACCCCGCAGGCGAGTACCGCGACCGTCGCGCCCCCGGCTGCCAGAGCGCCTCGGTGAGCGGCTCCGTCCACCCCGTACGCGGCTCCTGAGACGACGACCCAGCCGCGCTCGGCAAGCCCGGAACCGAGGGTGGCCGCCACATGGGCGCCGTAGGGCGTGCAGGCCCTGGCACCCACCACGGAGACCGAGCGCAGCGCCCATGTCCGCAGGTCGGGAGCGCCTCGTAACCACAGCCCGATGGGCCTCGCATCCCCGAGGTCATCGAGCTGGCTCGGCCACTGCGGGTCGCCCGGGCACAGGAACCGTCCGCCGATCGCGGCCACCGTCTCCAGATCGCGCTCGGGGCGTGCCTCCACGGCCCGTCTCCGGTGGCCCTCGATGCGCCGCTCCCCTGCCCCGGGCAGCGTCTCGCCGGGAAACACGGGTGCGGTGAGCCGCGCCATCACCTCGACGGCGCCGTGCTGCCGCAGCCAACGCCCGCTTTGCTCGTCACCTGGTTCGACGACCCGGGTCAGCGCGGCCCGCGCCAGCCGCTCCTCATCGGTCACACCCCCCGTCATCGTCTGCCCTCCCTCCGCCCGGCCGGCCGACACCGTGCCGCAGCCGCGGCCCGCCACAGGAACCCGCGCCCGGTCACTGTGCCGCTCCCACCACTGCCGGGACGCCCCGGGCGATGCCGGTTCGCAGTTGCAGGGCGAGCCCGACGTCCTGGGCGGCGGGGCGGTCGTGGCCTGCGAGGTCTGCGACGGTCCAGGCGACGCGCAGGACCCGGTCCATGCCGCGGGCGGTGAGCAGGCCTCGCTCCATCTCCCGCTCGGCGGCGGCGAGGGCTCCTGGTGCCACCTGCCAGCGGGTGCGGAGCTCATGCCCGGGCACCTCGCTGTTGACGCTCCAGCGCGTGCCGTCGAGTCGCGCGGAAGCACGTGCCCTGGCTTCCAGGATCCGCTCGGCGACCGTCTCCGTGGCCTCCCCGCGCCCGCCCTGCCCGAGGAGGTCCGAGCGGCTGACCGGCTCCACCTCCACACGCAGGTCGACGCGGTCGAGCAGCGGCCCCGACAGCCGCGCCTGATAGCGCCTGACCACGGAGGGCGGGCAGTCGCAGCCCGCACCGTGCAGTGTGTGCCGCCCGCACGGACAGGGGTTGGCGGCGAGGACCATCAGGAAGCGCGCGGGCAGCCGCACCACTCCGGCACTGCGTGCGACGACCACATGCCCGGATTCCAAGGGCTGGCGCAGGGCGTCCAGCGCCTTGGCGGAGAACTCGGGTGCTTCGTCAAGGAACAGCACGCCCCGGTGCGCGAGGGACACCGCCCCTGGTCTCGGCAGTCCCTGCCCGCCGCCCACGAGGGACTGCATCGTGGCGGAGTGGTGCGGCGCGCAGTACGGCGGTGTACGTACCAGGGGCTCGCCCGGCGGCAGGATGCCCGCGACCGAATGAACGCCCGTGACTTCGAGGGACTCCTTCCGGGTCAGCGGCGGCAGCAACCCCGGCAGTCGCTCCGCGAGCATCGTCTTGCCCGCGCCCGGCGGGCCCTGCAGCAGCAGATGGTGAGCGCCGGCGGCCGCGACCTCCAGTGCGGTGCGGGCGGCCTGCTGACCGGCCACGTCGGCCAGCTCGGGCCAGGGTCCGTCACCGCCTGCTCCGCTCGCCGCCAGTCCCGTGCCGACCCCGGCTCCCGGCACCATGAGTCCCGCGAGCATGGCGTCCGGCCGGCCTTCGCCGTACGGCTCCTCCTCGGGCACGGGCTCGTCGTTCAGCACGGCGATCAGCTGGCGAAGACTGCGCACGCCGAGGACGGACACGTCCGGCACGAGCGAGGCCTCCCCCGCCGTCTGCTCAGGGACGACCACCTGCCGGTATCCCGCTTCCGCCGCGGCGAGGACGGCGGGCAGCACGCCGCGCACCGGGCGCACCCTGCCGTCGAGCCCCAGCTCCCCGACGAGCACCAGATCGGCGATCCCCCGGGGGTCGATGCGCTCGTCGGCGGCGAGCACGGCGCAGGCCACAGCCAGGTCGAAGCCGGAGCCGCCCTTGGGGACGGATGCGGGGCTGAGGCCGACGGTGAGTTTCTTCTGCGGCCACTCCGCGCCGGAGTTGACCACGGCCGCCCTGACCCTGTCCCGGCTCTCCACGAGGCTCTTGTCGGGGAGCCCGACCAGTGTGAAGGCCGCGACTCCCGGTTCCAGGTCGGCCTGGACCTCGACCACCACGCCCTCGACGCCGACCAGTGCCACCGAGCAGGTGCGCGCGAATCCCATCAGGCCACCCCCCGCGCGTGCTCGACGAGGGGCGCGCCGCGCCGGGGCACCACCACCCCGATGAGATCGATCCGCACTCCCCCGGGCGGCGGCTCCCCGTGACGCTCGAGCCAGCATGCGGCCAGCCTTCTGAGCCGGTCCGCCTTGGCCGGGGTGACCGCGGCCATCGGATGCTCGAAGACCCCTGCGCCCGGCGGGGCGCCCCTGCGGGTCTTCACCTCACAGACGACCACCACATCGCCGTCCCGGGCCACGATGTCGATCTCGCCCGTCCGTCCGCACCGCCAGTTCCGTGCCAGCACGGCCATTCCGGCCTCGGCGAGCCGGCGTGCCGCCAATTCCTCGCCGTACCGTCCCAGTGCGCCTGTCGCGTTCATCCCGGCACCACCTCCGGCACCGACCCTGACGCGTCACAGCCCAACTATTGGATCTTGGTGGACAACTCGCCCGTTGTGGATAACTCAGCCACCCGGAAGCTCGAGGTCGCTCTTGTTCAGCTCCTCGATGTTCACGTCCTTGAACGTCAGGACGCGGACCTGCTTGACGAACCTCGCCGGCCTGTACATGTCCCAGACCCAGGCGTCCGCCATCGAGACCTCGAAGAAGACCTCACCCTGAACGGAATGCACCTGCATCTCGTAGTCGTTGGTGAGATAGAAGCGGCGCTCGGTCTCGATCACGTATTTGAACAGACCGACGACGTCGCGGTACTCCCGGTAGAGCTTCAGCTCCATCTCGGTCTCGTACTTCTCGAGGTCCTCGGCGCTCATGGCATGTTCCCCTTCAGCCGTGCGTCCCCCTATTGTGCGCCAGCCCCGTACGCCCCTAAGCGATTTCCGGGGCGAGGACCACCGGCGCACCCGGAGGACCCTCGTCGAGCAGCGTGCGCAACAGCTCGGCGAGTCTTGTCGGGTACACCGTCTCACGCGCCGCCGACAGTTCCGCGCAGGTCCACCACCGCAGCCCGGAGACGCTGCGCTGCTCGAGCCCGGTGAGGCCGGTGAGGCTGGTCGTGGTCCGGCGGGTCCGCGCCAGGTAGTACCACTCGTCCTGTTCCCAGCGCCGCCCGTCGAACGGGAACGAGCACACGCGCTGCCAGATCACCGGCCCCAGCTCGACGTCGGTGATCCCGGTCTCCTCGGCCACCTCGCGCAGTGCGGCCTGCGCCCGGGTCTCATCGCCCTCGATGCCGCCGCCCGGTGTGAACCACCAGGTGTCCGCGGGGTCCTCCGGCTCGTATCCGTGGATCAGCAGAATGCGGTCCTCCGGATCCAGCAGGACCACCCGCGCGACCTTCCGGAGTTCCCTCCCGGGCGCCGCCCCGTGTCCGGGCTGTCCGGACAGGGGCTCGGGCCCGGATTCAGGCATCCGCGGCCACCCTGCCGCGCGGCTCCGGTGTCTTTCGCCGCCCGAAGGCGCGTGCCAGCGGTCCGTACGCCGCGCCGGCCAGGATCAGCAGGGCTCCGAGCACCACAGCCCCCACGACCAGCTTCACCGGGCCCGGCTGCGACACTCCGCCCGGCAGTGCCTGGAAGGCCTGAGGCCGCTCCATCAGGCCGCCCACCGGCCATGCCACTGCATCCAGCCGGGCGCTCACCGCCGACCGCGGCACCGCCCCGTGTCCGGGATCCTGCAGATGCACCCGGGAGTCCAGGGAACCCATGCGTTCGTCGCCGAGGAGGAAGAGCTGCCCTTCGGGGACGGTGGCGCTGAACGACTGGGGCGAGGCCCGGCCCTCCTCGCGCAGATACGGCTCGTCGATCGCCATGCCGTTGATGCTCACACGGCCGTCCGCGTCACAGCACTCGATCTTGTCGCCGCCCACGGCGACGACGCGCTTCACCATCGGCATGTCGCCCCACACCTTGTCGGTGAAGACCACGACATCGCCGCGCCGCACCTCGGAGCCGCTGATCCGCTGCGCCAGCACCCGGTCGCCCGCGTCCACGGTCGGCGACATGGAGTCGGTCGGCACCGTGTAGGGCTGGTACTCCACCGCTCCCCAGACGAACCCTCCGAGGAAGAGCACACAGCCGAGCGCCACGGCCAGCCCCGACAGCACGCTGCCGAGACGGCCGCGGCCGTCTTCCTTGCGTCCTGTTCCGCTCATCCCAGCGCCCCCGCTCCGGAGTCGACAATCGCTGATCTGAGTCGGCACCCTACCCGGCGGTACGGTCGCCAGTCAGCCTCCGCCTGCGCCAGATCGCGATCGGCACGGCACCGGCGAGGCCGACCGCACCGGGCGCCACGGCCGCAGCGGCGTTCAGACCCGGCTGGTCGAAGGTCTCCGGCACGGGCAGCGTCGCCCAGCGGTTGATCGGCCAGGCCACCACCACGGCCCGCCCCACGACCTTCTCGACCGGCACGAACCCCTTGTTCGCGTCCTCGGTGTGATAGCGGGAGTCCCGGGAGTTCTGCCGGTTGTCGCCCATCACCCAGATCTTGCCCTCGGGGACCTTGAAGGGCCCGAACGGCATGTCGTCGCACGGCGTGCCACCCGGGTAGATGTACGGCTCGTCCAACGCCTTCCCGTTGACCTTCACCGGACCACCCCGCTTGCACTCCACGGTGTCACCACCCACCGCGATCGTCCGCTTGATCAGATCCTTCTCCTCGGACGACGGCATCAGACCGATGAAACTCAGAAAGTTCTGCACCACATTCGGCTCAGGAGTCGGCTGCCCGTCCAGCCAGCCGCCCGGATCGTGGAACACCACCACCTCACCGCGCTCCGGCTCCCCGCCGAACCACGGCGTCAGCTTGTCCACCAGCACCCGGTCACCACGCTGCAGCGTGTCCTGCATCGAATCCGACGGAATCGAGAACGCCTGCACCAGAAACGTCTTGATCAACAACGCCAGCACCAGCGCGATACCGATCAGCAGCGGCAGCTCCTTCCAGAAGGAACGCTGCTTCTTGGCCCTCCTTCCACCCCCGCCCGCAGCGTGGGCATTCTCGGGCGCGTCCGGATCCCGTGTCTCTCCCGCAGGATCGGAGGCAGACTCAGCGGGCTGCTCGGGCCTCTTCTCGGGCTCTCCATGTTCAGATCGTGCACCGACGGCCACGTCGCTCACATCCACTCCTCACTCTGCGCCAACGCCTGCCCTCTGGGGCCTGTCGATGACAGGGCCACCACCCCGAACAACGAGCGGGAGTTCCGCACGGCTACTGCCGTTCTCCGATCGCCTTGCCAACTGCGGGCCGCCGGGCATCGCGGCCCGCCCACACCGACAAACGCCCCCCGGTCGCTCAGCGTGCTCGCCGAGCAACCAGGGGGCGGTTCATCCTTGCCGACCGGTACCCGGGTCAGGGATACCGGCATCCATCATCGCGCATACCGGGCGGCCCGGGCCGTCCGGTCCCCTGTCCGGGTCGGTGGCGACGGGGAACCGGGCTCAGGTCGTCCGCACGGCCGGCCGGACGCGAACCCGCCGATCTCACCGGTGGACGGGGGCCGATGCCGGCCTTGACGCAGACCTTCACGCCCTCCGGGAAGTTGCCGCTGTCTTCCTTCTGCATCTACTGACCTTGCTGCTGTGTTGATCACAGGCCCGCAGGGGCAGCCCGGTCCCGCCAAATCACCCTGGCCCCGTGACTCATGACGGCACGTCGGTCGCGTCTACCGCCCGGCCGCGGCCCGGCCCTGCCGAGTACGCCTGCGCCAGATCGCGATCGGCACGGCACCGGCGAGGCCGATCGCACCGGGCGCCACGGCCGCAGCGGCGTTCAGACCCGGCTGGTCGAAGGTCTCCGGCACGGACAGCGTCGCCCAGCGGTTGATCGGCCAGGCCACCACCACGGCCCGCCCCACGACCTTCTCGACCGGCACGAACCCGCCGTTCGCCAGCTCCTGGTTGTAGCGCGAGTCCTGCGAGTTCTGCCGGTTGTCGCCCATCACCCAGATCTTGCCCTCGGGCACCTTGAGCGGCCCGAACGGCATGTCGTCGCACGGCGTGCCACCCGGATAGATGTACGGCTCGTCCAACGCCTTCCCGTTGACCTTCACCGGACCACCCCGCTTGCACTCCACGGTGTCACCACCCACCGCGATCGTCCGCTTGATCAGATCCTTCTCCTCGGACGACGGCATCAGACCGATGAAACTCAGAAAGTTCTGCACCACATTCGGCTCAGGAGTCGGCTGCCCGTCCAGCCAGCCGCCCGGATCGTGGAACACCACCACCTCACCGCGCTCCGGCTCCCCGCCGAACCACGGCGTCAGCTTGTCCACCAGCACCCGGTCACCACGCTGCAGCGTGTCCTGCATCGAATCCGACGGAATCGAGAACGCCTGCACCAGAAACGTCTTGATCAACAACGCCAGCACCAGCGCGATACCGATCAGCAGCGGCAGCTCCTTCCAGAAGGAACGCTGCTTCGGGACGCCGTCCGCCCCCGGGCGGTCACCGTCCGGGTCGCCCTCCGGGCCGGCCGGCGAGTTCGCGGGTGACTCGGCGAGCCTGTCGGGCCGTTCCTCGGGTCCTTCGTGTCCGGATCGTGCGTCGACCGCCACGTCCCCCACAACCACTCCTCGCTCCGTGCTGCCACCCGCACCGGAGACGATGCAGGCCCACCACTCCCATGACGAGCGAGAGTTCCGCAGAGTCGGGGAGCCGGATCGTTCCGTCGAGATCCTGAGTGGACAGACTATGCGACGGGCCGCGCGCGGTGGTCGCACCACCACGGGCGTCGGGCACCGACGCATACGTCCCGCGTTCCTCCAGCTGCCGCCAGTGGCCGAGCGGCCAGGCGATCACCACGGCCCGGCCCACGACGCCGTCCTCGGACACGGTGCCGTCGAAGTCCTCGTCCAGGTGAGCACGCGAGTCGGCCGAGTTGGACCGGTGGTCGCCCATCACGAAGAGCCGCCCGGCGGGGACCCGTACGACGAAGCTCAGCTTCGACGGGGCGTTCCCGGGATGGAGATAGGGCTCGTTGAGCGGAACGCCGTTGACGGTGACCCTGCCGTTCGCGTCGCAGCACTTGACGGTGTCGCCGCCGACGGCAACGACCCGCTTGATCAGATCCTGCTCGTCGTCGGACGGCAGCAGTCCGATGAAGGTCAGCCCCTGCTTGACCTGCTTGACGACGATCGGGTCGTCCTTCCTGGGTGCCTGCTCCTGCTGCAACCAGCCGCCGGGGTCCCTGAAGACGACGACGTCGCCGCGCTCCGGCTTCGAGCCGAACCACGGCGTCAGCTTGTCCACCAGCACCCGGTCCTCGATCTGGATGGTCTGCTCCATCGAGCCCGACGGGATCACGAACGCCTGGACCATGAAGGTCTTGAGGCCCAGCGCGATCAGCAGCGCCACCATGATGAGGATGGGTATCTCCTTCACGGCCGAGCGCTGCCGGCGCCGCTTCACCCTGCGCGCCAGCTTGCGCCGCTCCGCACGCCCCGGGAGAGTCCTGCCCCCGTCGGTGGGGCGGGTGCCGGTGGGCAGGCGGGTGTCGGACCGATGACTCGCGCGTCGTCCGCGGTTACCCATGGGCACCGCCGGGTGCGGGTACACGGTCGAAGCCGGCGGGCTCTTCGAGCGAGGACCAGCGGCCGGCCGGCCAGCCGATCCAGTCCGCCCTGCCGATCACCTTGTCGAGGGGCACCATCCCGCCGCCGGGCTCGCCGAGATGGTCTCTGGAGTCGCGGGACTTGCTGCGGTGGTCACCCATGACGAAGAGAGTGCCCTGCGGCACGGCGATGTCGAAGGGCACCTGGGACGGGGCATCGCCGAAGTAGACGTATCGCTCTTCCACGGGTACGCCGTTCACCTCGAGTCTCCCCCTCTTGTCGCAGCACACGACCCGGTCGCCGCCGACGCCGATCACACGCTTCACAAAATCGGTCTCGGCGGGCTCGGCCAGGCCCAGATCGGCTGCCACCCCCCGCACCAGCCCGGCGACCGCGTTCTGTTCCGGTGCTTCCCGGACGAACGACCCCGTGCCGTCGAAGACGACGACGTCCCCGCGCGCGGGCCCGGACCCGAAACGGTACGCCAACTTGTTCACCAGCACCCGGTCGCCGACCTCCAGGGCGGGCTCCATCGAGGTGCTGGGAATCAGGAAGGGCTGCAGCACAAAGTGACTGAGGAGCAGCAGGACGACCCCACCGAGGGCCCCGAGCGCACCGGCCCGGCGCAGGGAGAGTTGGCGCAAGGCCTCGGACATACGCACGGAGCGCGGCCGCGCCTCCGGTCGGGACTCGTCGGTCCCTGTGGCGGAGGAGCGGCCGCGCTCCGTGTGCTGTGCTTCGGTGTCCATCGGTGCCAGATGTTATCCGGCCGCCGTATGGACCCTGTTAGTCCACAGCTGGGCGCGGGTGTGAGCCGGAGCTCACTTCTCGCGCTTCTCCTTGATCTTGGCGGCCTTGCCGCGCAGGTCGCGCAGGTAGTAGAGCTTGGCGCGACGGACGTCACCGCGGGTGACGAGCTCGATCTTCTCGAAGATCGGGCTGTGCACCGGGAAGGTGCGCTCGACGCCGACGGAGAAGGAGACCTTGCGGACCGTGAAGGTCTCGCTGACGCCAGAGCCCTGGCGGCGGATGACGACACCCTTGAACTGCTGGATACGCGAGCGGTTGCCCTCGATGACGCGAACGTGGACGTTCACGGTGTCACCGGGACGGAAGGCGGGGACGTCGGTCCGCAGCGAGGCGGAGTTGACGACGTCGAGCACATGCGACATGTTCGTCTGCTTTCTTCGCCGATGCCACAGGTCATCAGCGGTATTGAGGATGAGGATCAGGGGTCCGCGGCGTCAGGGCGGGCGTCATGTCCCCCTGTGGCAGGGGCGCACGCCGGACGTACGGCAGCGGCCTATTCTTCCATGGCCTCGGGCCTGCGCCAAAATCGGCCGTCGGGCGAGGGCGCCCAGCCCAGGATGGAAAGGATTTCCCGGTCCTTCTTGTCGAAGACCGAGGGGTCGCAGCGCTCGATCAGATCGGGCCTGTTCTCGGCCGTGCGGCGGAACGCCTCGTCCCGCCGCCAGCGAGCGATCTTCCCGTGGTGCCCGCTGAGCAGGACGTCGGGGATGCCGCGCCCGCGCCACTCCGGGGGCTTGGTGTAGACGGGCCCTTCCAGCAGGTTGGCCATGGCGCCGGGGGCGAAGGAGTCGTCACGGTGCGATTCGGCGTTCCCGAGGACGCCCGGCAGCAGCCGTGCCACCGCCTCGGTGATGACCAGGACGGCCGCCTCCCCGCCGGCAAGGACGTAGTCCCCGATGGAGACTTCGTGGACGGGTATCCGGGCGGCGTACTCGTCCATGACCCGCCGGTCGATGCCCTCGTACCGGGCCGGGGTGAAGATCAGCCATGGCCGCTCGGAGAGTTCGACGGCGAGTTCCTGGGTGAAGGGCCGGCCGCTGGGAGTGGGGACGACCATCACCGGACCGTGTGCCCCGGCCTCGTAGCCGTCGGCGAGCGTCTGGTCGAGGGCGTCGCCCCAGGGGTCGGTCTTCATCACCATGCCGGGACCGCCGCCGTAGGGGGTGTCGTCGACGGTGTTGTGCCGGTCGTACGTCCACTCCCGCAGGTCGTGTACGTGTACGTCGAGGCGTCCGCGGGCGCGGGCCTTGCCCACGAGCGAGACGTTCAGCGGCTCCAGGTACTCGGGGAAGATCGTGACGACGTCGAGCCGCATCAGTTCCCGTCCTCGGAATCGTCCTCGGCGTCGGCACCGGCACCGGTGTCCGCCTCGCGCGAGGAGGCGATCTCCGCGCGGTCGTCGATCAGTCCCGGAGGCGGGACGATCACGGCCTTCTGCTCCGCCAGGTCGATCTCGGTGACGATCTCCTCGACGAAGGGGACCATCACCTCGCTGCCGTCGGGCCGCTCCACGATGAAGAGGTCCTGCGAGGGAAGATGCAGGATCTCGGTGATGCGGCCCACCTCGGTCCCGTCGGCGAGCACCACGTCGAGGTCCATCAGCTGGTGGTCGTAGTACTCGTCGGGCTCGTCCGGCAGTTCGGCCGGGTCGACCTCGGCGATGAGCAGGGTGTTGCGCAGGGCCTCGGCGCCGTTGCGGTCCCGCACGCCCTCGAAGCGCAGCAGGAGCCGGCCGCTGTGCACGCGCCCCGTCTCGATGGTCAAGGGTCCGGCGGAGGCCGGGTCGGTGGCCAGTACGGCTCCGGGCGCGAGCCTCAGTTCCGGCTCGTCGGTACGTACCTCGACGGTGACCTCGCCCTTGATGCCATGGGCCCGGCCGATCCGTGCGACTACCAGCTGCACGCTCAATGCTCCTGTCGTACGACGACGGGCCGGGGCGGGCCCGTAAGCCCTCCCCGGCCCGCGCCGGTGTTCAAACGAATCAGCGGACCTGGTCCACGTCGACGAGGTCGACACGGATACCACGGCCGCCGATGGCGCCCACGACGGTGCGCAGGGCGCGCGCGGTACGGCCGTTGCGGCCGATCACCTTACCGAGATCGTCGGGGTGCACCCGGACCTCGAGCACGCGTCCGCGGCGCAGGTTGCGCGAGGCGACCTGCACTTCGTCCGGGTTGTCGACGATGCCCTTCACGAGGTGCTCGAGAGCCTCCTCGAGCATGCTCAGGCCTCGGTCGACTCGGCGGGAGCAGCCGCCGTCTCAGCAGCCTCGTCCGCCTTCTTCTCGGACTTCTTCGCCTTCGGGGTGATGGCCTCACCCTTGGCGTCGTCACCCTCGATGGTCTTGGCGAAAGCCTCGAAGGAAGCGCGCTTGTCTTCCTTCGTCTCCGGCTGGAGCAGCGGCTTCTCCGGGGCCGGCAGGCCCTTGGCCTTCTGCCAGTCGCCGGTGAGCTTCAGGATCGCGAGAACCGGCTCGGTCGGCTGGGCGCCGACGGACAGCCAGTACTGCGCACGCTCCGAGTCGACCTCGATGCGCGACGGGTTGTACGTCGGGTGGTACAGACCGATCTCTTCGATGGCCCGGCCGTCACGGCGGGTACGGGAGTCGGCGACGACGATGCGGTAGTGAGGCGAACGGATCTTGCCCAGACGCTTCAGCTTGATCTTGACTGCCACGGGAGTGGGTTCTCCTGATTTTGACGTGGTTGGGCACAACGTGTTGCCGCGTGGGGTTGCGGTACCCGATGGCCCGATGGACGCGTCAGCCGGAGGAGAGAGGGGTCCTGTGCGACTGTCGAGTACAGCTGACCATTGTGCCACAAGGATCCCGCGGGGCAGACCGGAGGCCTGTCCGGCCTCCGGGCCCCGCTCGTGGGCTCCCCGCTCCCGCCGCTGCGTGACCGCCGTCTCAGCTCGCCGCGGCCACCACTTCGGGGATACGGAACGGCTTGCCGCAGCCGCCGCAGACGATCGGCGCCTGGGCGAGGACCGACGGCACGACTCTCACGTTGCGACCGCAGTCGCACACCGCCTTGACCCGCACACCGCCGCCGGACGAGCCGTGCCGGGCGGCAGGGCCCCGGAAGGTGCGCTTGGTGTCGGAGGCCGTCGCGACCGTGTGCGCGGCGAGGGCGCGCTGCAACCGCTCGATGGTCGGACGGTAGCGCCGCTTCGCCTCGGGATTGAGCGTGACCAGGGAGAAACCGCTGCTCGGGTGCGGCTCCTCGGGGTGGTCCAGGCCCATCTCCTCGGCGATCGCCAGGAATCGGCGGTTGTGATAGCGGCCGGCGCGGGAGGTGTCACGGACCCCTCGGGCGGCGGCGATGCCGTGGACTGCCTCGTGGAGCAGTCGCTCGAAGGAGAGCTCGTGGCCGCACGCGGACGAGGACTCTCCGATCAGGGACTCGGGCGCGGCAAGATCGGGCAGCTCGGGGTGGTGCCGCTGAATATCGGCCCACGCCTGTGCCAGCTCTGCGGCGAGAACAGGTGGTGTCGTGCTCACGTCGTGATAACGAGCCGGACGGCTTGCGGGTTCCATTCCGGGGCATCCCAAATATTTTGCACGTACCCGTCAGTTAGGGTTGATGTGTCCTGACGAGGGCGGGTGCGCTGATCTGCGGAGAAGCCTGACAGCTCGCAACAAGCTGGTACGTAGTGGCGCGTACGCCCCGGCGCGTAGCCGGAATCCGCACGCCGAGGCGTGGGGGGCGCAGAGGGCGCGTGGGCGCTCGGACGCGTCTGGCGCCCCGCCCGTCGCGCCCCACCACCGATGGACGTCAGCAGGCCGCCTCAGTAGGCGCGCGCGACGATCGCGAGCGTACCCGGGGCGTCGTCCGCCGTCGGCACCGACCCGTCCTCCGCGACCAGACACCGTACGGACACGGCCTGATCCGCGAGCAGGGCCTCGCCCTCGACACCGAGCGTCGCCCAGGGGATCCGTGCCCAGCCGCCCGCGACCGCGGCCTCTGCGGCCTGCTCGATCGTGCTCACGTCGGCGGTGCGGGCCTCGCGGCGCTCACGCGACTGCCTCAGCAGCAGCGCCTGGTCGTCGTCGAGGATCTTGGGCAGCAGTCCGGCGAGAGCATCGATCGCGACCGGTTCCTTGCCCCCGGGGATGCGCCGGGCCAGCATCGCCGTTCCGCTCTCCAGATCGCGCGGCCCGACCTCGATCCGGACCGGCACGCCCTTCAGCTCCCAGTCCACGGCCCGCCGCCCGAAGGGGGTGTCCGTGCGGTCGTCGACCTGGACGCGGATGCCGGCGGCCCGCAGCCGGTCGCCGATCTCGCGCACCTTGGCGAGCACCGGCTCCTCCCCCTTGATGGCGAGGACGACCACCTGGACGGGCGCCAGGCGAGGCGGCACCCGCAGCCCGTTGTCGTCGCCGTGCGCCATGATGAGGCCGCCGACCATCCGGGTGGAGCAGCCCCAGGAGGTCTGCCAGGCCAGCTCCTGTTTGCCGTCCTTCGACAGGTAGCTGGTGTTGAAGGCCTTGGAGAAGTTGGTGCCGAGCTCATGGCTCGTACCCATCTGCAGAGCCTTCCCGTCACCCATCATGCCTTCGAGCGTGAGGGTGTTGACGGCGCCGGCGAAGCGCTCCCTGGCGGTCTTGCGGCCCAGCACCACATCCATGGCGAGGACGTTCACCATGAAGTCGGCGTAGACCTCACGGTGGATGTGGGCGGCGTAGTCCCGGGCCTCCTCGTAGGTGGCGTGGGCGGTGTGGCCCTCCTGCCAGAGGAACTCGGTCGTGCGCAGGAACACCCGGGGGCGCATCTCCCAGCGGACCACGTTCGCCCACTGGTTGATGAGCAGCGGCAGATCGCGGTAGCTCTGCACCCACTTGGAGAAGTACTCGTTGATGATCGTCTCCGAGGTGGGGCGGACGACGACCGGCTCCTCCAGCTCCTTGCCCCCGCCGTGCGTGACGACAGCGAGCTCGGGGGCGAAGCCCTCGACGTGCTCGGCTTCCTTCGTCAGATACGACTGCGGGATGAAGAGGGGGAAGTAGGCGTTGGACGCCCCGGCCTCCTTGATGCGGGCATCCATCTCCTGCTGCATCCGTTCCCAGAGGCTGTAGCCGTACGGACGGATCACCATCGTGCCCCGCACCGGGCCGTTGTCGGCGAGCTCGGCCTTGTTGATCAGGTCCTGGTACCAGCGGGGGAAGTCCTCGGCCTGCGGCGTGAGGACAGGTGCCTTTGCCATGGCGGGAATCGTACGGCGGCTGCACCCTGATTGGGGAATCGTTCCGGGCGCGGGGGCGCACGACCGGGGCACGCCAAGGCTTTGCGGCGCGACCCCTGGACGTACGGACGGATGCGGAGTTCCCTGGCATACGGGGGGAGCAGGAGCGCACGTACACGGGGGGCTGTCAATCAGGGCACAGCTGACCTCTCGGCGGATTGGGGCGCTTTTCGATGACACCTACCCTCGTCAGGCACCACCCCCGTACAGCCTCCGCACCTCCGGCCGATCGCGCGGCACGCGCCCGTGACTGGGCCGAGATCCAGGAACGGATGCTGGTGCCCCTCTACGAGGCGGTGTACGAGCATCTGGAGGTCGGCAGGAGGTCGCGTCTGCTGGGACTCGGCTGCGGCTCGGGCCTTGCCCTCCTCATGGCGGCCGCACGCGGGGCGAGCGTCACCGGCGTCGATACGGACCGCTCGCGGATCGCCCTGGCACGCGAGCGGCTCACGCCGGAGCCCGACCGGGCCCGCGAGGCCCGCGAGGCCCGCGAGGCCCACGACGGGGCACGGGACGGCGGGGCGCTGCTGTTCGAGGGCGGTCCCGAGGCTGCTGCGGACCCTGTGCGCCCCCGGTTCAGCGTGATCACTGTTTTTCAGCCGATCGGGTGCACGGCCGGCGATTCGGAAGGGCTCGTACCCGCCCTGGAAGCGGCGGTTCCGCTCGCCGAGCGCGGCAGCCCGGTCGTGCTGGCCGGGTGGGGCCCGCCGGAGCGGTGTGCCACGTCCGCGGTGCTGAGGGTCGCGAGCAGGCTCACCGAGCGGCTGCGCGGCGCCGGCGGCTGGCGGCCGACGCGGCGGGACGACCTGGAGGAGGTGGCGACGAGGGCGGGGCTGAAGCCGGACGGCTCGGGCCGGGTCGCTTGCCCCTTCGGGTACGCGGACCTGGAGAACGCGGTGCGCGGACTGCTGTCGACCGGACTGTTCGACGCGGCGGTCCGGGCGACGGACCAGGCCCAGGTGGAGAAGGAGGTCACCGAGGCGCTGCACGCCCATGTGCGGGCCGACGGGACCGTGTGGATGCCCAACGTGTTCCGGTATCTCATCGCCCGGACGCCGTGAGCGATTCACCGGAACGGCCTACTGGGCGGCGCCGTTCTTGCCGGGACGGGCGATGCCCGCGGCCCGGTAGGCCGCGTCCTCCTCCAGGGTCTCGTTGGCGAGCAGGGCCTCGGCGAGCGCGTCGAGCCGGTCGCGGTCCTCCCGCAGCAGCCGGCAGGCGCTCTCGTAGCACTCGTCGGCGATCCGGCGCATCTCGTGGTCCATGGCGTCCAGCGTCGCCGGTGCGGCCGTGAGCCCGTACGGCTCCTGCGCGTCTCCCGGGATCGCGGTGAAGCGGCCCACCCGTTCGCTCATGCCCCAGCGGCCGACCATGCCGCGGACCAGTCGGGTGACCTGCTCCAGATCGCTCTCCGAGCCGGTCGTGACGACGCCGAAGACGACGTGCTCGGCCGCCATTCCGCCGAGCGCGCCGATGATGCGGCCCCGCAGATACTCCTCCGTGTAGGCGTATCTTTCGGCGTCCGGCGTGGACAGGGTGACGCCCAGCGCACGGCCGCGCGGCACGATCGTGATCTTGCGGACCGGGTCGGCGCCGGGCTGGAGCATGCCGAGCAGCGCGTGACCACTCTCGTGGTACGCGGTCCTGCGCCGTTCCTCCATCGGCATCACCAACGGCCGCTCCGCGCCGAGCTGGACCTTTTCCAGGGCGTCGGAGAGATCGCTCCGGGTGACCTCGCGCTGCTGTCGCTTGACCGCGAGGAGCGCGGCTTCGTTGGCGAGGTTGGCGAGTTCGGCACCAGTCATTCCCGGGGTCGTACGGGCCACCTGCGCGAGGTCGACGTCGTCGGCGAGCGGGATCTCTCGGGTGTGGATCCTCAGGATCGCCTCGCGGCCGCGCCGGTCGGGCGGGCTGACCTGCACGATGCGGTCGAAGCGTCCCGGCCGGGTGAGGGCGGGATCCAGGACGTCGGCGCGGTTGGTGGCGGCGAGCACGACCACGCCCTCGGAGCCGGTGAAGCCGTCCATCTCGGTCAGGATCTGATTGAGCGTCTGTTCGCGCTCGTCATGGCCGCCCAGCCCCGCGCCGCCGCCGCGCACGCGGCCGATGGTGTCGATCTCGTCGATGAAGACGATGGCCGGAGCGACCTTGCGGGCCTCGGCGAAGAGCTCCCGTACACGCGAGGCACCCACGCCCACGATCATCTCGATGAACTCGGAGGCGGACGCGGAGAAGAACGGCACTCCCGCCTCACCCGCCACCGCCCGTGCGAGCAGCGTCTTGCCCGTCCCCGGCGGGCCCGCGAGCAGCACGCCGCCGGGCATCCGTGCGCCCATCTCCCGGTAGGCCTCCGGGTTCTTGAGGAAGTCGACGACGTCGTTGAGCTCGCCCTCCACCTCGTCGATACCGGCCACGTCCTCGAACGTGGTGCGCCTGCCCTCCAGGACCTGCACGGGTCTGGGCGGAGCCTTGCGGCCGAGCGGCCCGCCGCCCGCCCCGCCGCCCATCCGCCGTGCGACGAACACCCAGAGGAGGACGAGCAGCAGGATCGGCGCGAGCGAGATCAGGAGATTGACGAGAAGGCTGCGCTGGGGCACGACCGGCTCGGCCGTCACCGTGACACCCTTCCGGGTGAGCTCCTGCCAGAGGTCGTCACCGGCGAACGCGGGGCGCTGTGTGGTGAACCTGGTGTAGTCACCCTTGCCGTCCGGAAGCGCCTGTTCCTTCTTCAGCTCGCCCTGGATGGCATCGCCCTTGGCGTAGATCTTGCTGACGTTGCCCGCCGCGACCTGCTTGCTGAATTCGGTGTACGAGATCGTCGGCTCCTCGCCCCTCCCCGCGTACGACAGCACCGCGAAGGCGATGGCGAAGACGACGACGGCGGAGACGACCAGCCCTTTCCAGCCACCGGGCATCCTCCTCCTGCGCGGCGGGGGCGGGGCACCCTCGGAGCGCCAGGGCTGGTCGGTGCGATCGCGCGGGGGTACGGAATTGGCCACGCCTGCCCTCCTGCTCCGGTGCTCCCGATCCGGTGCTGTTGATCCGGCCGGATCTCTGCCCATGACCGCACAGCGCCCCGGCCCCTGCCACCCGGGCGCGCCACATGGCAGAGGGCCCCGCGGTCCTTCGACCGCGGGGCCCTCCGTCGCCGTACGCCGGGCGTGTCAGCCCATGAACTTCTTGAACTCGTCGGGGAGCTCGAAGTCCTGGCCCGCGCCTCCCGCCGGCAGACCGAACGCACCGCCCTGAGAAGCCTGTTCGCGGCGGACGGCGGCGGCCTGCTCCTCGGCCTTGCGCTTCATCGGGTTGCCGCTCTTGCGCTTGCCCTTGGCCTGCTTCTGCTGCTTCTTCTGGCGGCCGGCGCCACCGCCCATGCCCGGGATCCCGGGCATGCCCGGCATGCCGCCGCCCTGAGCCATCCGGGACATCATCTTGCGGGCCTCGAAGAAGCGCTCGACCAGGCCCTTCACCGCGCTGACGTCGACACCGGAACCCTTGGCGATACGGGCACGGCGCGAGCCGTTGATGATCGTCGGGTCGTGGCGCTCGCCGGGCGTCATCGACTTGATGATCGCGGCCGTACGGTCCACGTCACGCTCGTCGATGTTGTTGATCTGCTCCTTGATCTGCCCCATGCCGGGCAGCATGCCGAGCAGCTTGGAGATGGAGCCCATCTTCCTGACCTGCTCCATCTGGGCCAGGAAGTCGTCGAGCGTGAAGTCCTTGCCCTTGCTGCTCGCCAGCTTGGAGGCCATCTTGGCGGCCTCTTCCTGGCTGAAGGTCTGCTCGGCCTTCTCGATGAGCGAGAGCATGTCGCCCATGCCGAGGATGCGGGACGCCATGCGGTCCGGGTGGAACGCGTCGAAGTCGTCCAGCTTCTCGCCGTTGGAGGCGAACATGATCTGCTTGCCGGTGACGTGCGCGATGGAGAGCGCGGCACCACCGCGGGCGTCGCCGTCCAGCTTGGAGAGCACGACACCGTCGAAGCCGACACCGTCGCGGAAGGCCTCCGCGGTGTTGACCGCGTCCTGACCGATCATCGCGTCGACGACGAACAGGACCTCGTCGGGGCTGACCGCGTCCCGGATGTCCGCGGCCTGCTGCATCATCTCCTGGTCGATGCCGAGGCGGCCGGCGGTGTCGACGATGACGATGTCGTGGACCTTCGACTTCGCGTGCTCGATCGACTCCTTGGCGACCTGGACCGGGTCGCCCACACCGTTGCCGGGCTGCGGCGCGAACACGGCGACGCCCGCGCGCTCGGCGACGACGGCCAGCTGGTTCACGGCGTTGGGGCGCTGGAGGTCGGCGGCGACGAGCAGCGGGGAGTGGCCCTGGCTCTTGAGCCAGAGGCCGAGCTTTCCGGCGAGGGTCGTCTTACCGGCGCCCTGGAGACCCGCGAGCATGATCACGGTGGGCGGCTGCTTGGCGAACCGCAGCCGCCGGGTCTCACCACCGAGGATGCCGATGAGCTCCTCGTTGACGATCTTGATGACCTGCTGCGCCGGGTTCAGCGCCTGGGACACCTCGGAGCCCATTGCGCGTTCCTTCACCTGCTTGATGAAGGAGCGCACGACGGGCAGCGCGACATCGGCCTCGAGCAGCGCGATACGGATCTCACGCGCCGTGGCGTCGATGTCCGCCTCGGACAGGCGGCCCTTGCCCCGGAGGTTCTTGAATGTCGCTGCAAGGCGGTCGGAGAGGGTGTCGAACACGGTGGTCGCGGATCCTCAGGTCTCGGGGGCGGGCGGACAGATGTCACCCAAGGGTATCCGGACGTGCGGTATGGGGTCTGCCCCCTGTCCACCCGCCTGCCCCGGGGCCGTCACCCGCGCAGTGCCCCTTCGAGCGCGCGGGCCACCGCGGCGGCCTCGGCCAGGGGCAGCGGAGCTCCTGCCGACCCTGTGACGTAGAACGCATCCACGGCGTTGGCGCCGAGCGTCGACACATGCGCGCTCCGCACCCGTACCGCCGCCGATTCAAGGGCGTGACCGATGCGGTGCAGCAGGCCCGGGGCGTCCTGGGCGCGCACCTCGATCACCGTGGCGTGGTGCGAGGCGGCCGGGGCGACCGTGACCCGTGGTGGCGGGGCCGTCACTCCGCGCCTGCGCGGGTACGCCGCGTCCCGCTCTGCAAGCCTGGCAGGGATGTCGAGAGAACCGTCGAGGGCCCGTACGAGGTCGGCGCGGAGCCGGGCGGCCTGCGGCAGGGACCCGTACGCGGCGGCGACGCGCCAGCTCAGTACGAGTACGGACCCGGGCCCCACCTCGCTCGGCAGCTCGATCGCGCGCAGGTCGGCGGCGCGGACGGTGAGCCGGTGCAGGGCGAGGACGCCGGCGGCAGCGGGCAGCACACCGGGCTGTTCGGGCACGGCGATCAGCAGCTCCACACCCACCGGCTCCGGTTCGCCCTCGGGCTGCGGGACCTCGGCCTGCGCGTGCAGGGCGAGCACGGGACCCCCGGTACGCAGTGCCTCGACGGCGAGCCGCTCCTGCTCTGCGCTCGGAGCCTCCGGCTCCGGTTCGGCGGGCTCCTCCCCCGCGAGCACCCCGGCGACCCGCCTCACGAGGTCGGCGACGAGTGAGCCGCGCCACGCGGACCAGGCCGCGGGCCCGGTGGCGAGGGCGTCGGCCTCGGTGAGCGCGTGCAGCAGTTCCAGGGTGCTCAGCGACCCCACGAGTGCGGCGACGGACCGTACCGTCGCGGGATCGTCCAGATCACGCCGCGTGGCGGTCTCGACGAGCAGCAGATGGTGGCGTACGAGCGTGGCGATGACACCCACGTCGTGCTTGTCGAAACCGATCCGGGCGGCCACATCTCGGGCGATGGTCTCGCCTGCCACCGAGTGGTCACCGGGCCAGCCCTTGCCGATGTCGTGCAGCAGCGCGGCCACCAGAAGCAGGTCGGGGCGCCCGACGCGGCGGGTGAGTGCCGACGCCCGTACGGTGGCCTCCACGAGATGGCGGTCGACGGTCCAGGTGTGGACGGGGTTGCGCTGGGGGCGGCAGCGCACACGCTCCCAGTCGGGCAGCAACCGCGTGATCAGCCCCTCGGCTTCCAGCGCCTCCCACACGGAGACGGTGGACTCGCCCGCGCCGAGCAGCGTCACGAGCTCCTCGCGTGCCTCGGCCGGCCAGGGCACCGGCAGCGGCCCGGTGGCTGCCGCGAGATGACGTACCGCGTGCAGGGAGAGCGGCAGCCCGGACTGGGCGGCGGCCGCGGCCGCCCGCAGCGGCAGCACCGGGTCGCGTTCCGGCTTGGCCGTGCGGGCGAGGACGGCCTCGCCGTCCATCTCGACGACGCCCTCGGCGAGCGGCGTCCGCCCGGGCTCGGGACGGCGGCCGCCGAACACGGCCCGCAGCCGCGGCCGCGCGGACCGGGCCCTGAGCACCCGGGTCACCTCCCGCCAGGTGACGTCCGAGGCGTACGAGACGGTCCGCGCGGCCTCGTACACCTGCCTCAGCAGCGCGTCGGCGTCGAGGAGACCGAGCTCCGCGGCGACCTGCTCCTGTTCCTGGAGGGCGAGCCGGTCGGTGGCCCGTCCGGTGGTGAGATGGAGCGCGTCGCGGGCGTCGAGGAGGACGCGACGCGCCTCTGCGAGTCCCTCGCGCGGTGCGTCGGCGAGCCAGGAGGCGGCGACGGCGCGCAGGACGGTGGCGTCGCGGAGCCCGCCACGCGCCTCCTTGAGGTCCGGCTCCAGCAGGAACTGCAGTTCGCCCTGCCGTTCGGCCCGTTCCCGGCAGAGCTCGTCCAGTTCCGGGAGCCGCTTGGGCGCCTGGTTGCGCCAGTCGGCGAGTACAGCCGTGCGAAGCCCGGCGACGAGCCCGAGGTCTCCGGCGACACCGCGGGCGTCGAGCAGGCCGAGCTGCACCTTCAGATCGTCGCCCGCTGTCTTGCGGGCCTCGCCGGGGGTGCGGACGGAATGGTCGAGCGCGAGGCCGAGGTCCCAGACCGGGTACCAGATCCGGTCGGCGAGGGAGGCGATCGCCCCGGCGTCCGCGCTGCCGTCGTGCAGCAGCAGGAGATCGAGGTCGCTGCGCGGGGAGAGCTCACCGCGCCCGTATCCCCCGACGGCGACGAGGGCGGCGCCGCGCACACCGGTGCTCCGGGCCGCGGCGGTGAAAAGCGCGGACAGCCAGTCGTCGGTCAGCCGGGCCAGGGCGGCACGGCGCGGCGGCCCGGACTGCGCCTTCTCCTGGAGGAGGCGCAGCCGGGCCGCCGCGTAGCCGCTGGGTCCCGAGTCTTCTGCTTCCGTGGTCACATCGAGGCTCGTCACCCGGCAACTCCCGTCTACAGTGCGTCCGGGCCGCGTTCGCCGGTGCGTACGCGGACCGCGGTCTCGACCGGCACGCTCCACACCTTGCCGTCGCCGATCTTGCCAGTCCTGGCCGCCTTCACCACCACGTCGATGAGCTGTTCGGCGTCGTCGTCCTCGGCCAGGACCTCGATACGGATCTTGGGGACGAGGTCGACGGTGTACTCCGCGCCCCGGTAGACCTCGGTGTGGCCACGCTGGCGTCCGTAGCCGCTCGCTTCGGTGACCGTGAGTCCCTGGACCCCGAAGGCCTGCAGGGCCTCCTTGATCTCGTCCAGCCGGTGCGGCTTCACGACTGCGGTGATGAGCTTCATGCGTCCACCTTCTTGTTCTTCGGTGCGGCTGCCACGCTGTCGGCGGGTGCGGGGGCGCTCTTGCGGGAACCTGCCCCGCCACCCGCTCCGCTGAAGTCGTACGCGGTCTCGGCGTGCTCGACCTGGTCGATGCCGGAGATCTCGTCGTCCTCGGGAACCCGCATGCCGATCGTCTTGTCGAGGGCGAAGGCCAGGATCGCGGAGACGATCAGAGAGTAGGCGAGGACGGCGAAGACTCCGACGGCCTGCTTGCCGAGCTGGTCGAACCCGCCGCCGTAGAAGAGACCCTTGACGTCGGACTGCACGCCGCCGGTGGCGAAGAAGCCGACGAGGAGGGAGCCGACGACACCGCCGACGAGGTGGACGCCGACGACGTCGAGGGAGTCGTCGTAGCCGAACTTGTACTTGAGACCGACGGCCATGGCGCACAGCAGACCGGCGATGGCACCGATGCCGATGGCGCCGAGCGGGGAGCAGGAGCCACCGGAAGGTGTGATGGCGACCAGACCCGCGACCGCGCCGGACGCGGCACCGAGGGTGGTGAAGGAGCCGTGGCGGATCTTCTCGTACGCCAGCCAGGCGAGCATCGCGGCGGCGGTGGCGACCTGGGTGTTCACGAACATCACCGCGCCGACGCCGTCGTCGTTGCCGAGCCAGGAGCCGGCGTTGAACCCGAACCAGCCGAACCACAGCAGACCGGCACCGAGCATCACCAGCGGCAGGCTGTGCGGACGCATCGGGTCCTTCTTGAAGCCGACGCGCTTGCCGATGACCAGGATCACGCCGAGCGCCGCGGCACCGGCGTTGATGTGGACGGCGGTACCGCCCGCGAAGTCGATGACCCCCAGCTCGAAGAGCCAGCCGCCCGCGCCCCAGACCCAGTGCGCGACCGGGAAGTAGACGACGGTGACCCACAGCGTGATGAACAGCGCCCAGGCGGTGAACTTCACGCGGTCCGCGAGCGCGCCGCTGATCAGGGCGGGCGTGATGATCGCGAACATCAGCTGGAAGACGGCGAAGACGTACACCGGGATGGTGTAGCCGTCCCAGAGCTGGGTGATCCCGATGCCGCTCAGTCCGACGTAGTCGGAGGACCAGCCGATGAGGGAGCCCGAGTCGGTGCCGAAGGCGAGGCTGAAGCCGTACAGCACCCACAGGATCGTGACGATCCCGAGGCTGATGAAGCTCATCATCAGCATGTTGAGGGTGCTTTTGACCCGGACCATGCCTCCGTAGAAGAAGGCCAGGCCCGGTGTCATGAGCATCACCAGTGCGGAGCAGATGAGCATGAACCCGGTGTTTGCGGCAGACAGCTCGGGGGCGTCTGCGGCAAGCGTCGAGATGCCTGGAGGCATCGGCGTCTCCTCGTCGTCGTACGGCCTGTGCGGGGCGGGAGCCTGTGCGGCTGGACAACCGGTGGGGGCGGCATCCGGTGCGGCTGCCTGTGGAGTCGGCCGGTTATGCGCCATGAGGTTGGCGCGCCGCGGTTTCCGCCGATGCCGCACGATGTTTCGCCGCAGTGACGAAGAGGTCGGGAGTGTTACGCCCCGATGAACTGCCGGTCGCGGTCCGGGCGCGGGACATACCATCCCGAAACTGCGGCCGTCGGTCGATGAGCCGCAACGGCGGCCGGCCGGCGCCGGGGGGACGCCGGTCCGGCACGCACGGGACCGGCCGCGACGGCACCCGGTCTGACCTGGCGTGGGGGGCCGAGTCGGGCTGTATCGGGTGGCCGTCGCGGCCGGGGTTCTGGGTGAATCGCCCGGTCAGACCGCTTCTGCGGTCTCGGGCAGCTGGGCGGTGAGCAGATCGGTGAGGCGGACGACCTCTGCGACATCGCCGAAGCCCCTGGCGGCGGCGTCGACGGTCTTGCGCAGCCGTGTGTTGACCCGCTCGGAGCGGACCCGCTTGGCGATGTGCAGGGCCTGTTCGGCGAGGTGGGTGGACTGCTCGGGCTCTCTCTTCAGCAGATGGACCGTGGCCATCCCGATGAGGTTCAGTGCATACGAGCGCTGGTGCTCGTCGTCCTGCCCGAAGAGCTCTACGGCGCGCTCCATGACCGGCTCGGCGAGCGAGGCGTACGTGGGGCTGCGACCGGCGACATAGGCGAGGTCGCGGTAGGAGTGGGCGTTCTCTCCGTTGAGTTCGGCCTCGGAGAAGAACCGGATCCAGTCGGGCTCGGGCTCGCTCGCCTCCAGCGCGTCGGCGAAGGTGTCCTCCGCCATGCGGACGGCCCGCTTGGTCTTGCTGGGCTGGCCCATGTTGGCGTACGCACGGGCCTCCATCGCATACAGCATCGCCTGTGTGCGGGGGGTGGCGCAGTCACGGCTGCCGTACTGCGCGAGATGGATGAGCTCAAGGGCGTCGTCGGGCCGGCCGAGATGGATCATCTGGCGGCTCATGGAGGAGAGGATGTACGAGCCCAGCGGCTTGTCCCCCGCCTCCTTGGCGGCGTGCAGGGCGAGGACGAAGTACTTCTGCGCGGTCGGCTGGAGCCCGATGTCGTAGCTCATCCATCCGGCCAGTTCGGCCAGCTCCGCGGCGCAGGTGAACAGCCGCCGGGACGTGGCCGCCGGCTGGGGCTCCTGGAGCAGGTCGGTCACTTCGTGGAGCTGGCCGACGACCGCCTTGCGGCGCAGTCCGCCGCCGCACTGCGCGTCCCACTGCCGGAACATCGCAGTCGTGGACTCCAGCAGCTCCAGCTCCGGCCTGGAGAGCCGGGAGGGGCGGCCGGAGAGCGGCACGGACTCGCGCGGTGCGCTCTCGACGGCGGGGCCGGGCACGAGCCAGCGCTGCATCGGCTCGATGAGGGCCGGGCCGGCGGAGAGGGCGAGGGAGGTACCGAGGAAGCCGCGGCGGGCGAGCATGAGGTCGCTGCGTGAGAACTCGCTGAGCAGGGTCACGGTCTGGGGACCGGCCCAGGGCAGGTCGACCCCGGACACGGAGGGCGACTGATGGGCGGCGCGAAGGCCCAGGTCCTCGATGGCGACGACGCTGCCGAAGCGCTCTGAGAACAGCTCGGAGAGGATGCGCGGGATCGGCTCGCGCGGCTGCTCGCCGTCGAGCCATCGCCGTACGCGCGAGGTGTCCGTGCTGATGTGATGGGCGCCCATCTGGCGCGCCCGGCGGTTCACCTGCCGCGCGAGCTCGCCCTTCGACCAGCCACTGCGCACGAACCATCCGCTCAGCTGCTCGTTCGGGCGCTTGCCGGTTGTCGTACCGTCTGCGCCGCTGCCGCTCACTGGAACGCCCCCATCCGATGCTGCCTTCTTCGCGCGAACCCGTACCAGAATGCCGTGAGTTACTGCCCCACGTCCGGAGGTTGCACCCCCTCGAACAGGAAACCGAGTTGCCTCCGGCATACCCACGAGTACGACGACTTCCCGAGGGTTCGTGCACCGAAAGTAATCCTACGATCACTGCTTCGGCCATGGCGATTCCAGAAACGCCACCATTCGCCACCCCTTCGAATGAACCCCCCGGCGGCCAGGCACGATTCACTTGACATGCGACGAGCAGGGAGTGGGCGGAGCGTTGCGCGCCAGGGCGCGCAGATCGGTGCGCACCACCCCGACTGTCACGGAGCGCCTCCAGGCAGGGTCCCGAACCCACCCGACGGCGACTCTGCGTCACGGGCGAACTCCGGCTCGTAACCACCGGCGAGTTCGACCCGTTGGAGGGGGCATGGGCTTCACGATCGGCAGCAGCCGCGCAGTCCGGGAGATCCGGCCCGGCCCTTGGCGCCGCGGCCGCACGACAGAGTGCACCGCGGTGGCCGAGTACACAGGACTGTGGAGCTGGGACGTCGTCCCGGGCGCGCGGGCGGCCGCGGGCCGCTGCTCCTGCGGCGACGCGGCGTGCGCGGCACCCGGGGCACACCCGCTGGGCTTCGCGCCCGAACTCCCGGCGGGGTCGACACTCGACGACGCGACCAAGGCGTGGGCGAAGGTGCCAGGGGCATCGATCCTGCTGCCGGTGGGGCGCGCGTTCGACGTTCTCGACGTCGGGATCACGGCGGGACGTCGCGCCCTGCTCCGGCTCGAGCGCATGGGCATCCCTCTGGGGCCGGTGTGCGCCACCCCCGCGGGCCGCGCCCAGTTCTTCGTGGCCACGGGCGCCTCGTCCGAACTCCCCGAGCTCCTCTACCGCATGGGCTGGGACGACACCGGCCTCGACATCCACTGCCTGGGTCCTGGCACCTGCATCACCGCACCACCCTCGGACCACGCGGGGCTCGGCCCCGTCGAGTGGCTCCGCCCCCCGGGCCTGGACACGAACGCGACGCCCCCTCCGGCCCGGCTCCTCCTGGGCACCCTGGCGTACATCTGCCATCGCTCGGCGACGGCGTAGCGCCGGGAGCAGGACCTCCGCGAGGCCCGCCGTTCGGGCACCTCGTTATGACGGTCGTCATAGCAGCAGCTATCGTCTATGACGACCGTTATAGGAGGTGGTCATGACCGTGATCACCGTCACGACGCCGTCGGGGCGTCTGACCACCGACCAGCGCCGCACCCTGGCCCGGACCCTGACCGATGCCGTGCTGGTCCCGGAGGTCGGTCAGTTCGCTCCGGCCGCGCGGGTGGGATTCCAGGTGCACTTCGTCGAGCGGGCGCCCGAGACGATGGCCATCGGCGGGGTCCTGCTGGCCGACGCCGCTCAGGACGTGATGGTGATCGATGTGGCGGTCATGGATGCCGACTGGCGCCGTGAGATACGGGCAGAGGTCATCGAGCGCATCCTCGCGGCAATGGCCGATGCCTGCGGAGCGGACACTCCCTCACCGGCATGGTGGGTGAACTTCCGCGTCATCGAGGACGGGAGCTGGGGTTCCCGCGGCCGGGTGCTGTCCATCCTCGATCTGCTCGACAGCGGAGTCTTCACCGCGGACCGCGCCGAGGCCGTCCGCACCGCGCTCACCGCCTGAGTTCCCCGCCCCCGGAACGCCGCACGCCGCGCCGCGAGACAGTCGCGGCGCGGCGTGCGGGCAGACGGGCAGACGGGCAGGCAGGCAGGAGCGGGGCAGACCCCGTCGGGGCTTCCTGGTCGACGAGCCGGCCGGCCTAGTCGCCGATGAGAGCGTCGACGAACGCCTCCGGCTCGAACGGGGCCAGGTCGTCCGGGCCCTCGCCCAGGCCGATCAGCTTGACCGGAACGCCCAGTTCACGCTGGACCGCGATCACGATGCCGCCCTTGGCCGTGCCGTCGAGCTTGGTGAGGACGATGCCGGTGATGTCGACGACCTCGGCGAAGACACGGGCCTGGACCAGGCCGTTCTGGCCGGTGGTCGCATCGAGGACGAGCAGGATCTCGTCCAGCGGACCGTGCTTCTCCACGACCCGCTTGACCTTGCCGAGCTCGTCCATGAGGCCGGTCTTGGTGTGAAGGCGGCCGGCCGTGTCGATGAGGACGACGTCCGCACCCTCCGCGATGCCTTCCTTGACCGCGTCGAAGGCGATCGACGCCGGGTCGCCACCCTCGGGCCCGCGAACCGTACGGGCACCGACGCGCTCGCCCCAGGTCTGGAGCTGGTCGGCCGCGGCCGCACGGAAGGTGTCCGCCGCGCCGAGCACGACCGACCGGCCGTCGGCCACGAGCACCCGCGCCAGCTTGCCGGTCGTGGTGGTCTTGCCGGTGCCGTTGACTCCGACGACCATCACGACGCCCGGGGTGTCCAGACCGCTCTCGGTCTTCACGGCGCGGTCGAAATCCGTCCCCAGCAGACGGAGCAGTTCTTCGCGGAGCAGCCGGCGCAGCTCCTCCGGCGTGCGCGTTCCCAGCACCTTCACCCGCTCCCGCAGGTGCTCGACCAGCTCCTGCGTGGGTGCGACGCCGACGTCCGCGGTGAGGAGCGTGTCCTCGATCTCCTCCCACGTCTCCTCGTCGAGGTGCTCGCGCGACAGCAGGGTCAGGAGCCCCTTCCCGAGCGTGTTCTGCGAGCGGGCGAGCCGCGCCCGGAGCCGCACGAGACGGCCCGCGGTCGGTTCCGGCACCTCGATGGCGGGGGCGGCGGGAGCCTCGGGCTCCGCCACCGCGGCGGGCGCCTCGGCGGCAGGGGCTTCGGGGAGATCGACCTCCTCGATGGTCCGGCGTGGTTCTTCCCGCGGGGTCTCCGCCTCCTCGCCGACGTGCGGCTCGGCGGGCGGAGCGGTGATGGTCGGCGTACTCGACGGCGCCGATGGCGGCAGCTGCTTCTTCCTGCGGCTGCTGACCACGAGCCCGCTGATCGCGCCGACCGCGACCAGAGCGATGACTACAGCAAGGATGAGGATTTCCATAACCCGTCCAGTATCGGCCACGGCCGGTGCGGAAAGCCCTCTCGGAGGTTCACACAAGCCTCCGGGTCACCATTTGGGCTTTTTGGGGGGAATGAACGATAGTTGGGCTTCTGCCTGCGCGACCCGTGCCGTGACCCGGCCGGCGGCAGCGCGGGTCCCGCAGCTTCCCCACCCGTACGGAGCCTCACTAATGCCGCACGCCTCCGAATCCGAAGGCGCGATAGAGACCCGCGGCCTCGAGCCGGTCCCCGACGACGAGCGCACCGGCCACGTCCGTCAGCTCTTCCCCACCTGGGTCGCCGCGAACATCAGTGTGCTGCTGCTCACGATGGGCGCGGGCCTGATCGTTTTCAACGGCCTCAACATCTGGCAGGTACTGGTCGTCGGGATCACGGCACCCGTCGTCTCGTATGGGCTCGTCGGACTGGTCTCCCTCGCCGGAAAGCGGGGCGGCTCCCCCGGGATGGCGCTCTCCCGCGCGGTGTTCGGCCAGCGCGGAAACCTCTTTCCCGGTTCACTGATCTGGGTGGCCCGCTGGGGCTGGGAGACCATCAACGCCGTCACGGGCGCCTACGCGCTGCTGACCGTGCTCGATCTGCTCTTCGGCGTCGAGCCGAACACCGCGCTGATCGTCGTCACCCTTCTGGTCTTCGTCGCGGCGACCTTCCTGGTCTCCGGGCTCGGCATCAACGCGCTGCGCGTCTGCAGCAAGTGGTCGACGTACCTCTTCGGCGGCTTCTCGGTGCTCGTGCTCGGCCATCTGGTCGCCCACACCGACTGGTCGGCCGTCCTGGACAAGCCGGCCGGCTCCACGGCGATGATGATCGCCGGAATCGGCACCATCGCGGCCGGTGGCCTCAGCTGGGTCCCCTCGGCACCGGACTTCACCCGCTATCTGCCGCGCACGGCGTCGAACCGCGCCGTGGTGGGTTCAACGATCGGCGGCGCAGGCATCGTCGTCGTTCCGATGGTGCTGATGGGCGCGGTGATGGCGGTGGCGACCCCGGATCTCGCGACGGCGCAGGACCCGGTCTCGTTCATCGGTGAGCTGCTGCCCGCCTGGATCTCGGTGCCGTACCTGCTGATCGCGCTGGTCGGCATGCTGCTGATCAACTCGATGTCGATGTACTCGGCCGGCTTCACCGCGCAGACGCTGGGCATCGAGGTGCCCCGGGCCTGGGCGGTCAGCGTCAACGCGGTCATCTCTCTGGTCTTCGGCTTCCTTCTGATGGTGGTGGCCACCAGCTTCATCGGCTCGTTCATCTCCTTCCTGACCCTTCTGGCCGTGGCGTTCTCGGCGTGGATCGGCGTCTTCGGCGTCGACATGCTGCGCAGGCGGGTGTACGACGGCGAGGCGCTGATGGACACGACGCGCACCAGCGCCTACTGGTACCGGGGTGGCTTCGCCTGGCAGGCGATGACCGCCTGGGGTGCGGCTCTCGTGACCGGTCTGCTCTTCACCAGGGTCGATTGGTTCGCCGGCCCGCTGGCCTCGTCCTTCATCGGGAAGAACGGCCTGGGCTGGGCCGTGACGGTCGTCGTCGCGGCGCTGTTGTACGGGTTTCTGCCGCGGACGCGGCCCACCACAGCGACCGCGCCGGGGACCGAAGAGCACGAGCCCGCGACTGTTTCCATCTGACGCGACGTCAGCTAGCGTCCCCCTTCGCTACCGGTGCGACCCGCGGCCTGCTTTTCGGCCGGGGTCCGGGGGTTGCACCGGGACGACACAGCACACCCGGCGGAGGGGAACGTCTCGTCATGGCCTTCACAGTCGTACGGTTCAACCTCGTCGACCCCGCGGCGACCCCCGAGTCCCTCGCGGACCGCTATCGCGCGGCGCTGGAGATGACCGCGTACGCCGACGACCGGGGCGTCGACACGATCCAGACCGAGGAGCACCACGGCGCCGCCGACAACTGGATGCCGTCGCCCTTCACCTTCGCGGGTGCCGTCCTCGGTGCGACGCGCCGGATCGCGGTGACCGTCTCCGCGGTCATCGGCCCGCTGCACGATCCGCTGCGGCTCGCCGAGGACATCGCCGTGCTCGATCTGCTGAGCAGGGGACGGCTGGTCACGGTGGCGGGCATCGGCTACCGGCCGGAGGAGTACGCGGCCCACGGCGTCGACTGGAAGCGGCGCGGGGCGCTCCAGGACGAGCTTCTGGACACCCTGCTCGCGGCCTGGACGGGCGAGGATTTCACCCATCGGGGGCGCACGGTACGGGTCACCCCTCGCCCGTACACCCAGCCGCATCCGATGCTGCTGGTCGGCGGCTCCTCGAAAGCGGCGGCCCGGCGCGCCGCCCGTCTCGGGCTGCCGTTCTTCCCGAGCGCGTATCTGCCCGAGCTGGAGGAGCACTACCACCGGCTGCGTGAGGAGTACGGCACCGAGGGCTTCTGCATGATGCCGGCGGCCGAGACGCCGCTGCTGCACGTCGCGGACGATCCCGACGAGACCTGGGCGCGCTACGGGGAGTACTTCCTGCACGAGGCACGGACGTACGCGTCCTGGCAGTCCCGGGACATCCGTTCGGCGGTGAGGTCGACGGCCGCGACGGTGGCGGAACTGCGTGAGGAGGGTGTGTACCGGGTGGTGACGCCGGATCAGTGCGCGGAGATGGCGGGCGACAGTCTCGTACTGCATCCGCTGTGCGGCGGCATGCCGGTGGACGAAGGCTGGCGCAGCGTCCAGTTGTTCTGCGAACAGGTACTGCCCCGGCTCAAGGGCTGAGCCGGGGCAGTTCCGTGTCCGAGGAGAGGGGCAGCGGGGATTAGCCCATCTCCTCCAACGCCTTGCCCTTCGTCTCCGGCACCCACTTGAGGATGAAGGGGATCGAGAGCAGGGCGAAGAATGTGTAGATGACGTACGCGCCCGACAGATTCCAGTCCGAGAGGGTCGGGAAGGTCACCGTGATCAGCCAGTTGGCGATCCACTGGGCCGAGGCGGCGACACCCAGCGCGGCGGCGCGGATCCTGCCCGGGAACATCTCGCCGAGCAGAACCCACACCACGACACCCCAGGAGAGGGCGAAGAAGAGCACGAAGAAGTTGGCGGCGAAGATGGCGACGGTGCCCTGGAGGCTGGGCAGCGAGACCACGTCGCCGACCTGGGTCTTGTACGAGAAGGCCCACGCGGCGATCCCCAGCGAGATCGCCATGCCGGCGGAGCCGACGAGCAGAAGCGGCTTGCGGCCGATCCGGTCCACGAAGATCATCGCGACCACCGTGCCGAGGATGTTCACGATGGAGGTCTCGAAGGAGTAGAAGAACGAGCTCTCCGGGTTGATACCGACCGACTGCCACAGCGCGGAGCTGTAGTAGAAGATCACGTTGATGCCGACGAGCTGCTGGAAGACGGAGAGACCGATACCGATCCAGACGATCGGAAGGAAGCCGAACCGGCTGCCCAGCAGGTCCTTGAACGACGGCTTGTGCTCGTGCCGCATGTTCTCCTCGATCTCCGCGACCCGGACGTCGAGGTTCACCTCCTTGCCCTCGACGTCGCGCAGGACCTGGCGCGCCTTGTCCTGGCGGCCGACGGAGATCAGGAAGCGCGGCGACTCGGGGATGACGAAGGAGAGCAGCCCGTACAGCATGGCCGGCACGACCATGACGCCGAGCATCCACTGCCAGGCTTCCAGTCCGCCGATCTTTCCGCGCTGCTCACCGTCGGCCACCTGGAGGATGGCCCAGTTGACCAGCTGCGAGACAGCGATGCCGATCACGATCGCGGCCTGCTGGAACGAGGCGAGGCGGCCGCGGTAGGCCGGCGGCGAGACCTCGGCGATGTAGGCGGGACCGATGACCGAGGCCATACCGATGGCGACACCGCCCAGGACACGCCACATGGCGAGGTCCCAGAGGGCGAACGGGAGGGCCGAGCCGAGCGCGCTCACGGTGAAGAGGGCCGCGGCGATCTGCATGACCCGGATACGGCCGATACGGTCGGCGACGCGGCCCGCCGTGGCGGCGCCGATGGCACAGCCGATCAGCGCGGCGGCGATGACCTGGGCCAGGACCTCCGGACCGACGTCGAAGCGGTCCCGGATGGCGACGACGGCTCCATTGATCACCGAGCTGTCGTAACCGAAGAGGAAGCCACCCATCGCGGCCGCCGCCGCGATGAAGATGACGTGGCCGAGATGCTCCGGCCTGGCCTTACGGCCTTCGGGCGACTGCGCCTGCGGTGTGCTGGTCACGTGTACTCCTGGGGCCGCCCGGCAGCGGCGCCGGACGTGGGGGGCGAGCCCTTCAAGTGGCGCACAAGATCCTGCCGCCCACCACTTGAAGGTAAAAGCAACGTTGCAGAGACTATTCCTTCAAGTTTCGAAGTCAAGACCGTCCAGCAATCCCCTCCAATCACCCCACAGGTCGCCTTGAGTTCAAGCTTTGAAGATCCAGTGGAGACCGAGTGACCGCCGAAGGGCAGTGGCGCCTCAGCGGAGGCGCTGGCTGATCACCTTGGAGACGCCGTCACCCTGCATGGATACGCCGTAGAGCGCGTCCGCGACCTCCATCGTTCGCTTCTGATGCGTGATCACGATCAGCTGCGAGCTCTCCTGCAGCTCCTGCATGATGCGGATCAGCCGCTGGAGGTTCGTGTCGTCCAGGGCCGCCTCGACCTCGTCCATGACGTAGAAGGGGCTCGGCCTGGCCTTGAAGATCGACACCAGCATGGCCACGGCGGTCAGCGACCGCTCCCCGCCCGACAGCAGCGAGAGCCGCTTGACCTTCTTGCCCGGCGGGCGGGCCTCGACGTCGACCCCTGTGGTGAGCATGTTGTCGGGGTCGGTCAGGATGAGCCGGCCCTCGCCGCCGGGGAACAGCCGCGAGAAGACCCCCTCGAACTCACGGGCCGTGTCCCGGAAGGCCTCCGTGAACACCTGCTCCACACGCTCGTCGACCTCCCTCACGACCTGAAGGAGGTCGGCGCGGGTCTTCTTCAGGTCTTCGAGCTGCTCGGAGAGGAACTTGTGCCGTTCCTCCAGCGCGGCGAACTCCTCGAGGGCGAGCGGATTCACCTTTCCGAGCTGCTGGTACGCCCGTTCGGCGGACTTGAGCCGCTTCTCCTGCTCGCCGCGGACAAAGGGCCGCGGCTGGTTGCGCGGATGTTCGGGATCGTCGGGGAGCTCCTCGCCCTCGGCAGGCGGGGAGGGCGGCACGAGCTGGTCGGGGCCGTACTCGGACACCAGGCCCGCGGGCTCGACGCCCAGCTCCTCCAGGGCCTTTGTCTCCAGCTGCTCGATCCGCAGTCGCTTCTCGGCGCCGAGAACCTCGCCGCGGTGCACCGAGTCGGTGAGCTTGTCGAGTTCGCCCTTGAGGTCACGGCCCGCGGACCGGGCGACCGTCAGCTCCTGCTCACGGGCCGACTTGGCGGCCTCGGCCGCCGCCCGCTCCTGCTCGGCGCGTACGACGGACACCTCGACGTGGGCGAGGAGCTGGCGCGCTCCACCGGCCACGGCCCCGGCCACGGCGGCCTCGTGGCGCAGCCGGGCGCGGCGCTGCTCGGCGCGCGCCCGCGCCTCACGCTCGGCACGTGCCGCACGGTCGAGAGAGTCGGCGCGTCCTGCGAGGCCCTTCACACGCTCCTCATGGGTGCGGACCTGGAGCCGGGCCTCCATCTCCGTCTGGCGGGCGTTGGCGCCGTCGGCCGCCAGGCGGTCCCTCACAGAGGTGTCCGGCTCGTCCTCGACCGGCATCTCCTCCGCCACCGCAAGCCGCTCGGCGAGCTCCTCCGCCTCGTGGAGCGCCTTCTCCAGGGCCTCCTCGGCGCGGGCTGCCGCCGCCGCCGTCCGCTCGGCCTCGCCCGCGGCGCCGCGTGCCTGCCCGGCGAGCCGTCCGAGCTGCTGCGCGAAGCCCGCCTTCTCCTTCTCGGCCGCCCGGCGCCTCTCTCCCAGCTCCTCGACGAGACGGGCGCACTCCTTGCGCCGAGCCCCTGCCTCCTGCTGCTGTCCGGCGAGCTCCTCGCACCGTACGGCCAGCTCGTCGAGCCCGGCCGCGGCCTCGTCGACGGACGCCTGGACCTCCAGCAGGCTCGGCGCCCCCGCGGAGCCTCCCTGCGCGAAGTGCGCCCCGAGAACGTCCCCTTCCTCGGTGACGGCGGTCAGCCCGGGACGGGCATGGACGAGGTCCTCGGCGTCCTCCAGCGTCCCGACGACCACGACCGCGTGCAGCAGCCGGCGCACCGCGGGCATCAGCTCCTCGGGACCGCGCACCAGACCGGCGGCGTACGGGTACCCGTGCGGGGGCGCCTCGACGGGCTCGCCGGAAAGCCCTGACGGCCCGGGGCCGGGAGCGCCGCCCAGCAGTATCGCGGCGCGGCCCGCATCGGTCTTGCGGAGCAGGCGCAGCGCTTCCGCCGCCGTCGCGGGGTTCGAGACCGCCACCGCGTCGGCCGCCGCCCCGAGCGCCGCCGCGACCGGGATCTCGTAACCGGGTGAGACCGTCAGCAGCTCGGCCGCGGGTCCCAGCAGACCCGTCAGCCGGTCGCGGGCGTCCAGGAGTGCCCCGGTGCCGTCCTTGCGGCGCAGGCCCTGGGAGAGCGCTTCGTGGCGGGCGGTGAGGGCCGCGTGTCTGCGCTCCGCGGCCGTGGATGCCTCACGCGCCGCGGACAATGCGGCCTCGGCCTCCGCCAGTTCTCGCTTGGCCGCATCGTGCCGGCCTGCCAGGGCCGAGTCGTCCGCGTCCAGGCCGTCGACCTCGGCCTTGAGCTGTTCGTACTCTTCCTGTGCCGTGGTCGCCCGCTCCCGCGCCTCGTCACGGGCCGCCGCGAGCCGGCCGATCTCGGCCTGGGCAGAGGCCGCGCGCGAACGCGCCGCGTTGACCTGACCGTTCAGCCGGGCGAGGCCCTCGCGCCGGTCGGCGATCGCCCGCGCCACATCCTTCAGCCGGCGCTCCTCCACCGCGAGCTCGCGCTCCAGTTCGGCACGGTGGGCGACGGTGTCGTCGAGCGCGCGCTCCGCCGCCTCCAGAGCGGCCTCCAGCTCCGCCTCCTGCTCGCGGATCCGGGCGGCCTCACGCTCCATGTCCTCGGGGTCCCGCCCGCGCCGCTCCTCCGCGGGAGCCGAGGTCGCGCTCTTGACCCGTGCGTCGGCCAGCGACACCGTGCCCCGCACGCGCTCGGCCAGCTGCGAGAGTTCGTACCAGGTCTGCTGCGCACGCTGGAGCCGCGGCGCCAGCCGGCGTACCTCGTCCTCGAGCTCCGCCTCCCGCGCCTGCGCCGTCCGCAGCTCCCTCTCGGCCGCCTCCTTGCGCTCCTTCAGCGCGGCCTCGTCGGCGACCTCCGACTTCAGCGCCTGGCGCATCCCCACGAGATCGTCGGCGAGCAGCCGCAGCCGGGCGTCGCGCAGGTCCGCCTGGATGACGGCGGCCCGACGGGCCACGGCGGCCTGCCGTCCCAGGGGCTTGAGCTGCCGCCGCAGCTCGTCGGTCAGGTCCTGTACACGGGCGAGGTTCGCCTGCATCGCGTCGAGTTTGCGCAGCGCCTTCTCTTTGCGCTTGCGGTGTTTGAGGACCCCCGCGGCCTCCTCGATGAAAGCGCGTCGCCCCATCGGATCCGCGTGCAGGACCGAATCGAGCTGACCCTGACCGACGATCACATGCATCTCGCGCCCGATACCGGAGTCGGAGAGCAGTTCCTGAATGTCCAGCAGCCGGCATGTGTCGCCGTTGATCTGGTATTCGCTGCCGCCGTTGCGGAACATGATCCGCGTAATCGTGACCTCGGCGTACTCGATGGGCAGAGCACCGTCGGAGTTGTCGATCGTCAACGAGACCTCGGCCCGGCCGAGCGGCGGCCGCCCGGTGGTCCCGGCGAAGATCACGTCTTCCATCTTGCCGCCGCGCAGCGATTTCGCGCCTTGCTCGCCCATGACCCAGGACAGCGCGTCCACCACATTGGACTTGCCGGAGCCGTTCGGCCCCACGACACACGTGATGCCGGGCTCGAAACGCAGCGTCGTGGCGGACGCGAAGGATTTGAACCCGCGCAGGGTCAGGGCCTTGAGATGCACGCCCGGGGACTCTACCTTTCGGTCTCGGTTTCACCTATGAAGGTGCAGGGCACATCAGACGGTAAAGCACGGTGAACATGGCCCAACGGCGGGGGAGACAAAGAAAGAAGGGACGCCGAAGCGTCCCTTGCATACCTAATTGCGAGAGTGTTTCTCACATGATCCCGACAGGGGATGGGATCATGTGAGCGCCGGCTCGCCCTTGGGTACGTCGATGTCGATGCCTTCGAGCAGCGACTCGCCATGGTGCTGTGCGGCGGCACTCAGCGCGTCGTTCTCGGACTGGATCCGTACGAGCTCGGACTCCAGGTCCTGGACGCGCTGCTGAAGCCGTCGCATCTCGGCGAGAAGTCGCGGGTCGGAACCGCCGACGTAACCGAGAAGCGCCTTTGCCATGATGGATGGTCCTCCACATTGAGTGACCGACCGATGCGGTGTGGGTCGTGAGGGATTCGCACCCGCGGTGCTCGGCAGCGGTTGTCATCACTGCGGTTCGAACTGCCAAACAGCTAAGGTGCGCGGGGCTTCCAGCGTCTCACCAAAAAGTTTGACGGTCAACACGATCACGCCCGCGTCGGCGGACAACCCGGGGGCTCGCGGCCGTCGAAGTCACGGCGGCGGCACCTCCAGCGGGGCCCTGGGGGCGTGGAGATCATCCTTACTGCGGCAGCCTGGCACGCCGAGACCGCTATTGGCAACCACCAGGCAATTTCGGCCGAACGCATGTGCCGACGGCAGCCGCCCGAACACATCCCGTGGCCATGCGGAGGGCCCTTTTCGACCTTCCCTCAGCGGATCGCGAATCCGTCGTAGCCGCCGCGCGGTGTGCCCCAGATCTCCGTCACGCCGAGTACTTCGCCGGGCGTGTCGGGCGAGCGGAGCCACTGCAGAAGACGGTGGCAATTCTCACGTGGCCCCTCCGCCACAACCTGCACTCTGCCGTCGTCGAGATTGAGTGCGAAGCCGTGGAGACAGCCGATCTCCAGAGCATTTGCCCTGGTGAACCAGCGGAAGCCCACTCGCTGTACTCGGCCGCGTACCCAGGCGGTGAGCCGCGCATGTTCATTCATGCACGCAACCTAACGGGTCAATTCCCCTCAGATCACATCGCCCCCTCCCATATTCGCGTACAGTCGCCACGCATTGGGCCTCACTCGTTCGGGTGAATCGAGTGGGTCCCATGTGTATGTCACGCATGTCGCGTATTCCGCGCATGCCGGTTTGACGTCGAGTGCAGAGAGGGCGACCGGATGGGACGGCACCGCCGGAAGAACCGGGCTTCATTGCCCGTACGCACCGGGCTGCTCGGAGCCTCCGCTGCCGTGGCGGTGGGCACCGTGGCCGCGGCCTCCGGGCTGCTGCCGGGTGGCGACGAGTTCATCGTGGGCGGGAGCAGCTCCAGCAGTCAGCAGGTGCGGGAGTCGGCCTCCGGCCAGCTGAATGCCCAGGGCGGCGCCTCCGCCACACCGTCGGACCGCCCTTCGGCCACCGTGAGCCGTGGCGCCGAGCGCCCGGCAGGCCCGCCCAAGGGCGTCTCGGCGACGAACGGCAAGACCTCCGTGGCGCCGTCGGCGCCCAAGACGAAGGCTCCCGAGGCGAAGCCGCCTGCGGCTCCGGAGAAGAAGAGGGCGCCGGAGGCGAAGGTGCCGCAGGCGCCGGTGAAGACGGCGCCCGAGAAGAAGGCGCCTGCGACTCCGGAGAAGACGGCGCCGCAAGCGCCGGTGAAGACGGCGCCCGAGGCTCCCGAGCGCAAAGCCCCGTCCACCCCCTCGAAGCCGCCCAGGGTCAAGGTCCCGACCGGCGAGGCCGCCGCGGAGGCCGCGGTGCTGACGCTGGTCAACGAGGAGCGCGCGAAGGTGGGCTGCAGCCCGGTACGCCTGGAGGCATCGCTGGGGGCGCTGGCCGGCCGGTTCAGCGAGGACATGGCGGGACGCGGCTTCTTCGACCACACCGACCCGGACGGCGACGACCCGTGGGAGCGGGCCGCTCAGTCCGGTGTCAGCGGGCTCGGCGGCGAGAACATAGCCCGCGGCCAGGCCGACGCCGAGACGGTGATGCGCTCCTGGATGAACAGCGACGGCCACCGCGCGAACATCCTCAACTGCGACTACCGCACGCTGGGTGTGGGGGTGTCCTTCGCGGAGGGCGGCCCGTGGTGGACCCAGGACTTCGGCTACTGAGATTTCCGCGGCCCCCGACCGATCTCCTTGGTCAGGGGCCGTTCACCTGCGGTGGGTGCTGCGGGATGTGACCCCACGGTGGCATCGCTGCCACGACCGTTCGGAAGATCCTCGAGCGGTCGACGCGCCCACGCAGGCTCCAACGGCCCCGACGCCTCGCTCCGTCACGGCCCCACCTGCCCCCTCCCGAGCGTTCGGGTTCTCCAGTAGGCCATGGCATCCGCGCCGAAGCCGGCCGCTACGAACAGGCATCCCAGCCAGAAGAGCGACGTGCTCTGCCGCTCCACGCCGCCGAGCAGCATCACCACCATGCCGAGGCCGGGAAGAAAGATCGCGCCGGCCTTCCACCACTCGCCTTTGCGAGCTTTGCGGATCGCAGCGGCCGACCCGAGCACGAAGACCAGCACCATTACTGCCATTGCTATCCGCATGACGGCAGTCTGCCGCGTCCTTGTCCGCCGGATACCGCCGCGTGCTCGATCGGCAGAGGGAACCCCGGGGCGCTCCCTGCGTGGTGCCCAGGCGCCCCCGACGTCACGGCCGCACGCGCGGGGGACGCTGGCAGCGCGGGCAGAAGTAGCTGGAGCGGTTCATCCACGGGCGCCTGCGCATGGGGGTGCCGCAGCGGCGACAGGGCTCGTCCTCGCGGCCGTACGCGTCCAGGGAGCGGTCGAAGTACCCCGATTCGCCGTTCACATTGACGTAGAGGCTGTCGAAGCTTGTGCCGCCGACGGCGAGGGCGGCGTTCATGACGTCCCGTACATGGGCGAGGAGCTCGGCGGAATGGGGGCGGTTCAGGCTCGCCGTCGGACGGTCGTAGTGGAGCCTGGCCCGCCACAGGGCCTCGTCGGCGTAGATGTTCCCGACCCCGCTGATCAGCGACTGGTCCAGCAGGGCGCGCTTGACCGTCGTACGCCGCAGCCGCAGGGCGGCGACGAATGCGGCGTCGTCGAACGCAGGGTCGAGCGGGTCGCGCGCGATGTGGGCGATGACGTCCGGGAGGCCGTCGGGACCGGTGTCGTGCAGGGACAGCCCGCCGAAGGTGCGCTGGTCGACGAAGCGGAGCTCGGTGCCACGGTCGTCCTCGAACCGGATCCGGATCCGCAGATGCTTCTCGTCGGCGGCCGCCTCGGGCTGGACGAGCAGTTGCCCGCTCATTCCCAGATGCCCGAGGACAGCGGCGCCGCTGTCCTCCAAAGGCAGCCAGAGGTACTTTCCGCGCCTGCGCGCGGCTCCGATCCGATGTCCCTCGAGGCGTGCGGCGAAGTCCTCGCCACCGCCGAGGTGTCGCCGCACGGCCCGTGGATGCAGCACCTCCACGGACGCGACGGTCCGCCCGGCGACCCAGGCCTCCAGACCGCGCCGGACGACTTCGACCTCGGGCAGTTCGGGCACGAAGCTCCTCCGACAGGGGTGCGGGACGACGCCCGCAGCGTACCTCCGGGCGGAGCGCCCTGGAACCGGGGCCGGATACAGCCGGACAACGCGAAGGCCCCCGCTGCGCTCGCGCGCGGCGGGGGCCGGAAGCGGGGTCAGGCCGTGGCCTGGGGCGAAGGGGTGTCGGCGGTCCCTTCGTCCTCGGAGACGGACTTCTCAGCAGCCGCACGCTCGTCCGCTGCGGCGCGGATCGCGCGCCACGCGGACTCGGCCGCCTGCTGCTCCGCTTCTTTCTTGCTGCGGCCGGTGCCGGTGCCGTACGAGACACCACCGACGCGGGCGGCAGCAGTGAAGGTCTTCTCGTGGTCCGGACCGGTCTCTGTGACCAGGTACTCGGGCACGCCAAGACCCTCGGCCGCGGTCAGTTCCTGGAGACTGGTCTTCCAGTCCAGGCCGGCGCCGAGGTTGGAGGACTTCTCGATCAGCGGGTCGAAGAGCCGGTGCACCAGCTCGGACGCCACGTCGAGGCCCTGGTCGAGATAGACCGCGCCGATCACCGCTTCAAGGGTGTCGGCGAGGATGGATGCCTTGTCCCGGCCGCCCGTGCCCTCTTCACCCCGGCCGAGCCGGATGAAGGAGCCCAGGTCCAGGCCACGCCCGACCTCCGCCAGCGCACGCGAATTGACCACCGCGGCCCGCAGCTTGGCCAGCTGGCCTTCGGGCAGGTCGGGGTGGGTACGGTAGAGCGTGTCCGTGACCACCAGTCCGAGCACCGAGTCCCCGAGGAACTCGAGCCGCTCGTTGGTGGGCAGGCCGCCGTTCTCGTATGCGTACGAGCGGTGGGTCAGCGCACGCACCAGAAGGGCGGACTCGAGCTGATACCCGAGCCGCCCTTCCAGAAGCGTGTGGGACGAGGCTGCGCTTGCGTTGTCTGCCTGCTTTCCTGCGGCGTTGGACAACTCAGACACCGTGCCTCTCACCAGCCGCTCAGACCTCGAGGACCTGGCGCTTGTTGTAGGTGCCGCAGCTAGGGCACGCGATGTGCTGCTGCTTCGGCTCCTGGCAACGCTCACACGAAACCAGGGTGGGGACCGCAGCCTTCCACTGCGACCGGCGGTGGCGCGTGTTGCTGCGCGACATCTTCCGCTTCGGAACAGCCACGGCTACTTCTCCTGCTTCTCGTCGACGCCCGCTTCGGCGCCGCTCATGTTGTCCTTCTCACCGGTTCCGAGTGAATCGGTGAGTCCCTGCAGTGCCGCCCAACGGATGTCGACGGCGTCATGGTGGTGATCCGGGTCACCGTTCAGGTTGATCCCGCATTCGGGACACAGGCCTGCACAGTCCTCCCGGCACACCGGCTGCATCGGCAGTGCGAGCACCACCGCATCGCGCAGCACTGGCTCGAGGTCGAACATGCCGTCCTCGAGGAAGATCATGCCCTCGTCCTCGGCGTCGTCGCCCGGATCCGCAGCGCGGCTGCGGCCCCGGTCATCGGCGTCGGGGTACGAGAACATCTCCTGGAAGTCCGCCGCAACCTCCTGGCGCAGCGGCTCCAGACACCTTACGCACTCCCCCTCGGCCGTGGCACCGGCGGTGCCTGTAACGAGCACACCTTCCATGACGGACTCGAGGCGGAGATCGAGCTCCACGGGTGCGCCCTCGGGCACACCGATGACCCCTTCGATACCGAGGACCGGCGAACCAGGTGCCGCCACCGAGCGGGAGAGCCGCTGGAGCGCACCGGGCCGCCGACCCAGCTCGTGCGTGTCGAACACGAGGGGGTTGCGGTGGTCGAGGCGGGCGTTCAGAGCTTTTCCTGCTTTCGGATCGTGTGGGAGGCCGCGTTGTCAGCGCAGCATCAGCTCACCGCACGCGCGACCGAAGAGCCAGGATACTGGACCGTTCGCTGTTGGCCCAATCCGGTCAGCGACCCTGCTCGTAGCGGCGCAGCTGTTCCATGTCGATCATGCCCGTGTCGAAGAAGCTCGTCTCGTCGAGCTGCGGCTGGGCCTGGTCCTGAGCGTGGGCCTGGGCCTGCTGGTGGTGGAGCTGCTGCTGGTCGTACGTGTACTGCTGCGCATAGCCCTGGTCGTACTGCTGGGCGTAACCCTGCTGCTGTCCCCCATAGCCTCCGGCATGGGAGGTACCTCCCGCGTACGGATCCTGCTGGTACGCGTACACGTCCTGTGGCTGGGTTTGCGGCTGGGCCTGCGGCTGATAGCTGTACGGGGCGGCCTGGGCCGGGATATGGACGGGCGGCTGCTGAACCTGCTGGGCCTGCGGCTCCGGGTCGGCCAGCTCGGCGAGGCCGGCGAGATAGTCGGCGTCGCTCGTGTGCTGCGTCCCCGCCGCGTCCTGGGCGGCCATGTGGGCCCCGAGGTCGTCCGTGGCGATGCGGCCGTGCAGCTTCTGCCTGCCTCGGCCGACGGCCTCCAGCGTCTTGGAGAGGACCGCTTCGAACGCGCCCAGTTTGGCGTCGACGTAGTCGTCCGCCCGCTGGATCAGCGTCCCGGGGTCCGCGCTGTACTCGGGGGCGTCGTCGTCGGCGGGGTCGACGTAGCCCTGCTCGCCGAGCCCGGGGCTCCGGCCGAGGAGCTTCTCGCGGCCGCGGTCGACCGAGCCGATGGTCTTGTTGAGCACGACCTCGAAGTTCGCGAGCTTGGAGTCGACGTAGTCGTCGGCCTCGGCACGGATCTCCTCGGCCTCCCGGCGGGCCTCTGCGAGGATGCGGTCGGCCTCCTCCTGGGACTGACGCGCGATCTGGGTGCCGGAGATCAGCGAGCCGCGCTCGGAGTGGGCGGCCTCGATGATCCGCTCGGCCTCCTGGCGGGCCTGCTCGACCATCTGGTCCCGGCCGCCGATCAGCTCCTGTGCGTGGGCGAGCGAGCCGGGCAGGGCCTGCCGGACCTCTTCGAGCATCGCGAGCAGCTCGGCGCGGTTGACCACGCAGGAGGCCGACATGGGCATGGACCGGGCGTTTCCGACCGCCTCGACGATCTCGTCGAGCTTCTTCTGCACGTCCACCTTGCGCTCGCCACTCTCTACAGTCACTACAACAGCCGATTGGAGACGGACGTGACGACTGTACGGCCAGTCGACGCCCTCCCCCTACCCCTGGGGCGGGGGACCTCCGGACACCGGTGACGGTCGGTCAGACCGTCACTTCTGCGGCAGGCGGTCGCTCAGAGCGGCCAGCACCACCGGGGGCACCAGGTGGGAGACGTCGCCGCCCCAGGCCGCGACTTCCTTGACGAGGGAGGACGACAGGAAGCTGTAAGTGGGGCTGGTGGGGACGAACAGCGTCTCGACTCCCGACAGGCCGTTGTTCATCTGGGCCATCTGCAGCTCGTAGTCGAAGTCGCTGACGGCCCGCAGGCCCTTGACGATGGCGGGGATGTCCCGCTCCTTGCAGTAGTCGACGAGCAGGCCGTGGTAGGCCTCCACCTCGACGTTTCCGTACTCGGCGGTGACCTCGCGGATCAGCTCGATCCGCTCCTCCACCGTGAACAGGCCCTTCTTGGCCTGGTTGATCATCACCACGACGTGCACGACGTCGTACAGCTTGGAGGCACGGGCGATGATGTCGAGGTGTCCATTGGTGATGGGGTCGAACGACCCCGGACAGACGGCGCGGCGCAACTGAAGTCCCTCGCTCTCCGGTCCGGTCATGGTGCGTCTTCGCACGTAGAGGCGGCGCGACCGTACCAAAGCGTTCCTTCGCCGTAACGACGGGCCCTCAGTGGCTCGATGCCCTCGGGCCAGACGAACTCTCCGCCTCTGGTGCTGCGCTCCACGGTGACGAGGGCATCCTCCGCGAGCCAGCCCCGCGTGCGGAGTGTGAGGAGAATCTCCCGAAGATCGTCGTCGGTGACGGCGTAGGGCGGGTCGAGGAACACGATGTCGTACGGTTCCGCCGGCGCCGGCCCCTGGACGATCTGCTCGGCCCGGCCCGAGCGGACCTCGGCGCCCGGCAGTGCCAGCGTCCGTACGTTCTCCCGGACCGTACGGGCGGCACGGCTGTCGGCCTCGACGAGGAGCGCGTGGGAGGCGCCTCGCGACAGGGCCTCCAGGCCGACCGCGCCCGAACCCGCGTACAGATCCGCCACCCGGACGCCGTTCAGCGTGCCGAGGAGCGACTCCCAGGTGGAGAACAGGCCTTCGCGCGCCCGGTCGGAGGTGGGGCGGGTGCCGTTGCCCGGCGGCACGGCCAGGCGACGTCCGCCGGCCGCACCGGCGATCACGCGGGTCATCTGAGTCCTTCTCGGCGCTTGTTCGGTCCGTTCACCACCACGATATGGGCTCACCGGCCCAGGGCCCGCCCGCTCGGTGCGTCGGCAGCCGCCAGGGGCAGCGGTCGGCCGCCTTCCGGCGGCCCGCGTCAGCCCTTGTCCAGGTACTGCTCGCGGTCCTTGTCGAGCAGGGCGTCGAGCGCGGTTCGCAACTCCGGCAGCCTCTCCAGTTCCGGGTCGGCGGTGACGACGGCCACCGCCTCCTCGCGTGCGGCGGCGATGACCTCCTCGTCGTCGATGACCGCGAGGACCTTCAGCGAGGAGCGGACTCCCGACTGGGCCTGACCCAGCACATCGCCCTCACGGCGCTGTTCGAGGTCGATACGGGACAGCTCGAAGCCGTCGAGCGTGGCGGCGACCGCCCCGAGCCTGGCCCGGGCGGGGCTCGCCTCCGGCATCTCGGTGACGAGCAGACACAGCCCGGGGGCCGAACCGCGGCCGACGCGTCCGCGGAGCTGATGCAGCTGGGAGACGCCGAACCGGTCGGCGTCCATGATCACCATCGCCGTCGCATTCGGCACGTTCACCCCGACCTCGATGACGGTGGTGGCCACCAGCACGTCCACCTCGCCCGCGGCGAAGCGGCGCATCACGGTGTCCTTGTCGTCGGGCGCCATACGGCCGTGCAGGACCTCCACCCGCAGGCCCTTGAGCGGGCCCGCCGCCAACTGCTCGGCGACCTCCAGCACGGCGAGCGGAGGCCGCTTCTCGGCCTCGTCCTCCGGCGACTTCTTCTTCGGCTCGGCCGTCTCGTCGAGGGAGTCGCCGATCCTCGGGCACACGACATACGCCTGGTGGCCGCCCTCGACCTCCTCGCGCACCCGCTCCCACGCCCGCGCCAGGAAGTGCGGTTTGTCGGCGGCGGGCACGACGTGGGTGGCGATGGGGGAACGCCCGGCGGGCAACTGGTCCAGTACGGAGGTCTCCAGGTCGCCGAAGACCGTCATCGCGACCGTACGCGGAATGGGCGTGGCGGTCATGACCAGCAGATGCGGCGGCTGCTTGCCCTTGCCCCGCAGGGCGTCACGCTGCTCCACGCCGAAGCGGTGCTGTTCGTCCACGACGACCAGCCCCAGATCGTGGAACTGCACCTTGTCCTCGATCAGCGCATGCGTGCCGATGACGATCCCGGCCTCGCCGGTGACGAGGTCGAGCAGTGCCTGACGGCGGGCGGCGGCACCCATCGAGCCGGTGAGCGGCACGACCTTGGTCGACTGCTCGGCGCCCCCGAGCATGCCGCCCTCGGCGAGGTCGCCCATCATCTCGACGATCGAGCGGTGGTGCTGCTGGGCGAGGACTTCCGTGGGCGCGAGCATCGCGGCCTGACCGCCCGCGTCGACGACGGCGAGCATGGCACGGAGCGCGACCAACGTCTTTCCGGAACCGACCTCACCCTGGAGCAGCCGGTGCATGGGGTGTTCGGTGGCCAGGTCGCCGAAGATCTCCGCCGAGACCTTCTGCTGGCCCTCGGTGAGCGTGAAGGGAAGCCTGGCGTCGAACGCGTCGAGCAGTCCGCCCGGTGCGGCTCTGCGGGCGACGGCCGGGAGCTTCCTGTCCGCGTATCGCCGCCGGGCGAGGGCGACTTGGAGGACGAAGGCCTCGTCCCACTTGAGCCGCTGCCTGGCGTCCTCGATGTCCGCCTTGCTCCCCGGCCGGTGGATCTTGAGCAGTGCCTCGGGGAGCGGAACGAGGCCGCGGCCCTCGCGCAGCGCCGGCGGCAGCGGGTCGAGGGCCTCCCGGGCCTGTGGAAGGACCGCGTCGACGGCCTTGGCGATCTTCCAGGACTCCAGGCCCTTGCAGGCCGGATAGATCGGGATGAGCTTCCCGGCGAAGGCACTGACCGCTCCCTCGCCGTCGTCCGCGTCCAGCCGCTCGTACGTGGGGTGGGCGAGCTGCAGCTTGCGGTTGAACATGGACACCTTGCCGGCGAACATCGCCCGGCTGCCGGGCGGCAGGTCCTTGTGCGGCTTGTGGATGCCCCGCCCGAAGAAGACCAGCTGGAGCCGCCCGCTTCCGTCGGTGATGGTGATCTCGAGCCGCTGCCCGCGCCCGCCGTTGAACTTGAGCACGCGCGAGTCGGCGACCTGGGCGACGACCGTGACGTGCTCCTCCAGCGGCAGGTCCGCGAGCCGCGTCAGCTGACCCCGCTCCTCGTAGCGCCTGGGGTAGTGATGGAGCAGATCACCGACGGTGCGCAGGTCAAGGTTCTCGGCCATGACCTTCGCGGTCGCCGGGCCGAGACTCGTCTTCAGTGGCTCATCCAGTGCGGACACGCGATCCATTGCACACCACCACACCGACAGCCGTCGCACGCCGGTGGATATCCGCTGGTCACAACGGTGCTGCGCCCTCCCGGGACAGCGCGGTCCCCCTGCCTTCCCACGCCGTGGTCACCGACGACGGGATCGCCCGACGCGCGCCGCCGCTCGTCCCCCACTGCGCGGCGACGACGACACCTGAGACTCCCTGAGACTTCCGGGACCACACCGCGCGGCGCGCGGTACCGGCCGGCCGACCCGGCACCGGCCCACCACGACGACCACAACCGCACCGCCCGCGCAGTGACCCCGTGCCTATTCCACGCCGATCAGCAGCGGCGCCCCCCGCCCGCCGGGGTGCACCACCGTGTCCACCGCCAGGTGCCCCCTGCGGACGTGGGACTCCAGGCGGTCCGCCAGTGACGGTGGGGCGTCGTCCGGCAGGACAAGGGTGACGAGCTCGCCGCCGGCCGAGAGCATGCGGTCGAGCACCGTCTCCGCCGTCTCGGCGAGATCCGCGCCGATCACTGCGACGTCCCCGTCGATCAGGCCCAGCACGTCCCCCGCCTGGCAGACCCCGGCCGAAGTGAAGGACTGCCGCTCCGCGACGGCCAGTTCGCCGTAGCGGGTCGCACCGGCGGCCGAGGTCATCGCGACGACGTCCTCGTCGAAGCGGCGTTCGGGTTCGTGGACCGCGAGCGCCGCGATGCCCTGAACCGCGGAACGGGTCGGGATGAGGGCGACCCTTACGCCTTCTGTGCGGGCCTGTTCCGCGGCCGCCGCCGCGGTGTGCCGGAGCTCCGCGTCGTTCGGCAGGAGCACCACCTCGCGCGCGTGCGCCCGCCGGATCGCCTCGACCAGTTCGCCGCTCGCCGGAGGTTCCCCCGGCCGCGCGAGCACCGTGGTCGCGCCGGCCGTCTCGCAGAGGCCCGCGAGCCCCTCCCCCGGCACCACCGCGACGACGGCCCGCTGCACCGGCTCGCGCGGCTCGGCCTGTACGGTCGCGCCGAAGTGGGTGATGCGGATCCGGTACGGGCGTCCCGCCTCGACCCCCGCCTCCACCGCCGCGCCCGCGTCGTCGACATGAACGTGGACGTTCCACAGCCCGTCGCCGCCGACCACGACGAGTGAGTCGCCGAGTCGGTCGAGCCGGCCCTTGAGGCGGGTCACCGCGGTGTCGTCCGCTTCCAGGAGGTAGATCACCTCGAACGCCGGGCCGCCGTCGTCACACGATTCGCCGGCGGGGTTCACGGCCGGGTGGACCCGGACAGCGGGGCGGCGGGGCGGCGCCTCCCCGGTCACGGCCTCGACGAGCGCGCCGAGCACCGCCAGCAGGCCCTGGCCTCCCGCGTCGACGACACCGGCCCTGCTCAGCACCTCCAGTTGCCCGGGGGTCTCCTCCAGCGCCTGCCGGGCCCTCGCGTACGCGGCCACCAGAGCGGCGCCGTCGCCGGGGACCGCCACGTCAGCGAGACCCGCGTCAGTAGGACCCACGGGCGGCATCTCCGCCGCCCCCGCCTCCGCCGCCGCTTCCGCCGCCGCCGTGGCCACGCTCAGGATGGTGCCCTCCACGGGGTGCGCGACCGCCTCGCGCGCGGACTCCGCGGCCCGCCGCAGCGCCTCCGCAAGCCCGCCGTCCCGCTCCCCGAGCACCTCGGCCATCCCTCCGAGCAGTTGCGCGAGGATGGTCCCCGAGTTGCCCCGCGCCCCGATCAGCGCGCCGTGGGCCATGGCCCGCACGGCGTCGGGAAGCTCGGGCACCCCGGTCTCGTACGCGGCGAAGACCGCCTCCACGGCCCGTGCCGCGGATTCGACCGTGAGATACAGATTCGTGCCGGTGTCCCCGTCCGCGACCGGATAGACATTGATCGCGTCGATCTCCTCGCGCTCCCGGCCCAGCGCCTCCAGTGCCAGTGAGCACCACGCGCGTACCGCCTCGGCATCGAGGGCCCGTCCCTCTCCCCCCGGTGTCCTCGTGCGAGGCCCTGCGGGCCGACCCTGCCCTGCGGGCCGCCCGTCCTGTGTCGGCAACTGATGTCCTCCTTGAGCGGCCGGCTGCACCGCAGGGTAGACCCGCGCCCGGCCGGGAGCCGGGCGGGGGGCGGAGGAAGCCATGGTAGTTTCGTTGTACGGGAGCAGTCGTTGTATGCTGCTCCGGTTGCCCGATGAAAGTCGGGCCATTCCCCCGGCAGGCCACTTCAGATCACTGATTCCGGCACGCCGGATTTCACTGTAAGTGCATCTGAAGTCTTTGGAGTGACCCGTGGCTGCCAACTGCGACGTCTGCGGCAAGGGGCCGGGCTTCGGCAACAACATTTCGCACTCGCACCGCCGTACGTCCCGTCGCTGGAACCCGAACATCCAGCGCGTGCGTGCCGTGGTCGGTCGGACGCCGAAGCGGCTCAACGTCTGCACCTCGTGCATCAAGGCCGGCAAGGTCTCGCGCTAAGTGATGCTCCCCGCGCTCGTGCGGGGATGAATCCCGCCGACGTTTCGTCGTAGCGCAGCCCCTGCGGTTGCCTTGAGAAGCCGGTCCACCTCGGTGGACCGGCTTCTTGCCGTTCCCGCGCACCGGCCCGTGCAACGCACACCGCCTGTATGAACCAGGCAGGCCATGCAACGCACCGGCCCGTACCCCCGGGTACAGCTCCACCGGGGTACGGGCCGGTGCGCGCCTAGCGGAAGCGCCAGCCGTGGTCGACGGGACCGATTCCGCCGCCCAGCTCGAATCCCGCGGCTATCGCGCCGGTGACGTACTCCTTGGCGGCGTGCGCGGCCTCCGGGACCGTGAGCCCCTTCGCCAGCCCCGCCGCGACCGCCGAGGCGAGCGTGCAGCCCGTGCCGTGCGTGTGCCGGTTGTCGTGACGGGGTGCGCGCAGCCAGTACTCGTCGGTGCCGTCGGTGAGCAGGTCCACGGCGTCGCCGGCGAGATGCCCGCCCTTGATCAGGGCCCAGCGCGGCCCGTACGCGAGCACGGCGTCGGCCGCCAGCCGCAGATCGGCCTCGCTCTCCACCTGTACGCCGGTGAGCTGGGCGACCTCGTCCAGGTTCGGGGTCGCGACGGTCGCGGCCGGAAGCAGTGCCGTACGCACCGAATCGAGCGCGGACGCGGCGAGAAGTGCGTCCCCGTGCTTGGAAACACCGACGGGATCGACGACCACGGGCGCGTCCGTCCCGGACAGCAGCTCCGCGACGGTCTCGACGAGTTCGGCCGATGCCAGCATTCCGGTCTTCACGGCCTGGACGCCGATGTCGTCGACGACGCTGCGGTACTGCGCGCGTACCGCGGCGACGGGGAGTTCCCAGGCGCCCTGCACGCCGAGCGAGTTCTGCGCGGTGACCGCCGTGATCACGCTCATGCCGTGGACGCCCAGGGCCAGCATGGCCTTGAGGTCGGCCTGGATCCCGGCGCCGCCGCCGGAGTCGGAGCCGGCGACGGTCAGCACCCGCGCCGGTGTCACGAGTCCTCCCCGAAGTGGTCCCAGCCACCCTTGTTCGTCCACGGCGCCCCGTCGACCGTCACCTGCGGCAGCGCGGACGGGTTCAGCACCTCGCCGATCACCTTCCAGCGTGCGGGCAGTTTCACGTCCGCGGGGAAGGTCGCGACGATGGCGTGGTCCTCACCGCCGCTCAGCACCCACTGCAGCGGGTCGACGCCGACGGCCTGGCCGATGTCGTTCATCTGCGAGGGGATGTCGATGAGTCCCGAGCGCAGGTCGATACGGACCTTGCTGGCCTCCGCGATGTGACCGAGATCGGCGACGAGTCCGTCACTGACGTCCGTCATGGCGGTGGCGCCGAGCCCGGCGGCAGCCGGTCCCGCGTGGTACGGCGGCTCGGGGCGCCGGTGTGCCTCCACGAAGGCGCGCGGCGAGCGGAAGCCGCGCGAGAGGACCGCGTGCCCGGCGGCGGACCAGCCCAACCAGCCGGTGTACGCGACGACATCGCCGGGCTGGGCCCCGGCGCGGGTCACCGGATCGTGGTTGCGCAGATCGCCGAGTGCCGTGATCGCCACGGTGATGGTGTCGCCGCGCACGACATCGCCACCGACCACCGCCGCGCCCGCGACCTGACACTCGTCGCGGATGCCGTCCATCAGCTCGGTGGCCCAGGTGACGGGCAGATCGGCGGGGACGACAAGGCCGAGGAGCAGCGCGGTCGGTACGGCGCCCATGGCGGCGATGTCGGCCAGGTTCTGTGCGGCCGCCTTGCGGCCCACGTCGTACGCGGTCGACCAGTCGCGCCGGAAGTGCCGCCCCTCCAGCAGCAGGTCGGTGCTGGCGACGACCCTGCGGTCGGGTGCGGCGACGACCGCGGCGTCGTCGCCGGGTCCGAGCCGTACGGCGGGGGTTGAGGTGAGCCGGGAGGTGAGCTCCCTGATGAGTCCGAACTCCCCCAGTTCGCCCACGGTGCCCTTCATTCCTGTGCTCCTTCTGCCCCAGTGCGATTGCGGTAGCGAGCCGTCAACGCTGTCGGTACCGTCGAGTAGCCCGAGCAGGCCGTCAACTTCTGTGCTTCGTGCGCCACGCTGCGCGCGCCTTGGGTCGCGCAGGTCTCCCCGCGGCCCGTGGCGACGCGATACCGTGGCGTCCCTTCTCCCCACATGATCCTCGTGGCCGCCCTGGAGGTTCCGTGGTACAGGCGTACATCCTTATTCAGACCGAGGTGGGCAAGGCGTCGACCGTCGCCGACACCATCTCCAAGATCCCGGGGGTGATCCAGGCCGAGGACGTGACGGGTCCGTACGACGTGATCGTGCGTGCCCAGGCCGAAACGGTCGATGAGCTGGGCCGCATGGTGGTCGCCAAGGTCCAGCAAGTGGACGGCATCACGCGGACGCTGACCTGCCCGGTCGTGCACCTCTAGCCCCCGTCTACGCTTGGCCGGTGATGTCCCTTCGCCGGCTTCTGTCTCTGCCCGCCGCGGCCGCCGTGCTGCTGGCCGCCGCGGGCTGCTCCTCCACGGACGCTCCGGCATCGATCACGGTTCCCGCTCCTCCTCCCGAGGAGAAGGCGCTGTGCCGTGCACTGCACGAGGCACTGCCGGACTCCGTGGCCGGAGTGGACCGTCAGGACCCCGAGCCGCGTTCCGAGCTGACCGCCGGGTGGGGGGACGCCGCGATCGTACTGCGCTGCGGTGTCCCCCGGCCCGCGGGGCTGAACGACTGGCGTGCGAACGGGGTCGAGGTGAGCGGCGTCGAGTGGTACGCGGAGGAACTCGAGGACAGCGCACGGTTCACCACCACGTACCGAAAGACCTATGTCGAGGTGACGTTCTCGAAGCAGTTCGGTGATGTCGGCCCGCTGACGGACCTGGCGGGACCGGTCGCGAAGACGGTCCCGCCACTGTTCTCCGGGAAAGGCTGAGGCGAACCGGTTCAGCGCAGTCCGGTCGGACGACGCAGCGCCGCCTCGATCAGCCGGTCCACGAGCTCCGGGTAGCTCACGCCGCTCTCCTGCCACATGCGCGGGTACATGGAGATCGGTGTGAAGCCCGGCATGGTGTTGATCTCGTTGATGACGAACTCGCCGTCCTCGGTGAGGAAGAAGTCCGCGCGGACCAGCCCCTCGCAGGACGCGGCGTCGAAGGCCTTCACCGCGAGTCGCTGCACCTCGGCCGTCTGCTCATCGGTGAGCGGCGCGGGCACGAGACCGGTCGCCGAGTCGATGTACTTGGCCTCGAAGTCGTAGAACTCATGGGCGGAGACCGGCGGGATCTCTGCGGGCACGCTGGCGCGCGGGCCGTCCTCGAACTCCAGAACTCCGCATTCGATCTCACGGCCGCGCAGCAGCGACTCCACCAGGATCTTGGGGTCGTGGCGCTGTGCCTCGGCGATCGCCTCGTCGAGCCCGGAGAGGTCCTCGACCTTGGTGATGCCGATGGAGGACCCGGCGCGGGCGGGCTTCACGAAGAGCGGCCAGCCGTGCTCGCCGGCGAAGTCGACGATCTTCTTGCGGGCGGCGGAAGGATCCTGCTGCCACTCACGGGGCCGGACGACCACATAGGGACCGACAGGCAGGCCGAACGAGGTGAAGACCCGCTTCATGTAGTCCTTGTCCTGGCCGACGGCCGAGGCGAGGACGCCCGAGCCGACGTACGGGACTCCGGAGAGCTCCAGCAGGCCCTGCAGGGTGCCGTCCTCACCGTACGGCCCGTGCAGCACGGGGAAGACGACGTCGACCTCGCCGAGCGCCTTGGGCACGGAGCCCGGCTCGCTGTAGAGGACCTCGCGGTTGCCCGGGTCGACCGAGAGGACGACGCCGCCCTCGGTGGACTCGGAGAGCTCTTCGACGGACGGCAGTTTCCGGTCGGCGATGGCCATACGGTCGGGCTCGTCCGACGTCAGCGCCCAGCGGCCGTCCGTCGTGATGCCGATGGGCAGCACGTCGTACTTGGCGCGGTCGATGGAGCGCAGCACGGCGCCGGCCGTCACGACGGAGATCGCGTGCTCGGAACTGCGGCCGCCGAAGACGACCGCGACGCGCGGCTTGCGGCGCGCCTCGCCTCCGGCGGGGGCGAGGTCGGGGCTGTGGGAGGGGTTCTCGCTCATATCGCGACGAGACTACCTTGCGCCTTTGCCCGCGCGGCAGGCCCGCGCCGCAGCACGTCAGCGGCGTCACTCAGCGGATCGGCCCGGTGGCGCTCGGGACTCGGCGGTACCCGTGACCCGGCCGCGTACAGGCTGTGCCACCGGGCGCCCGACGGCGGACGGACCCCAGTGGCACACGGACCGAGTGACGCCCGCGACCCGCCGGACACTCGGCGCACAGCGACGCCCGGCACTCAGCGAGGCCCAGGACTCAGCGACGCCCGGCACTCAGCGAGGCCCAGGACTCAGCGACGCCCGGGACTCAGTGACGCTCGGGCTTGGCGCTGCGCGACATCAGTTCCTTGAGCGCGACGACCGGAGGCTTGCCCTCGTGGACGATCGACACGACCGTCTCGGTGATGGGCATGTCGACTCCGTGCCGCCTGGCCAGATCCAGTACCGACTCGCAGGACTTGACGCCCTCGGCGGTCTGCTTGGTCGCGGCGACGGTCTCCTGGAGGGTCATGCCGCGGCCGAGGTTGGTGCCGAAGGTGTGGTTCCGGGAGAGCGGCGACGAGCAGGTGGCGACGAGGTCGCCGAGACCCGCGAGGCCGGAGAAGGTCATCGGGTCGGCGCCCATGGCGAGGCCGAGCCGGGTCGTCTCCGCGAGACCACGGGTGATGAGGGTGGCCTTGGAGTTGTCGCCAAGGCCCATGCCGTCCGCGATGCCGACGGCGAGGCCGATGACGTTCTTGACGGCTCCGCCGAGTTCGCAGCCGACGACATCGGTGTTGGTGTAGGCGCGGAAGTACGGGGTCATGCAGGCGGACTGGAGCCGCTGGGCGACCGTTTCGTCGGCGCAGGCCACCACCGCGGCGGCGGGCTGGCGGTCGGCGATCTCCTTGGCGAGGTTCGGCCCGGTGAGGACCGCGACGCGCTCGGCGGGGGCCTCCGCGACCTCCTCGATGACCTCGCTCATCCGCTTGGCGGTGCCGAGTTCGACGCCCTTCATCAGGGAGACCAGAACGGTGTCCGGGGCCAGCTTGGGCGCCCACTCCGCGAGGTTGGCGCGGAGGGTCTGGGAGGGCACGACCAGGACGGTGAAGTCGGCGTCCTGCGCGGCCTCTGCGGGGTCGGTGGTGGCCCGCACCCGCTCCGGGAGCTGGATTCCCGGCAGATAGTCCGGGTTGGTGCGGGTCGTGTTGATGGCCTCGACGGGCTCGGCGCGGCGCCCCCACATGGTGACGTCGCAGCCCGCGTCGGCGAGCACCATGGAGAAGGCCGTGCCCCAGGATCCGGTGCCGAAAACGGCGGCCTTGACGGGACGCGTCACTTGGTCCCCTCCTCGGCTGCCCTGTGTCGCTGTTCCGCCCGCGCCCTGCGGTGGTCGAACGGCTCGGCGGGCGCCTGCTCGCCGCGTACCTCCTCGAGAATCGCGGTGACCGCGGCCATGATGGCCTCGGTCGCCTCGCGCAGCACCTCGGGAGTGGGTTCGAGGCCGTAGAACCGGGCGAGGTCGACGGGCGGTCCCGCCTGCACGATCAGCGTCTTGCGCGGGAACAGCCGGAACTTGTTCTCCTTGGCGTACGGCGGCATCGCCAGGTTGGCCCCCCACTGGGCGACCGGGATGACCGGAGCCTTGGTGAGCAGCGCGACGCGTGCCGCGCCGGTCTTGCCGGCCATCGGCCACATCTCGGGATCCCGGGTCAGCGTGCCCTCCGGGTAGAACGCCACGCACTCGCCGCGCTCGATGGCGTCCACGGCGGCGCGGAAGGCGTCCAGCGCGTTGGTGGTCTCGCGGTAGACCGGGATCTGGCCGGTGCCACGCAGCATGGTGCCGACGAAGGATCCCTTGAAGAGGGCGGCCTTCGCCAGGAAACGGGGGACGCGTCCGGTGTTGTACTGGTAGTGCGCGTAGGACAGCGGATCCAGGTAGGAGTTGTGATTCACCGCAGTGATGAATCCGCCGTCGGCCGGAATGTGCTCCGTTCCTCGCCAGTCCCGCTTGAACAGAACCACCAACGGCGGTTTCGCGATGACCGCCGCCAGGCGGTACCAGAAGCCGATTCTGCGGCGGGACACTCGGACACCTTCCTCTATGACCTGGCGCAGCAGGCTGCTGCCCGGCTGCTGGGGGTCAAGTGTCGCCCCAGGCCCCTGGTCTGTCGAGAACACCGTACGCCCCGGCCTCCTGCGAGTCCCTCCGGGCGGCCACGTGGGCAGGTGACAATGGGGCCGTGCACTGGTCACTGGTCGTTCCGCTGAAGCCCCTCGCGCTGGCCAAGAGCAGACTGGCCGCGGCCGCTGGCGGGGCGCTGCGTCCTCATTTCGCCCTTGCCTTCGCCCTGGACACGGTCGCGGCGGCGCTCTCGTGCCCGGCCGTGCGGGATGTGGCGGTCGTCACTGACGACCCGCTGGCCGGGACGGAGCTTGCCGCACTCGGGGCGCGGATCGTGCCGGACTCCCCGGCCGCCGGGCTCAACGCGGCGCTGACGCACGGGGCCGCCGCGGTGCGCTCGATGCGCCCCGGCTCGGCGGTGGCCGCGCTGAACGCGGACCTGCCCGCGCTGCGGGCGGCGGAATTGGCGCAGGTACTCGCGGTGGCCGGCCAATTTCCGCGGGCTTTCCTGCCGGACTCGGCGGGAATTGGCACGACTTTTCTGTCGGCCGCACCGGGGGTGGAATTGCGCCCTGCATTCGGCGGGCCTTCACGAAACCGGCATTTGCGCTCCGGTGCGGCGGAAATTGCCGTGGACGGCGCCGAGTCGGTCCGCCGCGACGTCGACACCGCCGAGGATCTGCGGGCCGCGCTGGCACTGGGCGTGGGCCCGCGCACGGCGGCACGCTGCGCGGAGCTGCCGATGCTGCGGCCCGTTCACCACCAGGGGGCGAGGACGGGCGGCGGCCCGGGCGCCGGATACGCTCTGGACATGCAGGCGACCGCGTACACGTACGACTCAGAGACCCGCAGCGGGAGTGTCCTGCTCGACGACGGGACTCCGGTGGACTTCGACAGCGCGGCGTTCGACGCCGGCGGGCTGCGGCTGCTGCGGCCGGGGCAGCGGGTCCGTATCGAGACCGAGGGCGAGGCCGAGACGCTGCGGATCACTCTGGTGACGCTGCAGACCCTCTGAGCGGGCAACGCGGATCGAAGTCCGCCCGGATCGACTTGACCGGCCGGGGCGGCCCCGTGCCGGGGCTCGCCCGGGAACAACGAGGCCCCGGGGTCGGTGCCCCCCGACGACAGTGAACGCCGCGGGCCGGGCTCCCCCTGGGGAGTCCGGCCCGTCGCGTGAGTGGCCCTGTACTGCCGCGCCGCTTACTTCTTGCGCGCGGTGGTCTTCTTGGCGGTGGTCTTGCGCGCCGTTGCCTTCTTCGCCGGCGCCTTCTTCGCGACCGCCTTCTTGGCAGGGGCGGTCTTCTTGGCCGTGGCGGTCTTCTTCGCGGCCGTGGTCTTGGCGGTGGTCTTCTTGGCCGTCGTCTTCTTGGCCGCGGCCTTCTTCGCGACCGTGGTCTTCTTGGCGGCGGCGGTGGTCTTCTTCGCTGCGGCCTTCTTGGCCGTTGCCTTCTTCGCGGCGGCCTTCTTGGCGGCGGTGCCGACCTGGAGACTGCCCTTGGGAGCCTTCTTCACGGAGACTTCGCCACCCCTGGGGAGCTTCTTCGAGCCGCTGACCAGGTCCTTGAAGCCCTGGCCCGCGCGGAACCGCGGCACCGAGGTCTTCTTGACCCGCACACGCTCACCCGTCTGCGGGTTACGGGCGTACCGGGCGGGGCGGTCGACCTTCTCGAACGAGCCAAAGCCGGTGACCGAAACCCGGTCGCCGCCGACAACCGCGCGGACGATCGCGTCGAGTACCGCGTCGACAGCCTCGGCGGCCTGCTGGCGACCGCCCATCTTGTCGGCAATCGCTTCTACGAGCTGCGCCTTGTTCACGTCTTCCCCTTCGGAGACATCGCCGGAACGAAACTGTTCAAGCTTTTTCGCACGTTAGGCAGATATATACCGCAAATCAAACACGAAACGGGCTAATCACCCTAGTGCCGCAACGAAGTGGACCGTCGCGGCCACGCGGCGGAGCCGGATTTCGGCCCAGTCACCGGGTGGTCAGTCACCTGCGGGGAAACGACCTTCATCGAGGTCCTTCATCAACCGGTCCAGGCGCCTTGCGGCGTCGGCGAGATCGTGCTTCGCCACGGCCGTCACAGCCAGCAGCTTCCGGGACAGCGCCATCCTTACGCCCTCCGGGACTTGCAGTTCACGCACTCTTGTGTGCGCTTCTTTCAGCCGGGCCGCGACTGCCTCGTAGAGCTCGAGTTGGCTGTCGCGTTCCATGCACCGATTGTGCCATCTGGGGCGAGTTGTCGCCCGACAGGGCCTCAACAAGTGACTGCGCCCCCCACCGGGCGGTGGGGGGCGCAGTACGGGAAAAGCGCTGCTCAGAGCTCAATTGTACGAGGCTTGAAGGCCGGCCTGGACGCCTCGTAGGCCGCGATGTCGGCTTCGTTCTGAAGGGTGAGGCTGATGTCGTCGAGTCCGTTCAACAGCCGCCAGCGGGCATTCTCGTCCAGCTCGAAGTCGGCGGTGACACCTGGTGCGCGCACCTGGCGCCGCTCCAAGTCAACAGTGATTTCAGCCTTCGGATCGGCCTCGGTCAGCGCCCAGAGCCGGTCCACCGTCTCCTGCGGCAGAACCACGGTCAGCAGGCCGTTCTTGAGCGAGTTGCCGCGGAAGATGTCGGCGAAGCGGGCGGAGACGACCGCCTTGAAGCCGTAGTTCTGGAGCGCCCAGACGGCGTGCTCACGTGAGGAACCGGTGCCGAAATCAGGGCCGGCGACCAGCACCGTGGCACCCTGCCGCTCCGGCTGGTTGAGGACGAAGTCGTCCTGCTTGCGCCAGGCCTCGAACAGCCCGTCCTCGAAGCCGTCGCGCGTGACCTTCTTCAGCCAGTGCGCCGGGATGATCTGGTCGGTGTCGACATTGCTGCGGCGCAGCGGGACGGCCCGGCCGGTGTGCGTGGTGAAAGCTTCCATGGTGTTCAGACTCCGGCGGGCGTACGGGTTTCGGACAGGTCGGCGGGCGAGGCCAGATGGCCGAGCACCGCGGTGGCGGCGGCGACCTGCGGCGAGACCAGATGGGTCCGGCCGCCCTTGCCCTGCCTGCCCTCGAAGTTGCGGTTGGAGGTGGAGGCGGAACGCTCACCGGGGGCCAGCTGGTCCGGGTTCATGCCCAGGCACATCGAGCAGCCCGCGTGCCGCCATTCGGCGCCGGCCTCCTTGAAGACCTTGTCGAGACCCTCCTCGACGGCCTGCAGCGCGACCCGCACCGAGCCGGGGACGACCAGCATTCGTACGCCGTCGGCGACTTTGCGGCCGTCCAGGATCTCGGCCGCGGAGCGCAGGTCCTCGATACGGCCGTTGGTGCAGGAGCCTACGAAGACGGTGTCCACCGCGATGTCCCGCAGCGCCTGGCCGGCGGTCAACCCCATGTACTCCAGGGCCTTTTCGGCCGCCAGCCGCTCCGAAGCGTCCTCGTACGAAGCCGGGTCGGGGACGTTCGCCGACAGCGGGGCGCCCTGGCCGGGGTTGGTGCCCCAGGTGACGAACGGCGAGAGCCCGGCGGCGTCGATGAACACCTCGGCGTCGAAGACCGCGTCGTCGTCGGTACGCAGAGTCTTCCAGTACGCGACCGCCGCGTTCCAGTCCTCGCCCTTGGGCGCGTGGTCACGGCCCTGCAGATAGTCGAACGTGGTCCGGTCCGGCGCGATCATGCCCGCCCGGGCGCCGGCCTCGATCGACATGTTGCAGATGGTCATGCGGGCTTCCATCGAGAGCTTCTCGATGGCGGAACCGCGGTACTCCAGGATGTAGCCCTGGCCGCCGCCGGTACCGATCTTCGCGATGATCGCCAGGATCAGGTCCTTGGCGGTGACACCGTCGGGCAGCTCGCCCTCGACGGTGATCGCCATGGTCTTGGGGCGGGCGAGGGGCAGCGTCTGGGTGGCCAGCACATGCTCGACCTGCGAGGTGCCGATACCGAAGGCGAGCGCGCCGAAGGCGCCGTGGGTGGAGGTGTGCGAGTCACCGCAGACCACGGTCGTGCCGGGCTGGGTCAGACCCAGCTGCGGTCCCACGACATGCACGACCCCCTGCTCCACATCGCCCAGCGGGTGCAGCCGGACGCCGAACTCGGCGCAGTTCTTGCGGAGCGTCTCCAACTGTGCGCGGGAGACCGGGTCGGCGATGGGCTTGTCGATGTCGAGGGTCGGGGTGTTGTGGTCCTCGGTCGCGATGGTGAGGTCGAGCCGCCGCACCGGGCGGCCGCCGAGGCGGAGCCCGTCGAACGCCTGTGGGCTGGTCACCTCGTGCAGGAGGTGCAGATCGATGAAGAGGAGGTCGGGCTCGCCCTCGGCGCGCCGGACGACGTGGTCGTCCCAGACCTTCTCCGCGAGTGTCCTACCCATCGCTTTCCCTCCGGCCCGGCAGCGTCGCCGGGCCCAACTAGAGATCAATTGCGCCGCCGTCCGCATGCCGGACCTGGCGGGGAACACGGGCCCTTGTGCGGCCGTACATCCAGGTTCGCAATTTCTCGGAGAAATTGAACTTGCGTTTCACAGAGTGAGACGGGAGTATCGTTGCATGGACAACTCTAGCGGCGTCGGCGTTCTCGACAAGGCAGCTCTGGTACTGAGCGCCCTGGAGTCCGGTCCGGCCACCCTCGCCGGGCTGGTCGCGGCGACAGGGCTTGCACGACCCACGGCCCACCGTCTGGCCGTGGCCCTGGAACACCACCGGATGGTGGCGAGGGACATGCAGGGCCGGTTCATCCTGGGCCCGCGGCTGTCGGAGCTCGCCGCCGCGGCCGGCGAGGACCGGCTGCTGGCCACCGCCGGGCCGGTGCTGACCCATCTGCGCGATGTGACCGGCGAGAGCGCACAGCTCTACCGGCGGCAGGGAGACATGCGCATCTGTGTGGCGGCCGCCGAGCGGCTGTCCGGACTGCGGGACACCGTGCCCGTGGGCTCGACGCTCACGATGAAGGCCGGCTCGTCGGCCCAGATCCTGATGGCCTGGGAAGAGCCGGAGCGGCTGCACCGCGGCCTGCAGGGAGCCCGCTTCACGGCGACGGCACTGTCGGGTGTGCGGCGCCGGGGCTGGGCCCAGTCGATCGGCGAGCGCGAGCCGGGCGTCGCGTCCGTCTCCGCGCCCGTGCGCGGACCCTCGAACCGCGTCGTTGCCGCGGTCTCGGTATCCGGACCGATCGAGCGGCTCACCCGCCACCCGGGCCGCATGCACGCCCAGGCGGTCATCGACGCCGCCGCCCGCCTCTCCGACGCGCTGCGCCGCTCGAACTAGCGCCCCGAGTCGGAGATTCTCAGGCGGTTCCCGCCGCCGGGCGCCAAGTTCGCGGTCGACGGGCGAGGTCGGCATCCGTGAGGGCCAGGCAGGCCCGGCATGCCGGTTCACGGACAGGGAAATGCCGAGGAGATTCCGGCTCAGGACACCAGGGTCCTTCGTTCGGATCAGGCCGTTCTCCAGCCGAGACCGCGCCCCGGCCGCCGCACCCCCGTGACGGCGGCCGGGGGGCGGTCTCAGGCCGCCTTGAGCCGGTCCGCCGCGCTGTCCCCGCGACGGCCGACCGGGACGACACCCGTCGCCTCCCCCAGGCCGAACTCGGGCATGTTCACATAGACGGACTCATAGGCTCCGGCCGGAACCACATAGGTCTCGTGCCAGAAGCCGACCTTGCCCCTGCCGGTCCGCATCCGCCGGTTGAAGGCCGCCCAGGCCGGACGGTGCTCCTTGTCCTTCGCGGAGGAGTACGCGAGCAGCTTCTCCGCCGACTCCCAGTACTGGACGGTGTAGATCACCCTCGGCAGGCCCAGCAGCAGGCGGTACCCGAGGAGTCCGCTGTCCTTGTCCTTCGAGAGCTCCCTCAGCATGCGCGGCATGGCCAGGAACGTCGGCCACCAACTCCGCACCGCCCGAAAGCTGTTGATCCGCATCCCGATGAGAAAGACGGTCACGCCGTCCTGCGACTCCGCCGTCATGCGCCCCTGGATCGGCTGCTTGCTCATTGCGGTTCCCCTTTGCGAGGATCATTGGATAGTGGAGCTATCTATCTTTGGATAGTGCCACTCTCCAATGAAAGGCGCAAGCACATGAGGCTGGCAGAGCTCAGCGAACGCAGCGGCGTGCCCACCGCCACGATCAAGTACTACCTGCGTGAGCGACTGCTGCCGCCCGGGCGGCGGGTCAGCACCACCCAGGCCGAGTACGACGAGGAGCATCTGCGGCGCCTGCGGCTCGTCCGCGCCCTGATCCAGGTCGGCCGGATACCTGTGGCCGCCGCCCGGGACGTCCTCGCCGCCGTCGAGGACGACGGCCTCGACCGTCACATGCGGCTCGGCGCGGCCGTGTGGTCGATCCCGCACGCCCCGGAGCCGGACGAGGACGACCCCGCCACCGACGCCGCACGCCGCACCGCCGGCGCGCTGCTGGAGCGGCTGGGATGGGACTTCGGCCGCGAGACGGGCACCGAGTCGCCCGCATACCGGATGCTGATCGCCTCGATCGCCACGATGGACCGGCTCGGCTACCCCTGCGATGTCGCGGAGCTGCTCCCCTACGCCCGCAGCGCCGGCGAACTCGCCGTCAACGACCTGGACTTGGTGGAGCGGTACGAGGCCGAGGAGGAGCAGGTGGAGGCAGCCGTGGCGTTCACCGTGCTGTACGAGCCGGTATTGCTGAGCCTGCGCAGGCTGGCCCAGGCCGAGGAGTCCTACCGCCGCTTCGGATGAGTCCCGTCCATGCAAGAAGGCCCTCCCCAACAGGGGAGGGCCTTCTCTTCACGTACCCCCGACCGGATTCGAACCGGCGCTACCGCCTTGAGAGGGCGGCGTGCTAGGCCGCTACACAACGGGGGCAAGATCTTGATCCATGACTGGATCCGCTGGGCTACCAGGACTCGAACCTAGACTAAATGAACCAGAATCACTCGTGCTGCCAATTACACCATAGCCCATGGTGGTATAGACCAGTACCCCCGACCGGATTCGAACCGGCGCTACCGCCTTGAGAGGGCGGCGTGCTAGGCCGCTACACAACGGGGGCCCTAGCGATCCCATCCGGCGTGAGCCGGATGATGTCACTGCGTGGCCATCGGGAGCGACCCGGATGGACAGCAGGATGGATCTGTACCCCCGACCGGATTCGAACCGGCGCTACTGCCTTGAGAGGGCAGCGTGCTAGGCCGCTACACAACGGGGGCTTTGCAGATGAGCTCTGCGAGCTGGCCTACCAGGACTCGAACCTAGACTAACTGAACCAGAATCAGTCGTGCTGCCAATTACACCATAGGCCACCAAAACTCAACCCCCTTGAGGGGGTTTCGTTCGGTTTGTGCGCTTCAGTCCCGGACTTTCGGCCCGCTGCCCTTGGCGCAGGAAGAACATTACCTGAAGGTGGACGGCGCTCCAAAACGGGTATCCGCCTGCAGCAGACCCGGAAGCTCGTCCAGTCCCGTGATCCGGATCAGCTCAGGCCTGCCGCCCTGTCCGCCGCGGTCCAGCCAGATGCCGGTCAGCCCGGCCGCGACGGCCCCGGTCGCGTCGATGTCCGGGTGGTCCCCCACGTACGCGACCTCCTGCGGAGCCAGCCCGAGCGCGTCGCACGCGGCGTGGAAGGCGGCCGCGTCCGGCTTGGAGACCCCGAGCTCCACGGCGCAGACCACGGCCTCGAAGCGGTCCCGTACGCCGAGGACGCGCAGCTTGCGGTCCTGGTTGTGGATCGACGCGTTCGACAGGACTCCGTGGCGGTAGCCGGCCGCCAGCCGGTCCAGTACGGGCACGGTGTCCGGGAAGAGCCGCCATGCGGCTTCGTAGTGGGTCACGTACCGGCGGAACCAGTCGTCGGCCCCGGCATCACTCATGGTCACCGCACCGAGAAAGTCCCGCACCCGGTCCCGGCGCTGGTCCTCGAAGTCGACGCCTCCCGCCTCGAAGCGCCGCCAGTGGAAATGGGTGAGCTCGCGCCAGCGGGTGAGGGCCTGGTCGACGGATGCGTATGCGTCGGCCAGGCCCTCGGCGAGGAGATGCCGCTCCATGCCGGTGCGGTCGGCGCCGGCGTAGTCGAAGATCGTGTCGTCGATGTCCCAGAGGACGGCTCTGATGGGCATGCCCCGAGGCTAGGGTCTTTCGATCGGAGCAGGCCGGATCGGTGAGCGGGGTCCGGCCACACGCCACGTACATCGCCGGGCGGACGAAGGAGCCCACGCGGAGGGGCACCTCCCGGCGGTGGCCGGGGGCACGTCGGCGACCGACGACAGCGCAGCCAGGTGGGTGCGGCGCCAGGGCACGCGAGCCCGGCAAGATCCGAACGAGAGGCCGTAGCGGGTGTCCGGTGGCTCAGGCCCCGTCGAGTCGTCGCCGCCCTGCGGAGCGATCACTGACGCCCGGAGCTGCGGCACGGAACGCACCGATGGGGGTGGTGGCCGCGGCCACCACCCCCATCAGGGTCGAGCAACAGCTACGCGCCGAGCTTCGCCAGCGCCGCGTCGATACGGGCCAGGGTCTTCTCCTTGCCCAGGATCTCCAGCGACTCGAAGAGCGGGAGACCCACCGTGCGTCCCGTGACCGCGACACGGACCGGGGCCTGGGCCTTGCCGAGCTTGAGGCCGTGCTCCTCGCCGGCGGCCAGGACCGCGTTCTTCAGCGACTCGGGGCTGGACCAGTCGGCGGCGTCCAGCTTCTCGCGGGCCGTGCGCAGCAGCGCGTCCGAGCCCTCCTTCATCGCCTTCTGCCAGGAGACCTCGTCCTCGACCGGCTCCTTGCGGAACAGGAAGTCGACATTGGCCGTGATGTCGGAGAGGACGGTCAGACGCGTCTGGGCGTGCGGGGCGATCGCCTCCCATGCGGCCTGGTCGAACTCCTCGGGCTCCCAGGCGGCGTGCGGGGCACGCAGCCAGGGCTCGCAGGCCTCGGTGAAGGCCTTCACGTCGAGCAGGCGGATGTGGTCGGCGTTGATCGCCTCGGCCTTCTTCAGGTCGAAGCGCGCCGGGTTGGCGTTGACGTCGGCGATGTCGAACTTCTCGATCATCTCGGTGATCGAGAACACGTCCTGGTCCGCCGAGAACGACCAGCCGAGCAGGGAGAGGTAGTTGAGCAGGCCCTCGGGAAGGAAGCCGCGCTCGCGGTACAGGTTGAGCGAGGCCTGCGGGTCCCGCTTGGAGAGCTTCTTGTTGCCCTCGCCCATGACGTACGGGAGGTGGCCGAAGGCCGGGATCTCCTTGGCGATGCCGAGCTCGATCAGCGCGTTGTAGAGGGCGATCTGGCGCGGGGTGGAGGACAGCAGGTCCTCGCCGCGCAGCACGTGCGTGATCTCCATCAGCGCGTCGTCGACCGGGTTGACGAGCGTGTAGAGGGGGGCGCCGCTGGCACGGACGATGCCGTAGTCCGGGACGTTCTCCGGGGTGAACGTGAGCTCGCCGCGGACCAGGTCCGTGAAGGTGATCGGCTCGTCGGGCATCCGGAAACGGATGATCGGCTCGCGGCCCTGGGCCTCGTAGGCGTGCTTCTGCTCGGCGGTCAGGTCGCGGCAGTGGCCGTCGTAGCCGGACGGCTTGCCGGCGGCGCGGGCGGCCTCGCGGCGCTCGTCCAGCTCGGTGACGGTGCAGTAGCAGGGGTAGGCGTACCCGCCCGCCTTCAGCTTCTCGGCGACGTCCTTGTAGATGTCCATCCGCTGCGACTGGCGGTAGGGCGGGTGCGGGCCGCCGACCTCGGGGCCCTCGTCCCAGTCGAGGCCGAGCCAGCGCAACGAGTCGAGCAGCTGGTCGTACGACTCCTCCGAGTCGCGGGCCGCGTCGGTGTCCTCGATGCGGAAGACCATGGTGCCCTTGTTGTGCCGGGCGAACGCCCAGTTGAAGAGGGCGGTGCGGACCAGGCCCACATGGGGGTTGCCGGTCGGCGAGGGACAGAAACGTACACGGACGGGTCCGTTAACCACGCTTGATCACCTTGTTGGTGAGAGTGCCGATGCCTTCGATGGTGACGGCGACCTCGTCGCCGACGTTGAGGGGGCCGACCCCGGCCGGGGTGCCGGTGAGGATGACGTCCCCGGGGAGCAGGGTCATGGCCTCGGTGATGTGGACGACCAGGTCCTCGATGGAGCGGATCATGTCGCTCGTGCGGCCCAGCTGGCGCTGTTCGCCGTTGACGGTGCACTGGATCGCGAGGTCGCCCGCGACAGCCAGATCCATGTCCGTCTCCACCCAGGGGCCGAGCGGGCACGAGGTGTCGAAGCCCTTGGCGCGGGCCCATTGCTTCTCACGCTTCTGGGCGTCGCGGGCCGTCACGTCGTTGGCGCAGGTGTAGCCGAAGATGACGTCCTTGACGCGCTCGCGCGGGACCTCGCGGCACATACGGCCGATGACGACGGCGAGCTCGGCCTCGTGGTGCACCTCGTCGGAGAACGAGGGGTACTCGATGGCGTCGCCGGAGCCGATCACCGAGGTGGTGGGCTTGAAGAAGGCGACGGGTACCTCCGGGACCTCGTTGCCGAGTTCCGCCGCGTGCTCCGCGTAGTTGCGGCCGATGGCCACGACCTTGTTGGGGAGCACGGGCGGCAGAAGGCGGACCTTGCTCAGCGGGACCTTCGTACCGGAGAGCTCGAAGTCGCCGTAGGGAATGCCTTTGATGATGTCCAGGACGAGGCCGGCGGGGTCACCGGTCCCGTTGCCCTCGACCGCGCCGAAGGCGACATTGCCGTCGATGGAGAATCTGGCGATGCGCACGGGATGCCTGCGCCCCTCTGCTTCCGCTGGCTGGAGTCTGACGCTCCAGGCTAACGCGGCCGGGCCCACCCGATGACGACCGAGCCCAAGGGGCGCGCGGCTGCCGGACCGGGGAGCGCGCTCGGACCGACCGGGCGGCGGAGGTGCGCACCTGGGGCCCGCGCGAGGACGTGGACCGCCGACGGACGCCGAAGCGGCCCGTGGGACCCCTCCCCCGGCCGGCGCCGGGGGAGGAACGAGGCTCAGGAGGACGCGGGGGCGTCGATCAGCGTGGTGCGACGGGGGTTGGCCGTCTGGGTCGGGAGTTCGACCGAGTGATCCCGCAGGGTCTCCGGCTGCAGCTCCTCCGCGTCCGCGAGGTGCGCAAGCGTGGTGCGCCGGGGGTTGGCTATGTTGCGGAACATCATGGTCTTCATCGCGCGAATCGGCCCTTGTCAGTTTGGACGTCCATGTAAAGCGACAGGCTAAACATCTGATTCCCCGCGAAAGCGTGAATGGCTCGACGATCTACGTGTGAGTTTGCTCACGAAGCGGCGGATAATTCCGTCATTCTGGACAAGGAAACGACCCTGCAGAAACGGACATTGCATAGCTGAATCAGCCATTCCGCTCCTGATCATGGCGACTGGGACACCCCCCACCCGTAAGGGACTCGTCCATAAACGTCCCATTCTCCCCTGATCCCATTCCACTGTTCGTGACACATTGCTCACAAGGTGTCACCCGGGTCACAGCCCGATACACGGCCCTTGTTGGAGATCCGGCACTGTGCTGGAATTCCACGCACCGCCGCGGGTTCAGGCCGGCGCGCCGGAGGCGCAACGAAGCGCCGGGTGGCGGCGGGAAGGGGGATCAGCGCCAGGTCACTCCACGACCCACCCACGGGGCATTCACACCGCCCCACATGCCGACACCGTCCCGCCGTCCAGCGGAGGGGCGCCTGGTCCAGAGGTTGCGACGCTAGTGCAGGGACGTTTCAAGAGGGATGGCAGCGCTGCGGCGGAGCAGGAGCCGCACGGCGGGACCGACCGCGGTTCCTCGCCCCAGCACACCCAGAACCAGGCCAAGCCCCCGTCGGGCGACGGCGGTGACCGGGGTGCGCGCCCGGGCGCGGCGCCGGGCGGTGCCGAACCGGCCTCCACAGTCAAGCCCAAGGGTTCCCCGGACACGGGCTCGCGAATAGCCCTGCGCAACTGGCGCATCAGCACGCGCCTGGTCTCCCTGCTCACCCTCCCCGTGGTCGCCGCGACCACGCTGGGTGGACTCCGCATCAACGAGTCCATGAACAGCATGCAGCAGCTGGAGCACATGCAGCTGCTCACGAAGATGACCCGCGAGGCCACCGCCCTCGCCGAGGCTCTTCAGAACGAGCGCGACCACGCGGCCGGCCCGCTGACGCACAACGGCAAGGCCTCGGACTTCAAGGTCTCGCAGCCCCGGCAGGTGACCGACCAGCGCAAGGCCGCCTTCCTCGACGCCACCCAGGACATCGGTGACACCACCGGCGACGAGGCGCTGGAAAGCATCCGCGCCAACGTGGCCCAGATCGCCGCACAGGTCCACATCGTCACCGAGATCCGGAAGACCGCCTACACGGCGAAGGACTTCAACTCTCAGACGGTCACCGCTTACAGCCGTCTGATCGATTCGCTGCTCAGCCTCTCGCAGGACATGGCGCAGGCGACCAGCAACCCGGACATGATCAAGCGGACCCGCGCGCTGGCCGCGTTCTCGTCCGCCAAGGAGTACGCCTCCATCCAGCGCGCGATCATCGCGACCGCGCTGCCGCCGAACAGCACCGCCGTCGGCAGCATGAACGACAACGACCGCCTCACCGGTCTGGACGCCAAGACCAACGAGGACGCGGCGCTGAAGTCGTTCAACGCGATCTACTCCTCGATCGGCGGCAACGCCGAGGAGCTGACCGCTCCGCTGGAGAGCGGCAACTCCGAGATCGACAAGGCCGACAAGTACGCGGACCGGGTGCTGCGCAGTTCCACCGCCCTGCGCGGCGAGCGGCGCAGCTACCTGGACTGGACCGACCAGGCCGACACCAAGATCCAGGCGATGAACACCATCGAGGAGACCCTCCTCGGTGAGATGGAGAGCCGGGCCCGCGAGCTGAAGCAGGAGTCGCAGCAGGAAGCCATCATCAACGGTGTGCTGATCCTGGTGGTGCTCGGTGTGTCGCTCGTCGGCGCCTTCGTGGTGGCACGTTCCATGATCCGCTCGCTTCGCCGGCTGCAGGACACCGCCACCAGGGTCGCCCAGGACCGGCTGCCCGAGCTGGTCAAGCAGCTCTCCGAGGCCGACCCGCAGGACGTCGACACCACGGTCGAGTCCGTCGGTGTGCACTCCCGGGACGAGATCGGCAAGGTGGCCGCGGCCTTCGACGACGTGCACCGCGAGGCGGTCCGCCTCGCCGCCGAGCAGGCCCTGCTGCGGGGCAACGTCAACGCGATGTTCACCAACCTCTCGCGCCGGTCGCAGGGTCTCATCCAGCGTCAGCTCTCGCTCATCTCCGAGCTGGAGTCCCGCGAGGCCGACCCGGACCAGCTGTCCTCCCTCTTCAAGCTGGACCACCTCGCGACCCGTATGCGCCGTAACGGTGAGAACCTCCTCGTCCTCGCGGGCGAGGAGCCGGGCCGCCGGTGGACCCGTCCCGTCCCGCTCGTCGACGTGCTCCGTGCCGCCGCCTCCGAGGTGGAGCAGTACGAGCGCATCGAACTGGCCGCCGTCCCGGGGACCGAGGTCGCCGGCCGCGTCGTCAACGACCTCGTGCACCTCCTCGCAGAGCTGCTGGAGAACGCCACGTCGTTCTCCTCGCCGCAGACCAAGGTCCGGGTGACGGGTCATGCGCTGCCCGACGGCCGTGTCCTCGTCGAGATCCACGACACCGGCATCGGCCTCTCCCCGGAGGACCTCGCCGCGATCAACGAGCGGCTCGCGTCGCCGCCGACCGTGGACGTCTCGGTGTCGCGCCGCATGGGTCTGTTCGTGGTCGGCCGCCTGTCCCTGCGGCACGGCATCCGGATCCAGCTCCGCCCGTCCGACTCCGGTGGTACGACCGCGCTGGTCATGCTCCCCGTCGACGTCGCCCACGGCGGCAAGAAGCCCCCGGCCAAGCCGGGTGCGGGCGCGCAGAACGGCGGCCCGGGTGCCCCCGCGGGTCCCGGCGGCGGGCGCGGCCTGACCGGTGGACCCGGCTCGGCCGGCGGACCCGGTGGCGGTCGTCCCGGTCTTGGCGGCGCCCCCTCGGGCGGCCGGCTCGGTGCCGGTTCGGCAGCGCGTGCCGCGCTGCCGGGACGCGACGGTGCGCCGTTCCAGGCAGGCCCCCAGCAGGGAGCCCCGCAGCAGGACCCCTCGCGTCAGAGCGGTGCCCCCGCCACGGCGTTCGGCGCCGACAGCGGCCGCGGCCGGCCGGGTGCCCAGGACCGTGACGGCTCCCGTCAGGGCGGGCGTCCGGACCAGGGTGGTTTCGCGGCCCCGAGCGGCGGCCAGAACGGTGGCGGCGGACGTGCCCGCAACCGCGGCCGGCAGGGCGCCCCCGCCGGTGACGACCGCGGCCGCCAGCTTCCGCCGACCGGCGCCCCGCGCGCCGAGCTGCCGGGTGGCCCCCAGGGGACGCCGCGCCAGCAGCGTCCGGAGAGCACCAGCTGGGGCGGCACGCAGCAGCCCGCTCCGCAGCGCTCCTCCATGGACACTCCGCGCGGCCATGAGGAGCCCGAGTCCACCGGCCGCTACGCCCGCCCGACGGGCGCGGCGAACGACCGGCAGGGCAACGGCGCCACCGAGCAGTTCGCCCGCCCCGACTACAACGCCCCGCGCCCCGGCGCCCAGGACCCGGCGGCGACCGAGCAGTTCGCCCGTCCCGACTTCGGCGCACAGACCCGTCCGCCGGCGCAGGGTCAGCAGGGCCACGGTCAGGGCTCACCGCGCCAGCGAGGCCGCGACGCCGCCGACTTCGGCGCGCCGCGTCCCCCGGCCGCCGGCCTGCCCGCCCCGCCGACGCCCGAGGCGCTGCCTCCGGCGTCCGGCCCCGGTGACGGTCGCACGCCGCTGTACGACACGCTCGAGACCAACTGGTTCCACCAGGGCAACGGCGGGGGCCAGCAGCCCCCGGCCGTACCGCCGCAGCCTCCGGCCGTACCGCCGCAGGCCGCCCCGGAGCGTCCGGCGACGCCGCCGCGCCGCCCCTCCGCGGGGCCGGCCACCGGGCAGACGGGCCAGCACAACGTGGCGGGTCAGCACAACGCGAATGCTCCGACCTGGCGCACGTCGCCCAACGACGAGCTGGTACGCCAGGCCGAGCGGGTGCGCAAGCCCGCCGCCGGTGGGATCACCACGTCCGGCCTGCCCCGGCGGGTGCCTCGCGCCAATCTGGTGCCGGGTACCGCGCAGGAGCAGACCCACCAGTCCGGTCCCCAGGTCTCCCGCGCGCCCGACGACGTGCGGGGCCGGCTGACCAATCTCCGCCGCGGTATCCAGCAGGGTCGTCAGGCGGGGAGCACGGGTAACACCGGCAGCTTCAACGTCGGCCCCACACACCAGCAGGAGCGTTAGTTGAGCCCGATGAGCCAGGCGGCGCAGAATCTGAACTGGTTGATCACCAACTTCGTGGACAACACCCCCGGGGTGTCCCACACGGTGGTGGTCTCCGCCGACGGACTCCTGCTCGCGATGTCCGAGGGATTCCCGCGTGACCGTGCCGACCAGCTGGCGGCCGTCGCGTCCGGACTGACCTCGCTGACCGCAGGTGCCTCCCGCATCTTCGAGGGCGGCCCCGTCAACCAGACCGTCGTGGAGATGGAGCGCGGCTTCCTCTTCATCATGTCCGTGTCGGACGGCTCTTCGCTGGCCGTCCTCGCCCACCCCGACTGCGACATCGGTCTCGTGGGCTACGAGATGGCCCTACTGGTCGATCGCGCGGGAACGGTCCTCACGCCGGACCTGCGTGCGGAACTCCAGGGGAGCCTGCTGCACTAGAAGTCCGGAAGACCGTTGCAGGGGGGTGTGCGCCCCAGGTACACCCCTGAGAGACCCTGACCCGCCTACACACCGTCAGGCCGCCCCGCCCGGCCCCCCACCGGCCCAGTCAGACGGCACAGCCGACCACTTGCTGTCACGCCCGGAGGATTCATGACCCCGCCCCCCGCCTCTCACGATCCGTACGGTGTCCCCATGGACACCGACTACGGATATGAGGGCGACCAGCCGCTGGTGCGTCCGTACGCGATGACCGGCGGCCGGACGCGGCCGCGCTACCAGCTCGCCATCGAGGCACTGGTCAGCACCACGGCCGACCCGGCGCACCTCGCGACACTCCTGCCCGAGCACCAGCGGATCTGCCACCTCTGCCGTGAGGTCAAGTCGGTGGCCGAGGTCTCGGCGCTGCTGTCGATGCCCCTCGGTGTGGCCCGGATTCTCGTGGCGGACCTGGCGGAGGCGGGCATGGTGGCGATCCACCAGCCGGGTAACGGAGAGGCCGGCGGCACGCCGGATGTGACACTGCTCGAAAGGGTGCTCAGTGGACTTCGCAAGCTCTAGCGGCGGTGCGGCCCGATCGACCACCAGCGCGAAGATCGTGGTGGCGGGCGGCTTCGGCGTGGGCAAGACCACGTTCGTCGGCGCCGTCTCGGAGATCAACCCGCTGCGTACCGAGGCCGTCATGACGTCCGCGTCCGCGGGCATCGACGACCTCACCCACACCGGAGGCAAGACCACCACCACGGTGGCCATGGACTTCGGCCGCATCACTCTCGACCAGGACCTGATCCTGTACCTCTTCGGCACCCCCGGACAGGACCGCTTCTGGTTCATGTGGGACGACCTCGTCCGCGGCGCCATCGGCGCCGTCGTCCTCGTCGACACCCGCAGGCTCGCCGACTGCTTCCCCGCCGTCGACTACTTCGAGAACAGCGGCCTGCCCTTCGTCATCGCCCTCAACGGCTTCGACGGGCACCAGCCCTACAACCCAGAGGAAGTCCGCGAAGCACTCCAGATCGGACCCGGCACCCCGATCATCATCACCGACGCCCGCCACCGTGCGGACGCCAAGAGCGCACTCATCACCCTGGTCGAACACGCACTTATGGCACGACTCAAGTAGTAATGTGCATACGGCAGTTGTCGTATAGGCCGTCCCGGGGCGGGCTGTGTCGATTGACACGGTCCGCCTCCGTGTTCATAACGTTTCGACAGAGAATTGACCCAGCTCGGACACCCGATGCATCCGGCTGGTACCGCTGTGCTCATATGGGCCCTGCTATTTGCAGGAGCTCGTTCTTTATGCCCGATTTATCTGCGGCTTGGAGCACTCGGGACGGCCTGTTCCCGCTGTTTGGAACGGACGCACTTGGCGTGCTGAAATCAACGAACTCGTGAGTAGTACGGCCCTGAACAATAATCGGCACAACCTAGGTGCCGACGCCGAGAGGTTGTTGGTCGAGTGAGGCGAAGCAATACGAGCTCCGCAGAACAGCAGGCGCGGGGCAACTTCACCCCGCCCCCGCGTGCTGCGGCGTCGCCTGCGGATGTGCAGCCCGTGGCGCCCCCCAGCAGCGGCAGCTCCAGCAGGCTGTCCCCCCGTAACTGGCGTGTGCCCACACGGCTGAACGCGATCCTCCTCATACCCGTGCTGGTCGGCCTTGTCATGGGCGGCTTCCAGGTCAAGGGGTCGATCGACACCTGGAACGAGGCACAGGACGCCGAGAAGACGGCGCTCATCGTGCGCGCCGCCTCGGAGTACGGCCAGGCCCTGCTCAACGAGCGCGACCTGAGCGCTCAGCCGCTGCTCGAGGGCAAGCGCGACGCCGCCGCGGTGCAGCAGGTACGGGCGGCCACCGACGCCGCCGCGAAGAAGTTCGACGCGGCCGTCAGCGACCTGCCGGAGAAGCAGGGTCTGGAACGCCGCCTCAAGCTCTTCCGGGGCGAGGAGCCCAAGCTCCAGCAGCTGCGGCAGACCGCCTACAGCGCGGCCGTCGAGAGCGCGGACAAGTCGGCCACCAAGGGTGGTCCGGTCGCCACCGAAGAGGGATACGTGCTGGTCCAGCACTCCCTCATGGAGTTCTCCAACGAGCTCGGCCTCGGCACCGGGAACATCACGAGCTACGGCCGTATGGTCTACGCGATCGAGCTGGCCAAGGCCGCCGCGTCGCTGCAGCGCTCCATCGGTACGCACCTGCTGGTCCGCCCGAGCGAGAAGCAGTCCGTCAAGACCGGCCAGACCATCGCCTTCTCGTCCTACGCCTACCTGGAGGGCATCGCCCTCGGCGAGTACGTCTCCGGCGGTTCTGCGGAGGACACCGAGAAGCTGAAGACGGTCATGGGCGCCAAGTCGGCGGAGGGCCGCAAGAAGCTCACCGCCGCCGCCCAGCAGGCCGCTGCCGCGGGCGTGAAGTTCACGCCCCCGCCGACGAGGAACGACTCCGTCTACGACGGCATGGTCGCCGCCATCAGCACCGGTGACAGCCCCACGGAGCTCGCCGAGCAGGGTGTGACGCCGACGGTCTGGATGGCCGCCGCCACCGCCAAGTTCGACGGCTACACCGAGATCGAGAAGGGCCTCGTCGACAAGTCGGTGGCCGAGGCCGCCAGGATCTCCGACGAGGCCAAGACCGACGCCATCGTCAACGCTCTGATCGTCATCATCGCCCTGCTCACCGCGTTCATCCTGGCAGGCATGATGGCCCGCCAGATGAGCCGCTCGATGCGCGAGCTGCGTACCGCCGCCTTCGGCATCGCCGAGCAGCGTCTGCCGATGCTGGTCGACCAGCTCTCCCGTACCGAGCCCGGCCGTGTCGACACCCGGGTGCAGCCGATCCCGATCGACAGCAAGGACGAGATCGGCGAGGTCGCCCGCGCGTTCGACCAGGTCCACCGCGAGGCCGTCCGGCTCGCCGCCGAGCAGGCCATGCTGCGGGGCAACGTCAACGCGATCTTCACCAACCTGTCCCGCCGCAACCAGTCGCTGATCGAGGGCCAACTGACCCTGATCACCGACCTGGAGAACAATGAGGCGGACCCGGACCAGCTGGAGAACCTTTTCCGTCTGGACCACCTCGCGACCCGTATGCGCCGCAACGGCGAGAACCTCCTCGTTCTCGCCGGCGAGGAGCCCGGCCGCCGCTGGAACCAGCCGGTACCGCTGGTGGACGTGCTCCGCGCCGCCTCCTCCGAGGTGGAGTCGTACGAGCGCATCGAGCTGACCGGCGTCCCGGAGAGCGAGATCCACGGCCAGGCCGTGACCGACCTCGTGCACCTCCTCGCCGAGCTGCTGGAGAACGCCACGACGTTCTCCTCGCCGCAGACGAAGGTCCGCGTCACCGCGACCCGGCTGCCCGACGGCCGAGTCATGATCGAGATCCACGACAAGGGCATCGGCCTCACCGCCGAGGACTTCGCCGACATCAACCACAAGCTGGCCAACCCGCCGACGGTGGACGCCGCCGTCTCGCAGCGCATGGGCCTCTTCGTGGTCGGCCGCCTCGCCGACCGGCACGGCATCCGCGTCCAGCTGCGCCCCTCGGGCGAGCAGGCCGGTACGACGTCGCTGGTGATGCTCCCCGACGCCATCACCCACGGTGGCGGTGGCGAGGCGGTCCCGGACGACGACTTCACGGTTTCCCAGATGATCCCCACGCAGCAGGCCTTCGAGCCCGCGCCGATGCTCACCGCCGCGGAGCTGGGCTTCGACGACTCCCGCTACGAGGACCAGTCGGGCGAAGGCCGCCAGCTGGACCCGGTCAACCGCTCCCTGATGCGCGGGGAGCGCCGTGCGGCGCTCGAGGCGCAGGCGCAGGGCGGTGACCGCCCCCTGTTCCGCGACGAGGCCGAGCAGCAGTACGGGGACCAGGGTCAGTACGGCGAAAGCCAGTACGGCGACCAGGGCCGGTACGGCGACGAGCAGTACGACCAGGGCCAGGGCTACGCGTCCCAGGAGCAGCAGCCCGCGTACGACCAGAACGGCTACGGTTACGAGAGCGGCGACGGCTACGACCGCACCGGGGAATACCAGGTTCCCGGCGGCTACCCCGAGCACTCCGAGCAGGCTTATGCGGAGGCTTCGTACACCGCTCCCCAGGAGCACACGCCGCAGTACGACGACCAGTTCGACCAGCGCTCCCACCAGGGCGAGTGGGCGGATCAGGGCTCGTACCAGGGTGCATACGAGCCGGAGTACCGGACGGATGCGGAATCTGCCCCCGGCGCTCCCGTGAACGGCTCGGAGCGCGTAGGCTTCGAACGTCCGGGTCCCACCCCCAGCACCGGCCACCAGGTCACCGACGCCGGTCTGCCGCGCCGCGGCAGCGCCCAGTCGAAGGGCTCTCAGTGGCAGGCCGCCGGCGCCGACAACGGACAGGCAGGACAGGCCGCACCGGCCGGTCAGGCCCAGAAGGCACCGCAGCCGCCGCAGACGCCGCAGAACGGGCGGAACGAGGCGGACGGCTCCAGCGACTGGCGCTCGAAGAACGACGAGCGCTGGCAGCGGGCCGAGAAGCTCCGCGACCCCAAGGCAGGCGGAGTGACCTCGTCCGGCCTCCCCCGGCGGGTTCCCAAGGCCAATCTGGTCGAGGGCACGGCGGAGCAGACCCCGCAGGGCGGCCCACAGGTCTCCCGTGCCCCTGAGGACGTACGCGGCAGGTTGAGCAACCTGCGGCGTGGTGTTCAGCAGGGACGCAACGCGGGAACGGACACGAACGGATCGGGCTTCGGCCCGGGTAGCACCTACAACCAGGAGCGTTAGTGTGAGCCCGATGAGCCAGGCGGCGCAGAATCTGAACTGGTTGATCACCAACTTCGTGGACAACACCCCCGGGGTGTCCCACACGGTGGTGGTCTCCGCCGACGGACTCCTGCTGGCGATGTCCGAGGGATTCCCGCGTGACCGTGCCGACCAGCTGGCGGCCGTCGCGTCCGGGCTGACCTCGCTGACCGCGGGTGCCTCCCGCATCTTCGAGGGTGGCGCGGTCAACCAGACCGTCGTGGAGATGGAGCGCGGCTTCCTCTTCATCATGTCCATCTCGGACGGCTCTTCGCTGGCCGTCCTCGCCCATCCCGACGCCGACATCGGTCTCGTGGGCTACGAGATGGCCCTCCTGGTGGATCGTGCCGGCAGTGTCCTCACCCCGGACCTCCGTGCCGAACTGCAAGGCAGTCTTCTCAACTAGCAAACAGGCAGTGCGTTTCCCGCCACCGCACCATAAGGTGCGGTGGCGCGGTACCACAGGGACATGGGCCGGGCGTACGGCACTCGGAGGAGGAGAAAAGTGGCAACACCCCCAGGCGGTCACCCATATCAAGGGGCTCACCAGTCTCCGGGTGAGCAGGGTCCGAACCGCTTCAACTTCCCCTCCGCACCGAGCAGACAGGACGGTCCGCAGCCGTACCAGCGGCCGCAGCAGCCGTACGATCCGTCGTACAACCAGCCGCAGGCGCCCCGGATCCAGCCCGTGGCACCTCGCCGGGCCCCCGAGCCGTCACCCGCTTCGGGCAACCACAACCCGTTGGTGCGTCCGTACGCGATGACCGGCGGCCGGACCCGGCCGCGCTACCAGCTCGCCATCGAGGCGCTGGTCAGCACCACGGCCGATCCCACCAGGCTGCAAGGGCAGTTGCCCGAGCACCAGCGGATCTGCCGGCTGTGCATCGAGATCAAGTCGGTCGCCGAGATCTCGGCACTTCTCTCCATTCCCCTCGGCGTTGCCCGGATCCTCGTCGCCGACCTGGCGGAGGCCGGACTTGTCGCCATCCACCAGCCCGGCGGCGACGAGTCCGCCGGCGGCCAGCCAGCCGTGACACTGCTCGAAAGGGTGCTCAGTGGACTTCGCAAGCTCTAGCGGCGGTGCAGCCCGCTCAACCACCAGCGCGAAGATCGTGGTGGCGGGCGGCTTCGGCGTGGGCAAGACCACGTTCGTCGGCGCCGTCTCGGAGATCAACCCGCTGCGTACCGAGGCCGTCATGACGTCCGCATCCGCGGGCATCGACGACCTCACCCACACCGGAGACAAGACCACCACCACGGTGGCCATGGACTTCGGCCGCATCACCCTCGACCAGGACCTGATCCTCTACCTCTTCGGCACCCCCGGACAGGACCGCTTCTGGTTCATGTGGGACGACCTCGTCCGCGGCGCCATCGGCGCCGTCGTCCTCGTCGACACCCGCAGACTCGCCGACTGCTTCCCCGCCGTCGACTACTTCGAGAACAGCGGCCTGCCCTTCGTCATCGCCCTCAACGGCTTCGACGGGCACCAGCCCTACAACCCCGAAGAAGTCCGCGAAGCACTCCAGATCGGACCCGACACCCCGATCATCACCACCGACGCCCGCCACCGCGCGGACGCCAAGAGCGCACTCATCACCCTGGTCGAACACGCACTCATGGCACGACTGCGGTAGCGGTAACGGTCGTACGTCGCCGTACCCCGGTCCCGTATGTGAGAAGGGCCCCTCGCTCCCGCTGGAGCGTGGGGCCCTTCTCGTCGCGCCGTCGGGGTTGACACGCCATAGGTGTGAGTGGTCTATTACTCACATGGCAACGACCAGGACTCGACAGCTCTCCACGGCAGACGCCCGTCGCGGCGAGGTACTGGCCACGGCGGCCCGGGTCTTCGCGGCACGCGGGTACTACGGCACCTCCACCACGGAGGTCGCCAAGGGCGCCGGGATCTCGCAGTCGTATCTGTACCGGCTGTTCCCCGACAAGGAGGCGCTCTTCGTCGCCGTGGTCGAGGACTGCTCCCGGCAGATCCGGGAGCGCATGGGCGAGGCCGCCGCCGCGGTCACGAGCACCGACCCGGAGGTGGTGCTGGACGCGATGGCGATCGGGTACGCGCAATTGATCGCCGACCGGGACGACCTGCTCAGGGTGCTGATGCACGCGAACTGCGCGGCGAGCGAGCCGGCGATCAAGGAGGCCGTGCAGACGCTGTACGCACGCCTGGTGGAGTACGTACGCTCCGCCTCCGGCGCCCCGGACAAGCCGATCCAGGACTTCTTCGCCAGGGGCTTCCTGTGCAATGTCGCGGTCTCCATCGGAGCGACCGAGACCGACGCCCCCTGGACGAGAACACTGCTGGCGGGCATTCGCCACTTCTGACACGACGCACGAACGGCCGCGGACTTCGCGGCCCTTCTTTCGGACCGATGAGTGAGTGATTAACCACTCTTTCTGGAGGAGAGATGGCGACGACGGCGGAACAGTCAGCGGGAGCACCGCCGGCTCATCAGCGGCGGCGGGTACGACGGGCCCCGGCCCTCGCGGCGCTCGCCACGGCCCAGTTCCTCGTCGTACTCAGCACGTCGATCGTGAACGTGGCCCTGCCCTCGATCGGCGCGGGACTGCGCATGTCGCCCGCCGCGCTGTCCTGGGTGGTCAACGCATACGTTCTCGCCTTCGGCGCCTTGCTGCTGCTCGGCGGCAGGCTCTCCGACCTGCTGGGCCGCCGCCGGGTGTTCACCTCGGGCATCGCCGTCTTCGCGCTCGGCTCGCTCGCTTCCGGGCTCGCTCCCTCGGCCCCGTTGCTCATAGCGGCCCGCGCCGTCCAGGGAGCGGGCGCCGCGCTCCTCGCACCGGCCGCACTCGCACTCGTCCTGACCCTCTTCCCACCGGGTCCCGGCAGGGGCGGTGCGCTCGGGGTCTGGGGCGCGGTGTCCGGCGCCGGCGGCGCCGCGGGGGTGCTGCTGAGCGGAGCGCTCACCGAACTGTACGGCTGGCCGGCCGTGTTCCTGGTCCCCGTACCCGTCGCCGCGCTCTCGCTGGCCGCGACGCTGATGCTCGTCCCTGGCGACGAGCCGGCGGGCGGCGAGGCCGACATCCTGGGAGCCGTCACCTCCACGGCGGGGCTCACCGCCCTGGTGTACGGGCTCACGGCGAAGAACCCGCTCGCGGGCGCCGCAGGGCTGCTCCTGCTCGCGGCCTTCGCCGTACGGCAGACAAGGGCCCGCACCCCGCTCGTGCCTCCGCGCCTGCTGCGCACCGGCAAGGTCCTCGCGGCCAACATCGCCATGACCCTGCTCGGCGCGGTCTGGGTCGGTCTCTTCTACTTCCTGCCGCTCTACCAGCAGCAGATCCTCGGATACGGCCCACTGGCCGCGGGCCTCACCCAGCTCCCCCTCGCCGTCACGGTTGTCGTGGGATCCGTGCTGGCGCCCCGGCTGCCCGTCCGCACCGGAGCTCCGGCAGCCCTCGTCGTCCTCACGCTCGGTCTGGCATGGCTCTCCCTCGCTCCTGACGACGGCTCGTTCGCCGTCCATCTGCTCGGTCCCTCGCTGCTCATCGGCGCGGGCCTCGGGATCGCCTTCGTACGGCTGACCGCGCTGTCCACCGAAGGCGTGCCCGCCGCCGACTCCGGCCTGGCCGGCGGCCTGATCAACACCACCCGGCAGCTCGGCGGGGCGCTCGGCCTCGCCCTGATGACCGCGATCGCTCCGGAGGCCGCCGACCACGGCGCCGCCTTCCTCACCGCGGCCGTCATCGCCGCGCTGACCACCTGCACCACCACGTTCACAATCACCTGGAGGAAGCAGTCATGACCACGGATTCCACCACCGGGACCACGACCAAGCCGTATGTCTCCGGCCACTACGCCCCTGTCGTCGACGAGATCACCGCCCACGAACTGACCGTCCACGGCACCGTCCCGCCCGAGCTCAGCGGCCGCTACTTCCGCAACGGCCACAACCCCCGCCCCGGTCAGACCCCCACCCACTGGTTCAAGGGCAGCGGCATGATCCACGGTCTGCGGCTGCGCGACGGCCGTGCGCAGTGGTACCGCAACCGCTGGGTCCGCACCCCCGCCCTGGAGGGCGTTCCCTATATGGGCGCCGACGGGGTACCCGACCTCCGGGCCAGCGACGCCGCCACCCACGTCATCGAGCACGCAGGCCGCATCCTGGCGCTGCAGGAGGTGAACCTGCCGTACGAGATGACGCCCGAGCTCGACACCGTCGGCGCCTTCGACTTCGGCGGCAAGCTGCGGACGGCGATGACCGCGCACCCCAAGACCGACCCGGTCACGGGCGAACTGCACTTCTTCGGCTACGGGCCCTTCCCGCCCCATCTGACCTACTACGTGGCCGACGCCAAGGGCGAGATCGCTCGCGCCGAGGTCGTCGAAGGGGCCGGCCCGTCCCTGATGCACGACTTCGGCATCACACGGCGGCACGTCGTATGGCTCGATCTGCCGGTCGTCTTCAACCCGGCCGAGCAGTCGGGGATCCCATACCGCTGGAGCGACACCTACGCCCCGCGCATCGGCGTGATGCCCCGCTCAGGACCCGCGGTGGTGCAGTGGTTCGAGGTCGAGCCCGGCGCACTGCTGCATGTGGCGAACGCGTACGAGGACGAGCACGGCCGGATCGTCCTGACCGGTCCTCGCTACGACCGCGGCGCCTGGGAGCAGACCTGGAAGTGGTGGGTCGGTGCGCCCGGCCACGCGCCTCAGCCGATGGTCGGTGCGACCGCGCACCGCTGGATCCTCGACCCGGCCACGGGCAGGGCGACGGAGGAGGCCGTGGACGAGCTCGTCACCGAGTTCCCGACCATCAACGAGGAACTGACCGGACTCCCCCACCGGTTCAGCTACTCCGTGGCCTTCCCCGGCCCCGGTCTGAACGAGTACGCCGTCGCCAAGCACGACCACGCCACGGGGAAGCGTGAGCTGGTGCCGATGGGGCGCGGCCGGATGCCCGGCGAGGCCGTCTTCGTACCGGCCGCGGGCGCCACCCGCGAGGACGACGGATATCTGCTCACGGTCGTCAGCGACCTGGAGCAGGACGCCTCGCAGTTGCTGGTCCTCGATGCCTCGGCACCGGCCGGCGCCCCTGTCGCGACGGCCGAACTGCCGCGCCGGGTTCCGTCGGGAATCCACGGCTCCTGGATCGCCGACGCCGACACCCCCACCCACGCCCACACCGGCGAGGAGACCTCGGCATGATCACGACCCGTCACGAGATCACGATCGGCGCGCCCATGGAGACGGTCTGGCGCCTCCACACCGACATCAACGCCTGGCCGGACTGGAACACGGGCATCGACACGGCCGAGCTCTCCGGCGAGCTGGAGGCCGGAGCCTCCTTCCGATGGCTCACCCACGGCCTGGACATCACCTCCACGGTGACGGCACTCGAGCCGGGCCGGCACATCGCCTGGGGCGGACCGGCCTCAGGCATCGACGGAGTTCACCGCTGGACGCTGGAGCCGCGGGAGGACGGCGGCACGCTGGTCGTCACCCAGGAGTCGTGGTCGGGGGCGCCCGTCGACGCCGACCCGGAGGGAATGCTGGCGGCCCTCGACGGCTCCCTGGTCGCCTGGCTGCGGGACCTGAAGCGGGCGGCGGAGAACGCGTTGCCGTAGTCCCGCGCGGGACGCGCCCGCGGACGGCCCGGGCCTCTGTCGCACGGCCGGGACCGGAGCCCGGTGCCACGGCCCGGCCGCCCGCGTGAGCGTCAACGGTCGCCCGTCGCGGCTGCGAGCCGCAGGGCGAATCGACGCAGGGCCCCCGCTCGCCGTGATGCGAGCGGGGGCCCTGTGGCGCTGCTGGTGGGTCTCAGCCCTGCCAGCTGTGCGGGGCGCGGAAGCCGGACTGGCGCTCCAGACGGCGCCACCCGGCGGTGCTGCGGCCGCGGCGCGCCGGGGCGTCCGGCTGTGCGGCGGCGCGAGCGAGCAGGACGGCCGTGATCGCGGCCAGCTCCTCGGGGTCGGCGTGGCCCTTCTCGACGCGGAGCAAGGACTCGGCGGGCATGGTCATCTGCAGTGTTCTCCTCGTGGGTTACTGCGGGGGGTTGCCGTGCTTGCGGGACGGCAGATCGGCGTGCTTGGTGCGGAGCATGGCGAGGGAGCGGATGAGGACCTCGCGTGTCTCGGCCGGGTCGATGACGTCGTCGACCAGTCCGCGCTCCGCGGCGTAGTAGGGGTGCATGAGCTCGGCCTTGTACTCCTTGACCATGCGCGAACGCATGGCCTCGGGGTCCTCGGCGTCGGCGATCTGCCGGCGGAAGATGACGTTGGCCGCGCCCTCTGCACCCATCACCGCGATCTCGTTCGTCGGCCAGGCATAGGTGAGGTCGGCGCCGATGGACTGGGAGTCCATGACGATGTACGCGCCGCCGTAGGCCTTGCGCAGGATCAGCGAGATCCGCGGCACGGTCGCGTTGCAGTACGCGTACAGCAGCTTGGCGCCGTGGCGGATGATGCCGCCGTGCTCCTGGTCGACACCGGGCAGGAAGCCGGGCACGTCCAGCAGGGTCACGATCGGGATGTTGAACGCGTCGCACATCTGGACGAAGCGCGCGGCCTTCTCGGACGCCTCGATGTCGAGCACACCGGCCAGCGACTGCGGCTGGTTGGCGATGATGCCGACGACCTGGCCGTCGAACCGGGCCAGCGCGCAGATGATGTTGCGCGCCCAGCGCTCGTGGATCTCCAGGTAGTCGCCGTCGTCGACGATCTCCTCGATCACCTTGTGCATGTCGTAGGGACGGTTGCCGTCCGCGGGGACCAGGTCGAGCAGCACCTCGGAGCGGCGGTCGGCCGGGTCCTCTGTGCTGACGTGCGGCGGGTTCTCGCGGTTGTTCTGAGGCAGCATCGACAGCAGGTACCGCACCTCGGCGATGCAGGTCTCCTCGTCGTCGTACGCGAAGTGCGCCACACCGCTGGTCTCGGCGTGCACGTCGGCGCCGCCGAGCCCGTTCTGGGTGATCTCCTCACCGGTGACCGCCTTGACGACGTCGGGGCCGGTGATGAACATCTGCGAGGTCTCGCGGACCATGAACACGAAGTCGGTCAGCGCCGGGCTGTAGGCGGCGCCGCCCGCGCACGGGCCGAGCATCACGCTGATCTGCGGGATGACACCGGAAGCCCTGGTGTTGCGCTGGAAGATGCCGCCGTAGCCCGCGAGGGCGGAGACGCCTTCCTGGATGCGGGCGCCGGCACCGTCGTTGAGGGACACCAGAGGGGCGCCCGCCGCGATGGCCATGTCCATGATCTTGTGGATCTTGGTGGCGTGCGCCTCACCCAGCGCGCCGCCGAAGATCCGGAAGTCGTGCGCGTAGACGAAGACCGTCCGGCCCTCGACCGTGCCCCAGCCGGTGACCACACCGTCGGTGTACGGCTTCTTCGCCTCCAGGCCGAAGCCGGACGCCCGGTGCCGCCGCAGCTGCTCGACCTCCCGGAACGAGCCCGCGTCCAGCAGCAGCTCGATCCGCTCGTGTGCGGTCAGCTTGCCCTTGGCATGCTGCGCCTCGGTCGCGCGCTCACTGGGGCCACGGCGCGCCTCTTCGCGAAGGGCGTGCAGCTCTGCCACACGCCCGCGGGCGTCGGTCGGCTCGCCGGCGGTCTCGTCCAAAACGGTCATGTAACGACCCTACGGACCCGAACAAGAAAATCCCGCCGTTGACTCCGTACAGTCTCGCGACCGTTCTCCTGTCAGCCTCGGACAGAACCACTCCGCACTGCAGGCGAAGTACCAGTGTGGGGCTGCCCCGGATTGTCTGGGTCCGACAAGAGCGTCATCCGTCCGTCAGCCGGTGGCCACCTGACCGCGGGGGTGGCGACGGACGCCCACCGGGGTGGTGCGCCACCACGGCGAGCGGCTCCTGGTGAGGGCCTCGGCGGACGGATCACCGGTCGGGTTCCGCCGGAGCGGGCGGCGCCGGGCGAGCTCCAAGAGTTGCCCGGAATGTACTGGTTCATCGAGGTGAGGTGCGGCCGTCCGGCCCGGCCGCGTCCGGATGCGCACCCCCGTCGGGGCCGTCGCGGTCGGCCCGCCCCACCGTACCCGCCGGACGGAACTCCTCTGCGGTGGATCCGGGGGCGCGGACGGCGACCGTCCGAGGCTCGGCGGTCTTGTCGGGGATCTCCAGCCGACCGGGGTTCGCCGCGCGGGCCGTGAGGGCCTTCCGGGAGGCGTCGGGCAGCAGCAGATACGCACGCGCGCCATTCACCGGATCGGCCCCACGGCCGAGCCGGAGGGGCTGACCGGCGGTCCTGCCGAAGGGTTGTGGAGCAGTCGCTCGGCCGTCGCGGCGAGGGTGTGCGACGCTCCGGCCGGCCTCGCGGGGACGTGGTGCGGGCCCGGCCGTCGGCCGGTCCCGGCTCAGGGCCCGCAGTGGAAGCGTGCGCTCCCCCAGTCCGCGTGGTCGTTGCCGTTGCCGTCGCCCCCGTCGTCCACGACGAGTTCCACGTACTTCGCGCCCGTCACGTCGGCGCTCAGGCTCCAGGCGGAGTCCGTGGCCTTCAGCACGGGCGAGGACACTCTCTCCGCACCGTCGGCCGTCACACCGAAACGCACGCTGCCGCGCGACGCCTGGACGTCGTCCACACCCACCTCTGCCGTGAAGGAGGCACATCTGCCGCCCAGGTGGTAGCGGACCTTCGCCGGGGCGTGGGTGCCGAGGCCCTTCTCGTACCCCACGCCCCCGATCGTCAGCGGGCTGCCGTCACCCGTGCCCGTCCCGCCGTTGGAACGGTCCCGCTCGACCGGTCCCCAGCCGTTCTCGGCGGCCGTCCAGTCGAGATCGCTTGCCCATGCGTCGCCTGCGGGCGGGGGCGGCAGGGTCCGCACGGTCGTGACCGCTCCGAGAGTGCGCCCGAGGCCCCCTGTGGTGTACGAGGCCGACGAACCCAGCTCGTACGTGCCGTACCCGGCGTCCACGGGCGGGGTGACCTGCCAGTCGGCCGTGGCCTTGGCGCCGGGGGCGACCGACGCGAAGGAGACGGGGCCCCCGGGCTCTGCCGTCCAGCCCTCGGGGAGGCTCAGCCTCAGCGACACATCGGTGACGGCCGTCGCCTCGTCGTTCGTGAAGACGGCCTTGACCGCGTTCCCTGCGCCCGGCTCCAGCGCTTCGGCCGCGGCCGCCACGCTCAGGGTGCCGCACGCGGGCGCCCGCCCCGACCGTCCGAGATCCGTCACCGTGAAGTTGTCGAGGACGAAGTCCGCCCCGTCCGGTGCGTCCCCGCGCTTGCGCAGTCCGGTCCAGGTGTCGCCGCAGCCCGCGGTGACGGTCCCGGTGTAGCGCCCGGTCGTCCTCCGGGCGCCGATGGGCGTGCGGCGGGTCTCGACCTGGCCGCCGCGGACGCGGTCGTAGCCGGTGACCCACTCGTACGCCCCCGCGTGGCTCGACCGGTAGTCGTACTCCACCTGGTAGCTGTGCCCGTCCCGCATCGGTACGGTCCAGGGAGCGGTCCGGTAGACGAGACCCGCGTTCTCCTCGTGGGACTTGAGGGACTCCGTGCCGCCGAGGACGTCGTCGACGAGCTTTCCGTTCCAGCCCGCCTGTGTGTACGGGGCGTGCAGTCGGCTGATGTGGGTCCGGGGGTCGGTGGCGCCGCCCGCGTCACCCTTCAGGAACGGTCCCCAGCCCTGGTCGACGGCTTCGAAGTCCTCGTGGACGACGGTGCCCGCCTTGGTGGCAGGGGCGTTCCGGACGAGGCGGACGTCGTCGACGCGCACGGTCGCCGCGCTCCCCGCCGCCGCCTCGATCCGGAGGGTCGCGGTCCCGCCGCGCGGCGCGGTGAAGTTGACCTTCGCGCGCTGGAAACGGCTGCCGTGCCGGTCGGACGCGGCGACCTGGTCCTCGACCGCCGACCGCTCGACGGTGACGGACCGGCCCCCGACGCTGAGCGTCGTACGCCGCTCCTTGCCCGGTTCGACCTCGATGAGCGCGGATGCGGTGTACCGCTTGCCCGCCTTCAGGCCGGTGATGCGCTGGGAGAGCGCGGCGGGGGCGGTCCCGGATCCGGCGAGCCGGGCCGCGTTGCGGCCGTGGTCGTCGGTCTCACGGGTGACGGTGCCGGTCCTGCGCCAGTCGCTCAGCTCCAGGTCGTTGAACCCCGGGTCGGCCACGGGCGTGCCTTCGCCCCAGCGGGGTGCGGCCTGCTCGGGCGCCGCCCTGCCGGGGTAGAGGACGTACGGCTGCCCGGCCTGTGCGTCGAGGGTGATCCTGCCGTCGGCCGCGTGGACGGTTCCGGTCTTCACGCGGCCGTTGTCGGTGAGCCGGTGGACGGTGTACGAGGTGCCGGGCACCGCCCAACTGCTGGTTCCGCCGGCCTTGTTGTAGTGGAAGAGCTTCTTCCCGCCGTTCCACGGCAGCAGGTAGCGGTCCCCGTCGAGGACCTTGCGCCCCTGGTCGTAGAACGTCCGGCGGCCGTCCTCCACGGTTGCCCGCATGCCGCCCGTGAACGTGATGTCGTTCCCGTGCCAGCGGGTGATCTCCTGCCGCTGAAGGAACTTCGCGGGAAGGTTGCGCTCCCAGATGTTGGCGTAGAACTTCGTCCAGTCGGTCTCGCCGGTCCAGCCCTCGAAGTCCTCGAGTGCGCTCTGGCCGAGGACCGGGTGGTTGTTCCAGATGTCCTTCTCGCCGTTCCGTATGAACCGGATGATCTGCGAGTTCAGGCCCTTGTTCGTCGCGCCGCCGTAGTCGAGGTCGTTGGCCCAGTGCGACCAGAGCGAGGCCCGTTCGAACTTGTCGGACCACTCGGTCCCGATGGTCCAGCCCTGCGCCTGCACGGCCTGGACGGTCTTGTCGGCGATCCAGCCGTGCGAGTGGTACACGTCGATGTAGAGGAAGCTCAGATTGCGGTCGGTCTCGTCGCGGAGCTGCCGGAATCTGCGGGCGAGGTCACCGCTGCCGATGTCGCGGCGCTGGTCGATGTAGTAGCTCTGGTTCAGCCAGTTCCAGCCCGGCCTGGTCCTGTCGACGAGGGTCTCGCTGAAGTTCCTCGCCTCGGGGTACGACTCGGTGGCGTTGACGTGCACGCCGAAGGCCGCGCCCCACTTCCTGCCGCTCCTCAGCAGCTTGTTGAGGTCGCCGAGTCCACCGGCGCGCTTGTTGTAGTTGCCGCCGTAGTCGGGGTGGGCGGAGTCGTGCCCTTCCGCGCCGTACCCCTTGAGGACGGCGAGCTGCCCCAGGCCGTCCGTGGCGAGCGAGATCCGCTTGACGTCGTCGAGAGTGCGCAGGAAGGGGTGGGTGGCCTGGCTGGCGAAGTTGAAGGGGATGTGGGTGACGACCCGGTCGGGGGTGTCGTCGCTGCCCGGTGCCCTGACGCCGATCGAGCGGAAGGCAACGGCACCGTCCTGCCAGTCGGTCTTCCCGTCACCGTTGGCGTCGGGCGTGACGACGACCTTGGCCCAGGGCAGGTTCCTGCCGCTCTCTGCCGCGGGCGCGCCCGCCCCCCGGTAGGTCCACTGGCCTGACCACACCCCGACCCGGGCGCTGCCGTCCGCGTCCCTGCGGGCCTGGTGCCAGAAGCGGGCGTCGTCGCCGTTCGTGGCGCCGGAGGGCCTGTCGTAACTGGAGTTCGACTCGACGGCGGCGGCGAGGGCGCCGGTGCTGACGAGGGCGTACGAGGCCCCGACGGGCACGGGCTCGGGGGCGGTCGCCTCCGTGACCCGGCCGAACACATCGGCGGTCCTCGTCGAGTCGGGGTCGAGTCGGGTGAACGCGGTCGCTGCGCCCGTATCCGTGCTTGCGACCGAGACCAGGTCGTGCCCGGGGATGTCGATGGTCCCGACCCGGAACTCCTCCGTGTCCCGGACCGCCGTGACCCTGAAGGCGGTGGCGCGGCCTGAGACCGAGAGCGTGGCGTCGATCTCGACACGAGGGAGGCCCGGAAAGGTCAACGTGTACGCGGCGCTCGCGGCCCCGACGACGGGCGCGGCCTTCAGTCTCACCGGATGGGCGGTGCCGTTGATCGTCACCTCGGTGACAGGCCGGGTGCTGCCGGCGAGACGGGCGCCGGTGGCGCGGTCGGTGTAGGACAGCACCCGCGGGAAGTCCTCCGCGACGGCGACGGCCAGCGGGCCCGAGAGGAGGACGGGCGTTCCGCCGTCCGGTTCCGGGGCGGCGGTCACGGGGCCGGAGAGCGACACGACGGCGGCCATGGCGACGGCCACGGCGAGGAGGGTGCGGGGGCTGCGGGTGAGCGGCATGGGGACTGGGTAGCCGCCGCGTCATGGCCCGGTCAACGACGTCGTACGGCTGCGGCGAGCCCAGTCCAAGAAGCCTGTTCTGTCAGTCCAAGTGGACGACCTACGACTCCGCCCGGACGGACAGCCCGCCGTCCGGCGGCGGTTGCCGGGGCGACGGTCACCTCCTGACGCCCGGCCGGTGTCCCGGGCCGTCGGTCGACAGCCCGGGACACCCGCTCGCGTCAAGGCCTCCGTGCGGCTCAGCAACCACCGCAGTTGTAGTACGTCACATCCCAGTGGCTGCCCTCGTCCGCGTAGACGTTCCCTGAGCCGGACCTCCACTGCGGGGCGCCGTCTCCGGGACGGGCGCCGATGTAGGTGAAGGTGTTCTTGATGTAGTTCCCGATGCATGTGTACTTGCTGTAGTCGAGCTTGTAGCCGTTCCAGTGCGAGTACGTGCCTCCGGCGTGCCCGGTCTCCGTACCGCCGGTGATGTTGAGCGCGCAGCCGCTCGCGCTCCTGAGGGTCTGCGCGCCCTTCGCGGTGGCGAGGTTGAGCTGCTCGAAGGACGTGCACGACGGGTTGTTGCGGTCCGAGCAGCCACCGGACGACGACCAGGTGATCCCGGACGACCTGAACATCGAGGTCGCGGTGGCGTGACTGATCTTGGAGACGGCGTAGGCGTCGGTGGCGCCGGTGACGACACCGAATCCAGGGGCGAAGAGTGCGCCGACGACGAGCGCGAGCGCGCTGAGGACCGTGCGGACCTTCATGGCGGGTTCCCTCCTGCTGACCGTGCTGAGCGTGACCGAACGTTGCCGACCGCTACTGACTCATGACGGCACTGAACCGATGACGGAGCTGAACCGATGACGGAGCTGGTGCTGGTGCCCGTGCTTCCGACGGGACCGGGGGTGCAGGTGGAGCAGACCGATGGTGCCCGAGGGCTGCGCGCGTCCGCCAGGGGGCCGCGGCGCCCTCCGGGTGAACTCCGGGAAACCCACACCCGGAATTGTTGAAAGTTGAACGGGAATGGCTCTATGGTGGTCTTTGTTGAACCATCAACGAGTGGCCGGGAAGGTCACTCCACCGCCCGCCCACAACGTCCCAAGGAGCAAGTCATGGGTCTGTTCAACCGCAAGAACAACGAGACCGCCGTCGCCACCGCCCCGCGCGAGGTCGACCCCGCGCTGGCCGCACTGACCGGCGAATACACCATCGACCCGGCCCACAGCAGCATCGGCTTCACCGTCCGCCACGCCATGGTCACCAACGTCCGCGGCACCTTCGGCGAGCACGAGGGCAAGCTCAAGCTGGACGGCTCCGACCCGGCCTCCTCCACCGCCGCCATCGACGTCAAGATCACCAGCATCGACACCGGCATCGCGGACCGCGACGGCCACCTGCGCAGCGGAGACTTCTTCGACGCCGAGCAGTTCCCGCTGATGAGCTTCCGGTCCACCAAGGCCGAGCAGCTGGGTGGCGAGACGTACCGCATCACCGGCGACCTCACCATCAAGGACGTCACCCGCCCGCTGAGCATCGACCTGGAGTTCAACGGCTCCGCCACCGACGTCTACGGCGCCGAGCGCGTCGGCTTCGAGGGCAGCGCCGAGATCCTGCGCTCCGAGTGGGGCCTGACGTGGAACGCGGCGCTGGAGACCGGCGGCGTGATGGTCAGCGACAAGGTCAAGCTGAACTTCGACATCTCCGCGGTCAAGGCTGCCGCCTGATCCCGCTGCCGGGAGCTTCTCCCGGCGCCCTTGCCACGAGCACGCCCGCTACTCCGCTTCCCGGGAAGTCCTCCGGAAGCCGGAGGGGCGGGCGCTCGTGCGTCTGCCGGTCTCGCCTCGGAACGACGGGCCCCTGCGTCACCGGTCAGCCGCGCTTCAGATCCAGGTCACCTGTCGGACACTCCCGCCTCCAGGTCCACCGGACACCGCCCGCGTGGCCTCGTCCTCGACAGCGCGGAGTTTCGTCCGTGGCAGCCCGGAAGTCCGGCGTGAAGTCGGCAACCGTCGATAAACTCCCCCTCATGACCGGGGGACGCGTCGACGATCAAGGCTGGGCGGCCACTCGCGCATGGGTGGAGAAGGGGCTGCCTGCGACCGCCCGCATCGAGGGTGTCGAGCGACTGCGTGGCGGCTGGACATCGGAGATGCGAAGACTGAGCATTTCCGGCCCGGGAGGGAGCGACGGGCATGTGCTCGTGCTCCGGTCCTTCGTCAAGGAGTTCTACGTGCGCCACGCGGAAGGGCTGCTCACCCGCGAGGCCGGCATCCTGCGTCTGCTCGCCGATACGGACGTCCCGGCAGCCCTGCTCCACGACGTCGACGCAACGGCGACGCACTGCGACCACCCTTCTCTGCTCATGTCGCTGCTGCCCGGCAGTGTGCGAGCGGATGACGAGGGCTCGCAGAAGCGGGCCGAGCTCCTGGCCCGTCAACTGGTCCGTATCCACCGGGTGGACGTTCCGGCGGACGCCCGCCCTCGTACGTACGAGGCCTGGACCGCGCCCGATCGGGTAAGGCTCCCCGAGCCCACCGAGCGCCCGGAGCTGTGGCGCCGTGCCGTGGACGCCATCCGCCACGAAGCCCCGGCGTACCACGGCTGCTTCCTGCACCGGGACTTCCACCCCGGCAATGTCCTCTTCGGCGGAGCCGGCGAGGAACTGCGGATCACCGGAGTCGTCGACTGGGTGGAGACCTCCTGGGGACCGGCCGACCTGGACGTGGCCCACTGCTCCACCGCGCTGGCCCTGCTGCACGGCCCCGCCGCCGGAATGCAGTTCGCCGACCGGTACGTCGCGGCGGGCGGCACCTTGGACGAGGATCACGCCGGCCATCTGTACTGGCGGCTGCTCGACGCGCTCGCCTTCGCCCCGGACGCGGAAAAGGTCGCCGTGCCCTGGCGCGAACTGGGGCGGGACGACCTGACTCCCGGCTTCCTCACGCAGCGCCTGGAGGACTACATCCAGGCGCTCTTCGACCGGTACGGCTGAGCCGCGGAACCTCTGCCAGGTCGGCGAATTCGCACCACACGACCTTGCCCGGGTTCCGCTCCCCCACCCCCCATTTGTCGGCGACCGCGGCGACGAGCAGCAGCCCGCGCCCGGACTCCGCGTCGGCGTCACCGACCGGTTCCGGGGCCCGGACCTCGCCGTCACCGCTGTCGTGGACCTCCACCCGCAGCACCTCGTCCAGGCGGAGGTGCAGCCGGAAGCCACGGCCGGGCGGCACCCCGTGCAGCAGGGCGTTCGTCGCCAGCTCGCTCACGCACAGCAGCACGTCGTCGGCACGGCGGGTCACCCGCCAGTCGGCGAGCGCCCTGTCGGCGAACTCACGTGCGGCGGGCACGGATCGGCGTTCACGCCGGTAGAACGCCTCGCGGACGAGGGCGGGTTGGATTGCGTCGTTCATGCGCCCACTGTCACAGCACGTAACTATCGTGGAGCAGTGAGTCAGGCCGTACAGCCGAGTTGTACGGCTCGTGACGGATCGTCGGCGGCGTGCGGCGGGAAGGGCAGCTTCATGCACCCAGCGAAGCGCAACAAGAGGGTCACCTCCTGGCATGTGATCGGCGCCCAACTCGCGGGCTTCCGCAAGGAGGCCCGGATGACCCAGGCCGCGCTGGCCACCCGGTTCTGCGTGGGCGAGGACACGATCGCGTCCATCGAGCAGGGCCGAAGACCGCTGAAGCTGGATCTGGCGATCGCGCTGGACGAGCTGCTCGACACGAAGCGGGCGTTGCAGATCGCGGTGGAGAAGGTGCCGGAGAGGGAGCGGTTCCCGGCGTTCGCGCAGGACTTCGTGGAGCACGAGCAGGAGGCGGTGACGCTGCTGTCGTACCAGACACAGGCCGTACCGGGGCTGCTGCAGACTGAGGACTACGCGCGTGCGGTGTTCTCCTGCCTCTACCCACCTCTGGATGAGGAACAGTTGGAGGAATGGGTACAAGCACGCTTGGACCGGCAGAAGGTCTTCGCGCGCAGACCACGCCCGATGGTCAACTTCCTGCTGGAAGAGTCCATCCTGCATCGCCCGATCGGTGGCCCGGAGGTGTTGCGGAGCCAGAACCAACAACTGCGCCGATGTGCCGAGCTTCCCTTCCTAGGACTCCAGATCATGCCGACAGACCGCGTGACACATGCAGGACTCGACGGTCCGATGGTGCTGCTGGAAACCCCGGATCACCATCAACTGGCCTACATCGAGGGGCAGCTGATCAGCTTCCTTCACGATGACCCGGACAAGGTCAGTGAGCTTCAGCAGAAATATGGGATGCTGCGCTCGCAGGCACTCTCCCCCGACGAGAGCAAGCGCCTGCTGGACAACCTGCTAGGAGCGACATGACCGGCGCAGCAGACCTTGACTGGTTCAAGTCCAGCTACAGCGGCAGCCAGGGCGGCGACTGCATCGAAGTCGCCTACGACTGGCACAAGTCCACCCACAGCGGCAGCCAAGGCGGCAACTGCGTCGAGATCGCCGCCCACCCCTCCGCCGTCCACATCCGCGACACCAAGACCCCCGACGGCCCCGTGCTCACGGTCTCCCCCGCAACCTGGGCCAGCTTCGTCTCCGAGCGCTGACTCAACTGATCGCTGAGTTGCGCAGGCCGAGCCCAAAGATCCGCTTCCCCGGCTCTCCCCGAACCGGGCGTCGGCCGCGGCCGCCTGGACGGACGTCGACGGGCCTCGCAACCGGCCGCTCCGGTAGTCGGGGCGATGCCGCAGCAACCTCCGGAATCGTGCCGCTCACCAGCACGCGGCCGGGGCTCGCAAAAGCCCCGGCCCGCGAGCCGGGCGCCACGCCATCGGCAGGTACCGCGCCGGGCTGACACCGCAACCGGTGGGAGGGACGCGGTGACATCCACGAAGCTTCCTTTGCCCCGGCCACCTGGCTCATCACCGACCAGCACAGCGAGCGTCCTGGTCAGGACTTCTCAGGCAGGGGACTGAGGCACAGGGTGAAGCCGACTCGGCCTCCGGACTCGGCGTACTCGGCGTATTCGGCAAAGCGCTCGCGGTCGCAGCGCGCGTCGACACCTTCGTGTCGCTCCTCGACCTTGAACTGCGCCTCGGGCGAACGGCAGTCGACGACAGCGAAGTCAGGGGCTCTTTCCGTGCCGCTGTTGCGCAGGCACTCACCGACAGCCGCGGTGTTCGCGCTGTCGTCCAGCTTCGCGGTGATCGCGAGGACACCGACGATGAGGAACGGCGCGAAGACGCCGAGCGTTCCGGCACGTCGTACGACCGGCTTGCCGGGATCGAGCGGAGGTCGCAGGCCGTTGGCGGGAGGTGCCATTCGACCGAAGCGGGCGCGAGCGACAAGGTTGGCCAGCAGGGTGACCGGAGCGATCACGAAGGAGGCGATGCCCCACCAGCCCTGCCACAGCGTCTTGGTGGTCATCTCACGGTGAAGGGCGATCCCGCAGGTGCGACAGAAGTACCCCCGCTGCTTGAGGAACCGCATGATGACCAGTAGTCCCTGATGTCCCCGGACTGTGGCCTTGATCGCCGGCAACCCCCCGCAGAACTGGCAGCCTCGCGGGTCGACCCCTGAGGGCCCGTGAAGCGGTGCTGCTGCAGGCCGAGGCTGCGGGGCAGGATGCGGATCAATGTTCTGTGGCGGTGTCGCCATGTTCTTTCCCCCCTGGGAAATGGCCTCTGGATCCCTTGCGGAAGCTGAAGAGTAGGGCAGAGGACCGACACGGCGTCCGTGCGGCGGCTCCGGGCCAACAGCTCCAAACCGACCAGCGGTCGATGAAGTGGCTCTCGCCGCCCTTCACCCCAGTCATGCCTCTGACTGCCGGAACCGCTCAGACGCCGGTCCGCCCGTGTCATCGGGTCACATGATCGTCGACCGCCCACCCCGTGTCGAACAGTTACTCAGCCGCACACGCCACGTTCCACGGCGACGTTCTCGGGCCCCGGCCGATGCATTACTCCCGCAGCCGTCCCACCCGCTCCCCCGTCCGGGTCTCTATCTCCGAGGCCACCTCGTGCATCAGCTCATGGCTCACGCCGCTGAGCGCCCGTGCCACCGCGAGTTCGTCGCCGATGTGGGGGATGTCCTGGTCGGCCCGGTTGCGGTGGGCCGTGCCCTCGCCGACGATCAGTTCTTCGTTCTGGCCGCGGAGACGGGCCTCGGCCGTCGTGGTGCGGTCGTTCTCCGTGATGACGATCTCGACGTTCCACTTCTTGGTGCGCATCAGAAGCCTCCGCCCGCATCGAAGCCGCCTCCGCCGCCCCAGTCGCCGCCACCGAAGCCGCCACCGAAGTCGGAGGAACTGAAGTCCGCGCCGGAGACGTCACCGCCGCTGAAGTCGCCGCCGCCGTACTCGGTCGCGTACGCCGGGGTGGACAGGGCGCTGCCCAGCAGGGTGCCCACCAGCAGACCCGGCAGGATGCCGCCGCCGAAGTAGCCGCCGGCCCAGGGGCCGTACGCGGGGCCCGCCTCCCAGTAGGGGCGGGAGCCGGATTCGGTTTCGACGTGGCGGGCCAGCGGGTCCTGGCCGTCCGCCAGGCGGGCCGCGTCGGCCGCGCAGACGGGGACCTCTCGGGCGACGCCGGTGGCCGGGGTCCAGGTCATGTCGGTCGTGGAGGGCCCGTGGCGCGGGTCGAAGAAGCAGGGCGCGCGACGCTCGGGGAGCGGGGCGCCTTCACGACGGGCGGCGAGGGTCGCGAGCGAGAAGCGGCCTGCTTCCAGGGCCTCGGTCACCGGCCGGACGTCGTGCGGGCGCCGGGCCGCCGCCATGGCGGATTTGGCGTTCTCGTAGGAGTCGAGGGCGCGTTCGTAGTCCGCGCGCATGGCGTCGTCGGCCCCCGGCTCCGACGGGTGGAAGTCGAGCCGGTCGAGTTCCTCGCCGTAGGCGGTGATGTCCTCGTCCACGACGACGCGCAGCTTCTCGAGCGCGGCCCGCTCCTCCTCGGCGCGGCGACGGCGGTTGCGGCGGACGACGGTGTACGTGCCCACGCCACCGGCGAGGAGGACCGTGCCCAGTACGATCAGTGCGCTGAGGGAGACGCCGCCCGCTCCGGCGCCGGATCCGGAGTTCCAGGAGGCGGGGCCGGTGCCCTTCACGGTCGGGAGTGCCTGGTCGACGAAGTTGTTGAGCTGGGTGGCGGCGTCGACGCCGGGGGTCCTCACTCCGGCCACGATGTTCTGTACGGCGTTGGCGGGCATCACGGCGGCGTCCGCGCCCGCGTCGAAGCGGTCTCCGAGGCGGACTCCGTACAGTCCCGTGATCCCGGTCGAGGTGCGCAGATCACGCAGAACGCTGTCCGCGGGGAAGGCCGGGCTTTCGGGCAGTACGGCGATGAACACGGGCTTGTCCGCGTCCTCGATCTTCTGCTCGAGGGCCTTCTCGTCGGCCTTGGAGAGCTGGGAGCGGGCGCCCGGATCGACGTAGACGGGGCCCTGCTTCAGGGCCTTGGCCGCGTCGGAGATGTCCGTGGCCCTGGCGCTCGCGCCAGGGGCCAGGGCCAACAGCAGGAGCAGCGCCAGCCCGGCGAGGGCCGACAGCAAGGTGAACGGCCTGATCCTCATGCTTTGACGCTACCCGAGGGGAACAAATAAGGACATAGCTCACAAGTCAGAGGGAGAGCTCCCGCTCACTCTCCGCGACTTGTCGGCTCCACCGGGCTCTCCGGGGCGACCGGCCGGCCCACCGCTTCGGTGCGGCCGACCGGCGCACTCCGTCGGCTCGGTCTGCCCGGCTACTCCGCCGGCTCGACCCCGGCCCGCACCAGTCCGTATGTGTACGCGTCCTCCAGCGCCTGCCATGACGCCGCGATCACGTTCTCCGCGACGCCTACCGTCGACCACTCGCCGCTGCCGTCGCTCGTCGTGATGAGCACCCGGGTGGTGGACTCGGAGCCGTGGCGGCCCTCGAGGATGCGGACCTTGTAGTCGACGAGCTCCAGCTTGGCGAGCTGGGGGTAGATCCGCTCCAGGCCGACCCGCATCGCCCGGTCCAGGGCGTTGACCGGGCCGTTGCCCTCGGCGGTCGCGACGATCCGCTCGCCCTTGGCCCACATCTTCACCGTGGCCTCGTTGGCGTGCGTGCCGTCGGGGCGGTCCTCGACGATCGCGCGCCACGATTCCGTACGGAAGTACGTGCGCGGTCTGCCCTCCGCCTCCTCCCGCAGCAGCAGCTCGAAGGAGGCGTCGGCGGCCTCGTAGGTGTAGCCCCTGAGCTCGCGCTCCTTGACGCGCTCGACGACGCGGCCGACGAGCTCGCGGTCGCCTCCCAGGTCGATGCCGAGCTCCCGGCCCTTGAGCTCGATCGAGGCGCGGCCGGCCATGTCGGACACCAGCATCCGCATGGTGTTGCCGACCTGCTCGGGGTCGATGTGCTGGTACAGGTCGGGGTCGACCTTGATGGCGGATGCGTGCAGGCCCGCCTTGTGGGCGAAGGCGGAAACACCCACATAGGGCTGGTGCGTGGAGGGCGTCAGATTGACGACCTCGGCGATGGCGTGCGAGATCCGGGTCATCTCCTGGAGCGCGCCCTCGGGGAGGACGCGCTTGCCGTACTTGAGTTCCAGCGCGGCGACGACCGGGAAGAGGTTGGCGTTTCCGACGCGCTCGCCGTAGCCGTTGGCGGTGCACTGGACATGGGTGGCGCCCGCGTCCACCGCGGCGAGGGTGTTGGCGACGGCGCAGCCCGTGTCGTCCTGGGCGTGGATGCCCAGGCGGGCGCCGGTGTCGGCGAGGACGGTGGAGACCACGGCCTGGACCTGGGCGGGCAGCATGCCGCCGTTGGTGTCGCAGAGGATCACGACGTCCGCGCCCGCCTCCGAGGCCGCCCGGACGACGGCTTTCGCGTATTCCGGGTTGGCCTTGTACCCGTCGAAGAAGTGCTCGCAGTCGACGAAGACCCGGCGGCCCTGCTCGCGCAGGTAGGAGACGGTGTCGCGGACCATCGCGACGTTCTCGTCCAGGGTGGTGCGCAGCGCGAGTTCGACATGGCGGTCATGGGACTTGGCGACCAGTGTGATCACGGGCGCGCCCGAGTCAAGGAGTGCCTTGACCTGCGGGTCCTCGGCGGCCGAGCCACCCGCGCGGCGGGTGGCGCCGAAGGCGACGAGCTGGGCGTGCTTGAACTCGATCTCCTGGCGGGCGCGGGCGAAGAACTCGGTGTCGCGGGGGTTGGCACCGGGCCAGCCTCCCTCGATGAAGGCCACGCCGAAGTCGTCCAGGTGCCGGGCGATCGTCAGCTTGTCCGCGACGGTCAGGTTGATGCCCTCGCGCTGGGCACCGTCGCGCAGTGTCGTGTCGAAGACGTGGAAGCTGTCGTCGACATGCGAGCTGTCGTCGCGACTGGCGTCGAGGCTGCTGCCTGTCGTGGTCATGGCGGTGGTGACTCCTGTCGGAAGAGTGGCTCCGGAACTTCTGGCTCCACTTGCCCCCATCTTCGCGCGCGTTCCGAGTCCGGCCGGGGTGTGGCCGAAAAACGAAAAAACCCCTCGCGGGTGCGAGAGGTCTGCGCGCGGGTCTGAGGCACGGTGCCACTGTCACGAAGGTTGCGTCGTGGTCAGTGATCACTGCGGACCGGCGCGCTGCTGCCGATAATCATGGCGAATGCGAGCACGGTGGAAGTCTGCCACAGGTCCACGCATACGTGGACGCCGGTCTCACCATGCGGGCCGCTCTGTGGGCAACGGGACGACGCGCGATCGAGGCGATCCGAGCGCGGGCGCCGTCCGGCCGGCGCCCAGCCGGAGGGACAGCGCCCGCGAGCGATTCCGCCGTCAGATGGAGGCGCCGGTCGTCGATGCCCGCTCGGTCGCCGGGGCCGCCTCGGGATCGGACCTGCCGACCCGGCCCAGATCGATGTCCCGCGTCTCGCGCATCGTCAGGTACACCACCAGCGAGACCGCGGCGCACCCGGCGACGTACCAGTAGAAGCCGGACTCCAGGCCCGCGTCCTTGAACCAGAGCGCCACGTACTCCGCCGTGCCCCCGAAGAGCGCGTTGGCGATGGCGTAGGGAAGCGCCACACCGAGGGCGCGGATCCCCGTCGGGAAGAGCTCGGCCTTCACACAGGCATTGATCGAGGTGTAGCCGGTGATCACGACGAGGGCGAGGAGGGAGAGCCCGAGGGCGGGCCAGAAGGAGCCCGCGTGCTTGAGCATCGTCATGATCGGCACGGTCAGGAAGGTGGAACCCAGCGCGAAGGTGATCAGCAGCGGGCGTCGGCCGATGCGGTCGGACAGCTTGCCCGCGAGGGGCTGTAGGCACGCGAAGACGATCAGCGCGCAGAAGGAGACGAGGGTGGCCGTCTGCTTGGGCAGTCCGGCCGAGTTGGACAGGTACTTCGTCAGATAGGTGGTGTACGTGTAGTACGCGACCGTCCCGCCCATGGTCAGTGCGACGACCAGGAACGCCTCGCGCCTGTGCGCCCACAGTTCCTTGAGGGTGCCCTTGTCCTTCGCCGGGGTGTCGCCGGCCGACTCCTCGTAGACCTCGGTCTCCAGCATGTTGCGGCGCAGATAGAAGACGACGGCCGCGCCGAGGGCACCGATGATGAACGGGATGCGCCAGCCCCAGCTGTGCAGGGCCTCCTCGGACATGGTGCGCTGGAGCACGATCTGCAGCCCGAGGCCGACGATCTGGCCCGCGGTCATCGACACGTACTGGAAGCTGGACGCGAAGCCGCGGTGCTGCGGCGCGGACGCCTCTGTGAGGTAGGTGGCGCTGGCTGCGTACTCCCCGCCGACCGACAGCCCCTGGAGCAGCCGGGCGATCAGCAGGACGGCGGCTCCGCCGTACCCGGCGACCCCGTACGTCGGCGCGATCGCGATCAGCACGGCGGAGGCGGACATCAGGGAGACGGTCAGGGTCAGCGCGGCCTTACGGCCCCTGCGGTCACCGACCCGGCCGAGCAGCCAGCCGCCGACGGGGCGCATGAAGAAGCCGACCGCGAAGATGCCCGCGGTGTTCATGAGTTTCGCCGTGTCGTCGCCGTCGGGGAAGAACGCCCCCGCGAAGTATGTGGCGAAGCTGGCGTACACGAACCAGTCGAACCACTCCACCATGTTGCCGGCGGACCCGACCCAGATCTTTTTCCAGTGCTCTCGTCCCATGTTGGGGAACCGTGCCGCAGGGGGCGGGAGCGGGCAAGGATGCATGCGGCAACGATCGGGAGTACTTGCGTTCGTTATGTTCCCGGAATGAGGGCGTCCGAGAGGAACTCCCCCACATGCTCGAGCACTTGAGCCCGGCTCGTACCCGGTATGCCGACGGCGACATGCACGCTGAAGCCGTCGAGAAGAGCCCGCAGCCGGGCAGCGAAGCGGTCCGGATCGACGGCGCGGAACTCGCCGCGCGAGATGCCCTCTGCGAGCAGCGCGACCAGATCCCGGTGCCAGGCCCGCTCGATCGCGGCCTGACGGACGCGGGCGTCGTCGTCGGCGTTCTGCGAGCGGTTCCAGACCTCCAGCCACAGCGTCCAGTGCGGGTCACGGGGGCCGTCGGGCACGTACAGATCGACGTACGCCTCGAGCCGCTCCCGCACCGGGCCGAGCCTGGACAGCAGCGCGCTGCGCTCGGCGCCGAGGCGGCCCTCGCTCCACTCCAGGGTCTGCAGCAGCAGCTCGTCCTTGGTCCGGAAGTAGTAGAGCAGGTGGCCGCTGCTCATCCCGACCTCCCGGCCGAGCCCGGCCATGGTGAGCCCGTCGAGCCCGCGCTCGGCGATGGTCGCCATCGCCGCGGCCAGCACCTCTTCCCGGGGCGGGGCGACATTGCGACGGCGGCCCGCGGGTGTCATTCGGCGATCTCCAGGAACGGTGGCTTCACTCGTACGTTCTACCTGATCCGGCTCGGTCGGCGTCGCTGATCGTCCAGCCTTCGTCGGCCATGCGGGCGCGAAGCGCCCGGACCTCGCCAGGGGACGGCCTGCCGTGCGAGAGCGCGGACGCCGCGGCGGCGACGGCCTCGTCGCGGTCGATGCCGAAGGCGCCCTCGACCACGAGGCCCACGTCGTGCTCGGAGTGCAGACCGGAGAGAATCACGAGCAGGGGCGGGTACTCGTCCTCGGCGACAACGCCCAGGAACACCTGGCGCAGCTGACGGATCGTCTCGACCAGCTCCGGCTGCAGCCCCATCCAGCCACGACTGTTCCTGATCTCCTCCGCGACCTGGTCCATGAACCAGCGCATGACCTCGTACGGCACGTCCCGGTGCCCGGCGTCGGCGTTGAAACAGACCGTGGGCTCACGACCGGGCTCCTCGTCCGGGACGATCGCGGTCATCAGTGTGGTCCCCTTCGCGGCGTCGTCCAGTTCCAGATACCAGGCGTCGTCGGGCACGGAGTAGAGGATCTGCAGTGCGTACGCGCCTGCGTCGTGCTTGATCAGGGGCATGGCCGCAGGCTGTCACACCCGCGGCCGCCCACCCAGCGGATTTCAGACCTTCGGCTGCTGCTGTGTGATGCAGTGGATACCGCCGCCGCCCGCGAAGATCGCCCGCGCATCCACGGGAGTCACCGTGCGGTCCGGGAAGAGACGGCGGAAGATGCCCGCCGCCACCTCGTCGTTCGGGTCGTCGAACGCGCACAGCACCACACCGCCGTTGCAGAGGTAGTGGTTGATGTACGAGTAGTCGACCCAGTCGCCCTCCTCGTCCTTGAGGACCGTCGGGGCAGGGACCTCGACGACCTCCAGGGCGCGGCCGCGCGCGTCGGTCCGACCCCTCAGGATCTCGATGTACGTGCGGGAGCGCTCGTGGTCCGGGTGGGCCGGGTCCTGCTGGCTGTGCACCAGGACGACCCCCGGCGCGGCGAAGGCCGCGACGATGTCGACGTGCCCCTGGGTGCCGTACATGCCGTAGTCGCCGGTGAGCCCGTGCGGAAGCCAGATCGCCTTCTCGGTGCCGAGCCTGGCGTGGATCTCCGCCTCGACCTGCTCGCGGGTCCAGCCGGGATTGCGCCCGGCGCCGAGCTGGACGGTGTCCGTCAGCAGGACCGTGCCCTCGCCGTCGACATGGATCGCGCCGCCCTCGTTGACCAGGTCCGAGGAGTGGACGGGAACATGGGCGAGGTCCGCGACATGGCGGGCGATCTTGGAGTCGTGCTCCCAGCGCGCCCAGTCCTGGGCGCCCCAGCCGTTGAAGACCCAGTCCACGGCGGCGAGGCCGCCTTTGCCGTCGGTGACGAAGGTGGGGCCGATGTCCCGCATCCAGGCGTCGTCGAGCTCGTGTTCCGCGATGTCGATGTCCGCGCCGAGGAGCTCACGGGCGCCTTCGGTCTGGCCGGGGCCCACGACGACGGTGACCGGCTCGAAGCGGCTCACGGCGCGGGCGACTTCGGCCCAGGCGGCGCGGGCCTCTGCGAGCTCCTCGTCGTTGGTGAAGGTCGGGTTGGGGCCGGGCCAGGCCATCCAGGTGCGCTCGTGGGGGGCCCACTCGGGTGGCATACGGAACGTCATGTCGGGTCCTTGGGTACGGAGATTCGGCGGAATCGGGGAAGGCCGGGGAAGACCTGAGGGGTCGGGGCGGCTTCCTCAGAGGAAGTAGAGGCGGTTCAGGGACATGGACTCGACCGGGTCCGAGCGGATCGGATCGCCGTCGAGGGTGACCAGTCCGCTGTGCGGGTCCACGGCCACATCACCGACCCGGGAGTTGAGGAGCAGGTCCTTCGGGCCGATGCCCCGGGTGCCCCGTACCCCGACCCGGCGGCGCCGCGTGGGCATCCTGTCGTCGCCGAGCGCGGCGGCGGCCCGGGACACGAAGGCCACGGAGATGTCCGCGGGAGTCGCGCCATGGGCGCCGAACTGGGGTCCGAGGACAAGGGGTTCGCAGGTGTCGGTGGCGGCGTTCGGGTCGCCGGTGACTCCGTAGGCGGGGAAGCCTGCTTTGAGGACGAGCTGCGGCTTCGCGCCGAAGAACTGCGGCTTCCACAGCACGATGTCGGCGAGCTTGCCGGTCTCGATGGAACCGATCTCGTGGGCGAGGCCGTGGGCGATCGCGGGGTTGATCGTCAGCTTGGCCACGTAGCGCAGGACGCGCGCGTTGTCGTCGTGCGCGCCGTCGCCTTCCATCGGGCCCAGCTCTGCCTTCATCTTCCCGGCCATGGCGAAGGTGCGGCGGACGGTCTCACCGGCGCGGCCCATGCCCTGCGCGTCGGAGGAGGTGATGCCGATCGCGCCCAGGTCGTGCAGGACGTCCTCGGCGCCCATCGTCCCGGCGCGGATGCGGTCGCGGGCCATGGCGGCGTCGCCCGGCAGATCGGTCTTGAGGTCGTGGACGGAGACGATCATGCCGTAGTGCTCGGCGACCGCGTCCCTGCCGAAGGGCAGGGTCGGATTGGTGGAGGAGCCGATGACGTTTGGTACGCCCGCCATCCTGAGCACGTTCGGTACGTGTCCGCCGCCGCACCCCTCGATGTGGAAGGCGTGGATCGTGCGGCCGTCGAGCACACGCAGGGTGTCCTCGACGGAGAGGCACTCGTTGAGGCCGTCGCTGTGCAGGGCGACCTGGACGTCGTACTCCTCGGCGACCCGCAGCGCGGTGTCGAGCGCGCGGGTGTGCGCGCCCATGTCCTCGTGGACCTTGAAGCCGGATGCGCCGCCCTCGGCAAGTGCCTCGACGAGGGGGGCGTCGCCGGACGACGAACCGCGGGCGAGGAAGCCGATGTTGACGGGCCAGGCGTCGAACGCGTTGAAGGCGTGCTTGAGGGCCCATGGCGAGTTGACGCCAACACCCCAGACAGGGCCGAACTCCTGACCGATGATCGTGGTGACACCGGATGCGAGGGAGGCTTCCATGACACGCGGCGACAGCAGATGTACGTGGGTGTCGACGGCGCCGGCGGTGGCGATGAGGCCCTCGCCGGAGACGATGGACGTGCCGGTGCCGACGACGACGTCCACGCCGTCGAGGGTGTCCGGGTTCCCCGCTCGTCCGATACCGGCGATCCGGCCCTCGCGAATACCGACGGACACCTTGCGGATGCCCTGAACGGCGTCGATGACCAGGACGTTGCTGATGACGACGTCACAGGTGTCGCGAACGGCGGAGGCCTTGAGGTGGAGTCCGTCACGGGCAGTCTTGCCGAAACCGGCGAGGAATTCGTCGCCCGGCTTCTGGGAGTCCGACTCGACACGGACGACCAGTCCGGAGTCACCGAGGACGACACGGTCCCCGGCGCGTGGGCCGTGGACGCTCGCGTACTCGCGCGGATCCATGCCGGTCACTGGTCCTCCTCCGTGGCCGGCGGTGCGGTCCGCGAGGTCCCGGTCCGCGCGGTGCCGGTCCGCGTGCTCTCCCCGGTCTCGGTCGACCCGGCGGTCTGGGCGCCGAGGTAGCCACACGCCACTGCCCTGCGCAGGGCCTCCGTCCGCGCGCCGGGAGCGTCCAGCGGGCCGTCGACCAGGCCCGCGAAACCGATCGCGATGCGCTCGCCACCGATCGGCACCAGTCCGACCTCGGCCTCTCCGCCCGGGTCGAAGCGTACGGACGAGCCGGCGGGGACGCTGAGCCGCATGCCGTAGGCCGCCGCCCGGTCGAAGTCGAGGCGGGGATTGACCTCGAAGAAGTGGAAGTGGGAGGTGACGCTGACGGGGACGACCGCGGTGTTGTGCACGGTCAGCCGGATCGCGGGCTCCGCCTCCGGGTCCGCGGGCACCGGCAGCACGGCGCCGGGCGCTTCGTCGCCGAGGCCGCCGCCACCGATGGGGTCGGAGACGACCGCAAGGCGGGATCCGTCGTCGAAGACGGCCTCGACGTGGACTTCCGTGACGACGTCGGCGACGCCGGGGAGAACGTCGTCGGGGCCGAGGACGGCGCGGGCGGCCGCGATGGCCTCGGCGAGCCGGCGACCGTCACGGGCCGCCTCGCACACGGTGTCGGCGATCAGCGCGGTCGCCTCCGGGACATTGAGTCTGAGCCCTCGGGCACGCCGCGCCCGGGCCAGTTCTGCGGCGCCGAACAGCAGCAGCCGGTCACGCTCGGTCGGGGTCAGTCGCACGTGCCCACGCCTCCCTGTAGATACCCCACACCGGAATCCCCACGTCCGATTCCGGATGATTGAACGACACTCTAACCCTCGCTTTCCCTTATCGAAAGCATTGACGGCAGCTCATGACTCGGCTCATATAGAGCAACACTCAAACACTCGCCGGCGTAGCAGGGAGAGCCCGATGCCGATCGAACAGCGTGGAGTCGACACCATCCCCGAGGTGGAACGGACCAGTGGTCCCCGCGATCTCGTGGCGATCCTGCTCGGCTCCAACCTCTGCCTCGGCGTGATCGTCTTCGGCTGGCTTCCGGTCTCCTTCGGTCTCGGCCTGTGGGGCGCGGTGACCTCGGTGGTCGCGGGTACCGTCGCCGGTGTGGTCGTGACGGCGCCGCTCGCGCTCGTGTCCCTGCGCACGGCGACCAACCTCTCCACGTCCAGCGGCGCGTTCTTCGGCGTGCGCGGACGGCTCATCGGTTCGGTCGTCGGCCTCCTGCTGTCGCTCGGCTACACGGCGCTGACCTTGTGGACAGGCGGCGACGTCATGGTCGGCACCCTCGCCCGGATCGCCGGGCTGCCGGCCGGCGACGTGACCCACTCACTGGTCTACGCCGTGCTCGCCGTGCTCACCGTGATCGCCGCCGTGTTCGGCTACCGGCTGCTGCTGCGGATGAGCAAGATCCTCACTTTCGGCATGATCCTGCTGCTCGCCGTCGGACTCGCCGCATACGCCCCCGACCTGACCGTCACGGCGCCGCCCGGAACTCCATATCTGCTGGGCTCCTTCTGGCCGACCTGGGCGCTCTCGGCGGTGGCCGCGGGGCTCAGCGGCCCGATCGCCTTCATCACCCTGCTCGGCGACTACACCCGCTACATCTCCCCACGGCGGCACGCGCCCCGCACGGTACTCAGGGCAACATGTCTTGGCCTGTTCGCCGGTCTCCTGGTCCCCCAGCTGTTCGGCACCTTCACCGCGCTCGCGGCCCGCGCCTCGCTCGACTACGCGGATCCGCTGGTCGCTGCGGCACCCGCCTGGTATCTGATCCCGTTGCTGCTCGCCGCCGCGGCCGGCTCCGTCGGAAACGCCGGTCTGATGCTCTACTCGATGGGCCTCGACCTGGACGCGATCGTCCCGAGGGCGAGTCGCACGATGGCCACCGTGATCGTCGCGGTCGTCGCCACCGCGTTCGTCTTCCTGGGCCACTTCGCCTGGAGCGCCCGGTCGGCGATGACCTCGTTCGTGCTCGTCCTCACCGCGATAGGCACGCCCTGGGCCGTGATCACCCTGATCGGGCATCTGCGCTGCCGCGGGGCGTACGACGCCGACGCGCTCCAGGTCTACAACCGGCGCGCCCGGGGCGGCGTCTACTGGTTCCGGGCGGGCTGGGAGCCGCGGGCGACTGCCGCCTGGGTGGCCGGCGCGGCGGTGGGTCTGTTCTCGGTCTCGACGCCGTTCTACGAGGGGCCCCTGCTCACGTTGACCGGCGGTGTGGACTGCAGCTTCGTGCTCTCCGGCGTGGTGGGAGGCGTGGTCTACGCGGGGCTGCTCCTACGACCTGGGGGAGCACCCGTCACCGAACCGGCCAGTAAGATCATGGCCGCCGTGGACTGACGGCAGTCGGGGGAGCACATCGGGGAGGAATCATGGAAGAGGCGGCGCTCGTCCTGGGCAAGGTCGTCCGAGGGCTCACGAGCCTGATCTACGTTTTCGGCGACGTCCTGGTCGGTTTCGGGCCGGACGGCTCGTCCAAGGTCGCCGAGCGCAAGCGCCGGCGGGGACGCTGACCGTACGGCACTACGGCGAAGGCCCCCGCCTGCGTGTAGCGCGCGGGGGCCTTCACCGTATGGCGGCAGGGACCAGGGACCTAGGCGAGTTCGTGCACCCAGCCGTGGACGTCCTCGGCCTTGCCGGTCTGGATGTCCAGCAGCGCCTTGCGCAGCTCCATCGTGACCTTGCCGGGCTCGCCGTCGCCCTGCGTCCACTCGGCACTCGCGGACTTCACCTGGCCGATCGGGGTGATGACGGCGGCGGTGCCGCAGGCGAAGACCTCGTGGAGCGTGCCGTTCTCGGTGTCGCGCTTCCAGTCCTCGATGGAGATCCGGCCTTCCTCGGCCTCGTAGCCGAGATCACGGGCGAGCTTGAGCAGCGAATCACGGGTGATACCCGCGAGCAGCGAGCCGGTGAGCTCGGGCGTGATGATCTTGTTGCCGTACACGAAGTAGAGGTTCATGCCGCCCAGCTCCTCGACCCACTTGTGCTCCACGGCGTCGAGGTAGGCGACCTGGGCGCACCCCTGCTCGGCCGCTTCGGCCTGGGCGAGCAGGGACGCGGCGTAGTTGCCGCCGGTCTTGGCGAAGCCGATGCCGCCGGGGACGGCGCGGACGTAGTCCTCGGAGAGCCAGATCGAGACGGGCTTCACGCCGCCCGGGAAGTAGGGCCCGGCGGGAGACGCGATGACGATGAAGAGGTACTCGTTGGCCGGCTTCACACCGAGACCGACCTCGGTCGCGATCATGAACGGGCGCAGATAGAGCGAGGCCTCGCCGCCGTGCGCCGGGACCCAGTCCTTGTCCTGCTGGACCAGGGCGTCACAGGCCGCGATGAAGGTCTCGACGGGCAGCTCCGGCATGGCCAGGCGCCGGGCGGAGATCTGGAAGCGCTTGGCGTTGGCGTCGGGACGGAAGGTCGCGACCGAGCCGTCGGGCCTGCGGTAGGCCTTCAGCCCCTCGAAGATCTCCTGCGCGTAGTGCAGGGTCATGTTCGCCGGGTCGATGGACAGCGGCGCGTAGGGCGTGAGCTGGGCGTCGTGCCAGCCGCGGCCCTCCGTCCACTTGATCGTCACCATGTGGTCGGTGAAGTGGCGGCCGAATCCGGGGTTGGCCAGGATCGCCTCGCGCTCCGCGGCGGACAGGGGGTTCGAGGAGGGCTTGAGCTCGATCGTGGTCGTCGTCATGTCTGCGTGTCCTTCACCGTGTGTGTGTGACGGACCGCTTTCACGTCTGCTGCCGGAACGCCGGTACGTCAGTACTTCTGTACGTCGGTACCAGGACGTCCGGGCTTCCCCGCAAGGCGCGGCCCCACGCTCGATTATCGCAGTGCGTGGGACCGGAGCAGAAACAGCGTGATTGCGGCCCGTGGGTCGATGGTGGCACCCGGAGGCCGCATAGGAGAAGCCGCCGGGTTGGTGGGCCCGGCGGCTTCGAGGTTTCGAGAGTCGACGGGTCAGCCCGCTACTCGTACGGCGAGCGCGTCGCCGATCTCGTCGGTGGTACGGGCGGTGCCGTCCCGCTCCGCCAGGTCGGCGGCGACGGCGTCCTCGATCCGCGCGGCCTCTGTCTCGTGGCCGAGGTGACGCAGGAGGAGGGCGACGGACAGGATCGTGGCCGTCGGGTCGGCCTTGCCCTGGCCCGCGATGTCGGGCGCGGACCCGTGGACGGGCTCGAACATGGACGGGAAGTCCCCCGTGGGGTTGATGTTGCCGGAAGCGGCCAGGCCGATGCCGCCGGTCACGGCAGCGGCGAGGTCGGTGAGGATGTCGCCGAAGAGGTTGTCGGTGACGATCACGTCGAAGCGTTCCGGCTGGGTGACGAAGAAGATCGTCGCGGCGTCGACGTGCAGATAGTCGGTGGTGACCTCGGGGTACTCCTGGCCGACCCTGTCGAAGATGCCCTTCCAGAGGTGGCCCGCGTAGACGAGGACGTTGTTCTTGTGCACCAGCGTCAGCTTCTTGCGGGGGCGGGAGTTGGCCCGCTCGTAGGCGTCGCGGACGACGCGCTCGACGCCGTACGCCGTGTTGACGCTGACCTCGGTCGCGACCTCGGCGGGCGTACCGGTGCGCAGCGAGCCGCCGTTGCCGGTGTAGGGGCCTTCGGTGCCTTCGCGGACGACGACGAAGTCGATGTCCGGGCGGCCGGCGAGCGGGGTCGCGGTGTTCGGGAAGAGCTTCGACGGACGCAGGTTGACGTAGTGGTCGAAGGCGAAGCGGAGCTTGAGCAGCAGCCCCCGTTCCAGAACGCCGGACGGCACGGACGGGTCGCCGATCGCGCCGAGCAGGATCGCGTCGTGGTTCTTGAGGGAGTCGAGTTCCGCGTCCGGAAGGGTCTCGCCGGTGCGGTGCCAGCGCTTGGCGCCGAGGTCGTACTCCTTGGTCTCCAGCTTCACATCCTCAGGGAGGACGGCCGAGAGGACCTTGAGGCCCTGGGCCACGACCTCCTGACCGATGCCGTCACCGGGGATCACTGCGAGATTGATGCTGCGAGACATACCGGAAACCGTACTCCGCGTCCCAGCGCCTGACACGCACCGTCCACCATGCGGACGAGCTTGCGAAGGCCCGCACGCGATTTCGTCGCACTTCGTTCACCCGGCGTCCGGTCGACGGTCGTAAGTTACTGGCAAGTTACCCCGCATGACCGAAGACACCCCACGGGTCGGGATCCCCGACCGGCTTGCACGCGGCATGAGCATGCCCGAGCAGCACGAGTATCTGCGCGCACGGCATGCCCGCCCCAAGGTCTCCCGGCGTGGCGCGCTGACCGGCGGCCTCGCGGGCGGTCTCGCCGCTGCCGGCGGCGGGCTGCTCGCCGGCCGTGCGGGCGCCGCCACCACTGCTCCCACGCTGGTCACCACGGCCGCCGCGGCGAAGGTCGACGGTTCGCTCGTCGCCCCGTTCGGACGTCATCTGGCCTTCGGAGCCGACCCGAAGACCCAGATGCGGATCTCCTGGCAGGTGCCGTTCGCGGTGCGCCGGCCGTATCTGCGGGTGGGACTGAAGCCGTGGGACCTCAGCCGGAAGATCCAGGCCGAGGTGCGTCCGCTGCACACGCCGTCGCTGTCGCGGAAGCTTCCCGCGGTGGACCAGTACTACCTGCACGTGGGTCTGGACGGGCTGAAGCCGGGCACGACGTACTACTACGGCGTGGGCCACGACGGCTTCGACCCCGCCGACGCCTCCCGTATGTCGACGATCGGTTCGTTCCGTACGGCACCGGCGACGCCGGAGAAGTTCGTCTTCACCGCCTTCGGCGACCAGGGTGTGAGCTATGACGCGCTCGCCAACGACCAGTTGATCCTCGGTCAGAACCCGTCCTTCCACCTGCACGCGGGCGACATCTGCTACGCCGACAGCAGCGGACAGGGCAAGGAGTCGGACACGTACGACGCGCGCGTGTGGGACCAGTTCCTGGCGCAGACGGAGAGCGTCGCCTCACGGGTGCCGTGGATGGTCACCACCGGCAACCACGACATGGAGGCCTGGTACTCCCCGAACGGCTACGGCGGCCAGTCCGCGCGCTGGTCCCTTCCCGGGAACGGGCCCGACGCGAGGAACGCTCCCGGGATCTACTCGTTCGTGTACGGCAATGTGGGTGTCGTCGCGCTGGACGCGAACGACGTCTCGTACGAGATCCCCGCCAACAAGGGCTACACGGACGGCGCGCAGACGGCGTGGCTGGACAAGCGGCTCGGCGAACTGCGGGCGCGACCGGAGATCGACTTCGTGGTCGTCTTCTTCCACCACTGCATGTACTCGACATCGACCCACGCGTCGGACGGCGGTCCGCGCGACGCGTGGCTGCCTCTGTTCACCAAGCACCAGGTGGATCTGGTGATCAACGGGCACAACCACGTCTACGAGCGCACGGACGCGATCAAGGGCGGCGAGGTCGGCAAGCCCGTGCCCGTGGGGGCGACGACCGACCCGACGCGCGACGGCATCGTGTATGTCACTGCGGGCGGTGCGGGTGCCGATCTGTACGGCTTCGGACCCGGGGTGAAGGACAGCTACGAGGGCAACGTCCATGACCACGACCACATCGTGACGTTCCACTGGACGAAGCTGCGGCTGCCCGACCCGGACGCGGTCGAATGGTCACGCGTCCGGTACACCGGTTTCTCCTTCCTCGCTGTGGAGGCGGAGACCGGCACGGCTCCGAGGCTCAAGGTCTCCGCGCTCGCCGAGAGCGGCGAGCGCATCGACTACTTCGAGGTCAAACGCTCTGCCTAGTGGCCCGTCTCGCCGCCGTTGTCCCTGCGGTCGAGGGCTCGCTGCAGGGCGGCGGCGGCGTTCTTTCGGTCGGACTCGCTACCGCGGGGCGTGTGGCGGACGCGGCGGCGGAGGATCGTCTCGGACATGATGGTCGACTCCTTGAGATGAGGTGCCACGCGGCGCGGCCGCATGACGTATCTGCGAGGGGCCGGAAGGGGCGGGGAGCGGGCCGCAGGGGTTGCCTGCCTGGAGGCACCGGCTCACGACCGCCATTCGCTGGATCTAGCGAGACGTTCGGCTTCTACAAACGTAAGGGAGCCGGGCCGCTCTGTCTCTACAATTAGTCGGACTTCCTACTATCTGAGACGCGATCTTGAAGCGGTGCTGGTGAGAGAGTTCCGGGCTCTCCTGGGAACGTGCACGGCGAGCGCCCGTGGCGAGGGGACCGAGAGGACCGGGTCGTAAGGAAAGGTCCCTCAGAGCAGATCCCCGTCGCGCCAGTCGAAGAGCAGCGCGCCCGCGCCGTGGTCGGGGAGCTCACGGCCGGCGGCCGGGCGGAGGTATGTGGAATCCTCCTCGCCCGGGAGGCGAACGGGACCCGCAGGGCCGAGCGCCTCGATCCTGCCTTCCCACAGCCGCCAGCCGCGGGAGCGGTACAGCCCGGCTCCCTCGTCGGACGCGGACAGCGTGCCGAAGTCGTACGCCTGGTCGATCACCGTCTCCAGCGCCAGCATCACCCGGCCGCCCAGGCCCTCGCGCCTGCGGTCGGCGCGGACCGCGACCGCTTCGACATGGCCGACGCGGTACGAGCGGCCCGCGTGCAGCACACGGCGCATGATCACACTGCCGTGGGCGGCCGGGCCGCGCCGGTCGCGGACGAATGCATGGATGCCGCCGAGTCCGTGGGTCCAGTCCTCGTCACTGAAGTCACCGCAGAAGGCGGCGTCGAGCATGTTCCTGATGTCGGCGAGCCCGGCCTCGGACAGCTGGTGGGTGTGCGCCGTGCGCAGCAACTCCCTCATCCGCCCACTCTCGCAGGGCCGCCCGCCCGGACGGCACGCGAGCGGGCGGCCCTGACGCGAAACCGCCGTGGAAGGTGAGCCGGGACCATGAACCGCCTTCGCGCTCCCAAGCCACGTGGCGTCGTCCGCGGAACGCGCGGAACGGCGCCGGCCGCCGGCCACCGCCGCGCCGGGCGCGTCAGAGGCGCCCACCGCTGAGGCGGGACAGCGGGCCGCGCTGCTGAAGGCCGGCGCGGCGGCCGAGGGTGTAGGAACCGGCCACCGCAGTGGCGACCCCCACTCCGGCGCCCGCGACAACGGCCTTGCGGGCCTTGACCATCGTCCACACGACGGTTGCCGCCCCAACGGCCTGGCCGGCGGCCGAGGTGGCCGTCCGCTGGACCGCCCGCGCCGCGGACATGGCCTTTTCGGCGGTAGCGCTGCCGACGTCGCGGGCGGACTCGGCAGTGTCGCGGGCCGAGTCCCGCGCGGTCGTCGCGGCACCCCCGGCGGCCTTCTTCGCGGCGCCCTGAGCGCTCTGGGTCTGCTTCTTGGCTGTCGTACGTGCCTGGCTGGTGTTCTTCGTGGTCTCCGTCATGCTGCCCGGGTAACCGCCCTCCGCCGCGGCAAACTGACTCGCCCTCAATCCGCGCCAACCGTCAAACCCACATTGAAGAGTCAGGTCGGTCATGGGGCCGGGTCCAGCTGCTCACGGTCGGGGCGCGTACGAGCCTCTCTCCTGACGTCCGAGCAGGACGCTCACGCCGCGCTGACGCCGTTCGGCCGGTTCATCGCCGCGGAACACGGTGGTGCCCCCGGCCGCGCGGCCAGGAGCACCCTGTGTTCCTACGCCGCCAGGGCCTCTCGTTCGGATCTTGCCGGGCTCGCGTGCCCTGGCGCACCGATCCGGCCTGATCCGAACGAAAGACCCTAAGCGGTGGCCTTCTCGAGCTGCCCGGCCAGTCGTCCCACCCACTCGGTGAACTCCTCGCGGCGGTGCGCCTCGCCCCCGCACAACGCCGCGACCTGCGGGTCCGTGATCCGGTTCGGGCCGCTCTCGGTCAGCAGGCGGTGCATCTCCTTCATCACGGAGGCCAGCCGCCGCGCATCGGTGTGCTCGATCGAGTCGACCCCGTGGCCGGGGCCGAGAGTCGTGGAACCAGGCATGTTGCTCCTCCTCGGCGCGGGCCCCCCTTCCCCAGCAGCGTATGCCTGGGCGGCCGCGCCCGCCGAACGTGAGCCGCCCCCGGCCGGAATTGGGGGTACCGGCGGGGGGCGGGGTTCACGGGACGGGCCGCTCGGGCCCGCTGCGGGCGTCAGCCCATGTGCGGGTAGCCGTAGTCCGTCGGCGGGACCAGCGTCTCCTTGATCGCGCGGGTCAGCGTCCAGCGCATCAGGTTCTGCGGGGCGCCGGCCTTGTCGTTCGTACCGGAGGCGCGCCCGCCGCCGAACGGCTGCTGGCCGACGACGGCACCGGTCGACTTGTCGTTGATGTAGAAGTTGCCCGCGGCGTAGCGGAGCTTCTCCATCGCGTCGGCCGCTGCCGCACGGTCACCGGCGATGATCGAGCCGGTCAGCGCGTACGCGGACACCGACTCCATCTGCGCCAGCATCTCGTCGTACCGGTCGTCCTCGTAGACGTGGACGGCGAGGATCGGGCCGAAGTACTCGGTCGTGAAGACCTCGTTCTCCGGGTCGGTGCACTCGATGACGGTGGGCCGGACGAAATAGCCGACCGAGTCGTCGTACGTACCGCCCGCGACGATCGTGCAGGTCGGGTCCTCCTTCGCACGGTCGATCGCGGCCTTGTTCTTGGCGAAGGCACGCTCGTCGATGACCGCACCGATGAAGTTCGTCAGGTCGGTGACGTCACCCATCCTGATGCCGTCGACCTCGGCGGCGAACTCCTCCTTGAGCCCCGAGTTCCAGATGGAGGCCGGGATGTAGGCACGCGAGGACGCGGAGCACTTCTGGCCCTGGAACTCGAAGGAGCCACGGGTGAGCGCGGTCTTCAGGATCGCGCGGTCGGCGCTCGGGTGGGCGACGACGAAGTCCTTGCCGCCCGTCTCACCGACGATGCGCGGGTAGGAGCGGTACTTCTCGATGTTGTTGCCGACCGTCTTCCACAGGTGCTGGAAGGTCTTGGTCGAGCCGGTGAAGTGGATACCGGCCAGGTCGGGGTGGTTCAGCGCGACCTCGGAGACGGCGATGCCGTCACCGGTCACCAGGTTGATCACGCCCTTGGGCAGACCGGCCTCCTCCAGCAGCTGCATGAGCAGGACGGCGGCGTGGGTCTGCGTGGGGGACGGCTTCCAGACCACCACGTTGCCCATGAGGGCGGGGGCGGTCGGCAGGTTGCCGGCGATCGCGGTGAAGTTGAACGGCGTGATCGCGTAGACGAAGCCCTCCAGCGGACGGTGGTCCAGCCGGTTCCACACACCCGGGGAGTTGGCCGGCGGCTGCTCGGCCAGGATCTGGCGGGCATAGGCGACATTGAAGCGCCAGAAGTCGACGAGCTCGCACGGGGTGTCGATCTCGGCCTGCTGCGCGCTCTTCGACTGGCCCAGCATGGTCGAGGCGGCCAGCGTCTCGCGCCAGGGGCCGGCCAGCAGCTCGGCGGCGCGCAGGATGATCGCGGCGCGGTCGTCGAAGGACATCGCGCGCCAGGCCGGGGCGGCGGCGAGCGCGGCGTCGATCGCGTCCTGCGCGTCCTGCTGGGTGGCACCGGCGAAGGTGCCGATGACGGCCCGGTGGTTGTGCGGCTGTACGACGTCGACGCGCTCGCCGCCGCCCATGCGCTTCACACCGTTGATGGTCATCGGGAGGTCGACGGGGTTCTCGGCCAGCTCCTTGAGCTTGGCCTCGAGGCGGGCGCGCTCGGCCGAACCGGGGGCGTAGCCCTGCACCGGCTCGTTGACGGGCGTGGGGACCTGGGTCACAGCGTCCATGAGTTCCTTTGACTCCTTTTGAGAGGGGTGGGAGGGCTCAGTCCTGGGGCCCTGGGGTCAGTTCTTGGTGATCATCGAACGTACGAAGAACAGCAGGTTGGCCGGCTTCTCCGCGAGCCGGCGCATGAAGTAGCCGTACCAGTCGGTGCCGTACGCCGTGTAGACGCGCATCCGGTGGCCCTCCGCCGCCAGCCGGAGGTGCTCGTCGCTGCGGATGCCGTACAGCATCTGGAACTCGTACTCGTCCATCTTGCGCCCGGCGCGGCGCGCGAGCTCCTGTGCGACGGCGATGAGCCGCGGATCGTGGGACCCGATCATCGGGTACCCCGCACCCTCCATCAGGATCTTCAGGATGCGGACGTACGCCTTGTCGGTCTCGGTCTTGTCCTGGTACGCGACGGAGGCGGGCTCCTTGTAGGCGCCCTTCACGATGCGGACGCGGCTGCCGCTCGCGGCGAGGCGGCGGGCGTCGTCCTCGGTGCGGAACAGATACGCCTGGATCACACAGCCGGTCCGGGGGAAGTCCTTCCGCAGTTCCTCGTGGATGGCGAACATCGAGTCGAGGGTGGTGTGGTCCTCCGCGTCCAGGGTGACCGTGGTGCCGATGGCGGCGGCGGCCTCGACGACACGGCGGACGTTCGCGAGCGCCAGCTCGTGGCCGCCCTCGAGGGACTGGCCGAACATCGACAGCTTGACCGACATCTCGGCCCTGTCCCCGAGACCGAGGTCCTCGAGCCGTGCGATCAGCTCCAGATAGGCGTCGCGGGCGGCCGTCGCCTGCTCGCGGGTGGTGATGTCCTCACCCACGACGTCGAGGGTGACCTCGAGCCCCTTGCCGGTCAGATCCGCGACGATCGGGATGACCTGCTCGACCGTCTCCCCGGGGATGAACCGGTCGACCACCGGCTTGGTCACCGGCGCGGCCGACACAAGACGGCGCATCTTGTCGCTGCGCGACGCGGCGAGGATCACGGGACCCAGCACGGGGCACCTCCACGGAACAAGGGGTTGAAGGAGGCCGGAACCGGGCGGCCCGGGTACGGCACGGAGAACCACCCCGAACCTAAATATCGCTCCGATGCTGGGCCATCGACAGCTGTCACGCATCCGGACTCCGCTCTTCATACATATGTCTGAAGAGAGGGCCTTCCGATGCGAGAATGTCCGGGTGAAGGGCGATTACCAAGAGCTGGTGGACGAGATCTCCGGGCTGCTGGGCGCCCCCGCCACGCTGGAGAACCGGGACTTCGGGCTGATCGCCTTCGGCGCGCACGACAGCGACGACGACAGCGCGATGGACCCCGTGCGTACGCGCTCCATCCTGACCAGGAAGTCCACACCGGCGGTGCGCGCCTGGTTCGAGGGCTTCGGCATCGCCCGCGCCACGGGTCCGGTGCGGATCCCGGCGGCCCCGGAGGCCGGGGTCTTCCGCCACCGGATCTGTCTGCCGGTCCGCCATCACGGGGTGGTTCTCGGCTACGTCTGGCTCCTCGACGCCGAACCGGGCCCCACGCATGACCGGCTGGCCGCGGCCATGGAGGTGACCGAGCGGATCGGCGGACTGCTCGCGGACGAGGAGCGGGCGGGGTCGGATCTGTCGCGGGAGTTCCACGCGGTGCTCACGGCGGAACGGGGCTGGCAGTACGACATGGCGCTCGCGGCCCTGCGCACGGCTCTGGGCCCGGCCGCGGACGGTCTTCACGCGGTGGTGTGCGTGGCCCCGTGGCCGTCCGCCGAGGCCCCTTCCCCGCATACGGTCCCGGGAACGTCCGCGCTGTGCACGGTCCCGTGGAGCGGACCCGAAGCGAGTCGAACGCCCCGGGACGGCACGCCGGGCGCGGGGACGCTCGCACTCGCCGCGCTCGTACGGCTCCGCTCGTCCGACGCCCTCGGCCCCGCACACTCCGCGGCGGCACGACTCGGCGGCACGGCGGGTGTGGCGCTGCCCCGCCGCGGCATCGCCGAGCTCAACACCTCCTGGCGGGAGGCAGCCTCCGCCGCCCGTGCCGCAGTCGCGTCGCCCGGGCTCGGCCCGGTTGCCGACTGGTCCTCGATCGGCCCCTACCGACTGCTGACGGCGCTTGCCCAGTCCCCGTCCCCGGACCCGGCCGCAGCTCCCCTGCTGGCCCCCGCGCATACCGAACTGGCCCGTACGGCAGAGGTGTTCCTGGACTGCGCCGGCCAGGCGGGCCGTGCGGCCTCGGCCCTCGGCATCCACCGGCAGACGCTCTACTACCGCCTGTCGCGGGTCGAGCAGCTGACCGGACTCGATCTGGACGACGGTGAGGACCGTCTGCTGCTCCACATGGCCCTCAAGGCGGCGCGGCTGTAAGAGGCTGTGGCGGGTCTATGACGTCTCGGTGGCGGCCTGGACGACGCGTCGCAGCCCCTCGGTCAGCTCGTCGGCCCGCGTCGCCGTCCCGGGATCGAAACTCCACTGGGCGATGAGACCCATCATCAGGGTCATGTAGAACTTGCCGACCGTGTCGATGTCCTCGTCACTGACCTCGCTCTCCTCGCCGCCCATGAGCCCCGGGATGAGACCCCGCGCCCCCTCGCGCTGGGCCTTGGCCAAATGGTCGCGCAGCTCGGGCATTTGATCGCCCAGAACCACGATCTCCATGCTGAGCCGCCACAGCGAGTCGGGCCCCTGCATGGTGCCGATGACGTTTCCCCAGATCTCCTGGAACCGCTCCAGCGATCCGGGCCGCGACGTGGGGGCGGCCGGCTCCGTGACGGTGAAGTCGTCACCGATCTCCTCGACAAGCGCGACATAGGCCTGAGCGAGCAGCGCGTCCTTCGAACCGTAGTGGTAGCCGATGGACGCCAGGTTCGTTCCCGATTCCTTGACGATGTCGCGCGCCGTGGTGCGCGCGAAGCCCTTGTGGAGCAGGCAGCGCTTCGCGCCTTCGAGCAGATCCTCGCGATGTCCCATGGCGGCAGCGTACCCCGGGCCATACAACCGTCCTATACCGGCGTTTTACACAGTCGTACTAGACGCACGTTTAATACGCCCGTACATTGCTCTGCATGACGAACGCTTCCGCACGTCGCGCAGGCCGTAAGGAATGGACCGCCTTTGCCGTCCTCCTCCTGCCGCTCCTCCTGGTCTCGATGGACGTATCCGTCCTCTACTTCGCGATCCCGGCCATCAGCCGGGAGCTCGGCCCGAGCAGCACCCAGCAGCTGTGGATCTTCGACATCTACGCCTTCGCCCTGGCCGGTCTGCTGATCACCATGGGTTCGCTCGGCGACCGCATCGGCCGGCGCAGGCTGCTCCTGCTGGGCGCCGCCGCGTTCGGAATCGCCTCCGTCGGAGCGGCGTACGCGCAGAGCGCCGAAATGCTCATCGCCGCACGGGCGTTGCTGGGCATCGGCGGGGCCACCCTGATGCCCTCGACCGTGGCGCTGGTACGCAACATGTTCCACGACGACCAACAGCGCAGCCAGGCGATCGGCATCTGGTCAGGCGCGATGGCGGGCGGCATCGCACTCGGCTCCGTGATGGGCGGCTTCCTGCTGAACCACTTCTGGTGGGGCTCGGTGTTCCTGGTCAACGTGCCCGCGATGCTGCTCCTGCTGGTGCTGGCGCCCACGCTGGTACCGGAGTTCAGGGACCCGGCGCCCGGCCGCTTCGACCTGCTGAGCGTCCCGCTGTCGATGGGCGCGGCCCTGCCCGTCGTCTACGGGCTCAAGGAGATCGCGGCCGAGGGGTACAGCCCGGCCAGGGCCCTGTGCGTCACCGGCGGCCTGGCCGTCGGCTTCCTCTTCGTACGGCGTCAGCGCAGCCGGGACGACGCCATGATCAGCCGGGACCTGTTCAGCGGCCGCGGCTTCGGTGCCGGGGTCGCACTCAACACTGTGGCCGCCTTCACCATGATGGGCTCCGCCTACTTCACCACCCAGTACCTTCAGTCGGTGCTCGGCATGGGCACCATGGAGGCCGCCCTGTGGAGCCTCGCCCCCTCGCTCGCCGTCGGCGCCGCCGGACCGCTCGCCGGGGCGGTCGCCCAGAAGGTCGACCGCGCCTATGTGGTCTCGGCCGGATTCCTCGTCACTGCCGCCGGATTCGCGGTGCTGCTGCTCACGGACACCGACTCGCTGTGGATCCTGCTGACCGGCGCGGGCGTCATCGGCTGCGGCGTGGTCACCGTGATGGTGCTGGTCTCCGACCTGGCCATGGCCACGGCCCCGGCCGAGAAGGCCGGTTCTGCGGCCTCGCTCCTGGAGACGGGCCAGGAATTCGGCGGCGCGCTGGGCATGGCCGTCCTGGGCAGTCTCGGCACCGCGGTCTACCGCGACGACATCGCCGGCGCCGCGCCGACGGGGCTGCCGGCCGGGTCCCTGGAGACCGCGCGCGAATCACTCGGTGGCGCGACCGCCGTCGCCGGGCAGGTCCCAGGACGGCTGGGGGACGCCCTGCTGGAGGCCGCCCGTGAGGCCTTCGTCCACGGGATGCAGATCGCCTCGGCCGGCGGTGCGGCGCTGCTCGTCGGCGCCTCGCTGCTCGCCGCCGTGATCCTCCGCTCGGCGGGAACGGCCGAGGCGCCCCGAAAGGCGGACGAGGAAGCGGCCTCCGAGCCGGTCTCCGCTCACTGATCCGCCCCTGTGGACACTGAAGAGGGCAATGACGAAGGGCCCGGTCTCCCGGGCCCTTCGGCGTGCTCAACGGTACGGAGCTCAGTCGGTCAGGTTCACCGAACGGGCCGACGTCGCACCGATCTCCTCGGCGATCTCGTTCAGCACGTTCTGCGGGACGGTGTCGTCGACGGTCAGCACGACCAGCGCCTCGCCGCCCTCCTCCGTGCGCGAGACCTGCATGCCCGCGATGTTCAGCCCGGCCTCGCCGAGGATCCGGCCGACCGTACCGACCACACCCGGACGGTCCTCGTAGCGCGCCACGACCATGTGATCGGCCAGCGCCAGGTCGATGTCGTAGTCACCGACGGCAACGATCTTCTGAAGATGCTTCGGGCCCGCCAGCGTGCCGGAGACCGCGACCTCCTCGCCGTCGGAGAGCGTGCCGCGCACGGTCACCACATTGCGGTGGTCCGGGGACTCCGAGCTGGTGGTGAGGCGGACCTCGACGCCGCGCTCCTGCGCGAACAGCGGTGCGTTGACGTACGACACGGTCTCGTCGACCACGTCCTCGAACACGCCCTTCAGAGCGGACAGTTCGAGCACCTTCACATCGTGCTGGGTGATCTCGCCGTAGACCTCGACATCGAGACGGACCGCGACCTCGCCCGCCAGCGCGGTGAAGATCCGGCCGAGCTTCTCGGCGAGCGGCAGACCCGGACGCACGTCCTCTGCGATGACACCGCCCTGGACATTGACCGCGTCCGGCACGAGCTCACCGGCAAGGGCGAGGCGCACCGACTTGGCCACCGAGATACCGGCCTTCTCCTGCGCCTCGTCCGTGGACGCGCCCAGGTGCGGGGTGCAGACGACCTGGTCGAACTGGAAGAGCGGGGAGTCCGTGCAGGGCTCCTTCGCGTACACGTCCAGGCCCGCGCCGGCGACCCGGCCCTCCTTGAGCGCGCTGGCCAGAGCCTCCTCGTCGACGATCCCGCCACGTGCGGCGTTGACGACGCGGACGGTCGGCTTGACCTTGTGCAGCGCCTCGTCGCCGATGAGTCCCAGCGTCTCGGGGGTCTTCGGGAGGTGGACGGTGATGAAGTCCGAGACCTCGAGCAGCTCGTCCAGGGTCAGCAGCTTGACACCCATCTGGGCGGCGCGTGCGGGCTGTACGTAGGGGTCGTACGCGACGATCTTCATGCCGAAGGCGGACATCCGCTGGGCGACCAGGACGCCGATTCGGCCCAGGCCCACGACGCCGAGGACCTTCTCGCTCAGCTCCACGCCTGTGTACTTGGAGCGCTTCCACTCGCCGTTCTTCAGCGCGGTGTTGGCCTGCGGGATGTTGCGCGCGGTGGCGACGAGCAGACCGCAGGCGAGCTCGGCAGCGGTGACGATGTTGGACGTCGGGGCGTTGACGACCATCACGCCGGCCTTGGTGGCGGCGGAGACGTCCACGTTGTCCAGGCCGACACCCGCGCGGGCGACGACCCTCAGCTTCTTCGCGACCGCGATCGCCTCTGCGTCGACCTTGGTGGCGGAGCGGACGAGGATCGCGTCCACATCGGCGATGGCAGGGAGCAGCTCGGCTCGGTCCGCGCCGTTGCAGTGCCGGATCTCGAAATCCGGACCGAGCGCGTCCACCGTCGCTGGCGACAGTTCTTCGGCGATGAGTACAACGGGTTTACGGGGCGCAGTGCTCACGTGAGTCCTCACTGATCCAATGCGGACGGCCGTCCCGACGGCCGCAGGCTGTGGAGGGGGCTAGCCGCGTGGAAGACGCACGACGCTGTGGGCCTGACCTGACGCGTATGTGTTGACCACTCTAGTGGTGCGGGGGTGCAGGTTTTCCGCCTTGGCGGAAGGATCACCCGTCCGTGGTTGGACCGGTTGTCCAACGGCGTGCGGCGGGCCCGGAGGACCCGCCGCACCGAGGCCTACGCCTCCTCGTTGTCGACCCAGCTCATGAGCTTGCGCAGCTCCTTGCCGGTGGTCTCCAGCAGGTGGTTCTCGTCCTGCGTCTTGTACTCGTTGTACTTCTTCAGACCGCCGTGGTACTCGTCCATCCAGTTCTTGGCGAACGTGCCGTCCTGGATCTCGGCGAGGACCTTCTTCATCTCGGCCTTGGTCTGGTCGTTGATGATGCGCGGGCCGGTGATGTAGTCGCCCCACTCGGCGGTCTCGGAGACCGACCAGCGCATCTTCTCCAGGCCGCCCTCGTACATGAGGTCCACGATCAGCTTGAGCTCGTGGAGGCACTCGAAGTACGCGATCTCCGGCTGGTAGCCGGCCTCGACCAGGGTCTCGAAGCCCGCCTTGACCAGCGCGGCGGTGCCACCGCAGAGAACGGCCTGCTCACCGAACAGGTCGGTCTCGGTCTCCTCGGTGAAGGTCGTCTTGATGACGCCCGCGCGGGTGCCGCCGATGCCCTTGGCGTAGGAGAGCGCCAGGGCGAACGCGTTGCCGGTGGCGTCCTGCTCGACACCGGCGATGCACGGAACGCCACGGCCCTCCTCGTACTGGCGGCGGACCAGGTGGCCCGGGCCCTTGGGAGCCACGAGCGCCACGTCCACGCCGGCCGGGGGCTTGATGAAGCCGTACCGGATGTTGAGGCCGTGGCCGAAGAAGAGGGCGTCGCCGTCCTTCAGGTTGTCCTTGATGGACTCCTCGTACACCTGGGCCTGGATCGGGTCCGGGACCAGGATCATGATGACGTCGGCCTCGGCGGCGGCCTCCGACGGCGTCACCACGCGCAGGCCCTGCTCCTCGGCCTTGGCCTTGGACTTGGACCCCTCGTGCAGACCGACGCGGACGTCCACACCAGAGTCGCGGAGCGACAGCGCGTGGGCGTGACCCTGGCTGCCGTAGCCGATGACCGCGACCTTGCGGCCCTGGATGATGGACAGGTCGGCGTCGTCGTCGTAGAACAGCTCGGCCACTGGGTTTCTCCTTGTTGACTGGTCTTGCTGGCTTTGCGTCCCACCGTACGGCGGGGAGGGACGAGAGGGCTTTACGGTCTCGCTCTGCGAGCACATGTCACAGCGCTCTGCGAGCACATGTCACAGCTCTGCGAGCACATGTCACCGGGTGTCCGGGCGGTGCCGGACCGGTGCCGGAGCTATGCGCTGCGGTCCAGGGCCCGCAGGCTGCGGTCCGTGATGGACCGGGCGCCGCGCCCTATGGCGATCGTGCCGGACTGGACGAGCTCCTTGATGCCGAACTGCTCCAGCATCTTCAGCATGGCGTCGAGCTTGTCACTCGATCCGGTGGCCTCGATGGTGACGGCCTCGGGCGAGACGTCCACGGTCTTGGCGCGGAACAGCTGGACGATCTCGACGATCTGGGAGCGGGTCTCGTTGTCGGCGCGGACCTTCACCAGGACGAGCTCGCGCTGGATCGCGGCGCTGGGCTCGAGTTCGACGATCTTCAGGACGTTGACCAGCTTGTTGAGCTGCTTGGTCACCTGCTCCAGGGGCAGGTCCTCGACATTGACCACGATCGTGATGCGGGAGATGTCGGGGTGCTCGGTGACACCGACGGCGAGCGAGTCGATGTTGAAGCCTCGGCGGGAGAACAGCGCGGCGATCCTGGCCAGGATGCCCGGGGTGTTCTCCACCAGGACGGAGAGCGTGTGCTTGGACATGATTCGTTACGTCTCTCTCTAGTCTCGCTCGGCCTCAGTCGTCTTCGCTGTCGCCGAAGTCGGGGCGGACGCCGCGCGCGGCCATGACCTCGTCGTTGGACGTGCCGGCGGCGACCATCGGCCACACCATGGCGTCCTCGTGGACGATGAAGTCGATCACGACGGGGCGGTCGTTGATCGCGTTGGCCTCGGCGATGACCTTGTCCAGATCGGCGGGGTCCTCACAGCGCAGGGCGACACAGCCCATGGCCTCCGACAGCTTGACGAAGTCCGGGACCCGGGTGCCCTTGCGGGGCGAGGTGGACGCTCCGAGCTGGGAGCCTGCGGTGTGGTGCCCGGTCTCTTCGGCGTGCAGGACGGTGCTGGAGTAGCGCTCGTTGTAGAAGAGCGTCTGCCACTGGCGCACCATGCCCAGCGCACCGTTGTTGATGATCGCGACCTTGATCGGGATGCCGTTCAGCGCGCAGGTGACCAGCTCCTGGTTGGTCATCTGGAAGCAGCCGTCGCCGTCGATCGCCCAGACGGCACGGTCCGGCATACCCGCCTTGGCGCCCATGGCGGCAGGGACGGCGTAGCCCATGGTTCCGGCGCCACCGGAGTTCAGCCAGGTGGACGGCTTCTCGTAGTCGATGAAGTGGGCCGCCCACATCTGGTGCTGGCCGACACCGGCCGCGAAGATGGTGCCCTCCGGGGCGAGCTGGCCGATCCGCTGGATGACCTGCTGCGGGGCGAGGCTGCCGTCGTCCGGCGTCTCGTAGCCGAGGGGGTAGGTCTCGCGCCAGCGGTTGAGATCCTGCCACCAGGCGCTGTAGTCGCCGGTGTTGCCCTCGCTGTGCTCGGCCTGGACGGCCTGGACGAGGTCGGCGATGACCTCGCGGGCGTCACCGACGATCGGGACGTCGGCGGCGCGGTTCTTGCCGATCTCGGCCGGGTCGATGTCGGCGTGGACGATCTTGGCGTACGGGGCGAAGCTGTCCAGCTTTCCGGTGACGCGGTCGTCGAAACGGGCGCCGAGGGCGACGATCAGGTCGGCCTTCTGCAGCGCGGTGACGGCGGTGACCGCACCGTGCATGCCCGGCATTCCCACGTGCAGCGGGTGGCTGTCGGGGAAGGCGCCCAGCGCCATCAGGGTGGTGGTGACGGGGGCGTTGGTGAGCTCTGCGAGGACCTTCAGCTCGGCGGTGGCATTGGCCTTGAGGACACCGCCACCGACGTACAGGATGGGCCGCTTGGCCTGCGTGATCAGCTTCGCGGCCTCGCGGATCTGCTTGGCGTGCGGCTTGGTGACCGGCCGGTAGCCGGGCAGTTCGGTGTGCGGCGGCCAGCTGAAGGTGGTCTGCGCCTGGAGTGCGTCCTTGGCGATGTCGACCAGGACGGGCCCCGGACGGCCGGTGGAGGCGATGTGGAAGGCCTCTGCGATCGTCTTCGGGATGTCCTCGGCCTTGGTGACCAGGAAGTTGTGCTTGGTGATCGGCATCGTGATGCCGCAGATGTCCGCCTCCTGGAAGGCGTCCGTCCCGATGGCCCTGCTCGCCACCTGACCGGTGATCGCCACCAGCGGGACGGAGTCCATGTGCGCGTCGGCGATCGGCGTGACCAGGTTGGTCGCACCCGGCCCTGAGGTGGCCATGCACACGCCGACCTTGCCGGTGGCCTGGGCGTACCCCGTGGCGGCGTGACCCGCACCCTGCTCGTGGCGAACCAGGATGTGGCGGACCCGGGAGGAGTCCATCAGCGGGTCGTACGCCGGGAGGATGGCACCGCCGGGGATGCCGAACACCGTCTCGGCCCCGACCTCCTCGAGAGAACGGATGAGGGACTGCGCGCCCGTGACGTGCTCAACGGTGGCGGAGGTCTGTCCGCCGGTACGGGCCCGCGGCTGCGGATGGGCCCCGGTGGCCTGGTCGGTCATCGGCATTCTCTTCTCGAAGCTGAGGGTTCTAGCGGGGATTTTGCGGTGGTTTGGCACGGTGCCGGTGCAACAAAAAACCCCTCGTGCCGGTAGGCAAGCGAGGGGAGCGCGTCGGTGTGGTCTGCAGGTCCATGCATGGACCTGCTTCAGCCGACGCGCTTTCCAAGTACGAGAATTCGGGTGCGCATGGCACTGACCCTCCCCCCGGCGGCATATCACTGTCAAGTGGGTGGGACAGGCGTCTCATTATTTGAGCGGATCGGCGCACGGCCGATGACCTCGGAACCGGTCGCCGCCGAACGGCGTACGGGCAGGCAGCCCCCGGTGAGAACCGGCAGTGCGCCCGCGTCGGTGCCTCCGGGCACCGGATACACCCCGCGCACCAGGGCACGGCGCAGCCGGTGCTCGTCCAGTGGACCCGAGAATGCCATCCCCTGGCCGTGGCTGCAGCCCATGGCGCGCAGAGCCACCACTTGCTCCGGGCCGTCCACTCCGTCCGCCACGGACTGCATGCCGAGATCGCAGGCGATCCTCAGCAGCCCCGCGGTGATCTTGTGCAGCCTCGCGGACTCGACGACGCCCTCGACCAGTCCGCGATCGAGCTTCAGGACGTCCACGGGGAGCCGGCGGAGTGCGTTGATCGCGGCGTAGCCGCTGCCGAAGCCGTCCAGGGCGATGCGTACGCCGAGCCTGCGGAGACCGACGAGGCGCTGCTCCAGCTCGTCGAAGGAGATCCTCGGATCGCTGTCGGCGAGCTCGAGCACCAGCGAGCCGGACGGCAGGCTGTGCCGGGTGAGCAGGGCCTCGATCGATCCCAGGGGCATCGACCGGTCCAGCAGCCGGCGGGCGGAGAGCCGGACCGAGACGGGAATCGCGTGCCCGAGGCGGCTGCGCTCGGCGGCCTGCTCGACGGCCTCCTCGAGCAGCCAGCGGCCGAGCTCGGCGGTGCGGTCGCTGTCCTCGGCGACCCGGAGGAACTCCGCGGGCGTGAAGAGGATGCCCTGGGCGGAGCGCCAGCGGGCCTGCGCGGCGACGGAGGCGATCCGGCCGGTGGTGAGGTTGACCACGGGCTGGTGGAGCAGGGCGAACTCGCCGTCGTGGAGGGCTGTGCGCAGCCGGGTGGCCAGTTCGGTACGGCGGACGACCTCGGCCTGCATCTGAGGGGCGTACAGCTCGACCCGGTCCTTGCCGCCCGCCTTGGCCCGGTACATGGCCAGGTCGGCGTTGCGCAGCAGATCGCCCGCACTGATGCCGGGCTCGGCGAAGGCGACGCCGATGGACGCGGCGACCCGCACCTCGTTGCCCTCCACGCGGTAGGGCTGGGAGAGCATGAGGCGCAGCCGGTCGGCGATGTCCCGAACCTGGTGCTCGCGGGCCGAGCGGTCACGGGTGCCGTCGCCGAGGATCAGGGCGGCGAATTCGTCGCCCCCGAGCCGGGCGGCGGTATCACCTGCCCGTACGGACTCCTGGAGCCGGCGGGCGGCCTGGATCAGCAGCTCGTCCCCGGCCTGATGGCCGAGGCGGTCGTTCACCCCCTTGAAGCCGTCGAGGTCGATGAAGAGCACGGCCGTGCCGGGGTCGCTCGCGCGGCGGCCGCCGAGGGCCTTGCGGACCCGCTCGGTGAACAGCGCGCGGTTGGGCAGGTCGGTGAGCGGGTCGTGCTCGGCGTTGTGCTGCAACTGGGCCTGGAGGCGCACTCGTTCCGTGACGTCCCGGCTGTTGAAGATCAGCCCGCCCTGGTGGCGGTTGACGGTGGACTCGACGTTCAGCCACTGGCCGGTGCCGGATCTGAAGCGGCACTCGATGCGGGTCGTGGGCTCCTCCGAGGGAGGAGCGGCCAGAAAACGGCGCACCTCGTGGACGACCCGCCCGAGGTCCTCCGGGTGGATGAGGGACGCGAGCTCGGAGCCGATGAGTTCGTCGGCGTCCCGCCCGTAGACGCCCGCGGCTGCGGGGCTGACGTACCGCAGCACGCCGGTCGGCGCGGCGATCATGATGACGTCGCTGGAGCCCTGGACCAGGGAGCGGAAGTGGTTCTCCTTCTGGGCCAGTTCATGTGTGAGCGCGATGTTGTCGAGCAGCATGATGCCCTGCCGGACGACCAGTGCCATCACGACCGTGCAGCCGGTGAAGACCACCACCCGGTCGACCCGGCGGCCTTCGATCACGTTGTAGAGAATGCCGAGGGTGCATACGGCGGCGGCCAGATACGGGGTGAGAGCGGCGAGCGAGCCCGTGATGGGGCGGCTGAACGCCGGATGACCGGCCGGCCGGGGTCCCCGTGGGGGCTGGGCACCGGCCTCCAGCCGACGCACTCCCCAGGGCGCGTACGCGAGGAGGAGCGACCCGGCGAACCAGCCGGCGTCCAGCATCTGGCCGGATCGGTAGCTCTCCCGCAGCAGCGGTGAGGTGAACAGCGCGTCGCAGAGGACGGTCAGGGCGAGGGCCGCGATGGCGGTGTTGATCGCCGGCCGGTTGGCGTTCGACCTCCGGAAGTGCAGGGCGAGGACCATGCTCACCAGGACGATGTCCAGCAGCGGATAGGCGAGCGAGAGCGCCACCTGTGCCACGCTCTCCCCCTGGAAGTGCGCGGTGTGGGCAAGCGCGAGGCTCCAGGAGAGCGTGAGCAGGGAGCCGCCGATCAGCCATGAGTCGAGCGCGAGGCACACCCAGCCGGCCCGGGTGACGGGCCGCTTGGCGAGAACGAGCAGACCGACGATGGCCGGCGGCGCGAAGCAGAGGAAGAACAGATCGGCGAGGGAAGGGCTCGGCACCGGGCGGCCCAGGACCACCTCGTACCAACCCCAGACCGCGTTTCCGCATGCGGCCATCGCGGAGGAGAACGAGAACAGTATCCAGGCGGGCCGGAACCGGACACCGCGTGTGCGGGCGAAGACGCAGCAGGACACCGAAGCGAGCAGGGCGGCGAAACTGAGCCCGAAGTCGCCCATGAACAGGGCAAGTTGGACGGAGCCCCACCCGAATGCGGCGCCCGTCGCGTAACCGCCGGCGGCGAGGGCGAGAAGGACCTGGGGCAGCCGTCCCGTGCTGCCCTCGGAGACGGGCGAACGCGTGAGAACGGCTCCCGGGGCACTCACCGCGCCGCCCCTGACAGAGCTTTCGGCCGGCGCCGTCCTCGCGGACGGCGCTTCAGGGCGCGTTCCGGGGCGCGCTTCGGAAAGCGCGAGACTGGTCGGCGGCACCCCTGCCGCGTCGGATCGTTGGTCCATTGGCCGTGCATCGCCCGTCGCCCCCCTCGAAGTCCGGTCGCTCCGCGGCGCCGCCCCGTGCACGACGCAGCCCCCAACTCGGGACGATACACCAGTCTCGTCACTCAGGGACAGGGGTTCTCTACTCTCAGTGACGAGATGGAGCATTGTCGACACGCGGTGCATCCGAGCGACTCCCCTGAGTGTCCGCCGGGTGCGGGGAGACGTCCACCGGGTGGTGGGGCTCCGCTCCTCCGCCCCGGCGGGCCGGACGCGCTCCCCTGGGCCTACCCGGTGGTCAGGACCACGTTCGCCAGGGGCTCGCCGGCCGCGAAACGCGTGATCTGCCCGGCCAGCAGGCGCTTGGCGCGCGGCATGAACGCCGAAGTGGAGCCGCCGACATGAGGACTGATCAGCACGCCGGGAGCGTGCCAGAGAGGATGCCCAGGCGGCAGCGGCTCCGGGTCGGTGACATCGAGGGCAGCGGTGATCCGGCCGCTCTCGAGCTCCGTGAGCAGCGCTTTGCTGTCGACGACCGGTCCGCGGGCGACGTTGACCAGCAGGGCACCGTCCTTCATCCGGGCCAGGAAGGCGGCATCGGCCAGGTGGTGCGTCGCCGAGGTGAGCGGCGTGGAGAGGATCACCACGTCGGCCTCTGGCAGCAGGGCGGGCAGTTCGGAGAGTGGGTGCACGACACCGCGCTCCGTGGTGCGGGCCGAGCGCGCGACGCGCGCCACCCGCGCACATTCGAAGGGCGCGAGCCGGTCCTCGATGGCCGCGCCGATCGAGCCGTATCCGACGATGAGCACGGACCTGTCGGCGAGCGCCGGATAGAAGCCGGCCCGCCACTCCTCCTGGCGCTGCCCCTCCACGAAGCGGGGAATTCCGCGCAGGGACGCCAGGATCAGGGCGAGGGTGAGTTCGGCGGTGCTCGCCTCGTGGACTCCCCTGGCGTTGCAGAGGCGTACGCCCGCGGGCAGCGATCCGAGACCGGGCTGCACATGGTCGATACCCGCCGAGAGGGTCTGGACCACCCGCACGGAGGTCATGGCGGCCAGCGGACGCACCGCGACCTCCGTGCCCTTCATGTACGGGACGACATAGAAAGCGCAGTCGGCGGGATCGGCGGGAAAGTCCTCTTCGCCGTTCCAGAATCGGTAGTTGAGGCCCGACCCGGCGTGAGCGGGAAGCCCTTCGATCTCTTCGGCCGGGATGGGGAGCCACACATCTGCTGCAGTCATGGTCAGGAGGCTATGCGAAGGCCGGCGGGAGCCAGACGTTAGTTTTGGGGCCGGCACAAGGAGAGGTACGGGCAGGTGGAGCGCAGGACAATCGGCGCGGCGGCGCTCGAAGTGGGCGCGATCGGCCTCGGGTGCATGCCGATGAGCTGGGCGTACACCGGCTCGCAGCAGCGTGGTGACCGCTCGCTTCGCACGGTGCACGCGGCGCTCGACGCCGGTGCGAATCTGCTCGACACAGCGGACATGTACGGCCCGTTCACCAATGAGCTGCTGCTCGGGCGCGTTCTGAAGGAGCGGCGCGCCGACGCGTTCGTGTCGACCAAGGTCGGGCTGCTCGTCGGCGATCAGCACATCGTCGCCAACGGGCGGCCGGGATATGTGCGGCGGGCGTGCGACGCGTCGCTGCGGCGGCTCGGCACCGATGTGATCGACCTCTATCAGCTCCACCGGGCGGACCCGGAGGTTCCGGTGGAGGAGACCTGGGGCGCGATGGCGGATCTGGTCTCCGCCGGGAAGGTACGCGCTCTCGGGCTCTGCGCAGTGGGGGCACGGGCGTCGCGCAGACCGGGCGCGGGTCCGTCCGAACTCTACGCAGGAACGATCCGGCAACTGGAGCGGGTGCAGCAGGTGTTCCCCGTCAGCGCGGTGGAGGCGGAGCTGTCGGTGTGGTCGCCGGAGGCTCTGTCGGCGCTGCTGCCCTGGTGCGAGGCGCACGGTGTGGGCTTCCTGGCGGCGATGCCGCTGGGCAACGGCTTTCTGACCGGGACACTGACGCCCGGCGGTGGCTTCGAGCCCGACGATCTGCGGGCGCGGCACCCTCGATTCACGGCCGAGATGATGGCGGCGAACCAGCCACTGGTCGTGGGACTGCGGAGGATCGCGGAGCGGCACGGGGCGGCGACGACTCCGGCTCAGGTCGCGCTGGCCTGGGTGCTGGGGCAGGGCCGGCACGTGGTGCCGGTGCCCGGGGCCAAGCGGGAACGGTGGGCCGTGGAGAACGCGGCGGCCTCGGGGCTCGGGCTGACGACGCGGGACGTCGCGGAGATCGCGGGACTGCCGCCGGCCAGGGGATCCTGGGACTAGACGGCGTCTTCCGGATCGGGCCGGATCATGGCTCGTTCCAGGGCACGGGAGTCCGGCAGGATCCGAAAGGCATCCCCTGAGTGCCTGTCTCGGGGCTCCCGCGCGGAGATCGGGAACCTGGGGCGGCGCTGCGGTGTATGAACAGTAGACGTGCGGCTCCTGGGGCTCGCACACAGCCCGCTCCCCCGGCGAAGGGACAAGAACAGTGCAACGTCCAGCTGTGACGGCCGTGCTGGCCACTGCCGCCCTGCTGCTCACCGCCGGGTGCTCGTCCGGCGGCGGCACGGGCGGGACGGGTGGCGGGGACGGCGCGGCTTCGCGCCCCGCGTCCTCTCCCGCCACGAGCGGCGGCGCCACTCCCGGACCCCCGCCCGCGAAGGGGACGGTGAAGGTGGCGGCGACGCTGACCAAGGATCTGAAGTCCCCGTGGGGCCTGGCCTCGCTGCCCGACGGTGATCTGCTGGTCTCGTCGCGCGACGAGGGCACGATCACACGCGTCGACGCGACGAACGGCAGGAAGACCGGGATCGGCTCGGTTCCGGGTGTCGCGCCTGCCGGTGAGGGAGGCCTGATGGGCCTCGCCGTCTCGCCGTCCTTCGCCTCGGACCATCTGGTGTACGCCTACTTCACGACGGCGTCGGACAACCGCATCGCCCGCATGCTGTACGACGAGAAGAAGCCGGCGGGGCAGCAGCTCGGCGCACCGGACACGGTCCTCAGGGGCATTCCCAAGGGCATCGTCCACAACGGCGGCCGGATCGCGTTCGGCCCGGACAAGATGCTGTACGCAGGCACGGGTGAGACGGGCGACACAGGCCTGGCGCAGGACAAGGATTCGCTGGGCGGCAAGATTCTGCGGATGACGCCGGACGGGCAGCCGGTGCACGGCAACCCTTGGGCGGATTCCGTGGTGTATTCGTACGGGCACCGCAATGTGCAGGGCCTCGCCTGGGACTCCCGGAAACGGCTGTGGGCCGCCGAGTTCGGCCAGAACACCTGGGACGAGCTCAATCTCGTCGAGCCCGGCAAGAACTACGGCTGGCCCGAGGTGGAGGGCAAGGGCGGCAGGTCCGGCTTCGTGGACCCGGTGGCCCAGTGGCGGACGGACGAGGCGTCGCCGAGCGGAATCGCCTATGCCAAGGGATCGATATGGATGGCCGGCCTCAGGGGCGAGCGGCTGTGGCGGATCCCGCTGGCCGGTGCGGAACCTTCCGCGGACCCCCAGTCGTTCCTCCGGGGAGAGTACGGCCGTCTGCGTACCGTCCTGCCGGTCGGCGGGGCCGGCGGCGGCTCGGCCGTCTGGCTGGTCACCAGCGAGACGGACACCAGAGGCACACCCGAGGCAGGAGACGACAGGATTCTGCGTCTCGAGGTGGAGTGAGAGGTGGGCGGCCTGTGTTCAACCTGATCGAGGAGCTCTTCGCGCCCGGCCGCAAGCACACAGAGGACGAGCGCAACCGGCTGCAGCTGACGCGGGTGGATGTCGGGGACGGCGACCCCGGGCACGGCGAGATAGATCTGGCCTCCGGGAAGGTCGTCATACGCACGCGCCGCGCGGAACCGGAAGCCTGACCGTCCCGCGCCGGCCGGGCGCGGGACGCTCGGGGGCCTCAGGCGGTCGCGGGGAAGAGGCGCAGACGGTGGGCGAGCGCGGCTGCTTCGCCCCGCCCGGTCACACCCAGCTTGGCCAGAATGTTGGAGACGTGGACGCTCGCGGTCTTGGGTGAGATGTAGAGCTCCTCGGCTATCTGGCGGTTGGTGCGGCCGACCGCGACCAGGCGCAGGACGTCCCGTTCGCGTGGGGTCAGCCCCAGTTCCTCCACCGGGGCCGGCGCGGCCGCCTCGACGGCCTGGGGGCAGGGCTCGGTGAGCCGGAGGCGAGCGCGCCGGGCGAGCAGGGCGACGTCCTCGGCGAGCGGGCGGGCTCCCAGCCGCTCCGCGGTCTCATGAGCCTGGCGCAGCAGCCCGGAGGCGCGGTCCCGCTCACCGGCGGCCAGCAGTGACTCGGCGCAACGGTGGCGGACACGGGCCACGTCGTAGGGGCGGTCGACCGTGGCGAAGGCGTCCATCACGGCGGCCCAGGCGTCCGGGGTGTCGCTGTTCTCGGCGCGGAGCAGTTCGGCGCGGACCCACTCGGCGTACGCGATCCAGACCGGCACGGCGGTGGGCACGGCCTTGGCGGCGCGGCGGATGGCGGCGAGTGCCTCGGCTCGGCCCGCCTCTGCGGCCGGCAGCCCGCGGGCGTCTGCCTCGGCCGTGGCCGCGGCGAGCAGCAGCGGCCACGCGTAGCGCTGGGTGCCGGGCGGGAATCCGGCGGCCACGGCACGGTCCAGTTCCGCGCGGGCGTCGAGGATGCGGCCCTCGCCGGCCGCGATGCCGACCGCGATGCGGGCCAGGGGTATCGACTGCTGCGGCATGGGGTCATGGGTGCCGTAGTGGTCGCGGGCCGCGGCGAGCCGGCGGGCCGCCTCGGGCATGTCACCCCGCGCGAGCGCCAGATAGGCGAGCCGGGATGCGCCCATGCCTCGCGGCTTGGCGCTCGGGCCGACGCGCTCGGCGTGCGCGGCGGCCTCGGCCGCCGCGTCCCAGTGGCCGAGGGCATAGCGCGATTCGGACAGATTGCCCCACACCCACGCCTCGGAGTCCAGCAGACCGTACTTCCTGGACAGCACCAGGCCCTCTTCGAGGATGCGCGCAGCTTCCTCGGAGCGGCCGACGCCTTCCAGGACGGAGGGGAGGTTCACATGGCTGCGGCCCACGAGGAAGGCGAAACCCAGCTCGGCGACCCGGTCCTTCACCTCGTACATCTCGGCGAGTCCGGCCTCCACATCACCGGCGTCGACCATGAGACCGCCGAGGGTGATCCGGGCGTTCATCTCGATCTCGTCGGCGCCGACCATCCGGGCGTACTCGACGGCGCGTTCGGCTGCGGCCAATGCGTCGGGTCCTGGTTCATGGAGCATGCACCAGCCCGCGACGGCGACGAGGACCTCGGCGTGCACCTCGGACGGCGGCAGTCCACGCACCAGTTCCAGCGCGGTGGCGAGTTCCTTCCAGCCGTCGCCGCGGGACTGGCTCTGCACCAGCCTGGAGCGCTGGGCCCAGAACCATGCGGCGCGCTGGGGGTCCTTGCCGCCGGCACCGGTGGGCTGGTCGTTCTCCTCCTCCAGCAGCCGCAGGGCCCGCTTGATGACCTTCAGTGCGCGTTCCCGCTCGCCGCTGAGCCGGCCCGCGACAGCCGCCTCGGCCATGAGGTCGAGATAGCGCAGCGGGGTGGTGGCGGCGTCGCAGCCGCAGGGCGGGTAGACCTCGGCGTAGTCGACGGGCCGCAGTTCGGCCCGCACGGCTTCGGGGGTGTCGTCCCACAGCTCCATCGCCCGTTCCAGCAGACCGAGTTGCTCGGAGTAGGCATGCCGTCGGCGGGCCGCGACGGAGGCGTGGAGCACGGCGGGGAGGGCCTTGGCTGCGTCGTGTGCGTAGTACCAGTAGCTGGCCAGCCGGGCGGCCCGCTGGTCGGCGGGGACCAGTCCCGGACCTGCTTCCAGGGCTTCTGCGTAGCGGCGGTTCAGGCGGGAGCGCTCGCCGGGCAGGAGGTCGTCGCTGACGGCCTCGCGCACCAGCGAGTGGCGGAAGCGGTAGCCGTCACCGTCGGGGGTGGCGAGCAGGATGTTGGCGCCGACGGCGGCGCGCAGGGCCTCGATCAGCTCGTCCTCGCAGAGGCCGACCACGGCGGCGAGCAGCGGGTACTCGACGGTGGAGCCGCCCTCGGCCACGATCCTGGCGACCCGCTGTGCGTGTTCGGGCAGGCTCTCGACCCGGACGAGAAGGAGGTCGCGGAGGGAGTCGGTCAGCTCGCAGGGGGATCCTTCGCCCGCGGCCACGGCGAGCTCCTCGACGAAGAAGGCGTTGCCGTCGGAGCGTTCGAAGATGTCGTCGACCAGGGGCGGTGCCGGCTCGCTGGCGAGGATTCCGGCCATCTGGCGGGCCACCTCGTCGCGGCTGAACCGGGGTACCTCGATGCGCTGGACGGTACGCAGCCGGTCGAGTTCGGCGAGGAGGGGCCGCAGGGGGTGGCGACGGTGGATGTCGTCGGCGCGGTAGGTGGCGATGACGACGAGCCGGCCGCGGCGCAGTGTGCGGAAGAGGTAGGCGAGGAGATGGCGGGTGGAGGCGTCGGCCCAGTGGAGGTCCTCGAGCACCATGACGACCGTGCGCTCGGCGGCCAGGCGTTCCATGAGGCGGACGGTGAGTTCGAAGAGCCGGGCCATGCTGTCCTCGTCGTGCCGGACCTGATGGCGTGCCGCCTCGCCGAGCTCCGGCAGAAGCCGGGCCAGCTCCTCCTCCCGTCCGGCGGCCGCCGCGGCGAACTCGTCCCTCAGCCCGCGGCGCAGGCTGCGCAGTGCGGCGGAGAACGGCGCGAACGGCAGCCCGTCGGCGCCGATCTCCACACAGCCGCCGATGGCGAAGACGGCTTCCCTGCGGCAGGCCTCGTCGCGGAACTCCTCGATGAGCCGGGTCTTGCCGACGCCCGCCTCACCGCCGACGAGAAACGCCTGCGGCTCGCCCGCTGTGGCGCGGGCGAGCGCATGGCTGAGCGCGGTCAGTTCGGCGGTGCGACCGACGAACACCGGACTGACGGACCTGGTCTCCACGTCGCCGAGCATCGCACAGCCGTCCGGTTCGACGGCACCGGATTTCGGGGTGACCACCATCGGGATGACCGTCATGGCGCGGACTCAGGCGGCCCGCTGGAACCGGCTCCTGATGTTCACCCGCCCCTCTGGGGCGTTGTCCGCGGATCGGCGGGCCTGGCGCAGCTGACGGGCCAGCCGCTCGGTGTCGGCCCGGCGGACCAGCTCGGCGTGGTTCACCTGGTGCAGCTCGTACTCGAACATGTGGTTCTCCTGGTGGCGAGGGGTGAGTGGCTCGTGCGAGCCTCGCTCTCTGCGATGCCTCAACTCTCGTCTCCCAGGGGGTCCGGCCACATCGGGAGCCTGCCGCATCTTGGCGGCGCAAGGGCCTTAGGCGGCGGGGTCCGGTTCACCGGCCCGCCTAAGGCATGCCCCTCCGGTACTCAGGAACGGCCGGCCCGGGGCCGTTTGCGCCAGTCGGGGGCAAGGACGGACCAGACTTCCATGTCGTGTCGCACGCCCTGCCAGGGGAAGCTCTCGCGGAGCACCCCGTCGCGGCTGAAGCCGAGCCGCTCGGCGGTGCGGACGGAGCGGTGGTTGGCGGAGGAGGCCAGCCATTCGACGCGGTGCATACCGCGCTCGTCCACGGCCCAGTCGACGATGTGCTCGACGGCCCGGGTGATCAGTCCCCGGCCGGCCGCGGAGGGCTCCAGCCAGACCCCGACCTCGCAGCACTCGGTCATGGTGTCGAAGATCCGGAAGAGCACGCCGCCGACGATGGTTCCGTCGAGCCGGATCGTCCACAGCCAGCCGGTGTCCGCGGCCTGCTTGTCGGCAAAGTCCTGGAGGAAGGTGCGCGCGGACTCGAGGTCGGTCACCCTGACCGTGAACGGAACCCACGGTCCGGTGTACTCCCGAGCCCGGTCGACATGGGCGAGGAACTCCTCGCTCTGCCAGGGGCCGATGGGCCCCAGCTCCGCGCCGTCTCCCAGGGATATGGAGAACATCCCGCTCCTTCTCGTCGATGTGCCCCGGTGCTGAGGTACCTGGGCGCCCGGGCGCCCGGGTGCTGGGGCGCCGGGCTAGCGCGCGAGCGGGCTGTCCTCGCTCACACGTATTTCCGGGATCTTCGCATGTGCACGCTTCCGGTTCCCGGGAGTTTCGATGCTGATCCGCGGCAGGCACCGGTCCAGCCGGCGGGGCAGCCACCAGTTGGCGCCGCCCAACAGGTGCATGAGCGCGGGCACCAGGAGCGTACGGAGGACGAAGGCGTCCAGGGCGACGGCCGCGGCCAGGCCGATGCCGAACATCGCGATGACCCGGTCGCCGCTGAGGACGAACGCCAGGAAGACGGAGATCATGATGACCGCCGCGGAGTTGATGACGCGACTGGTCTCGGTGAGTCCGACGCGGACCGCCCGCCGGTTGTCCCCGGTCTCCAGCCATTCCTCGTACATCCTGCTGACGAGGAACACCTGGTAGTCCATGGAGAGACCGAAGAGCACGGAGACCATGATCACCGGCAGGAAGGGCTCGATCGGCCCGGCGCTGCCCAGACCGAGCAGTTCGCTCCCCCAGCCCCACTGGAAGACCGCGACGACGATCCCGAAGGCCGAGGCGACGGCGGCCACGTTCATCAGCGCGGCCTTGAGCGGGATGCCGAGGGAACGGAAGGCGAGCAGGAGGAGCAGACAGCCCAGTGCGATGACGGCACCGACGAACAGCGGCAGCTTGCCCACGATGATCTCGGCGAAGTCGTCGTAGCTCGCGGTCACACCGCCGATATGGATGTCGAGGGAGGTGCCGCTCGCCGCCGCGGGAAGCACGTCGTCACGGAGATGGTCGACGAGCGCGCTGGTCCGCTCCGACTGCGGTGACGTCTCGGGCACGACGGTGAGGACGGCCGTGTCGGTGCTGCCGTTGTACGTGACGGGCCCGACGGAGGCGACGCCAGGGGTGTCCCGGAGCGTAGCGGGCAGTCCCTCGAGCGCCAGCCGGTCGTCGGCACCGTCGAGTTCGGCGACCAGGGTGAGGGGGCCGTTCACGCCGGGCCCGAATCCCTCGGCGATCAGGTCGTACGCCTTGCGGGTGGTGCTGGAGGCGGGGTTGTTCCCCTGGTCGGACGTGCCGAGATGGAGCGAGAACGTGGGCAGCGCCAGGACGAGCATCACCACGGCCGCGACCGAGCCGAGCAGCTTGGGGTGGCGTTCGACGAAGACGGACCAGCGGGCGGCGAATCCGGTCGGGAGCTCGGGCCGCGGGCCGCGCCTGGCGAGCCTGCGCCGCTCGGGCCGGCCCAGTGCGCGCATCCCGATGAAGGACAGCAGGGCGGGCAGAAGCGTCACGGAGGCGGCCACGGTGAGCAGGACCGTCAGACAGGCCGCGATCGCCACGCCGTTGAGGAAGGAGAGCCGCAGGACGAGCATGCCGAGCAGGGCGATGCAGACGGTCGCTCCGGCGAACACGACGGCGCGCCCGGTGGTCGCCACGGCATGCTCCGCCGCCTCGGCGACGGGCAGTCCGCGCCGGAGGCCTTTGCGGTGCCGGGTCACGATGAACAGCGCGTAGTCGATTCCCACCCCCAGCCCGATCAGCAGGCCCAGCATGGGCGCGAAATCCGCGACGGCCATGGCGTGCCCGAGCAGCACGATGCCCGAGTAGGCGGTGCCGACGCTGACGAGTGCGGTGGCGATGGGCAGCAGGCTGGCCGCGAGCGAGCCGAAGGCCAGGAAGAGGACTACGGCGGCGACGGCCACGCCGACGGCCTCTGCGATGTGTGCGGAGGGCGCCTCGGTCAGGGCGGTGACGCTGCCGCCCAGTTCGACCTGCAGCCCGTGGTCCTCGGCGGCTTCGGCCGTTGCGACGACGGCCCGGGCCTGCGCCTCGGGGATCTGGTCGGCCCGCTTGTCGAAGGTGACGGTGGCGTAGGCGGTGTGCCCGTCCTCGCTGATCTGCCCGGTGCCGGAGGAACGGGTGGCCTGCGCGCCGGTCTTCCCGGTCTTCCCGGCGTCGGCGTTGTCGGCGGCGTTGTCGGCGGCGTTGTCGGCGGCGTTGTCGGCGGCGTTGTCGGCGGCGACATCGTCGCGCTTGCCTGCGGCGCCCGCGCTCCCCGCCCGGTCCCCCTTGCCCGGCCTACCCGGCTTGCTCGCCTTGCCCGGCCTGCTCGCCTTGCCCGCTTCGGCCGTCCTGCTCACCTCGGCCGTGCCTTTGGAAGCGCCACCGGCACTGTCGTAGGGGCCGATGACCGAGGCGACCCCGTCCAGTCCGGCGATCTCGTCGAGCGCCTTCTTCATGGGCTGCTGGACGGCGGCGGCCCTGACACTCCCCCGGGGTGTGTGCCAGACGACGGTGTCGCTCGCTCCGCCCTGCCCGTGGAATCCCTCCCGCAGCAACTCGGTCGCGCGGCCCGACTCGGTGCCGGGCACCTCGTAGTCGTTGGAGTACGCGGCGCCCGCGAACACAGCCGCGGCCGTGACACCGCCGAGGGTGAGCAGCCAGAGAAGTACGGCGAGAAGGCGATGTCTCACACACCACCGGGCAATGGCTGCCAACGGACGAGCTCCCTGTGGGTTCCTGGATCTTCACTGGGAACTGCCCGCAAAGAACGCACGACCTTCGGGGGCTCACTCTCTCAGGAGACGGTGATCGTTTGGTGATCGTTCGCCCTGTTCGTGGTGATACTCACATTCATGGTGGTACCTGCAGGGGTGCACGGAAGCTCCGGAACGGGATCCCCGCTCCCGCGCACCCCTGGGTATCAGCCGGAGACGCTGGGGCGCCCGTTTTCGATGTGGCCCATCAGGCGCCTCCGGAAGCCGCTGTCGCCGTCGGCGGTCACCTCGACGTCGTACCAGCCGTGGGCGTCGGCGGCCGAGTGGACGACGCTGCGGCTGCGGCCGGGCTTCACCTTGAGCTCCCTGGTCCAGTCCCGCAGGTCCTCTTCGTCGACGTAGCCGAGCGGACGGACGGTGAAGGTGACGGCCCGGTCACCGTTGTTGCGGAACGTGAGGTGCAGATCGCGGTCGTGGTGGTCGATCCGCGACGTGACCTCGGCCCCGGCGCCGTCGGCGCGGCCGGCGAACTCACGCCGGAAGCCGTTCGGCCCGGTGATCGTGAAGCGGTACGCGTCCCCCGCGAGGGGCACGCTCCACTGCGCCCTGCCCTTGACGTCCTTGTGCTGCGGGACGGGGAACTCACCGGCGTACGGGTAGAGCGCGAAGTGGGCGCTCGCGCGCCCCGTGTTGCTGAGCGAGACCGTCAGCGCGCCGCCGGCGAGCTTCGCGGAGGCGTCCGGCTGGTACGGCAGCGGGCGGGCTCGCCGGGTGCCGGGCTCCTGCACGGGCATGTGCTGGACCAGCGGGGGCTGCGGGCGCCAGCGGCCGGTGAACGCCGGGATCTCTCCGGGCTGCTCCACCTCCGGCTGCGGGTGCCCGCGCCGGAAGTCGAAGGCCGAGCTCAGATCGCCCGTGACGGTGCGCCGCCAGGAGGTGATGTTCGGCTCCTCGATGCCCGTCCACTTCTCCAGGAAGCGGACGACCGAGGTGTGGTCGAAGACCTCGGAGCACACATAGCCCCCGACGGTCCACGGCGAGACGACGAGGAGCGGCACGCGGATGCCGAGGCCGGTGGGCTTGCCCTGCCAGCGCTCCTCGGTGTTGTCGGCGGGCGGGACCGGCGGGGGTACGTGGTCGAAGAAGCCGTCGTTCTCGTCGTAGTTGATCAGGACGACTGTGTGCCGCCAGACGTCGGGGTGCGAGCCGAGGGCGTCCAGCACCTTGTAGACGAGGGTGGCGGAGGCGATGGGCGAGGACGAGCCGGGGTGCTCGGAGTCGATCGCGGACGGTACGAGGTACGACACCTCGGGCAGCTCGCCGGCGGCCACGTCCGCGCGGAACTGCTCGGCGAGCGACCCGGTCTCGCCGCGCCGCAGCCCGCGCTCGAAGAGCGAGCGCTCCTCCTTCGTGAGCGTGGCCACGCCCTCCTCCAGGGCGGCGAGCAGCCGCGCCCGCTCCGCGGTGTCGGCGGTGTCGCGGACCTTCGCGTAGAAGGCCTCCATGAAGGTGAAGCCGCCGGCCTTGGCGAGGGCCTTCCGCGCGATCTTCTTGAAGGTGGTGAAGAACTCGATGTTGTTGTCGGTGAAGTTCTCCCACTCCTGGTACGTCTTCCAGGTGCGGCCGGCCTTCTCCAGACGCTCGGCGTACGTCGGCCACGGGTAGCCGGGGTGGGTGTCCTCGGCGTACGCGGCGTTGGTCACGGCGCGGCTGCCGTCGGCCTCGAAGCCGGTCCAGCCGCTCCACAGATGGTTGCGGTTGGGGCTCGTCGACGTATGGATCGAGGAGTGGTAGGCGTCGCAGATGGTGAACGTGTCCGCGAGCTCGTAGTGGAGCGGGATGTCCCGGCGGTCGTAGTAGGCCATGGTCGCGGCGGTCTTGGCCGAGACCCATCCGTCCATCCAGCCGTCCCGCCAGGCCTTGCCCCCACCGCTCCAGGAGTGATCGAGGTCGCCTATGTACTGCAGGTCCTTCTTCTGCGTCTCCGCGGCGTCGCGCACCGGGAAGGGCAGCACGGTGCGCAGCGGGCCCGGCTGTTCGAACACCGGCTTCCCTGAGGGAAGTTCGACGGCGTTGCGGTCGCCGAAGCCGCGGACGCCCCGCAGGGTGCCGAAGTAGTGGTCGAAAGAGCGGTTCTCCTGCATCAGGACCACCACGTGCTTGATCGCACGCAGTCCGCCGGACGGCGGCTGGTGGGCGAGCGCCGTCTGCAGCGAGGGCGGCAGCAGGGACCCGGCGGCTGCGGCACCGAGGGCGCCCCCGCCGAGTGCGAACAGCCGTCGCCGTGAGATGTCCGTGGCCAAGTGATCCTCCTGAGTCGCGCGTTACCGCCCGGAAGCTAGTGAGAGCAGATGGCGCCGGAAAGACCCGTGGACGACAGCCGAATGAACGTCCAAGACGACCTGCGGGGAGTCCAGGCGAGATCACGCCGTCCGGCCCGGAGTCGGAAGATCTGGAAATGGCAGCGTTGTCAGCAACGCCTGGCAGCATGGACACATGACCAATACGGGGGCATCGAAGACCATCGCCGTCAGTTCACCGGAGGAGGCTGCCTGGCTGGGCCGGCAGCTGTACGACGCACCGGAGGAGCACTTCGGCCGCCCGCCGGTCACGGTCGTGTCCTACGGGCCGGGGGCCGGGCGGATGGAGCGGCGCGAGGCCTTCCGCGAGGTGTACGACGCGATCGTGGCCCGGATCGGCGAGCCGACGCTCTACGGCGGTTCTGCGCAGGGGCCGAGCATCCGCTGGCGCGACGACCGCCGGCTGGTGCTGTTGTCCGGCGACCGGTTCGGCGCCCGGCTGTCGGTGCACCGTCCCGAGGCGCTGGAGGCCGAGGAGTACCGGAGCTTCGAATGGAGCGGCGCCGGGTCGGCGGCGGAGCCGCATGACTTCGATCTCCTGCCGTACGTCTGGCAGTTGTACCGGGGCGGGACGGGGGAGCGACCGGTCACCCGGCCCGGTGCGCGGCTCGCCGGCTGCTGGGAGCATCTGGAGACCGGTCTCGAGCTGATGCTCGCGGCCTGGGCGGAGCAGCTCCCGGTGCAGGTGCCCGGCGACTGGGCCGGCTTCATGATCCTTTCCCGCCGGGACAGGGGGCGCCATGTGGTCGTCTCGTACAGCCCGGGCGAAGGGCTGGGGGTGGCCGTCGACGACCGGGACGCCGAACAGGGGCCGGAGCGCGAGCGGCAGATGATGATGCGTGGCTGGCAGACGAGCGACCGGGGCTGGTGGCAGTCGGCGTTCCTTGAGGCGGACGAGGGCTCGGCGGCAGCGGCCGCCCGTCTGACCGTCGCCGAGCTGAGGGCGCGAGGCGCAGTCTCTCCCGAGGAACTCGAGGCGCGGGATGTGAGCGTCAACGACCGGGGCGAGCTGTGGCTCCCGGGCCTGGGCATCCGGACGGGCTGAGGGCGTACCGCGGGCCGGGCAGCGCGGCCGGGCGAGGCGTCCGGGCGAGGCGTCCGGGCGGCATGGCCGGACGCGAAGGGCACCCTGACGGTTTCCCGGCGGCGCGTGCGGAGCCGGCGGCGTACGCACGGGCGCGGGTTCGGCACCGGAGCGTCGAAGGACCGGCGCCTCCGGACGGACCTCCGGACGGAAGCGGGATCTCTCAGTCCCCTCTCGCCCGCCCCGAGCTGCCTTGTGCGGCCGTTTCCGCGGCCGTTAGATTCTGCTCGCCCTGACCCCCCAGACGTGATCGCCTTGCGCGCCCGTACTCCGGCGTGCCCCGGCGCGTCCCCGAGGCACGGTGGTGAGCACCGCGATGCAGACGTACAGGAAGTCCGGCGGCACAGGGTTACGACAGCTCCTGCTCGCGCAGTCGCTCAGCCAGTTGGGCTTCTGGCTGATGAGCCTGGCGATGCCGCTCCTCGCCGCGACCACACTGCACGGGTCGCCGTTCGAGGTGAGTGCGGTGTCGGCCAGTCAGACCGCCGCGTTTCTGCTGGTCGGGCTGCCCGCCGGGGCATGGGTGGACCGGATGCGCAAACGGCCGGTGATGATCGTGACCGATCTGGGCCGGGCCCTGGTGCTGGGCAGCGTGCCGGTCGTGTGGGCCCTCGACGGGCTGTCGATCGGCTATCTGTGTGGCGTCGCGCTCGCGACCGGCGTGCTGACCGTCTTCTTCGACATAGCGGACCAGAGTTTCCTGCCCCATCTCGTCGGTCCCCAGGAACTCGTCCCGGCCAACGCCAAGCTGGTCGGCGTCGAACAGGTGGCGGCGGTCTCGGGCCCGGGCGCGGGAGGGTTCGTCATCCAGCTCGCCGGAGCGCCCCTGGCGTTGATGGGCACGGCCCTCGGATATCTCTGGTCAGCGGTGTGCCTGACGTTCATCAAGGACCACGAGCCCAGGCCGGTCCGGGACAGGGACGCGCGCCTGCACCGGGATGTCGCGGACGGGGTGCGGTACGTGGTCGCCGACCGTTTCCTGCGTCCGCTCGTCTGTTGCTCGACCACGATGACGTTCTTCTGGAGCATGGGGTACGCGATGCTCCTCGTCCTGCTCGCCCAGGACCTGGCCGTACCGGCCGGCACGATCGGGCTGCTGTTCACGTTCGGCAGCCTCGGTGGTCTCGGCGCCACGTTCGTGGCCCGCCGGATCATCGACGCCCTCGGCGACAGCACCACGGTCAAGCTCAGCGTGGCCGTCGCCGCCCCCTTCACCCTGCTCTCGGCCCTGGCCGAGCCGGGCTGGCGGCTGGGGTTGGTCAGTCTCTCCAGCTTCGCCTTCGGAGCGGGGCTCGTCCTCTACAACGTCGCCCAGGTCAGCTTCCGTCAGCGCAGTGTCCCGGCCGCCCTGCTCGGCCGGGTCAACGCCACGGTGCGGTTCTGTGCCTGGGGAGCCCGGCCGCTCGGGGCGCTGTGCGGCGGTGCGATCGCCGAGATCGCGGGCGTGCGCCAGGCCGTGTGGGTCGGGGCGGCCGGCACGTCGCTGGCGGTCGTCTGGCTTCTCCTCTCCCCGCTGCGCGGCCTGCGCTCGCTGCCGGTCGATGCGGCGCTCACCGGCGCCGGCGGCGATCCCGTCGCCTCGGGCCCCGGGGACCCCGGCCCGGTCTCCGCCGAGGCCGACATCACCGACAAGGAGCGAACATGACCGAGCTCGTCTGGATCACCTGCCCCGACAACTACGATCCCGTCGTCCAGGAACGGCTCCGGCGCGCGGGCTCCGAGCGGGTCGACCTCCTCAGGTCGCGGGGCTTCGACCTCACCGTGGTGCACGCCAACGAGATCGTCCCCGCGTGGAACGACGGCCCCCGCCTGTGGCAGGGCGAAACGGATCTCCTGAGCAAGGGCCGCGGCTTCATCCTGTCCTCCTGGACCTGGGACGCGGGCGCCGGCCGTCACCTCCAGGCGATCGCCCGTACGATCCGGGCCTCCGACAGCGTTCTGCTCAACGACGGCATCAAGGACCCGGAGGCGCTCGGCAACGACAAGCTCGCCATGTACCACCACGCCGGTACGCTCGGGATACCCGTACTGCCCAGCGTGTCCATCCCTTTCGGCCGCTACGCGCGCCGCGCCCTCGCCACGGTCTCCGCCCGGCTGGACGGCGCCGACGGCTATCTGGTGAAGCCCCGCGAGATGGCCATGGGGTACGGCGTGCTGAAGGCCGACACCTTCGAACAGCTGACCGCGGCCATCGATCTGCTCACGCCGGGCGCGCTCGGATGCATCGTCCAGCCTTTCCGTCCGAACTCCGGCGATGTACGGGTCTACGTCCACAACGGCACGTTCGTGGCCGCGCTGCTGCGTGAACCCGCCGAGGGCAGCTATCTGGCCAATGTCAGCGAGGGCGGTACGGGTTCGGCCCTGCCGGGAGAGGTGCCGGCGGAGGTGTCCGGGATGAGCGAGCGGCTGGCGCGCAGCCTCGACGCGCCCTACCTGTGCGTGGACTGGCTGCTCTCACCGGCCGGGCCCGTGCTCAACGAGTGGATGACCATCTCGGCGGCGTACGAGGATCTGCCCGAACCTCAGCGTTCACGGGTCGAGGACGCCCTCATCGCCTGCATCGGCGACCGGCTGAAGGACGCGGGCGAGCCGGCCGCCTCCTGATCCGGAAGGACCGGAACACCGCGGGACCGAACACCGCAGGACGGAAAGCTGTAGGGCGAACGCGGAAGCACCCACAGCACAAGGGCGGGACACCTGTCGGTGTCCCGCCCTCCGTGCGACCGGTCGAGGATCAGCCTTCGGTGACTCCGAGCTTCTCCAGGATCAGTTCCTTGACGCGCGCCGCGTCGGCCTGGCCCCGGGTGGCCTTCATGACCGCGCCGACCAGGGCGCCGACCGCGGCGACCTTGCCGCCGCGGATCTTGTCCGCGATGGCCGCGTTGCCGGCGATGGCCTCCTCGACGGCGGTGCCCAGCGCGCCCTCGTCGGAGACGACCTTCAGGCCGCGCTTCTCGACGACGGTGTCCGGGTCGCCCTCGCCCGCGAGGACGCCCTCGATGACCTGACGGGCCAGCTTGTCGTTCAGGTCACCGGAGGCGACGAGCGCGGTGACCCGGGCGACCTGCGCCGGGGTGATCGGCAGCTCGTCGAGCGACGTGCCCGACTCGTTGGCGTTACGGGCCAGTTCACCCATCCACCACTTCCGGGCGGACACGGAGTCGGCACCCGCGTCGATCGTGGCGACGATCAGGTCGACCGCCCCCGCGTTGAGGATCGACTGCATGTCGTGCTCCGAGATGCCCCAGTCCTCACGGAGCCGGTTGCGGCGCACCCGCGGCAGCTCGGGCAGTCCGGCCCGCAGTTCCTCGACCCACTCGCGGGACGGGGCGACCGGGACGAGGTCGGGCTCCGGGAAGTACCGGTAGTCCTCGGCCTCCTCCTTGATCCGGCCGGACGTCGTCGAGCCGTCCTCCTCGTGGAAGTGACGGGTCTCCTGGACGATCGTCCCGCCGCCGCCCAGTACGGCGGCGTGGCGCTGTACCTCGAAGCGGGCCGCACGTTCGACGGAACGCAGCGAGTTGACGTTCTTCGTCTCGCTGCGCGTACCGAACGTCGAGCTGCCCTTGGGCATCAGCGAGAGGTTCACGTCGCAGCGCATCTGGCCCATCTCCATCCGGGCCTCGGAGACACCGAGCGCACGGATGAGCTCGCGCAGCTCGGCGACGTACGCCTTCGCGACCTCGGGGGCACGCTCACCGGCACCCACGATGGGCTTGGTGACGATCTCGATCAGCGGGATGCCGGCGCGGTTGTAGTCCAGCAGGGAGTGGGACGCGCCGTGGATACGGCCGGTGGCGCCGCCGACGTGCGTCGACTTGCCGGTGTCCTCCTCCATGTGGGCGCGCTCGATCTCCACCCGGAAGACCTCGCCGTCCTCGAGCTGGACGTCCAGATAGCCGTTGAAGGCGATCGGCTCGTCGTACTGCGAGGTCTGGAAGTTCTTCGGCATGTCCGGATAGAAGTAGTTCTTCCGGGCGAAGCGGCACCATTCGGCGATCTCGCAGTTCAGCGCGAGACCGATCTTGATGGCGGACTCGACACCCACGGCGTTCACGACCGGCAGGGAGCCGGGCAGGCCGAGGCAGGTGGGGCAGGTCTGCGAGTTGGGCTCGGCGCCCAGCTCGGTCGAGCAGCCACAGAACATCTTGGTCCTGGTGCCGAGTTCGACATGGACCTCGAGGCCCATGACGGGGTCGTACGACGCGAGGGCGTCCTCGTACGACACCAGGTCAGTCGTGACGGTCACGGTGAAACTTTCCCTCTCAGCCGAACAGGACGTCGTCGTCGCCCAGGCGCTTCAGCTCCCGGTAGAGGATCGCCAGTCCGGTGACGATGGCGGCGGCGGACACGGCCGCGTCGATCAGCCGGAGCGTGTCGTTGTCGAGGCGGGCCTTCTTGGCCTGCTTCGCGACGCTGATGGCTCCGAATGCGGTCGTGGCAATGGACAGGTAGGTGCCTGAACGGGACTTCTTGAACCCCTTGGCCTTGGTCAGTGCGCTCACAGTGACGGTGCCTCCTCCAGCAGCGGGTGGCCCCAGCGTGCCACGAAGGCGGCCTCGACGGCGGCACCCACCTTGTAGAGGCGGTCGTCCTTCATGGCGGGGGCGATGATCTGCAGACCGACCGGGAGGTTGTCCTCCGGGGCCAGGCCGCAGGGCAGCGACATCGCCGCGTTGCCGGCCAGGTTGGTCGGGATGGTGCACAGGTCGGCGAGGTACATCGCCATCGGGTCGTCGGCGCGCTCCCCGATCGGGAAGGCGGTGGTCGGGGTCGTCGGGGAGACGATCACGTCGACCTGCTCGAAGGCCTTCTCGAAGTCGCGGGTGATGAGCGTACGGACCTTCTGGGCGCTGCCGTAGTACGCGTCGTAGTAGCCGGACGACAAGGCGTACGTGCCGAGCATGATGCGGCGCTTGACCTCGTCGCCGAAGCCGGCCTCACGGGTGAGGGCGGTGACGTCCTCTGCGGACTTCGTGCCGTCGTCGCCGACCCGCAGGCCGTAGCGCATGGCGTCGAAGCGGGCGAGGTTCGACGAGCACTCCGACGGCGCGATCAGGTAGTACGCGGACAGGCCCAGGTCGAAGGACGGGCAGTCCAGCTCGACGATCTCGGCGCCCAGCTCGCGCAGCAGCTCGACGGACTCGTCGAAGCGCTGCACCACACCGGCCTGGTAGCCCTCGCCGCGGAACTGCTTGACCACACCGACCCGCATGCCCTGCACACTGCCGTTGCGGGCGGCCTCGACGACCGGCGGGACCGGGGCGTCGATGGAGGTCGAGTCCAGCGGGTCGTGCCCGGCGATGACCTCGTGCAGCAGCGCCGCGTCCAGGACCGTACGGGCGCACGGGCCACCCTGGTCGAGGGACGACGAGAAGGCGACCATGCCGAAGCGGGAGACCGCGCCGTAGGTCGGCTTGACGCCGACGGTGCCGGTGACGGCCGCCGGCTGGCGGATCGAACCGCCGGTGTCCGTGCCGATGGCGAGGGGGGCCTCGTAGGAGGCGAGGGCGGCCGACGAGCCACCGCCCGAGCCGCCCGGGATCCTGGTCAGGTCCCACGGGTTGCCGGTCGGGCCGAAGGCGCTGTTCTCGGTCGAGGACCCCATGGCGAACTCGTCCATGTTGGTCTTGCCGAGGATCACGACGTCGGCGTCCTTCAGGCGCTTGGTGAGCGTCGCGTCGTAGGGCGGGATCCAGCCCTCGAGGATCTTGGAACCGACCGTGGTCGGGATGCCCTCGGTGGTGAAGATGTCCTTGAGCGCCAGCGGAACACCGGCCAGCGGGCCGAGCTTCTCGCCGCGCTCACGCTTCTGGTCGACGGCGCGGGCCTGCGCGAGCGCACCCTCGCGGTCGACGTGGAGGAAGGCGTGGACCTTCTCGTCCACGGCCTCGATCCGGGCCAGGTGCGCCTCGGTGACCTCGACGGCCGTGAGCTCGCCCGAGGCGATCCTCGAGGCGATCTCGGCAGCGGTGAGCTTGATGATGTCCGTCATGACTGCTTAGTCCTCCCCCAGGATCTGCGGCACCTTGAAACGCTGCTGCTCCTGGGCAGGCGCGCCGGAGAGCGCCTGCTCGGGGGTGAGCGACGGACGGACCTCGTCCGCGCGCATGACATTGGTCAGCGGCAGCGGGTGGGAGGTCGGAGGTACGTCTTGGTCGGCGACCTCGGAGACGCGGGCGACCGCGCCGATGATGTCGTCGAGCTGTACGGCGAAGTGGTCGAGCTCTTCGGCCTTCAGCTCCAGACGTGCCAGCCGGGCGAGGTGGGCGACCTCCTCGCGCGTGATGCCAGGCATGCAGCGATCCTCAGGGGTGAGTGTGCGGGTTTTGGCCCAATCCTATGGGGCCGCCGCCCATCCCCGCGAAACGCTTTGCCCGGCCTCGCACCGGCTCCCCGTGCGAGCCGGGCCCTCCGGCTCCCGCAGCCGGGCCGCCCGGCCCGTTCCAGGCCTGTCGGCCCCGGCCCTCGACCTGCCCACGGAGCCGCGGTCTCCTGCTGCCCCGCCCGGCCGGGAGTCGCGTTTCCTGCTCCGCCGGCCCGCCCGCGGGGCCGCTGTTCCTCGCGCGACTGAGACCCGCGGGCCTCGAGCCGGTCCCCGACGACGAGCGCACCGGCCACGTCCGCCCCTCCGCCCGCCCAGGGGGCCGCGTTCCGCCGCTCTCCGGTCGCCGGTCATGTCCTGTTCATGTCGAGTGCGCCGACACCTGGCTCACTGAACGAAGTTGTCCGAACAACTTCAGGCACCGGGGGTCCCTCCCGGGGCGGAGAGGACCTTCAGTCCGGTGTCCCCACTCAGAACCGCCGCCGCGTCCGGCAGCACACTGTCGCTGCTGTCACCCACGAGCCCTCGCGAGGGCGACCGGCTCACCTTCCGCTGGTCCACCGACGCGCCCCACGCCAAGAACTGGATCGGCATCTACGACGGAGACCGCAAGCCCGGCGTCGGCTCCTCGCTGGTCTGGTCGTACGTGACGGCCGCGTCCGGCGACGCGGTACTCGACACCTCCGGCCTCGGCGAGGGCACGTACACCGCCTATCTGCTGGCCAGGGACGGGTACGACATCCTCGCCAGGACCGAGCCGTTCGCCGTCGCGCTCAGGCCGCCCGTCACTCCCCCGCACTGCGTCGTCGACTCCTTCACGACCGGCGACTGCGCGCCGGGCTCCCGCGTCTCCGTCGCGCTGGGCCCGCTGTGGATCCGGCCTGAGGGCAATGCTTCGGGCACACCGTCGTTCCGGCGGCTGGCCGGGGACTCCTGGCTGGGCGTGTCCTCCGACGGCCGGATCAGCGGCACCGCGCCCACCAGGCCGGGCACGCACCCGGCAAGGATCACCGTCGCCGTGAAGGACAGCGCGGGCGGCGCCGACACCGTGACCGTGCAGGTTCCGGTCCGGGCCGCCTCTGCACGGACCCGGCTGACGGTCGCCTCTCTGAACCTGTGGGAGGCGGGCAGCAACACGGCCGGCGGTCACGAGAAGCTGCTCCGCCTGATCCTCGGGCAGGACCTCGACGTCGTGGCCCTCCAGGAGACCGGTGGCACCGCCGCCGGGCCGCTGGCCGAGGCGCTGGGATGGCATGCCTACGACACCCCGGCAGGGGTGGGGCTGATCAGCCGCTTCCCGCTCGCCGCCGCCTCGGCACCGCTCGCGGACCTGCCCGCGGTGGTGGCGACCCTCCAGTTGCCCGGCGACCGGACCGTACGGCTCTGGGCGGCTCAGCTCGACGAGACCGCCTACGGCCCGCATGCGCTCAGGGAGGGCCGGACACCGGCCGAGGTCGAGGCCGCCGAGCTGAAGACCGTCCGCTACCGGCAGACCGGCATGCTGCTCGCCGCCATGCGGGCCGACCTGAGCGCGTGCCGCACCACGCCGGTGGTCCTCGCCGCCGGGCTGGCATCCCCCTCGCACCTGGACGCCAAGGGCCGGGGCACGGTCCGCTGGCCGGTCACCAAGGCCCTCGGCAAGGCGGGGCTGAACGACGCCTTCCGGGATGAGCACCCGGGCGCCGCGCGAGAGCCGGGCACCACCTGGTCACCGGTGCGCCCCGAGGAGCCGCAGGACCGGATCGACCAGGTCCAGTACGCCGGGCCGTTGCGGGTCGAAGGCGCGTACACCCTCTGCACCGGGTGGCCGCTGCCCGTCCCGGGCGCCTCCGCGAACGGCTGGCCGTCCGACCACGCCGCCCCGGCGGTCACCTTCTCCCTCCGCTGAGCCACGTCTCCTCCCTCGGCCGGGCCACGTCTCCTCCCTCGCCGAGGCACGCCACCGCTGAACGCCGAACCGAAGGACTTCCACACCCATGACTCCGCTGAGCCGCCGCGCCTTCGTCGGCGCGTCCGCCGCGACCGCGGCCGCTGCCGCCGTCGGCCTTCCAGAGGCGGACGCCTCTGCCGCCTCCAGACCCCGCGGGTCCGTCAAGGACGTGAAGCACGTGGTGATCCTGATGCAGGAGAACCGCAGCTTCGACCACTACTTCGGAACCCTCAAGGGTGTCCGGGGCTTCGACGACCGGCAGGCACTGACCTTCCCCGACGGCGAGTCGGTCTTCAAGCAGCCGGCCCCCGGCCGCGCCGACGGCTTCATGCTGCCGTACCGGATGGACACGACGAAGTACAACGCCCAGAACGCCTCCGGCCTCCCGCACGACTGGGGCACCGGCCACACCGCCGTCAACGGCGGGGCGATGAACAAGTGGGTCGCCGCCAAGGGCGAGCGCACCATGGGCTACTTCACCCGCGAGGACATCCCCTATCAGTTCGCCCTCGCCGACGCGTTCACGCTCTGCGACGCCTACTTCTGCTCGCAGGCGGGCCCGACCGACCCGAACCGCCTGTATCTGTGGTCGGGCAGCTGCGGCCCCGGCAAGGACGGCACGACGGGCCCCTGGACGGACAACACTCCGGTCACCGACAACCCGGTCGCGGACTGGACGACCTACGCCGAGCGGCTGGAGGAGGCCGGCGTCAGCTGGCGCGTCTACCACAATCCGTCCAAGGACGAGCGGTACGGCGACTACGACGACAACGGGCTCTCCTACTTCGGCCAGTTCCACAAGTTCGCCAAGGACGACCCGCGTTACATCAACGCGATGACCAAGTTCGATCTGACCGCCTTCGACGCACACTGCAAGGACGGCACACTGCCGACGGTCTCGTGGCTCGTGGCGCCGTATCTGTTCTGCGAGCACCCCGAAGCGGGCCCCAACTACGGTGCGCACTGGGTGAACACGGCACTGCAGTCGCTGTTCTCGAACCCCGACGTGTGGAAGCACACCGTCTTCCTGCTGATGTACGACGAGAACGACGGCTACTTCGACCACGTCGTGCCGCCGTTCCCGGAGCCCGGCACTCCTGAGGAGTTCGCCGACGGCCGTCCGATCGGCCTCGGCAACCGCGTGCCGCTGTGGGCGGTCTCTCCCTGGTCGCGCGGTGGATACGTCAACTCCCAGGTCTTCGACCACACTTCCGTACTGCGGTTCCTCGAGGTCGTGACGGGGGTCCGGGAGCCGAACATCTCGGACTGGCGCAGGGCCGTCTGCGGCGACCTGACCACCTGCTTCGACTTCAGCAGGCCCGATCACTCGATTCCGTGGCTGCCGGACACGAACGAGCTGATGGCCAAGGCGGACGCGGCCAACGCACTGCCCGCGGTGAAGCTGCCGCCGAGCGGAGGGCAGTCGATGGCCACACAGGAGCCCGGGACCCGGCCGCACCGTCCGCTGCCGTACCGTCCGTGGGCCGAGGTGGCGGTGGACCGGGCGAGCGGAAAGGTCGTCTGCACCCTGGCCAACCACGGTACGGAGACGTTCCACTTCACGGTGCTGCCGAATGTGGTCAAGCCGTTCACGGGCACCCCGTTCACCGTCGCCCCGGGCGCCTCGAAGACCTACACCTGGGACACCTCGGAGACCGACGGCCGGTACGACTTCACGGTGATGGGCGCGGACGGGTTCGTGCGCCGTTTCTCCGGCACGGTCGTGCGCAAGGGGCGCGAGGCAGGTGCACCGGTGCCCTCGGTGACGGCGTCGCTGCACGGGCGCCGCCCCGAACGCGCCACCGTGGAACTGAAGTTCACCAACGCCGGGGCGAAGGAGGTGTCGTTCACGGTGACACCCGACGGCGACGTCAAGGCGGCCCGTACGGTGTGGGTGGCTCCGGGCGGCCGGTCCTCGCTGACCTGGGAGGTGCGCGAGGGCAGCTACGACCTCGAGGTGACGGCGGCAAGCGGGTCCCGCTTCGTCCGGCGTTACGCGGGCACGGTGCACGCCGTGGCCTGAGTTCCGTCGGGTGGGCATTGCCGACGGTCCGGTGGGTTCAGGGCCTCGCGTGGCGGGGCCCTGAACCAGGTCCGGAGGTTACCGCCAGGAACCCGACTGCCATGGAGAAGAGGTCCGTTCTTCGAGTGCGAGCAGTGGTGGATCCGTCCATTACTCGCGAGTCGGGCCGTCACGAGGATACCGGGGGCGTGCGTCATGCCCCGGGAGACGCCTGGGGCAACCCGTCGTCCCAGGAGGTCTCATGAGCACCAGAAGAAGCAGGCAGGCCCTCGCGGGCCTGGCCGGTGTCGCCCTGGCGTTAACCGCACTGCCGGCCACGGCGGTCCAGGCGGCCGACCGGGCCCCGTCCGGCTCCGGCTCCGCCCCCGTCTCCGCGACCGAGAAGATCCAGGACCGGCTGGCCCGGGACACCGCGGCTTCGCTCGGCGATGCCCGGTGGAGTGCGCAGCTGCGTACCGCAGCCCTGGGATCCGCCGCGGTCGATCTGCTCGCGCTGAGCGACCGGTCCGGCGCTCCGGCGGGCAGGCGCCTGGAGGCGGCCGCCGCGGAAGCCAACCGGGACCTGGCCGCGGCCAAGGGCCTGGGAGCCGGCAGCGGCTCGCTGCTCCGTGTCGGACTCGCCGATCCGTCGATGCGTACCGCCCTGGCGAAGGGCGTGAAGCCGCTGGTGGCTGCCGCCGTGTCGGACGACCGGCGGAATTCCGTCACCGCCTACGACGGCGCGGGCCGGACCTACCGTCTCAGCGCGGACAAGGTCCCGGACCGGCCGGTGTACCTCATCGACGTCGACACCTCCAAGGCTCTCGCCGCCGGTCTGGACGTTCTCGACCGGGAACTGGCGAAGCTGGGTGTGGGCGCGGCAGGCTCGCCGAAGGCCGCCGGACCGAGGAGGTCGTCGGCGTCCACCGGCGGAATGTGGACGACGAAGATCACGTCCATCCGTCTGAACGACGACCAGGAGCCCTGGATAAAGGGCGGGGCGGAGATCTACGCCCTCGTCACCGGCTGGGGCCAGGACGGCGTCGCGCGCGTGGACACGGTGCAGATGCCGTACCTCGACGACGACGGCCGGACGTACTACCCGAACCAGGTCCTGGTGAACTGGTTCAACTACAAGTACAACCTCGCCGACGTGGTCCTGATGGAGGACGACGGCGACACGAACTACAAGGAGCTGGCCCGCGCCATCGCAGCGATCCTGCTGACCGTCACCGACCAGGGTGCCTATACGCCCCTGGTGGATGCGGTGCTCGCGGCCATTCCCGACTCCTGGTACACGGACGACCCGGACTATGTGGACTCCTGGTACACGCTCTCCCGGCAGGAGCAAGGGAGTCGCACGGGTGCCGCGGCCAACGGCTGGATGACCGTCGAGCCGTACTGGGTCCAGCAGTTCTGACAACGGCAGCGCCGGCCCCGTGGTGGCCGGCGCTGTCGTGGCCGGATGCCTGAGGCCACCCCGCCGGGTGGCCGACGGTGTCCGGGCCTGTCCTTCGGGACCGGACCCTTGGAGGTCTTTCGTCCGGCGGCGTGCATCGCCAGGCGGAGGTAAGGAGAGCCCACGCGGTGGGGGCACCTCCCAGCGGTGGCCGGGGGACGTCGGCGACCGACGACAACGCAGCGAGGTGCGCCGCCGGGGCACACGAGTCCGGCAGGATCCGAACGAGAGGCCCTGGTGTTCTGAGTCAGGCTTTCGTCGGCAGTTCTCCGTCCGTGAATTCCGACTCGGGGCACTAGTTCACGACGTGGCCCGACGGGCGGTCCGCCTCCGCCGGTGCGGCGGGCAGTTCGCCGACGGGACGGCGCCAGCCGTGCACGCCGCGCGCGCGGAGCCAGGCCGTGGTCTCCTGCGGGGGCATCGCGGCGGCGACCAGCCAGCCCTGGACCGCGTCGCAGCCCAGGTCGCGCAGACGCTCCCAGGTCTCGTCGTCCTCGACGCCCTCCGCGACCACGAGCAGGCCGAGCGAGTGCGCGAGATCGATCGTGCAGCGCACGATCTCCGCGTCCTCCGTGTCGACCGCCAGCCTGGCCACGAACGACCGGTCGATCTTCAGCTCGCTCACGGGCAGCTTGCGCAGATGGACAAGGGACGAGTACCCCGTGCCGAAGTCGTCGAGCGACATCTTCACCCCGTGGGCCGTCAGCCCGGCCAGGGTGTCCGCTGCGCGCTGGGGGTCCTCCAGCAGCACATGTTCGGTTATCTCCAGCTGGAGCGCCCACGCCGGGACCCCGTGGCGGGCCAGCCGGGCCGCGACCGCGCCCGCGAAACCCGGGGTGTGGACGTCGCGCGGCGAGACGTTGACGGCGACGGGCACATTCAGTCCCTGTGCCCGCCACTTGGCGACCTGGCCGAGTGCCGTCTCCAGGACGTACTCCGTCAGATGGGGCATCAGCCCGGAGGACTCGGCGATGGCGATGAACTCGTCCGGAGGGACCCGGCCGCGGTCCGGGTGCACCCAGCGCACCAGCGCCTCGAGGCCCGCCACATGGCCGTCGAAGCCGACCTTGGGCTGGTAGTGCAGCTCCACATCGCCCGCGTCGAGCGCCCGCCGCAGATCGCCGAGCAGACCGAGCCGGTCCGGCGTGTTGGAATCCCGTTTGGACTCGTACACCTCGACGCCCGTGCGGTCGCGCTTCGCCTGGTACATCGCCACATCCGCACGCCTGAGGAGCCCTTCGGCGTCCAGGGCGTGGTCGGGGTACACGGCGAGTCCGGCGCTCGCCTCCAGGACGAGCGTGAGCCCGTCGAGGTCGAGCGGTGAGGAGAGCCGGCCGACCAGATGACGGGCGACGCGCTGCGCGCTGGTGGCGGAGTCCGCCGTCGGGAGGAGCACGGCGAACTCGTCGCCGCCGAGGCGGGCCGCCTCGGCGCCGCGCGGCAGGGCGAGCCGGAGCCGTTCCGCTATCTGGAGCAGCAGCCGGTCACCCGCCAGATGGCCGAGGGTGTCGTTGACGGAACGGAATCGGTCGAGGTCGATCAGCACGAGGGCGGAGCGCGCTCCGGCGCCTTCGGCCTCTTCCAGCGCCGCCCAGGTGCGCTCGAGCAGCCACTGACGGTTGGGCAGGCCCGTGAGCGGGTCGCGGAGTTGTTCCTCTGCGCGTGCCCGGGCGATCCACAGGGTCGAGTCGAGGGCGATCAGCGGCACGGCGAAGAGCGGCAGCAGGATCGGCAGAGCGGTCGCCACCACACAGATCAGCGGGGTGATTCCGAGCAGGGCCACGACCACAAGGCCCTGTCGCAGCAGGGCCGAACGGGCGACGGTGGGCAGCCCGCTGCCCTGCGGGGACAGCGCGTACCAGAGCAGCACCCGGGTGACGGCGAGATACGCCGCCGCCGCGAGCCCCAGCTCGGGCACCGCGGCCACGCCCCATTCCAGGGGCTGCCAGGGCTGCTCCACCGTCGGCGCCTGACCGAACGCGGCAAGGGCCAGCGCCGCGGCGCCGACGCCGAGGATGTCCGCCGCCCCGTGCAGCACTCCCTGGCGCCGGCGGTGCCGGCGGGCGGCGCCGACCAGCACCACGACGGCCAGGCTGACGAGCCCGGCGGGCACCCAGCCGTACAGCAGCAGCACGGCAAGGGTGAGCGCGGCACCGGAGCCGGTGCCGCCCCACCAGCGGTCGCGGCCGAGCGCGACCAGATGGCCGACGATGATGCCGGTGAGCACGGCGAGGGACCAGCCCTCTGTGCCGCCGGGGAACAGCGCGTGGCCTTCCCTGACGGCGCTGACGACTCCCGTCGTCAGGACGACGGCGGCAAGCCCCACGATCACGAAGGGCGTCCTGACGGCGAAGCCCGCAATGCCACGCGGCCGTGGGACCGGGGCGGCGCTCTCGGTCGGTTCCATTCCCGTCCCTCTCACAGCCGGCGGTGCCGATGCCACGCGATGGCTCCCATGTCATGCCACCACGACCGGAGCCTCTCCACGCAGCCGTGCACGACAGGCGCACAACTCAACAGTAGGCCGCGGATGGCTCTGACGGGCAGCGCTCTACAGCTCTTGCCCGATTGCGACCCGGCCACCCTTAAGCATCTGATATGCGCCGAACGGGTGACCTGCGCGCGGGACTTCGGACCGAGCGGTGACCGCTACTGCGCGGCCGGAACCGCTGCTTCCCGGGCTGCTTCGGGCCCCTGTTCGAGCAGCACCGCGAAGCCGTCCTCGTCGAGCACGGGCACCTTCAGCTGCATCGCCTTGTCGTATTTCGAGCCGGGGTTGTCACCCACCACGACGAACGCGGTCTTCTTGGAAACGGAACCGGTCACTTTCGCACCAAGGCTCTGGAGCGCTTCCTTTGCGCCATCCCGGGTGTGGTTCTGCAGAGTTCCGGTGACGACGACGGTGAGGCCTTCGAGCGGCCGTGGCCCCTCGTCCTCACCTGCGCCCTCTTCCTCCATCCGGACGCCCGCGGCCCGCCACTTGCGCAGGATCTCGCGGTGCCAGTCCTCCTCGAACCACTGCTTGAGAGACGCGGCGATGGTCGGCCCCACGCCGTCGACGGCCGCCAGCTCTTCCTCGGTCGCCTGTTCGATCCGCTCGATGGAACGGAATTCGCGGGCGAGGGCCTCGGCAGCCACCGGTCCGACATGGCGGATGGACAGGCCGGTGATGATCCGGGCCAGCGGGCGCTGCTTCGCCGCCGCGATGTTCTCCAGCATGGCCAGCGTGTTCTTCTTCGGCTCACCCTGCTGGTTGGCGAAGACCGTGACGATCTTCTCTTCCCCGGTCCTGGGGTCACGCTTGGGCAGTCCGCTGTCCTGGTCGAGCACATACGCCTTGATGGGCAGCAGTTGCCCGACGGTCAGGTCGAACAGATCCCCCTCGTCCGCCAGCGGCGGATCGGCCGGCTCGAGGGGCTTGGTCAGCGCCGCGGCGGCGACGTAGCCGAACGCCTCGATGTCCAGGCACTTGCGGCCCGCGAGATAGAAGAGACGTTCACGCAACTGGGCCGGGCAGGAGCGGGCGTTGGGGCAGCGGAGGTCGATGTCCCCCTCCTTCATGGGCCGCAGAGCCGTGCCGCACTCGGGGCACTCGGACGGCATCACGAACTCCTGCTCCGTGCCGTCCCGCAGATCGACGACGGGCCCCAGGATCTCCGGGATGACATCGCCCGCCTTCCGCAGGACGACGGTGTCGCCGATGAGGACTCCCTTGGCCTTCACCACTTCCTGGTTGTGCAGCGTGGCGAACTCGACCTCGGAGCCCGCCACCGTGACCGGCTCCACCTGGGCGTACGGAGTGACCCGCCCCGTACGGCCCACGCCCACGCGGATGTTGACCAGTTTGGTGTTGACCTCCTCCGGGGCGTACTTCCATGCGATGGCCCAGCGGGGCGCCCGTGAGGTCGAGCCGAGCCGGCCCTGGAGCGGGATCTCGTCCACCTTGACGACGACCCCGTCGATCTCGTGCTCCACGGAGTGGCGGTGCTCGCCGTAGTAGGAGATGAACTCGCGTACGCCGTCGAGCGAGTCCACCACCTTGTAGTGCCTGGCGGTCGGCAGGCCCCACTCGTGCAGCAGCTCGTACGCCTCCGAGAGGCGGCTGATCTCCAGGCCCTCGCGCGCGCCGATGCCGTGCACCACCATGTGCAGCGGAAGCCTCGCGGTGACCTTGGGATCCTTCTGGCGCAGCGAACCCGAGGCGGAGTTGCGGGGATTGGCGTACGGCTGCTCCCCCGCGGCGACACGCCGGGCGTTGAGCTCCTCGAACGCCTCCATCGGGAAGTAGACCTCGCCGCGGACCTCGACGAGATCCGGGACGCGGTCGCCCTTGAGCCGCTCCGGGATGTCGGCGATCGTCCGCACATTCGGCGTGATGTCCTCGCCGGTGCGGCCGTCGCCGCGGGTGGCGGCCCGGGTGAGCCGGCCCTTCTCGTACGTCAGGTTGACCGCGAGGCCGTCGACCTTCAGCTCGCACAGGAAGTGGTACTCCGACGTGCCGACCTCCTTGGCGACCCGGTCGGCCCAGGCCGCCAGCTCCGCCTCGTCGAAGGCGTTGTCGAGCGAGAGCATCCGCTCGCGGTGCTGGACCTTGGCGAGCTCCGTCTCGTACGCCCCGGCGACCTTCTGGGTCGGCGAGTCGGGCGTGCGCAGTTCCGGATACTCCTCCTCCAGCGCCTCGAGCGACCGCAGCAGTTGGTCGAACTCCGCGTCACTGATGACCGGCTGGTCCTTCACGTAGTACCGGAAGCGGTGCTCCTCGATCTGCTCGGCCAGCCGGGCGTGGTTCTCCCGTGCCTCCGCGGGCACCGTTCCCTGCTGTTCGACAGCCACCGTTACGTCCTCCCGTTACCTCAGCCCCGAGCCCGTCACTCAGGGTTGTCCGCGAGCGATCTCGCAGCCCGGACGCAGTGCGCGAGGGCCGCCCGCGCATAGGCGGGCGAAGCGCCCGCCAGCCCGCACGCGGGAGTGACGACCACGGACTCCTGGAGAGTCCCCGGATTCAGCCCCAGCCTGCGCCACAGCGTCCTGACACCCATGACGCTACCGGCAGGGTCGGACAATGGACCGTCCGTGGAGGCCACGACTCCCGCGAAGAGCTTCGTACCGCCCTCGACGGCCTCGCCGATCGCCTCCTCGTCACGCTCGGTGAGAAGACCGAAATCGAACGAGACGCCCGCGGCGCCCGCCCTGCGCAGCAGCGCGAACGGCACGTCCGGTGCGCACGAGTGCACCACCACCGGCCCGTCCGCGACGAGCGTCACGTCCCGCAACGCGCTCTCGACGATCTGCCGGTCCACCGCCCGGTGCGTCCGGTACCCGCTGGCGGACCTGATCTGTCCGCGCAGAACGGCCGTGAGGGACGGCTCGTCGAGCTGGAGCACCACACGGGCCCCGGGGACACGCCGCCGTACCTCGGCGAGATGGCCGCGCAGCCCCTCGGTCAGCGAGGCCGTGAGGTCCCGGCAGGCGCCGGGGTCCCCCAGGGCGGCCTCGCCGTTCCTGAGCTCCAGGGCCGCCGCGAGCGTCCACGGTCCGACGGCCTGGACCTTCAGCGGCCCCTCGTAGCCCTGGGTGAACTCCTCCAGCGCGTCCAGGTCCTCGCCGAGCCAGGACCGCGCGCGCCGGGTGTCCCGGCCCGGCCGGTCGCTGACGCGCCAGCCGCTGGGCTCGACGTGCGCGTACATCTCGACGAGCAGGCCGATGGTCCGCCCGATCATGTCGGCGCCGGGACCCCGGGCGGGCAGCTCGGGCAGATACGGGAAGTCCTCGAAGGAACCGGTGACGGTCCTGGCGGCCTCGCGCGCGTCGCCGCCGGGCATGGAGCCGACGCCGGTCGCGGGTGCCCAGACAAAGGTGTCGTCGTTCATCGTCCCGGCCGTACCGTCAGATCGTTGATCTCGGCGTCGCGCGGCAGATCGAGGGCCATGAGGATCGTGGTGGCGACCGAGTCGGGGTCGATCCACTCCGACGGGTCGTACTCCTTGCCCTCCTGGGAGTGCACCTTGGCCTGCATCGGGCTGGCGGTGCGCCCCGGATAGACGGAGGTGACCCGGATGCCGTTGGCCTTCTCCTCCTGGCGCAGGGAGTCGGCGAGCGCCTTGAGGCCGTGCTTGGACGCTGCGTACGCGCTCCACTCCGCGTGGGCATTGAGGCCGGCGCCGGAGTTGACGAACAGCACCTGGCCCCGGGAGGCGCGGAGTTGGGGCAGGAGCAGCCGGGTCAGCTCGGCCGGGGAGACCAGATTGGCATTGAGCTGCTGGTGCCACGTCCTGGCCCGCAACTCGGCCACGGGGCCGAGATCGACGACGCCCGCGACATGGAGCAGCGAGTCCAGGTGGTCCGGCATCGGCTGGTGCGAGAAGGCCCAGGAGATGCGGTCCGGGTCGGCGAGGTCGGCGACGAGGGTGCGGGCACCGGGGTACCGGGCCGCGAGCTCCTTGGCGCGTCCGGCGTCGCGCGCGAGCAGCACGAGGTCGTCGCCGCGCTCGTGCAGCCGGCGCGCGACAGCCGCGCCGATGCCGGAGCCGGCCCCGGTGATCAGATGTGTAGCCATGCGAGCCATGCTCGCATCACTGCACGCCTGCGCTCTCCTCGAGGTAGGCCAGCGCCCCCACGGCGTCCTCTGCGAAGAAGACCAGGTCGGTGAGAGGAACGGGAAGGAAGCCTTCGTCCTCCATGCGGCGGAACTGCTGCTTCAGCCCGTCGTAGAACCCCGCGGTGTTGAGCAGCACCACCGGCTTCGTGGTCCTGCCGTGCTTCTTCAGCTCCAGGATCTCCGTGGCCTCGTCCAGGGTGCCCGTGCCGCCGACCATGATCACGACCGCGTCGGACCTGGCCAGCAGCAGGGCCTTGCGCTCCGCCAGGTCACGGGCGACAACCATCTCGTCGGCGCCGGGCCTGGCCTTGTGCTGCAGGAACTCCACCGACACCCCTATGAGACGACCGCCCGCCTCCTGCACGCCGTCCGCGACGACCTTCATCAGGCCGACGTCGGAACCTCCCCAGACGAGGGTGTGGCCACCCGTGCCGAGCAGCTCGGCGAATTCGCGGGCGGGGCGGGTGTAGCGCTCGTCGAGGTCGGCGGCGGAGAGGAAGACGCAGATGTTCATGCGGTCACCGTACGGGCCACCGCCGGCACTCGGCCCATGCGGCCGGGGCGCCGAAGGGATCCCGGGGACGTCCCGTCCGGTGCCGACGGGTGACAGAGGCGGCGCCGGTCCGTACGGCACGGCGCTCGCTCGGCAGGAGCGCGTCAGGCGACCGCGGTCGCCCTGCGCGTCGTGGCCGCGATCGTCGCGGAGCCGACCACGCGCGTGCCGTCGTACAGCACGATCGCCTGGCCGGGGGCCACACCCCGCACAGGCTCGGTGAACGTCACCCGCAGCTCGCCGTCCACCAGCTCGGCCGAGGCCTCCGTCTCGCCGCCGTGGGCGCGAAGCTGGGCCGTGTACGTGCCCGGGCCCTCGGGAGGCGCCCCGCACCAGCGGGGCTTGATCGCGGTGAGCGCGCCGACCCCGAGCGCCTCGGCCGGTCCCACCGTCACGGTGTTGTCGACGGGCGAGATGTCGAGGACGTACCTCGGCTTGCCGTCAGGGGCGGGGTGGCCGATGCGCAGACCCTTGCGCTGGCCGATGGTGAAGCCGTACGCACCGTCGTGGGTGCCCACCTTGGTGCCGGACTCGTCGACGATGTCGCCCTCCGCCTTTCCGAGGCGGGAGGCGAGGAAGCCCTGGGTGTCGCCGTCGGCGATGAAGCAGATGTCGTGGCTGTCGGGCTTCTTCGCGACGGCCAGGCCGCGGCGCTCGGCCTCTGCGCGGATCTCGTCCTTGGTGGTGAGTGTGTCGCCGAGCGGGAACATCGCGTGCGCGAGCTGCTTCTCGTCGAGCACACCGAGGACGTACGACTGGTCCTTGGCCATGTCGCTCGCCCGGTGCAGCTCCCGCGTGCCGTCCTCACCCACGACCACCGTCGCGTAGTGGCCGGTGCACACGGCGTCGAAGCCCAGGGCCAGCGCCTTGTCCAGCAGGGCCGCGAACTTGATCTTCTCGTTGCAGCGCAGACAGGGGTTCGGGGTGCGGCCCGCCTCGTACTCCGCGACGAAGTCCTCGACCACGTCCTCGCGGAAGCGCTCGGCGAGGTCCCAGACGTAGAAGGGGATGCCGATGACATCGGCGGCGCGGCGGGCGTCGCGCGAGTCCTCGATGGTGCAGCAGCCCCGTGCGCCGGTGCGGAAGGACTGCGGGTTCGCGGAGAGCGCCAGGTGCACCCCGGTGACGTCGTGGCCGGCCTCGGCGGCACGGGCGGCGGCGACGGCGGAGTCCACACCGCCGGACATGGCGGCGAGCACACGGAGGGGGCGCTGGGGTGTCTGAGTCATAGCCCTACCAGAGTAAGGGGCCGCGGGAACCGGAAGCTCGCGGATAGACGTTCGGGAGGTGACGAGGGTCCGGGAGGACCCGGCAAGGGGTGGCATGGGTACGGGGAAGGCGCGGACCGGCATCGGCCGGCGGGCTGTGCTGATCGGCGGCGGAGCGTCGCTCGTCGGGGCGGCCGTGGCGGCGCAGGACGAACTGAAGCGCCTGTGGTGGCGGCTGCCGGGCATGGAGAAGAAGCGCGTGGAGGGCGAGCTGGACCATGCGGGCGCGCGGTGGACGGCCGCTGCGGCGGCGAACTGGCGGCGGGCGGACCGTCCCGACGACTACACGATCGACCGGGTCGTGATCCATGTCGTGCAGGGCAGCTTCCTGACCGCCCTGAAGGTCTTCAGGAACCCGGGGCACCGCGCGGCGGCGCATTACGTGGTGGGCAAGGACGGGCGGATCGCCCAGATGATCCGCGAGCTCGATGTCGCCTACCACGCGGGCAACAGGGACATGAACGAGCGAAGCGTCGGCATCGAGCACGAGGGCTTCGTCGACCGTCGGCGGGACTTCACGGACGCGATGTACGCGGCGTCGGCGCGGCTGACGGCCGGGATATGCAAGCGCTACGCAATCCCGGTCGACCGCGAGCACATCCTCGGCCATGTCGAGGTGCCGGGCACCGACCACACCGACCCCGGCCCGTACTGGGACTGGGACCGGTACATCAAGCTGGTGCGGCGGGCCATGACGGCCCCGGCGCCCACCTCGGGGGACACGCCTTAGCTGAGTCCCGCCGTGCGGGCCCGCTCGACGGCCGGGCCGATGGCCTTCGCGACGGCCTCCACGTCCTCCTCGGTGGAGGTGTGGCCGAGGCTGAAGCGGAGCGTGCCGCGGGCCAGGTCCGGGTCTGCGCCCGTGGCGAGCAGGACATGGCTGGGCTGGGCGATGCCGGCCGTGCACGCGGAGCCGGTGGAGCACTCGATGCCCTGGGCGTCGAGAAGCAGCAGCAGGGAGTCGCCCTCGCAGCCGGGGAAGGTGAAGTGGGCATTGGCCGGGAGCCGGTTGCCGGGATCACCGCCGAGGGCAGCGTCCGGTACGGCCGTCCTTACGGCCTCGACCAGGTTGTCGCGAAGGGCGCCGATCTCGCGGGCGAAGTCGTCGCGCCGCTCGGCGGCCAGCCGGCCGGCGACGGCGAAGGCGGCGACGGCGGGCACGTCCAGGGTGCCGGAGCGTACGTGGCGTTCCTGGCCGCCGCCGTGCAGAACGGGCACCGGGGTGTACTCCCGGCCGAGGACCAGCGCGCCGATGCCGTACGGCCCACCGATCTTGTGGCCGCTGACGGTCATCGCGGCGAGGCCGGAGGCCCCGAAGTCGACATCGAGCTGCCCGAAGGCCTGAACGGCGTCGGAGTGCAGCGGAATACCGAACTCCGCTGCCGTTTCCGCGAGTTCACGGACCGGCATGACGGTGCCGATCTCGTTGTTGGCCCACATCACGGTGGCGAACGCCACGTCGTCGGGGTCGCGCTCGATGGCCTCGCGCAGCACCTCGGGGTGCACGCGACCGTGCCGGTCGACGGGGAGGTACTCGACGTTCGCGCCCTCGTGTTCACCGAGCCAGTGCACGGCGTCGAGAACGGCGTGGTGCTCCACGGGAGTGGCCAGGACCCGGGTGCGGCGCGGGTCGGCGCCCCGCCTGGACCAGTAGAGGCCCTTCACCGCCAGGTTGTCGGCTTCGGTGCCGCCGGAGGTGAGGACGACCTCGCTGGGCCGTGCCCCGAGTGCCTCTGCGAGCGTCTCGCGGGCCTCTTCGACGGTACGGCGGGCCCGGCGGCCCGCGGCGTGCAACGACGAGGCGTTGCCGGTGACGGCGAGCTGGGCGGTCATCGCCTCGATCGCCTCCGGAAGCATCGGAGTGGTCGCGGCGTGGTCGAGGTATGCCATGGTGACCCCGATTCTACGAGCGCGGCGGGGTCCGCTTGCGCCGCCGGGTACCCGGCACCTCCACCGCCGGGGGAGCGGCGGTGGAGGCGTGCATGTCACCGGCGTCCGGGTCGGCCGGTTCCTGGGCCGGCTTCCGGTGCGCGCGACCGGGAGGTCAGCCGCCCAGGGTCCAGGTGAATGTGCCGTTGACGCTGACGAGCACCGCGAGGACGGCGAGATCGGCCACGCCGAGCGCGAGACCCAGCAGGGCCCGGAAGCGGCGGGTGGTGCCGCGCCACAGGGCCAGGACGGCGAGTACGACCGCACTCGGGCCGAGGACGACGTTCATCACGAGCAGCCCGATCAGGCCGATCACGAACGAGGCGACGGCCATGCCGTCGGCGTCGCGCGTGCCGCTGAACCTGCGGGCGGTCGGGGTGAGTTCCATGGTCCGGCTCCTCGGGGTCAGTGGGTCCTGCGGTGCCCGTGGCGCTCACGCACGGCGAACACGATCAGCCAGACCCCGATCAGGGCGGCGGCCACGGCGGACACAGGCACGGGGATCTGAGCCACGGCGCCCAGAAGGACTCCCAGAAGCAGGAGTGCGGCGACGAGGGCGATCATCATCGACCTTTCTTCGGAGGAGAGGTTCAATTACAACTGTTCACTGACTACCCAGTCTAGTCTTCCCTGAATCGGAGAACGGTTGTTTACTGAATGGCATGAGTCACACCGTCGGCATCCGCCAGGCCCAGAAGCTGAAGACCCGTCAGGCACTCCTGGACGCGGCCCTGCGACTGCTGGAGGGCCAGAGCCTGAGCAGCCTCGGACTCCGTGAGGTGACGCGGGCCGTCGGGGTGGCACCGGCCGCGTTCTACCGGCACTTCGCGGATCTCGCCGAGCTCGGCGTCGCGCTGGTCGAGGAAACGCTGGGCAGCCTGCACGGGCTGATCGGAGAACTGCTCGCGGAAACGGGCGACGCCGAAGTACGGATCGAACGCACCGTGGATCTCATCGCGCGTCATGTCCGGGAACAGCCGGCCCACTTCCGTTTCATCGCCCGTGAGCGGCACGGTGGTGTCGGACCTGTCCGCGCGGCCATCGCGGCTCAACTGCAGCGGTTCACCGCGGAGGTCGCCGGGGCGCTCGCCCGGGAGCCGGGGTCCGAGGGCTGGAGCGAGACCGATCTGCGGATGCTGGCGGGCATGTATGTCGACCACATGGTGATCACGTCGTCGGCGTTTCTGGAGGCCCAGGAGATCGCAGAGGCCGGTGGGTCCGGTCCGGACGAGGCGGACGTCGCACGCACCGCCCGCCACCGTATGCGCCTCGTCGCATTGGGCCGCCGTCACTGGCTGGACGGCCGCACCACGGACGGCCGCACCACGGACGGGCGAGCAACGGGCGGACGAGCAACGGGCGGACGCACCACGGAGACGGACGACCCAGCTCCCCGCGGACGCCGGGACTAGGGCCTCCCGTTCGGGTCCTGCCGGGCTCGCGTGCCTGGCGCCGCAGTTCACCGCGTTGCCGTCGCCCGGCGTCGGGATCCGCGCGCCGGGTCCCCGGAGCCGCCTCGACCAGGTGGTGCCGATCGGCGACGCCGACCTGGCCGGCGTGGGGCGAGCGTGGCACGCCGGCGCCGGCACTCCGGCGGACCGACACTCCTCACGCACCCGAACCGGTGCCGGTCCGCACCTGCGCGGATGCACCGCGCCCCGCCGCACGGCGGGACCACGCGGGACACGGCTCGGGGTGGCTCAGAGGCAGCGGGCCGTGGGCCCGGCATCCCGACGGGCCTGTCCGGACGGGGCAGGCCGCGGTGGCCGCACCGGCGCGCGGAGCCCGGCACCTCCGCGGAGACCCCGGCATGCGCGAACGGGCTCCGTGCCTGCCGCGTCGGCGACAGGCCCGGAGCCCGTGAGCGGTGACTGCCGTGGCCGGCGAGCGCCCACCCGCCGCGCTACTGCGGTGCCTTCGCCAGCTGACGGGACTGGGCGACCAGGCGGTCCGCACTGTCCCAGACCTCGGCGTCCTCCTCCAGGAAGCCACCGGCGAGATTGCGGGTGGTGATGGCGACCCGCAGCGGCCCGGGCGCCGGACGGCACCGGACGTGCGTGGTGAGCTCGACGGTCGGGGTCCAGCCCTTGAGCCCCAGCTCGAACGAGGTCGGCGGGAGCGCGTCGACCGTCAGCAGAAGGGACAGCGGATCCGCGTCGCGGCCGTCGGCCAGCCCGAACCAGCCGCGCATCTCACCGTTGCCGGAGGGAGCGCCGACGGCCCAGCCCACGGTGGCGGGATCGAGCTTGATGTGCAGCCGCTCGGTGATCGCGGAGGAACCGGGGATGGCCGGCGTGGGCCCGTCCGCCGGGCCGAGGCAGTGCTCGTACGGCGGGATGGCCGGCGGCTTCGCGGTCGTACGGACATCGTCCGACAGCCCGTCCAGGTCGCCGTAGGTGGCGAGAACACGGATGCGCTCCACCTCGGTGCCGTCCTCCGCGTACTGGAAGAGGGATGCCTGACCGGTGGAGAGGGTGCGTCCGGTACGGATCGTCTCGGTGCGGATCACCGCGGGGCCGGGCGCGGACGGGCTGAGGTAGTGCGCCGAGACGCTGAACGGATCCGGGTGCGGCAGTGCGTCGCCGAGCGCACGGCCGAGCATCGCCAGCAGATAGCCGCCGTTGACGGCGCGGATGATCGTCCAGCCCGCGGAGAGCTCCGCGTCATAGACGCCCGGAACATCCGGGTCTCGCAGGGTGACAGCGGTGTCGCGGTCGAACTCGCTGTTCCCGATGGTTGCCTGTGCCACCTGGGTCATGCCAGAACCGTACATCAGAAAACTACTAAGCGGTAGCTTTGCCCAGGCTCTCGTCCGCGGGCTCGGTTGCGGCAGACCGCCGGTTCCACGCACGCGGTGCCCGCCAGTGGAACCGCATGGCGAACAGACGCAGGACGAAGGCGGTCACCACGGCGAGTCCGCTGGTCACGGCGTTCAGCGCGTCGAACTGGATGCAGATCACCACCATCGTGGCCCCCACTATCGCGGGGACGGCGTACAGGTCCCGGTCCCAGCGCAGCAGCGAGGGCACCTCATTGGCGAGGACGTCGCGCAGCACACCGCCACCGACGGCGGTGGCGAGTCCGAGCACGGCCGACGAGGTCAGACCGAGGCCGTACTCGTACGCCTTCGTCGTTCCGGTGACGCAGAACAGACCGAGCCCTGCGGCGTCGAAGATGTTGACCGAGCCCTGGATGCGTTCGACCTCGGGATGCAGGAAGAAGACGAGGGCGGCCGCGACGAGCGGCATCAGGAAGTATCCGAGATCGGTGAACGCGGAAGGCGGCACCGCACCGATCACCAGATCCCGGAAGAGGCCGCCGCCGAGCGCGGTGACCTCGGCGAGGACGGCGATGCCGAAGACGTCGAAGTTCTTGCGTACGGCGAGGAGAGCCCCGGAGATCGCGAAGACGAAGATCCCGGCGAGGTCGAGCGCATGCTGAACGGAGGGCGTGAAGAGTTCGTGGAGCACCGCCCAATTGTGCCGTCCGGGCTTCGCGTCCCGGCCCACCCGGGGGTCCCGCGAGTGCACCGTGCGCGTGAATGCGCGCGAATGCGCGCCGGGGGGCGCGCTCCGGGATCGTGTTCCGAACGCCGGAGCGTGATGTGCGGCGGTCGCCATGGTCCCACGCCGGCCGGGACACGAGCCCGGAACGCCCCGACGGAAACGGCCCGGCACAGGCGGGGGCCGGGCGGTCCGGGTCCCGGCCGTGCGGCCGGGACCCGGTGAGTGTCAGCCCTTCGGCCGGGCGGGCGCTTCCTCGGCCTCGTCGGCCCCGTCGCCCTCCGGGGCGTTCTCGGCGTCCTCGGCGTCCGCAGCCTCTTCGGCCACCTTGGGCGCCTCGGCCTCTGCGGCGTCCTTGGCCTCCGCGGCTTCCGCGGCCTCGTCGGCAGCATCGACATCGGTCTGGTCGCCGGAGGCTTCCACGACATCGGACACCACGTCAGGCTTCACGTCGGCCGCCGGGGCAGCGTCCGAAGCCTCTGCCTCGTCCGATGCAGATGCCGAAGCCGATGCCGATGCCGATGCCGACTCCGGTGCCGCTGCCTTCCGGGGTGCCGGCACCCGCGTGGAGTCGGTGACCGGAATCGCGTCCGGGTCCACGTCCTCCACGCCTTCCCGCACCGCCGGGACGACCTCTCCCGACGTCCGCCGGATCTCGCCGGACGCGATCTCGGCCGCGAAGTGGCACGCCACCTTGTGACCGGACCCCAGGTCCTTCAGCTCGGGCCGGTCCGTCGCGCAGAGCGTGTCCTGCTTCCAGGGGCAGCGCGTGTGGAAACGGCAGCCCGCGGGCGGGTTCGCCGGGGACGGAAGGTCCCCACGCAGCAGAATGCGCTCACGGTGGTCCTCGACCTCGGGGTCGGGAACCGGTACCGCGGACATCAGGGCCTTGGTGTACGGGTGCTTCGGCTCGGCGTACAGCGCGTCGCTCGGAGCCTCCTCCACCAGGGAGCCGAGGTACATGACCCCGATGACGTCCGAGATGTGCCGGACGACCGCGAGGTCGTGCGCGATGACCAGATACGTCAGGCCCATCGACTCCTGGAGTTCCTCCAGCAGATTGATGACCTGGGCCTGGATCGACACGTCCAGCGCCGAGACCGGCTCGTCGCAGATGATCACGTCCGGCTCCAGCACGAGCGCCCGCGCGATGCCGATGCGCTGGCGCTGTCCGCCGGAGAACTCGTGCGGGTAGCGGGAGAGGGCGTTGGTCGGCAGTCCGACCTTGGCCAGGATCTCCCTGATCTTCTCCCGGCGCTCGTCCTGGTTGGCCCCGATCCCGTGCGCGGCCATGCCCTCGGACAGGATCGACTCGATGTTCTGCCGCGGGTTGAGACTGCCCAGCGGGTCCTGGAAGACCATCTGGAGCCGCCGCCGGAAGCTGCGCATCTCCTTCTCCGGGAGCTTCGCCAGATCCGTGCCGTCGAGGACGACCTCGCCGTCCGTGATCTCGACGAGCCGCAGGACCGCCCGCCCCAGCGTCGTCTTGCCGCAGCCCGACTCGCCGACCAGGCCGTACGTCTGGCCCGCCTCGACCGAGAGCGAAACCCCGTCGACGGCATAGACGTGGCCGACCGTACGGTCGAAGAGGATGCCCTTCTTGACGGGGAAGTGGACCTTCACTCCGTCGAGTTCGAGCAGGCTCATGCCGGGACCTCCGTCTTGGGCAGGACCGGGTTGACGCAGCGGGCCTGGTGTCCGGCCTCGCGTGGTTCGGTCAGTTCGGGCGTGCCGGTCAGGCAGTCCATCTCGTAGCGGTCGCAGCGCGGCGCGAAGGCGCAGCCCTCGGCCCAGGCGATCTGGTCGTTGATGGACCCGCGGATGGGGTTGAGCGGCTCGCCGCGCGGCGCGTCGAGCCGCGGGATGGAGCCGAGCAGTCCGTGCGTGTACGGATGCGTCGGATGCGCGAACAGCTCGCGCCGGCCCGACGATTCGACGACCTTGCCCGCGTACAGCACATTGACCTGGTCGCACAGCCCCGCGACGACACCCAGGTCATGGGTGATCATCAGCAGCGCGGTGCCTTCCTGGTCCACGAGCTCCTTGAGCAGCTCCAGGATCTGCGCCTGGATGGTGACGTCGAGCGCGGTGGTCGGCTCGTCGGCGATGAGCAGCCGCGGCGCGCAGGCCACCGCCATCGCGATGAGGGCGCGCTGCCGCATTCCGCCCGAGAGCTGGTGCGGATACTCCTTGAGCCGCCGGGTCGGGTCCGGAATGCCGACGCGGTCGAGCAGGTGCGCGGCCTCCTTGCGGGCCGCCTCCCCCTTCAAGCCCCGGTGGCGCTGGAGGATCTCGGTGATCTGCACGCCGATCGGGATGACCGGGTTCAGCGACGACAGTGGGTCCTGGAAGATCATCGCGAGCTTGCTGCCGCGCAGATCACGGATCTTCGAGGGGCTCATCGACAGCAGGTCACTGCCGTCGAACTCCGCGCGCCCGCCGAGGGTGACGCCCTTGCGGGGCAGCAGGCCCATCAGCGCGAGCGAGGTGACGGACTTGCCGCAGCCCGATTCGCCCACCAGGCCGACGACCTGGCCCTGGTCGACGGAGAAGGAGACTCCGTTGACGGCCCTCACGTCCTTGCGGCCGCGTCCGCCGAAGGTGACGGTGAGTTCGTCCACATTGAGCAGTGGCATGACATCAACCTCGCAGCTTCGGGTCGAGGGCTTCGCGCATGGCCTCGCCGAGCAAGGTGAAGCCGAGGGCGGTGATGATGATGCCGACCGCCGAGTACATGGACATCATCGGCGCGTTGTCGAAGAAGCGCTGGGCCTGGGAGAGCATCACGCCCCACTCCGGGACGGACGGGTCGGGGTTGCCGAGACCCAGATAGGACAGTGCGGCGGCCTCGATGATGGCGGTGGCGAGGCTGAGTGTCGCCTGGACGATCACCGGGCTCAGCGAGTTGGGCATGATCTGCGTCAGGACGATCCGCCGCTTGCGTATGCCGAGGGCGCGCGCGGCGAGGACATAGTCGCTGCCGCCCTGCGCGAGCATCGAACCCCGCAGCAGCCGGGCGAAGATGGGCACCTGGACCACACCGACGGCGATCATCACGGTCGTCAGCGACTGTCCCATCACCGCGGCGATGGAGACGGCCAGCAGGAGGGAGGGCAGCGCCAGCATGATGTCGGTGATACGCATGACGACGTCGTCGATGCGCTGTCCCGTGCGCCCGCCGAGCGTGGCCGCCGCTCCGGACAGCGCGCCGATCACCGCGCCCGCGATCAGGCCGATGAGCATGGAGACCACACCGACCAGCAGGGTCTGCCGGGCGCCCACGAGCCACCGGGAGTACATGTCGCGGCCCAGGTGGTCCAGGCCGAACCAGTTCTCCCCGCGCGGGCCCACGAACTTGCCCTGGTTGGGGAAGACCTCGCCGCGCCAGGTCTGGGCGGTGGGGCCGTACGGGGCGAGCCACGGGCCGACGATCGCGACCAGCACGAACAGCGCGATGATCACCGCGCCGATGATCGCCGCTTTGCTGCCTCGAAGCCGCCGGAACGCCTCGCGCCACAGGCTCGCGCCGCTGGACGACTCGCTCTTCGCCGTCAGTTCGGCGAGCCGGTCGATCTTCGACGTCTTGGTTGTCTGCAGGCTCATCAGTGCACCCGCACCCTCGGATCAATGACGCTGTACGCAAGGTCGACCAGCAGGTTGACCAGCACGTACACCATCGCGATGAACATGATGAAGCCGACGAGCACCGGATAGTCGCGGGCGTCGATGGCATCACGGATGAAGTCGCCGATACCGCCGAAGGAGAACACCGACTCTGTGAGCACCGCGCCGGACAGCAGGCTGCCGGTGAGCAGGCCGATGGTGGTGACCACGGGCAGCAGCGCGTTGCGCAGGATGTGTCGGCCGCGGACGACGCGCCGCTCCAGGCCCTTGGACTCGGCGGTGCGGATGTAGTCCTCGCCGAGGACCTCCAGCACGCTGGCGCGGGTCATCCGCACGATGACCGCGAGCGGGATCGAGGCGAGCGCGATCGCGGGCAGCACCAGGTGCATGATCGCGTCCCAGGAGGCGTCGAACTCCCCTGTGAGGACACCGTCGAGGACGGCGAAGCCGGTCACGGAGGTCGCGTCGAGGCCGGTGGCCTGACGGCCGAAGCTGGGGAAGATGCCCAGCTCGACGGAGAAGATGCCCTTCAGGAGCAGTGCGAGGAAGAAGACCGGGATACAGATCCCGATCAGCGACCCGGAGACCGAGGCCACGTCCAGCCAGCCGCCGCGCCTACGGGCGGCGAGATAGCCGAGCGGGATGCCGACCACGACGGCGATCACCATGGCGGCGACGCTGAGTTCCACGGTGGCCGGGAAACGCAGCACGAACTCGTCCCACACCGGCTGTCCGGTCTGTGTCGAGGTGCCGAGGTCCAGTTCGAAGAGCCGCTTGAGGAAGCGGCCGTACTGGACGTAGAGCGGCTGGTCGAGTCCCAGCGCCCGGTTGATGCGTGCCACTTCGGCTTCGGTCGCCCGCTCTCCCAGGATCGCTGAGGCGGGTCCGCCGGGCAGCCGGTTCAGCCAGAGGAACAGCAGAACCGACAGGCCGAGCAGGGTGGGTATCAGCTGGAGCAGTCGTCGTACGACGAGTCGCAACACCCCGCATGCCCCTTTCTTACGTGTTTCGTACGAGTGAACGGGAAGTGGATGCGGGTCCGCCCGGCCAACGGTGTTCCGTGGCCGGGCGGACCCCCATGCGGTGTGCTACTTGAAGGAGACCTCGGCGAAGTTCTCCTGCGTCAGCGGGGAGACCTTCGGCGGGTTGACGTTCTTGCCGAACGCGATGGCCGGCGGCGAGGAGGACAGCGGCACGCCCGGCAGGTACTCCATGATGGCCTCGTTGGCCTTCTTGTAGAGGTCCGTGCGCTTGGCCGGGTCGGCCTCGACGGAGCCGGCCTTCACCGCGGCGAAGACCTTGTCGTCCTTGAAGCCCCACTGCTTGTCGTAGCCGGCGAACCAGGTGCCGATGAAGTTGTAGCCGTCGTTGAAGTCACCGGTCCAGCCCAGCATGTGCAGGGCGCAGGAGCCGGCCTCGGTGGCGTCCAGGTAGTCCGGGGCCCACTTCATGGGCTTCGGGGTGACCTTGATGCCGGCCTTCTCCAGGTCGGCCTTGATCAGCTCGAAGATGTCCTGCGGGGCAGGCATGTAGGGGCGGGTGACCTCGGTCGGGTAGCAGAACTCGACCGACAGCTTGTCCTCCTTCGCGGAGGCCAGCAGCGACTTCGCCTTGGCCGTGTCGAAGGGGTACTTCTTCACGTTCTCCGAGTAGCCGAGGATCGTGTCGGGCATGAACTGCGTCGCGACCTTGCCGCCCTCGGGCAGCTGGGTCTTGACGAGGTTCTCGCGGTCGATGGCGTGCGCGATGGCCTGGCGGACGGCGGGCTTCTTCAGCGCCGGGTTCTTCTCCTGGGACATACCGAGGTAGAAGAGGTTGAAGACGTCACGGGTCGGCACCTTGAAGCCGGCGCTCTCGAGCGTCTTGATGTCGGCGGGCGCGACCAGGTCGTAACCGTCGATGTCACCGGCCTGCAGGGCCTGACGCCGGGTGTCCTCGGTGTCGATCGTGCGGAAGACGAGGTTCTTCACCTTCGCCTTGTCGCCCCAGTAGTCGTCGAAGCGCTCGAGGGAGACTTCCTTGTTGCCCTTGTTCCACTTCGCGATCTTGTACGGGCCGGTGCCGGCGACCGTGCCGGCCTCCTGGCTGTACTTGGGGTACGTGATGGCGTCGCCCTTGGCGCTCGCCTCCTGCTTCTCGTACTCCTTGAGCGCCTTCGGCGAGTGAATGGCGAGGGCCTGGAGCGAGAAGCCGCCGGGCAGGTTGGCCGAGGGCTCGTTGACCTCGATGACCGCCGTGTTCTCGTCCTTCGCGGTGCAGGACTTGTAGTTCGCCTTCGGCGTCTCCTTGTCCTCGTTCTTCGCGAAGCCGCCCATGATCGTCTGCCAGTAGTACGAGACCGCGCTCGACTGGTACGTGCCCGTCCAGTTGAACCAGTGGTCGTAGTTGGCGCAGACCGCCTTGGCGTTGAACGCCTCGCCGTCGTGGAACTTGACGCCCTTGCGCAGGTTGAACGTCCAGACCGTACCGGCGGGGTTGCTCGACCACTTCTCGGCGAGGCCGCCGACGAGCTTGCTGCCCCCCGACTCGTGCTCGAGCAGCGCCTCGAAGGCCTGACGGGTGACGCGGAAGGTCTCGCCGTCGCTCGCGAGGGCCGGGTCGAGAGACCCCGGGTCGCCGGGCGCACCGAAGACAAAGGTGTCCTCCGCACCCTTGTCGCCGTCCTTGCCCCGTTCACTCGAGCAGCCGGTGGCGATGAGGCCGACCGCAAGGACCGCCGTTATCGCCCGAGCGGCTCGGGACTTGAATATTCGCATGGGTCCACCCCTGGGTCGCCATGTGTGGTCTTGACCGGCCGAACACTACTCACGAGCGTCAGACCAGTGAACAGTCCGCATAGCGGTGATACCGACCTGAGACCCGGACACTTGCCAAAACGGGCGGATGCGGGACATCGCAGCGCTTCGGTTAACTTGCGGGACACAAAGCGCTGTTGAAAGCGGGCCGGTGAAAGGGGCCGCGCGCGGCTCTCAGCGGTGCTGCGCGGTGGGGGTGCCGCCGGCGAAACCGGAGGGCGGGTATCCGTATCCCGGCTGCTGGGCCGGCGAGCCGTGCGCCTCGCGGTCGTAGAACGGGCGGGCGTTGGCCCGCAGCCACATCGTCACCGGGTCGTACTCGTCGGACATGGCGACGGTCGAGACGGGAAGGCCGTCCGGGACGGCGGCGATCGACTGCTGCATCATCGCGCGGACGGTGTCGACGGACTGCTGGCCCGTGTCGTACAGATCCAGGCCGATCGCGAGATACGGGGCGCCGAGCGCGGGCTGCACCCAGGCCCTGCGCAGCGAGCGGACGGCGGGGGTGCGGTGGGCGTTCTGCGTGAGCAGGGCGTAGAACTGGGGGATCTCGATGGCGGGCTCGCTCAGCCGCAGCGGTCCTGCGGGCATCCGGTCGAGTCCGGTGGCGATCCGGCGCAGATCGGGCCAGGGGATGCCCACACCGCCGCCCGGGGCGTGCGGGTTGAGCCAGATGCCGTAGCGGTCGGGGAAGAGGGCGCGGGCGATATCGGTGGCGGTGACGACTTCGTGCGCGCGGTTCCAGCCGCATGCGGCGAGCTCCTGGGCCGAGGTGACACAGGGGGCGTAGCTCTGGCCGTCGACCTCCATGTTTCCGTACTGCGCGTCCGGGGAGCCGGACCTGCCGTGCCAGAGCAGCATCCAGATCCGGCCGGCCGACGGGTCGGCGAGTGCGTGCAGCAGGGCCTCGTACGCGTCGTAGCGTCCGGGCGTCACCTGGCGCAGCATGTGCTCGACCTGCCCGGTCGCCGCGGTGCCTGACGCACTCACTCTGGGTCCCGCCCCTCTTCGATTCGCCATGGTGTGTGCAGCCGCACCGGCGCAAGTGCGGCGCACGTCATCAAACCAGCTTATGCGGCCGTACTGACACCGACTTGACGACTATGCGTGCGACTGCGGGTGCTGCCTCGTGTAGAAGGGCCGGACGCGGTTCAGCATCCAGTCGCCGACAGGGTCCTGGGCGATGTCCAGAAGGACCAGGTTGACCGGCCACTTCACGGCGACCCGGCCGAGCGCGCGGCCCAGGGCGTCCATGGGCGCGGTGCGGTGGTGACCCTCCCAGGTGGAGAGCTGCACTCCGACGAACAGAGTCGGCGCCTCTCCCTCGACGCTCGCGAGAACCCGGCGGGCCGTCTGCACGACACCGGTCTCCTCGAACTCTCCGGCCGCCGCGGCGAGGAAGTCGATCGGCTCCTCCTGCCAGTCCGGCTCGAACAGCCGCACCCGGCCCCCGCTGGCGGGCCCCTCCAGCGGAGTCCGCCCGGCCCGGCACAGCTCGGCGACCGCGAGCGGCGGCAACGGTACGCCGACCGCTCCGCCGGGGTTCACGGCGATACCGAGCTGCGGCGGCAGTCCCCGCGCGAACTCGACCGCGGGGGCGACGGTGCCCGGCATCCGGTCCCCCACGCACTGCAGGAACTGCTGCTGGGAGCTGTAGACCGGCACATACGGGGCGCCGTCGATCTCGAGCGTCGGCAGATCGAGGCTCGGGCTGTCAGGGCCGCCGCCGTTGGGCAGCGGCACCCAGACATGGCTGCGTCCGAGCACCTCGACGAGCCGGCCCCCCGCGCCGGGGCTGCCGACGGACGCGCTCAGCACCTCTTCGAGCTCGTTGGCGGGCCATGTCGTATCCACTGCGTCCCCTGCTTCCCCGTCCGGCCCGTACCGGGCCGCGATGTCCTGCGCTCAGCAGGGTAACCGCTGCGGCGTGCCGTACGACGGCCCGGACGGGGTGCCGTACGACGGCTCACACCTCGGCGGTGAAGCCGATCCGCGTCAGCGCCGTCGCCGCGTCGCGGTCCAGCAGGGTCGCCGTGCTGCAGCCCCGCGGGAGGCGGCCCCCCTCCGCGTCCCGGACGAGGCGGGAGACCGCGCGGCGGTGCCGGCCGAAGGCGTAGGGGGAGACGCCCCGGCCGCGCTCGCGCTGGCCCGCGCGGGCGACGGCCGGGGTGACGTCCAGCAGGAGCAGATGAAGGGACCTGCCGCGTCGGCGTGCCTCCCGGGCCAGCCAGCGGCGCACCCAGGACTGGGTGCCGCAGTCGTGGACGACCACGCTCGCGCCGGAGCGCAGTGCTCGCCACATCCCGGCGTAGTGGGCGAGGCGGACCAGTGGGCGGTAGGAGGCGTACGGCAGCAGCCGGGGCATCCGCGCGTCCCAGCGGTCGCGGGTGTTCTGGGAGTCGATCCCGCCGCCGTCCGCGGCGCGCCGGATCAGGGTGGACTTGCCGCTGCCGGGCAGCCCGGAGATCACGACCACGTCCCCCTCGGCGAACTCCAGGCTCCGCGGGCCGTGACCGACACGGTCCCGCAGGTCGCGCACCACGGGCGCGGACACCGGCGCGGACGCGGGCGCGGACAGGCCAAGCAGCCGGCGCGCCGGCCCGGCCTGCCCGGCGGGTACGCCCGCTGTCGTCGTCATATAGGCACCTGACCGCTGCAACGTCATTGCTCTCCCCCTTGTCGGGTCACCGGGACCCTGCCCAGGAAGCTTAAAGAAAAGGTAATGACCTACAAGTGATTTGCTGATCGTGGCGCCCGTGCAATGATGTCCGCGCCAACTGCATACCGGCCGCTTGAATCCGCGCGGGAGAGTCCTGGCCACTGTGTGTGCCGGGCGCCGAAGGAGCAAGTCCCTCCCTTGAATCTCTCAGGCCCCGTACCGCGAGGATGAGGCAGATCTGAAAAGCGGGCCGCTCTTGCGGCTCCACCCAAGGTGCAAATCATGCCCTTTGCGTACGTCATGTACGTGTGGTCATGATGAACCTCTCAGGTTTCGATGACAGATGGGGAGGATCGTCCTCGCCAGTCATGCCCTGGGAGTCCTATCCATGAGCACCACCCCCCGTCTCACCGCCCTCGATGCCCTGCATCGCTCGCTGGGCGCGACCATGACCGACTTCGCCGGCTGGGACATGCCGCTGCGGTACGCGAGTGAGCGCGACGAGCACACCGCCGTACGCACCAAGGCCGGACTCTTCGACCTTTCCCACATGGGTGAGATCACTGTCACCGGGCCCGACGCCGCCGCCCTTCTGGACTACGCGCTGGTCGGCAACATCGGCGGGGTCGCCGTCGGCCGGGCCCGCTACACGATGATCTGCCAGGAGGACGGCGGAATCCTCGACGACCTGATCGTCTACCGTCTCGGCGACACCGAGTACATGGTCGTCGCCAACGCCTCGAACGCACAGATCGTCCTGGACGCCCTGACCGAGCGCGCGTCCGCCCGAGGCGGGTTCGACGCGACCGTGCGCGACGACCGCGACGCCTATGCGCTGATCGCCGTCCAGGGCCCCGAGTCCCCCGGCATCCTGAAGTCCCTCACGGACGCCGATCTGGACGGCCTCAAGTACTACGCGGGTCTGCCCGGCACCGTCGCCGGCGTCCCCGCGCTGATCGCCCGCACCGGCTACACCGGCGAGGACGGCTTCGAGCTCTTCGTCGAGCCGCAGCACGCCGAGAAGCTGTGGCAGGCGCTGACCGAGGCGGGCGAGCCCGCCGGCCTGGTCCCCTGCGGCCTGTCCTGCCGCGACACGCTGCGCCTGGAGGCCGGCATGCCGCTGTACGGGCATGAGCTGACCACCTCGCTGACCCCGTTCGACGCGGGTCTGGGCCGGGTCGTGAAGTTCGAGAAGGAGGGCGACTTCGTGGGCCGCGAGTCCCTCGAGGCGGCCGCCGAGCGCGCCGCGACCAGTCCCCCGCGCAAGCTGGTCGGCCTGATCGCCGAGGGCCGCCGGGTGCCCCGCGCCGGAATGCAGGTGGTCGCGGGCGGTCAGGTGATCGGCGAGGTCACCTCGGGTGCCCCGTCGCCGACCCTGGGCAAGCCTATCGCCATCGCCTACGTGGACGCGGCGCACGCCGCGCCGGGCGGCGAGGGCGTCGGTGTCGACATCCGCGGTACTCATGAGCCGTACGAGGTCGTTGCGCTTCCCTTCTACAAGCGCCAGAAGTAGACCCTCCCCCTCCCCGTCAGCAGCAGTCCACCGCGTACAGGAGAATTCAGGCCATGAGCAACCCCCAGCAGCTGCGTTACAGCAAGGAGCACGAGTGGCTGTCGGCCGCCGAGGACGGCGTGTCGACGGTCGGCATCACGGAGCACGCGGCCAACGCGCTCGGCGATGTCGTGTACGTCCAGCTCCCCGAGGTCGGCGACACGGTGAGCGCGGGCGAGACCTGCGGCGAACTGGAGTCCACCAAGTCGGTCAGTGATCTGTACTCCCCCGTGTCCGGCGAGGTCACCGAGGTCAACGAGGACGTCGTCAACGACCCTTCGCTGGTGAACAGCGCCCCGTTCGAGGGCGGCTGGCTGTTCAAGGTGCGTGTCACGGAGGAGCCGGCCGAGCTGCTCTCCGCCGACGAGTACACCGACTTCGCCGGCTGACCGAAGACCACAGGCCACAAGGGATCGCGTGATGTCGCTTCTTAACACTCCCCTCCATGAGCTCGACCCGGACGTCGCCGCCGCCGTCGACGCCGAGCTCCACCGTCAGCAGTCCACCCTCGAGATGATCGCCTCGGAGAACTTCGCTCCGGTCGCGGTCATGGAGGCCCAGGGCTCGGTCCTCACCAACAAGTACGCCGAGGGCTACCCCGGCCGCCGTTACTACGGCGGCTGTGAGCACGTCGATGTCGTCGAACAGATCGCCATCGACCGCATCAAGGCGCTCTTCGGCGCCGAGCACGCCAACGTCCAGCCGCACTCGGGTGCCCAGGCCAACGCCGCCGCGATGTTCGCGCTGCTGAAGCCGGGCGACACGATCATGGGTCTGAACCTCGCGCACGGCGGGCACCTGACCCACGGCATGAAGATCAACTTCTCCGGCAAGCTCTACAACGTGGTCGCCTACCACGTGGACGACGCCACGGGCCAGGTCGACATGGCCGAGGTCGAGCGGCTCGCCAAGGAGTCCAAGCCCAAGCTGATCGTCGCCGGCTGGTCCGCGTACCCGCGCCAGCTGGACTTCGCCGCCTTCCGCCGGATCGCGGACGAGGTCGGCGCGTATCTGATGGTCGACATGGCCCACTTCGCGGGCCTGGTCGCCGCGGGACTGCACCCGAACCCGGTGCCGCACGCCCATGTCGTGACCACGACCACCCACAAGACGCTGGGCGGCCCGCGCGGCGGTGTGATCCTCTCCACGGCCGAGCTCGCCAAGAAGATCAACTCGGCGGTCTTCCCCGGTCAGCAGGGCGGTCCGCTGGAGCATGTGATCGCGGCCAAGGCCGTCTCCTTCAAGGTCGCGGCCACCGAGGAGTTCAAGGAGCGCCAGCAGCGCACCCTGGAGGGCTCGAGGATCCTCGCAGAGCGGCTGGTCCAGGACGACGTCAAGGAGGCCGGAGTCTCGGTCCTCTCCGGCGGTACCGACGTCCACCTGGTCCTGGTCGACCTGCGCAACTCCGAGCTGGACGGCCAGCAGGCCGAGGACCGTCTGCACGAGGTCGGCATCACGGTCAACCGCAACGCGGTTCCGAACGACCCCCGCCCGCCGATGGTCACCTCGGGTCTGCGCATCGGTACGCCGGCGCTCGCCACCCGCGGCTTCCAGGCCGAGGACTTCCGCGAGGTCGCCGACATCATCGCCAAGGTGCTCAAGGCCCCCTCCGGCTTCGGGGAGGCCGACGCGGAGGCCCTCAAGGCCCGGGTGACGGCCCTGGCCGCGAAGCACCCGCTTTACCCTGGTCTGTAGCAGCCAAAGCAAAACAAACGGGGCACCGCACACACTTTCCCGGTGAATGCGGTGCCCCGCACCACGCACCGCCCGTTTGTTCTTCTGCACCACCCTGGCAGACGACGGCGTCTACCACCCACAAGGAGTACCCCGTGGCCATATCGGTCTTCGACCTGTTCTCGATCGGCATAGGCCCGTCCAGCTCCCACACGGTCGGCCCGATGCGCGCAGCCGGCCTGTTCGCCCGTCGCCTGAAGAACGAGGGCCTGCTGGCCCACACCACCACGGTGCGCGCCGAGCTCTACGGCTCGCTGGGCGCGACCGGCCACGGCCACGGCACTCCCAAGGCCGTCCTGCTGGGCCTGGAGGGCGAGTCGCCCCGTACCGTCGACGTCGAGACCGCCGACGAGCAGGTCGAGCTGATCAAGAGCAACGGGCGGATCAGCATCCTCGGTGTGCACGAGATCGGCTTCGACTTCGACGAGGACCTGGTCCTGCACCGCCGCAAGGCGCTCCCCTACCACGCGAACGGCATGACGCTGTGGGCGTACGACGCGGAGGGCGCGACGCTGCTGGAAAAGACCTACTACTCGGTCGGCGGCGGCTTCGTCGTGGACGAGGACGCGGTCGGCCAGGACCGGATCAAGCTCGACGACACCGTGCTGAAGTACCCCTTCCGCACCGGTGACGAGCTCCTGCGGCTCTCCCGCGAGACCGGTCTGTCCATCTCCGCGATGATGCTGGAGAACGAGAAGGCGTGGCGGACCGAGGAGGAGATCCGCGAGGGCCTGCTGGAGATCTGGCGGGTCATGCAGGCCTGTGTCTCGCGCGGTATGTCCCGCGAGGGCATTCTGCCCGGCGGCCTCAAGGTCCGCCGGCGCGCCGCCACCACCGCGCGCAAGCTGCGCTCCGAGGGCGACCCCCTGGCCCTCGCGATGGAGTGGATCACGCTGTACGCGATGGCCGTGAACGAGGAGAACGCGGCGGGTGGCCGCGTCGTCACCGCCCCGACGAACGGCGCGGCGGGCATCATCCCCGCGGTCCTGCACTACTACATGAACTTCGTGCCCGGTGCCGACGAGGACGGGGTCGTCCGCTTCCTGCTCGCGGCGGGCGCGGTCGGCATGCTCTTCAAGGAGAACGCCTCGATCTCCGGCGCCGAGGTCGGCTGCCAGGGCGAGGTCGGCTCGGCATGCTCCATGGCGGCGGGCGCGCTCGCCGAGGTGCTGGGCGGCTCCCCCGAGCAGGTGGAGAACGCGGCGGAGATCGGCATGGAGCACAACCTTGGCCTGACCTGCGACCCTGTCGGCGGTCTGGTCCAGATCCCGTGCATCGAGCGCAACGGCATGGCGGCGGTGAAGGCGGTCACGGCGGCGCGGATGGCGATGCGCGGCGACGGCAGCCACAAGGTCTCCCTGGACAAGGTCATCAAGACCATGAAGGAGACCGGCGCGGACATGTCGGTCAAGTACAAGGAGACCGCGCGCGGCGGTCTCGCGGTGAACATCATCGAGTGCTGAGCCCGGCGGGTTCCCGGACGCTCACGGCCTGCGGCCGGAACGGCCCGGCCCCCGCAGGAACGGCCCGGCCCCCCGGCACGTCGCCGGGGGGCCGGGCCGTAGTACACCTGGGGCATCAGTCCTTGTTGAGCGACGCCCAGAACTCGTCGAAGGTCAGCAGGCCGTCGCCGTTGCTGTCCTTGGCCTTGATGACGGCCTCGGCGACGGGCTCGGTGACATGGAAGTCGCCCAGCTGCGCCATGACGCTCTTGTACTCGGCGGCCGAGATCAGCCCGTCGCCGTTCATGTCGTACCGGTCGAAGGCCTTACGCGCCGACTCGATGTCCGCCACTGTCCACCCCTTCTTGGTGCATTACTGACGAGGGTCAGATTATCGGCGGCGACCTGGCTTCGTGTCCCGGGGCGGTGGTGCTCCCGGGAGGGGGTTCCCAGGGGGACCATGGAGTCATGAGCGACGCGCTGGCACGGATCCTGGCGGCGGCGGAGCGGGGAGAGTTTCCGCCGCCGGACGGCAGGACCACGGTGATCCCGCAGCCGAATCCGCGGGACGCCGGAGTGCTGGCCTTCACCGCGCACTCGGTGGTGTTCACGGACGAGGACCCCGAGTGGGTGCGTGCGGCCCTTGCGGCCACCGCCGGCGATCCCCTCGCCGCGAGTATGAACCCCGGCTTCCTCAGCAAGCTGATGACCAGGACCGGGCGCTCCATGAACACGATCGACCTGCTGACCGTCGCTCCCTCACGGGCGGGCTCGCCGGAGCTGCCTCTGCGCGAGATCAAGGACCCGGAGCATCCGAGGGTCGCACGGGCCCACAAGTTCCGTGACGACGTACGGGTCTGGGCCACGGACGGCGGTGTACTGCTCCTGGGCCGGGGGGTCGCGGACCGCTGGGAGGCGGCGATCGAGGTGGAGCTGCCCTCGCGCGGCGCCGGGCTCGGGGTGCGGCTCGCGGATGCCGCGCGCCATCTGGTCCCGGACGGGGCGTACGTCTGGGCGCAGCAGTCCCCGGGGAACGCGCGCAGTGTGCGGACGTTCCAGCAGGCCGGGTTCCGGCCCGTCGGTTCCGAGGCGCTGCTGACGGCCGGGTGACGTGCACCCCGGCCCCCGGCTCAGCGGAAGACGCCCGTGTGGCCGAGCGAGTAGCGGCCGGGCTGCGGATAGACCGCGAGGCCGTGGGGGCCGCCGCCGACCGGGATCCTGGCCCGCAGCTTCCCGTCCGCGGTGCCGATCGCGTACACCTCGGAGTTGTAGCGACCGGACAGCCACAGAACCTTGCCGTCCGCGGAGACTCCGCCCATGTCCGGTGAGCCGCCACCCGGAAGGCGCCACTTCTTCGCGAGCCTGTCCTGGGCGAAGTCGAAGACCGAGATGGTGCCCTCGCCTCGGTTGGTGATGTACATCTCCTTGGAATCACGGCTGATGTAGAGGCCGTGGGCGCCCTTTCCGGTGGGCAGCAGGTTCGGCGTGGTGAACTTCTCGCCGTCCAGCACCCACATGCCGTGGGCCGTCATGTCGGCGATGTAGAAGGTCCTGCCGTCGGGCGAGATCTTCACGTCCTGCGGCATCGCGCCGTGGAAGGGCAGCTTCTGCTGGGCGATCACCTCCAGCCGCTCGGTGTCGACCTTGAGCAGCTCGCCGGAGAACTCGCAGGACACGATGAAGTACCGGCCGTCGGCGGAGAAGTCGGCGTGGTTGACGCCGTAGCAGGAGACCGGCACGGTCTTGATCCGGTGCATGGTGTGGGGGTCGCGGAAGACCAGTTCGCGGTCGAGCGAGGCCATGACGACGGCGTACCGGCCGTCGGGCGTGAAGTAGAGGTTGTACGGGTCGTGCACCTCGACGGGCTCACCCGCCTCGCCTGTTGCCGGGTCGATGGGGGTGAGGCTGTGGCCACGGTTGTTGTTGACCCACAGCGTCCTGAGGTCCCAGGACGGGACGACGTGCTGCGGCTGGACCCCTACGCGAATGGTGTCGACGACCTTGTACGTCTCCGGGTCGATGACCGTGACCGTGTTGGACAGGGTGTTGGGGACGTACACCCGGGACGGGAAGTCCTTCACGACGGGCGACAGTTTGCCGGGCCGGTCCGCGGCGTAGAGGTCCTCGGGGTCGAGAACCGGGGGCATACCCGGCAGTCCGGCCGGGACGGCCGCGGCGCTCCCGGACCGCACCGGCCCGGCGGGCTCTGGCCCGTCCTTCTCCGCCGGGGTGCTGCAACCGACGGCGATGACGGCGAGCACGGCGGCACCGAGAAGGGCCGTGGAGCGCCTCGACCGCCCGGTGGGACGGGTGAAACGTGCGGCGCGGTACGGGTGTGCGAGGCGCGTGAGGTGTGTGAGGTGCGGCATCAGGTCAGCAGCTCCGTGGTCGTCACCGCACGCAGTCCGCGGCGGTCCAGTTCGTCGAGGAGGGCGGGCAGTGCGGCGACCGTGTGCTGGTAACCGAAGTGCAGGCTCACCACAGAGCCGCGCCGGACGGCCCTGGCGACATTGCGGGTGATGGCCGGCGCGCCGGGCGAGGTGTGGTCCAGCGAGTCGACGTCGTACGAGAGTGTGTGCGGGTAGCCCGCCCGGGCGGCCAGTCGCCGGACGAGCGGGGTGGCGTCGCGTGTGCGGGACGGACGGAACCAGGTGCCGATCGAGCCGGTCAGCCGCCGCAGCCGCTCGGCGCAGCCGGTGATCTCGTGGTACGCCTCGGCCTCCGCCATCGAGGAGATGTCGAGGTGGCGCAGCGTGTGGTTGCCGAGGTCATGGCCGCCGTCGAGGATGCGCCGGGCGAGGGCCGGGTGCTCGTCCAGCCAGGTCCCCACGGCGAGCACCGTGACGCGGGCCCCCGCCCGCTCGGCTTCGGCGAGCAGGGCGCGGGCGGTGGCGGGGTCGCCCCCGCCGTGGAAGGTGAGGGCTACGGCAGGACGCTCGCGCGGGCCGTTCGTGATCTCGGCGGGCATCCCGGGAAAGCGGCGGGGCCCGGGGGCCCGGCCTGACGCCTGCTGCGGGGCGACGGGGGCGGAAGGTGCGGACGGGTCCGGGGACGGGGACGCGGCTGTGCGCGGGGAGGGGCCGGCGTCCGCGCATCCGGTGGCGAGGAATCCGGCGAGCAGTGCGCCCGCACGTGTACCCGCGCGCAGGGCGCCGCGGCGGCCGATCCGATTCACACGACCACGTTATGGGCGAGAGGGGCGAAAGATAACGATTTGCCTACTTCGAGATCGGTGCGGGTCGCGCCACCCGGGAGGCACCCCAGCGGCCCTCGATCCATGAATCACTCACGTTGACCCATATCTATTCAGCGTTTGCCAGGCAGGTGGCTCATTTCACCTTGGATTCACTTTCTCAATGCCTGACTATGCGGTATTTTGCCCCGGTAGGGACTTTTGGCGCCAAGGCCCCCCGTCTGCCATAGTCGGTGCCACGACCCCCATTGACCCGGGCCAGGTCGTCCAGCGGTCGTGGACCCCACCCCTCCAGTCCACGGCCGCACGCATGAAGCCCCCTGACGCCGCACGACGGCACGAGGGGGCTTTCGTGTACGTGACGCAAGGCCTGCGGTCAGCGGTCAGCGGTCAGCGGTCAGCGGTCAGCGGTCAGCGGTCAGCGGTCAGCGGTCAGAGATTCGCATCTCGAACCAGGTCGTCTTGCCGCGCGGCAGCAGATCGACCCCCCAGCGGTCGGAGAGCTTGTCCACCAGGAAGAGGCCGCGTCCACTCGTGTCCAGCTCACGCACGGGCATCAGACACGGCAGCCCGCGCGAGGGGTCGCGGACCTCCACCTTGATCCAGCCGCGCCTGCGCAGCATCCGCAGCCCGAAGACCCGCGCCCCGGTATGGCGCACGGCATTGCCGACGAGTTCGGAGACGAGCAGGATCGCGTGCTCGGCGATCTGCGGGGACAGCGCCCACTGGCGCAGCACGACATACTGCGTCAGCCTGCGGGCGGTCGCGGCCGATTCGGGCCGGGACGGCAGCCGGACCTCTTCGTCCGTCGGGTTCCCGAACAACTCGAGCGCCTTGAGCGCCTGTTCGTCCTCGACGGCCGGCATCCACCGCGCAGCGGTCGCACCACCCCGCTGCCGCGGTTGCTCCACACCCTCCAGCCCCGCCATGTCCCCCATCATGGCCGCACAGAAGGGGCTCCGGGGCCGTTCCTGACGATTCGATGCCCCGGAATGAGCTGTTCCGGGGCATCAGGTCGGCATATGCCAGAGGCAGAACGAGGTTCACCACAACCCATCTGACCTGTGACGACGCAGCGCTCACAAATGATCGCGAAGTGCTGCGAACACCTTTGTCTTAAGGGTCTCTTAAGGTTCGTTTAAGCCACTCAAGAGGTTGACGCAAGCGATGCCCGTGTACAACTCGGCCTGCCTCAAGGCGACTTCACGGGCGATCAGAGGAACTTCGCCTTGCCCGGGCCCTCCTCGACGAAGCTGCGCATCCCGCGCTCACGGTCCTCGGTCGCGAACAGGCCCGCGAACCAGTTCCGTTCGATCGCCAGGCCCGTGTCGATGTCCGTCTCCAGACCCGCGTCCACCGACTCCTTGGCGGCACGCAGCGCGAGGGCCGGTCCCTGGGCGAGCTTCGCCGCCCACGCGTGCGCCTGCTCGTACACCTCGGCCGCCGGTACGACCCGGTCGACCAGGCCGATCGCCAGCGCCTCGTCGGCCCTCACATGACGGCCCGTGAAAATGAGGTCCTTGGCCTTGGACGGGCCGACCAGACGCGCGAGCCGCTGGGTGCCGCCGGCGCCCGGGATCAGCCCGAGCAGGATCTCCGGCTGACCCAGCTTCGCGTTGTCCGCGGCGATCCGGTAGTCCGCGCAGAGCGCCAGCTCGCAGCCGCCGCCCAGGGCGTAGCCGGTGACGGCCGCGACGACGGGCTTGGGGATACGTGCGACGGCGGTGAACGAGTCCTGCAGCGCCCTGGACCGCTTCACCATCGCGCTGTGGTCCATCACCTGCATCTCCTTGATGTCCGCGCCCGCCGCGAACACCTTCTCGCCGCCGTAGAGGATGACGGCCCGGACATCGTCGCGGTCGGTGGCCTCGGCGGCGAGTTCACGCAGCCGGTCCTGAGTGGCGATGTCCAGGGCGTTCATCGGCGGACGGTCCAGGCGGATGGTGCCGACACCTTCGGAGACTTCGAGATTGACTGTCATACGGGGAGGTTAGCCCCCGTTAACGGATGCGGGCCCGGTGCTGTCCGTCACAGCACCGGGCCCGCACACGTGCAGGTGGCGTCGTTCTACTTGGTCCACTCCGCCCAGGACATGTTCCAGCCGTTCAGCCCGTTGGACGGGGCGATCTGCTTGTCCTTGGAATTCTTCACGATCACCACGTCGCCGATGATCGAGTTGTCGTACATCCATGCTGCCGGGGCCTTCTCGTCCCAGCCGCCGCGCACGTCCCTGAGCCCGACACAGCCGTGGCTGACGTTCGCAGAGCCGAAGGTCCCGGACGAGGCCCAGTAGTTGCCGTGGAGGAAGGTGCCGGAGGCGGACAGGCGCATCGCGTGCGGCACGTCCTTGATGTCGTACTCGCCGCCGAAGCCGACCGTGGCGCCGTTCATCCGGGTCACCTGGTACTTCTCGCTGATGACCATCTGGCCGTTGTACGTCGTCGTCGACGGCGCGCCCGCGGTGATCGGGATGTTCTTGACGACCTTCCCGTCCCGCACGATCTCCATGGTGTGCTTGCGCGCGTCGACGGTGGAGACCTGGCTGCGGCCGATGGTGAACTTCACCGTCTTGGACTGCTTGCCGTACACCCCCGGCCGGCCCTCGACACCGTCCAGGTTGAGCTTGACCGTCACCTTGGTGCCCGCGGCCCAGTACTTCTCCGGCCTGAAGTCCAGGCGGTCGTTGCCGAACCAGTGGCCCTCGACCGGGACGGAGGGCTCTGCGGTCACCTTGACGGCCTTCTCGACGGCTTCGGGGTCGGTGATACCGCGGGTGAAGTTGATGGAGACCGGCATGCCGACGCCGACGGTGGAGCCGTCCTCGGGCGTGTAGTGGCCGACGAAGGTGTTCTTGGGGACGAGGGTGGTGAAAGTGGTGTCCTTGGCGGACTCACGGCCCTCGGGGTCCTTGGCCACCGCGTGCACCTTGTACTTGGTCGCGGCGGCGAGATGCGCCAGCGGCTCCCAGGCGGCGCCGTCCGCGGCCAGCTTGCCCTCGATCGCGTTGCCCTTGTCGTCCTTGACGGTGACCGCGGTCAGCTTCCCCTTGTCGGCGGTGACCTTCAGCGCGCCGCTGGTGGCGACGGAGGCGGCGCCGTCCTTCGGCGCCACGGTCACGACCGCCTGCGAGGCGGCGGTCGCGGCCTTGCCGCCGTCCGCCCTGCCCTTGTCCCCGTCGTCCTTGCCGGAGCCCCCGCCCCCGCATGCCGTCACCAGCAGCAGCAATGCACCCAGGACCAGAGCCGGAACACCCGTGCTTGCCCGTCCGCGCCCGCTGCGCTCCCCGGCCGATGCCCCCGATATCGGCTGCCCGTTCACGATTGGCCTTCTCCCCTCGCACGGCCTGGCCCCGCCACGGCCCGTGGAACCCGGCTGCACGCCGGGCCTCTACCCCCATGCGCTTCTGCGCGCATCTGGCGATAGATAATCACACCGCGAGCCGTGGTAACTCCCCACGGATGTCACCGTTCAGTCCCAACATGTCCAGGACAGGGGCGGGCCATGCAGGCCGGACGGGGGTCACCCCACGGCGGAACCGGCCAGCCACTCGTTCCAGGTCATGTTCCAGCCGCTCAGACCGTTCCAGGGATCGACCTTCCGGTCCGGCGAATTGACGACCTCCACGACGTCCCCGATCAGTGTCCGGTCGAAGAACCACCCGGCAGGGGAGTCCTGGCTGCCGCCCTTGTCGTCGCGCAGGCCGACACAGCCGTGGCTGACGTTCTCGTAGCCGAAGACGGAGGGGTCGGCCCAGTAGTTCCCGTGCAGGAAGGTGCCCGAGGTGGTGAGCCGCATCGCGTGCGGTACGTCCTTGATGTCGTACTCGCTCTTGCCCTTGCGGGTCTTGAAGCCGACCGTGGCGCCGTTCATGCGGGTGACGTCGAACATCTCGCTGACCACCATCCTGCCGTTGTACGTGGTCGTCCTCCTCGCCCCCGCCGTGACCGGGAGGGTCGCCAGCAGCCGGCCCTCGCGGCGTACCTCCATCGTCCGCTGCCGCACGTCGACCGTGGAGATCTGCGACCGGCCCACGGTGAAGCCGACGGTCTTCTGCTGGACCCCGAACACCCCTGGCGCGGCCTCCACATCACGCAGCCGGAGCTCGACGGTGACCTTGGTTCCGGGCTTCCAGTACTCGCGCGGCCGGAAGTCGAGCCGCTGCCCGTCGAACCAGTGGCCCACGACCTTCACCGGAGGGTCGGAGGTGATGCGGATGGCGCGCTGCACGGCCGCACGGGCCTCGATCCGCCGGTTGAAGACGAAGGAGACGATCATGCCGGTGCCGACGGTGGAGCGGTTCTCCGGATTGAAGTAGGTGGTGAAGCGGTGCTCGGGAACCAGGGTCGTGAAGGTCGTGTGCCGGGCCGAACGGCGGCCGTGGCCGTCGAGCGCCACCGCGTCGACCCGGTACTTGGCCGCCAGGGCGAGGCGGGTGCCGGCGTCGGGCCGCCAGCGCAGCCCGTCCTGCGAGAGCGCGCCGGGAACCTCGGCCGGCTGGGCGTCCTCGATCCGGGTGACCCTGACCCGCTCCAGCCGCCCGTCGGCGAGCGTCACCTCCAGCCTGCCGTCGGCCGCGACTCCCTTCGCCCCGTCGTCCGGGGTGATCCTGATGGTGTCCCCGGCCGACCGCGGCTTGCCGCCGAGGTCCAGGTCACCACCGGTGCAGCCGGCCAGCCCGGCCATCAGTCCTGTCCATACGAGGGCGGCGGCCAGTGTGGCCCTCGTCCGCCTCACCGCGTTGCTCACAGAGTCCACCTCGTGGGGTCGCAGAGACACAGCTCGTCCCGCCCAACGACCGCCCCCCTCGTAGGGGTACGTGGGCGCGGGTCATGTTGGGAGTAGCACAGCGCGGGCAGAACAGGTGGGAGGACCACGCGTGGGCCCTGTCCGGCGATCGGGCCCGATCGCCGGACAGGGCCCAGGAGCCGCGGCCGGGACGCCGCGTGCGGCAACCGCTGTGGCCCGACGAGCCGCGGGAGGCCGACACGTGTCGAGCGCAGCCGAGCAGGAGGCAGTGCGGGAAGAGGGGCTGCCGTCCCCTGATGCGGTGCGGCACCCCGCGTTCGGCGGACGGTACAAGGACCACGCGGAGCCGGAGCTCCGCGCTCCCGTGCCGGATGTCTGGCCAGGGGCGCCGACGCCGCTCGGCGCGCGCTTCCGGGTCGGGCCCGAGGGGCTTGCCGGGACCAACTTCGCGCTGTGGGCCGGCGGGGCGGAGGCGGTCGAGTTGTGTCTGTTCGACGGGGCGGGGACCGAGACCCGGCTCCCGCTGACCGAGCTCACCCATGAGATCTGGCACGGCTTCGTGCCGGGCGTGCGGCCGGGGCAGCGGTACGGCTTCCGGGTGCACGGCCGCTGGGATCCGTGGACCGGCGCACGCTGGAACCCGGCCAAGCTGCTCCTCGATCCCTACGCACGCGCCGTGGACGGCGAGTTCGGGGGCAGGGGCGCCGGTCCCCGGGTCGAGTACCGCTCGCTGCCGCCCGAGGTGTACGGCCACGTCCGCGACTGGCCCCAGCAGCATGTCGCCGACACCGTGCGCGACGACCGCGATTCGGCTCCCCACGTTCCCAAGGGTGTCGTCGTCCACGACGACGCGCCCGACGACGAATGGGCCGACGACCGCCGTCCCAAGACGCCGTGGGCCGACTCGGTCATCTACGAACTGCACGTGCGCGGCTTCACCATGCTCCACCCGGACATCCCCGAGGAGCTGCGCGGCACGTACGCGGGCCTCGCGCACCCGGCCGCCGTCGGCCATCTGGTACGCCTCGGCGTGACCGCGGTGGAGCTGCTGCCGGTGCACCAGTTCGCGCACGAGGACCATCTGCTGCGGCGCGGAATGAAGAACTACTGGGGCTACAACTCGATCGGCTACTTCGCACCGCACGCCGCCTACAGCGCGTCGGGGACGGCGGGGCAGCAGGTCGGCGAGTTCAAACGGATGGTGCGGGCGCTGCACGCCGCGGGCATCGAGGTCATCCTGGACGTCGTCTACAACCACACCGCGGAGGCGGGCGAACTCGGCCCCACCCTCAGCCTCAAGGGCATCGACAACCGCGGCTACTACCGGCTTCAGGCCGACGCCCGCCGGTACGCCGACTACACCGGCTGCGGCAACACGCTGCACGTCGTCCAGCCCCATGTGCTGCGGCTGATCACCGACTCGCTGCGCTACTGGGTCACCGAGATGGGTGTGGACGGCTTCCGCTTCGACCTCGCCGCCGCGCTCGCCCGGTCGATGCACGACGTCGACATGCTCTCCCCCTTCCTCGCGGTGATCGCGCAGGACCCGGTCCTGCGCCGGGTGAAGCTGATCGCCGAACCCTGGGACGTGGGCAGCGGCGGCTATCAGGTCGGCGCCTTCCCACCGCTGTGGACCGAGTGGAACGACCGCTACCGGGATGCCGTACGGGACTTCTGGCGCGGCGCGCTGCCCGACGTACGGGACCTGGGCTACCGGCTCTCCGGCTCCAGCGACCTCTACGCCTGGGGCGGACGGCGGCCGTACGCCTCGGTCAACTTCCTCACCGCCCACGACGGGTTCACCCTGCGCGACCTGGTCTCGTACGAACGCAAGCACAACGAGGCCAACGGCGAGGGCAACCGGGACGGCACGAACGACAACCGTGCCTGGAACTGCGGCGCGGAGGGCGAGACGGAAGATCCCCGGATCAACGCCCTGCGCCGCCGCCAGGTCCGCAATCTGCTCACCACGCTGCTGCTGTCCACCGGGGTGCCGATGCTGGTCGCGGGCGACGAGATGGGCCGCACCCAGGGCGGCAACAACAACGCCTACTGCCAGGACAACGAGGTCAGCTGGGTCGACTGGTCACTGCGGGACGAGCCGGGGCCCGGCGGGCTGCTCGCGCTGACCTCCCGGCTCCTGGCGCTGCGCGGCGCCCATCCGGTGCTGCGGCGGCGGGCGTTCTTCTCCGGCCGCCCGCAGACCGCGGACGGGCTGAGGGACCTTGCCTGGTTCACTCCTCGCGGCACCGAGATGACGGAAAGGGACTGGTACGCACCCGCCTCGACGGTCGCGTTCTATCTGTCGGGCCGTGACATCCCGGGCCGTGACGCGCGCGGCGAACCGGTCGTCGACGACAGCTTTCTGGTCGTCCTGCACGCGGGGCACCGGCCGGCGGGCTTCCAGCTGCCGGGGCCACCGTGGGCGGATTCGTACGAGCTGCTCGTGGACACCTCGCTGGAGGACCAGGAGGCGGAGCCGGGGACGGTCCTCCGGGGTGGCGAGAGGGTGACGGTGCCGGCCCGGTCGGTGCTGCTGCTGCGGGTCGGGGGCGGCTGACGCGGCGGGCGCGGCCGGCGCGGCATCACCACGGCTCAGCCGAGGATCTTCCGGTCGTACCCGACGGCGACCGCCGCCGCACGGTCCTCGACGCCCAGCTCTCCTGCAGCTGTGCCCCGAACAGGTGGGTCACGCGCTCCACGGCGGGGCGCCCCCCGTAGGCCTGGCGCAGTCCGTTCACTTCGACGATCGCCATGGGTACGAGGGCGGCGGCGGCCGGCTGCCGCGGACATCGCCCGAATCGCTCGAATCGCTCGAAAAGGCATCGTCCGATCGGTTGATGAGGCGGTACGACCGGGTGGTACGAGGCCGGTGGAGTGGCCGGAAAAACTCGGTGGGCAGTGTCAGTGGTGAACCGTAGGCTCGCGCCTGATGCCCAGTACAGATGCAGTCCCCGAGGATCACCGGTCCGCCGTCCGTTCGCTGCTGCGGCTGTGGCCGTATGTGCGACCGGTGCGGGCACGCCTGTTCACCGCGGCGTTCGTCGCGGTCGTCGCGTCGTGTCTGAGCCTGGTCTTCCCGCTCGTCCTCAAGTGGATGGTGGACGGACCGGTCGCGGAGGGGGATGGCCGCGGGGTGTGGCTGGGCGCGTTGTATCTGCTGCTGCTCGGGATCGCGGAGGCGGTCCTCTTCGGCTTCCGGCGGTGGCTGGTGGCGAGGCCGCTCGCGGGTGTGGAGGCGGCGATGCGGGCGGATCTGTTCCGGCATCTGCAGCGGGTGCCGGTGGCCTTCCACGACCGTTGGGCGTCGGGGCAGTTGCTGTCGCGCGGGACCACCGACCTGATGCTGCTGAGGATGTTCCTGGCGTTCCCGCTGACGTTCCTGCTCGTCAACGGGGTGACGATCCTTGTCGGCGCCGGGATTCTGCTGGCGCAGCAGTGGACGCTGGGCCTGATTCTGCTGACGCCGGTCGTGCCGCTGGTGTTCCTGGTCATGAGGTTCGAGGCGCGCTACTCGTCTGTCGCGCGCACCGCGCAGGACCAGGTCGGGGATCTCACGACGGTCGTCGAGGAGAGCGTGCTCGGCATCCGCATCATCAAGGGCTTCGGCCGTCACCGCAGTCAGGCGGCGGCCTTCCGTGGGCTCGCGCAGCGCCTGCGGGGCACCGAACTGGTCAAGGCGCGCCTGCTGGCGGGCATCTTCGCCGCGATCATGATCGTGCCGGAGCTGACGATCGCCGCCGCGCTGGTGATCGGCACGATCCAGGTGGCGGACGGGGAGCTCTCGGCCGGCACGCTGGTGGCCTTCCTGTCGACCGCGCTGGCACTGCGCTGGCCGGTGGACGCCATGGGCTTCCTGCTGGCGATGAGCCAGGAGGCGGCGACGGCGACGGACCGTTTCTTCGAGGTCATGGACGCGGCGGAGGAATCCGGGGCGGAGGACGGGGCGTCCGTCCGGGCCCACGAGGCCGGCACCCGGGCGTCCGGCACCCGCGCCGGCGTGGGGACTTCGCCGGGCGCCGACGGAGCGACCGCGTCGGCCGGTGACACGCTGCCGACGCCCGACCCGGCCGACGGCCGGTCGGGGGCGCACGTACGTCGGGCGCCCGGTGGCCGTGAGACCACGGCCCGCCCGGCGGGCGGGGACGGCCGGGCATCCGTCGCTCTCGCACTGTCCGGCCACGCCGGCGGCGGGGCCGACCACGCCGGACCACCGGGCGGGCGGCCCTCGGCGACCGCCGTGGCCGGAGAAGGCCGCGGGGACGCACGCGGCGGACTCGCCTTCGACGGGGTCGAGTTCCGCTATCCCGACGCCGGTCCGGACTCGACGCCCGTACTGCAGCGCATCGATCTGCATGTCAGGCCCGGCGAGACCATGGCGCTCGTCGGCGGGACGGGGTCCGGGAAAACAACGCTGACCGCCCTGGTGCCGCGGCTGTACGAAGTGACCCGGGGCCGGATCACGCTCGACGGGCGGGACATCGCCGCGATGCCGCGCGAGGAACTGCGGCAGCTCGTCTCCATGGCCTTCGAGGAGCCGACCCTGTTCTCGGCCGGCGTCGGGGAGAACGTACGCATGGGGGCCGAGGGCGCCACGGACGAAGAGGTCCTCCGGGCACTCGAGCTGGCTCAGGCCGGATTCGTGGAACGGCTCCCGCAAGGTGTCCTCACCGAGGTCGGCGAGCAGGGGCTCAGTCTCTCCGGAGGCCAACGGCAGCGGCTCGCGCTCGCCCGGGCGGTCGTCGGCCACCCGAGGTTCCTGGTTCTCGACGATCCGCTGTCGGCGCTCGATGTGCACACCGAGGCCCTCGTGGAGGCCGCACTCCGCCGCGTCCTGGAGGGCACCACCGCTCTCGTCGTGGCCCACCGGCCGTCCACGGTGCTGCTCGCCGACCGGGTGGCGCTGCTGTCCGGCGGCCGTATCGCCGCCGTCGGCACGCACCACGAACTGCTGCGGGACAACGCCGAGTACGCCTGGCTGATGTCGGGCAACCATGCCGAGGAGAAGGCCCGATGACGTCTGCGAGCGACCCGTTCGACCGGGACGCCCTGCCCGCACCCGACGGCGCCACCGGCGCCCTGCTGCGGTCCCTGCTCGCACCCCGCCGTGCCCGGGTCGTCCTCGCCGCGCTCCTTCTGCTGCTCCAGCAGGCCGCCGCCCAGGCCGGTCCGCTGCTCGTCGCGTACGCCATCGACAGCGGTGTTCCGGCGCTGCGCCGGGGCGACCACGGGCCGCTCGTGGCCGTCGGCGCCGGATACGCCGTGAGCGCGGTCGCCTCCGGCGCGTTCCAGTACGCCTTCATCCGCGCCGCGGCCCGCGTCAACCAGGACGTGCTGCTCGATCTGCGCGGCCGTATCTTCCGGCACGCGCAGGCCCTCAGCGTGGACTTCCACGAGCGGTACACCTCTGGCCGGCTGATCTCCCGCTCCACCACGGACGTCGAGTCCCTGCGCGAGCTCCTCAGCGAGGGGCTGCAGGAACTCGTCGCGGTGATCCTCGCCTTCGTCTACATCTCGGCGACGCTGCTGTGGCTCGACCCCGGCATCGGCGGTCTCGCGGTTCTCAGCTTCGTACCGCTGTATCTGCTCATCCGGCTCTACCAGCGCCGCGCCGCCGTGGTGTTCGCCGAGCGGTCCACCGCGATCGCCGCCGTCATCGTGAAGTTCGCGGAGACGATGAACGGCATCCGCCCGGTGCGCGCCTTCCGCCGGGAGCGCGCCAACGACGACCGCTTCCGCGCCCTCAACGACCGCCACGCCCGCAGCAACGGCGACGCGCTGCTGGAGATGGCCCGGTACGTCATCGGCTCCCGGCTGGTCGCCAACACCGCCGTGGCTGGGATCGTCCTGTGGGGCGCCTACCGTGTCACAGAGGGGACGCTCGCTCTGGGTGTGCTGGCGGCTGCCGTGCTGTATCTGCGGCGGCTGTACGACCCGATCGACCGGCTCGGCATGTTCCTGAACTCCTACCAGTCGGCGGCCGCCTCGCTGGAGAAGATCGCCGGGCTGCTGGCCCGGACGCCGTCCGTGCCGGAGCCGGACCACCCCGCAGGGCTGCCCCGGCGCGCCGGGTCCGAGCCCGGCCGGGGCGTGGTCTTCGAGGACGTCAGGTTCGCCTACCGCACCGGCGGGGAGGTGCTGCCCCGCTTCGGCCTCACGATCCCGGCCGGCCAGACCGTGGCGGTCGTCGGCTCCACCGGCGCGGGCAAGTCCACGCTCGCGAAGCTGCTCGCCCGTTTCTACGACCCCACCGAGGGCCGTGTCCTCCTCGACGGCGTCGATCTGCGCGACCTCGCCGTGCCCGAACTGCGGCGCGGGGTGGTCATGGTGACGCAGGAGGCGTTCCTGTTCTCCGGAACGGTCGCGGAGAACATCGCGATCGGCCGGCCGGACGCGAGCCGCGAGGACATCGAGCACGCCGCGAAGGCGATCGGCGCGCACGACTTCATCAGCGGACTGCCGGACGGCTACGACACGGACGTACGCAAACGGGGCGGCCGGATCTCGGCCGGCCAGCGTCAGCTCGTCGCCTTCGCGCGGGCGCTGCTGGCCGACCCGGCGGTGCTGATCCTCGACGAGGCGACGAGCTCGCTGGACATCCCGGGTGAGCGGGCGGTGCAGCGGGCGATGGAAACGGTGCTGCGCGGCCGTACGGCGGTGGTGATCGCGCACCGGCTGTCGACCGTGGAGATCGCGGACCGGGTACTGGTCATGGAGCACGGCCGGATCGTTGAGGACGGCGGCCCGGCCGAACTCATCGGCGGTGAGGGCAGGTTCGCGGACCTGCACCGGGCGTGGCGGGACAGTCTGGTCTGACTCGGCACGCGAAGTGTGCGTTGCCCTCCGGGCCCCGAGGACAACCGGTCGCCAGTGCTGTGACCGGAAAGGTTCACCGGCTCGCGACTCCCCCGGTGCTGCGCCTGGGAGGTCTCCCCTGGCAGGCACGGCACCGCACCTCGCGACGTGGGCGGTGTTGCCGTCAGTCGCCCGAGTACGCCCCGCGACCGCCCGGCGCCCGGCCCACCGCAGCTCCACGACCCCGGGCTCGGGGCGCAGCTGTGGGAGCTCGCAGAACGGCTGACGGCTCCCCGGGACACGGGGCCGCCGGAGTGCGGGTGGTCGGCGGAGTGCGGGTGACCGGCGGAGTGCGGGTGACCGGTGGCGGACCCTCTGCCCGACGGCGCCCCTCGCCCCACCAGCGGCTTCCTGTGCAAGGGAGCGCCGATCCGGGTGTGGTGGAGTGGGCCCATGACGACGACTGACGCGATCGTGGTGCCGGAGCTGTACGTCGGATACGCCGGTGTGGCCTTCGGCGGCTATGTCGCCGGGGTGCTCGCCGAGCGGACCGTGGCGAAGACCGTACGGGTGGACTTCCGGGGGCCGGTGCCGGTGGGTGTGCCGGTGCGGATCGCAGAAACGGCCGACGGGGGCGTGGAGTTGGGGCCCGGTGACCGGGCCCTGGCGACGGCGACCCCGGCCGGCGGGACTCCTGAAGCACCCGGAGCACCTTCCTGGGAGGAGGCGGTGTCCGCCGCACAGGCGTTCCGGGCGGCGCCGCCGCCGGGTCTGGTCGACTGCTTCGGCTGCGGGCTGGACCGTACGCCCGACCGGGGCCTGCGCCAGCACTGCACCCCGGTGCCGGGCCGTGAGGTCGTGGCCTCGGCCTGGGTGCCGTCCCCCGCCCTCGCCGGGCCCGACGGCCTGCTCCCGCCCGGGCTCGTGTGGGGCGCGCTCGACTGCCCCGGCAACTGGGCGGGGCGCATGCTGGGTACGCAGCGGCCTGGCGCGGTCACGGCGTCGCTGACAGGAACCCTGCTCCGCCCGGTGTTCACGGGCGAGCCGCACATCTCGTACGCGTGGCTCCTCGCGGAGTCGGGCCGTAAACACACGATGGGAGTGGCCCTGGCCAGGGCGGACGGCGAGCTGTGCGCGGTGGCGCAGGCGCTGTGGCTGGACCCCAGGGCCTGATACCCAGGCCTCGCGTGCCCCCGGCGTCGAGGGGATTCCCGGGCCGGCGCCCCGCCCTGGCGTGCCCCGGACCGCGGTGCCCGGCGTCCTGCGCGGCCAAACAACGAACCGCGCCGGATGCGGCAGAACGAGCCACACCTCGGGCGGATCGCGGAGGGTGGCGCGTACCCTCCGGTCCCTTCTCCGGCCGGCGGGGGCGACTTTGCGCGCGATCCCGGCACTCTCTTCACATTCGGCCTGGCCCGGCCGCCCGATGGCGGCCCGGGGGTGATCGGTGAAACGTCCGCTTAACGAACATGACTTTTCGGGGAACGGACGGTTTCCGGCCAATCTCTTGACGCGCTCCTGACAGGGAGCTTCTTCTCCTGCCACGCTTCCCACGATCCACGCACCACATGCTCCGTAGCTCTGCAGCTCTGCCCGGACGGCCCCACCCAGCCGCCGGTACCCCCCTCGCAGAAGGAGTTCGCGTGAGACCCACGCCCAGACGTCGCCGTGCCAGCGCGACCGGCGCTCTGCTCGCGACCGCGGCACTGCTCGCCGTCGGAGTCCAGTCCGGTTCCGCCACCGCCGGCACCCCGGCCGCCGCCCCGAAGAACCAGGCCGCTTCGGCGGCCGACCCCGGCGCCCTGCCGGTGCAGCTCAGCCCCGCCGAGCGGGCCGAGCTGCTGCGCGAGGCCAATGCCACCAAGGCCGCCACCGCGAAGGAACTCGGCCTCACCGCCCAGGAGAAGCTCGTCCCCCGAGACGTCACCCTGGACCGTGACGGCACGACCCACACGCGCTACGAGCGCACCTACGCCGGACTCCCCGTCCTCGGCGGCGACCTCGTGGTCGCAGAGACGAAGGCCGGAAGGACCGAGTCCGTCGTCAAGGCCTCCCCGGCCGCGCTCAAGAACGTCGATACCAGCGCCGAACTCGCCCCCGCCGCCGCCGAGAAGCAGGCGGTCGCCGCGGCCCGCGCCGAGGGGTCCAAGAAGACCACCGCCGACCGCGCCCCGCGCAAGGTGGTCTGGATGGCGCAGGGCAAGCCGACTCTCGCGTACGAGACGGTCGTCGGCGGAATCCAGCACGACGGCACGCCCAACGAGCTGCACGTCGTCACCGACGCCGCCACCGGCAAGAAGCTCTACGAGTGGCAGGCGATCAACGAAGGCACCGGCAACACGCAGTACAGCGGCCAGGTCACGCTCGGCACCGCGCCGTCGTACACCCTGACCGACACCGGCCGCGGCAACCACAAGACGTACAACCTCAACCGCGGCACCTCCGGCACCGGCACGCTCTTCACCGGCGCCGACGACATCTGGGGCGACGGCACCGCGGCGAACGCCGAGACGGCCGGCGCCGACGCCCACTACGGCGCCGCGCTGACCTGGGACTACTACAAGAACGTGCAGGGCCGTAGCGGGATCAAGGGCGACGGCGTCGGCGCGTACTCCCGGGTCCACTACGGCAACAACTACGTCAACGCCTTCTGGTCCGACAGCTGCTTCTGCATGACCTACGGAGACGGCTCCGGCAACAGCAAGCCGCTGACGTCGATCGACGTGGCCGCGCACGAGATGACGCACGGCGTCACCGCCGCGACAGCGAAGCTCGTCTACAGCGGCGAGTCGGGCGGTCTCAACGAGGCGACGTCCGACATCTTCGCCGCCGCCGTCGAGTTCTACGCCAACAACGCCCAGGACAAGGGCGACTACCTCGTCGGCGAGAAGATCGACATCAACGGCGACGGCACACCGCTGCGCTACATGGACAAGCCCAGCAAGGACGGCGCGTCCAAGGACTCCTGGTACTCGGGCCTCGGCGGCATCGACGTCCACTACTCCTCCGGCCCGGCCAACCACTGGTACTACCTGCTCTCCGAGGGCAGCGGCGCCAAGACCATCAACGGCGTGAACTACGACTCGCCGACCTCTGACGGTCTGCCGGTCACCGGTATCGGCCGCGACAAGGCCTCGCTGATCTGGTTCAAGGCCCTCACCACCAAGTTCAACTCGACGACCAACTACGCGGCCGCCCGCACGGGCACCATCGCCGTCGCCACGGAGCTGTACGGAGCCAGCAGCCCCGAGGTCAAGTCCGTCACCGACGCCTGGGCCGGCATCAACGTGGGCGCCCGTCCCGGCGGTCCCGACCCCGGCGGCAAGTCCTTCGAGAACACCGCCGACGTGACCATCCCGGACCTCGGTACGGTCACCTCGTCGGTCACCGTCTCCGGCATCACGGGCAACGCCCCGGCCGCCCTCAAGGTCGGCGTCGACATCGTCCACACCTGGCGCGGTGACCTGGTCATCGACCTGGTGGCCCCGGACGGCACGGCGTACCGCCTGAAGAACTCCAGCGGAAGCGACTCGGCGGACAACGTGGTCGAGACGTACACGGTGAACGCGTCGAGCGAGGTCGCCAACGGCACCTGGAAGCTGAAGGTCCAGGACGTCGCCCGCTACGACACCGGGTACATCAACAGCTTCAAGCTGACGTTCCCGTAAGCACGGACCGCATGCGCCGCCCGGGGGAACTCCGGTTCCCCCGGGCGGCTTTGCGTATCCGCGCTGCCGGGTACGCCGGTCCCTCGGCCGTCCCCGGTCACCGGGCCGCGTCCCCGGTCACCGGCCCGAGTCACCGGCCCGCGTCCCCGGCCACGGTTCTCGGTCACGGCGCGCGGGGTGTCAGCGCATCAGCACCCCGGCCCCCTCCCCCGTCGCCTCGGTCGGCAGAGCTACCAGCCCCAGCTCGGCGCCTGAGGCGAGGAGCCGGTGGGCGGGCAGCACCCGTACGGTGTAGCCGAAGGGCCCCGTGCGGTCGAGGGCGAGCGGGCCCTCGTAGACCCGGCGGCCGGCCTCGTCCGGCCCCCCGGCGACCGGCTTCAGCGGAAAGACCTGGGCGTCGGCGATCCCGTCCTCCGAGTCGACCCGGCCCGCCACCGCCTGCACCTCGACGTCGTCCGGCAGGAGTTCGCCGAGCGCGATGCTGACCCGCAGTGCGAGCGTGGAGCCCAGTTCCGCCGTGCCGAGAGCCGTGTCCGCCTCGACGTGGTCGACGGCGACGCCCGGCCATGCCGCGCGCACCCGGCGTTTCCAGGACGCGAGCTCCCGGGCCGCTTCCGGGTCCAGGCCGAGGGCCCGGTGGGCGAGCGCCGCGGGCGCGTACAGCCGGTCCACGTACTCGCGCACCATCCGGCCCGCCAGGACCTTCGGGCCGAGCGCGGTCAGGGTACGGCGGACCATCTCGATCCAGCGGCCGGGAAGTCCGTCCTCGCGACGGTCGTAGAAGAGCGGCGCGATCCGCTCCTCGATCAGCCCGTAGAGCGCGGCGGCCTCCAGGTCGTCGCGGCGGTTGTCGTCGTGGGCCGCGGACTCGTCGGCGGTGGGCACTGCCCAGCCGAAGTCCGGCTCGTACCATTCGTCCCACCAGCCGTCCAACACCGAGAGGTTGAGGCAGCCGTTGAGCGCCGCCTTCATCCCACTCGTTCCGCACGCCTCCAGCGGACGCAGCGGATTGTTGAGCCAGACGTCGCATCCCGGATAGAGCGTGCGCGCCATCGACATCCCGTAGTCGGGCAGGAAGACGATGCGGTGGCGCACCCGCGGATCGTCGGCGAACCGCACCAGCTCCTGGATCAGCCGCTTTCCGCCGTCGTCCGCCGGATGGGCCTTGCCCGCGACCACGATCTGCACCGGACGGGTGGGGTGCAGCAGCAGTTCCAGCAGCCGGTCGCGGTCGCGCAGCATCAGAGTGAGCCGCTTGTACGCCGGGACGCGCCGGGCGAAGCCGATGGTGAGGATGCCCGGGTCGAGCACCCCCTCGATCCAGCCGAGTTCCGCGGTGTCGGCGCCACGCTGGCGCCACGACGTGTACAGCCGCTGCCGTACTTCCCGCACCAGCTGTTCGCGCAGTTCCCGCCGCACGTTCCAGATCTCTGCGTCGCCGGTCTCCGCGACGGTGTCCGCGCCGCCGAGGCGGGACACTTCGGGAGCCACCCAGGTCGGGGCGTGCACCCCGTTGGTGATCGAGGCGATCGGGACCTCGTGCGCGTCGAAGCCCGGCCACAGACCGGCGAACATCTCGCGGCTGACGGCGCCGTGGAGGGTCGAGACACCGTTGGCGCGCTGGGCGAGCCGCAGGCCCATCACGGCCATGTTGAGGACGTTGGCGTCGCCGCCCGGATAGCTCTCCATGCCGAGCCGCAGCAACTGCCCGGCGTCGACCCCCGGCAGTTCGCCGTCGTCGGCGAAGTGCCGGGCGACGAGCTCGCGGTCGAAGCGGTCGATGCCGGCGGGGACGGGGGTGTGCGTGGTGAAGACGGTCCCGGCCCTGACCGCTTCCAGAGCGGCGTCGAAGTCGACTCCGTACGGGATCAGTTCACGGATGCGCTCCAGGCCGAGGAATCCGGCGTGGCCCTCGTTGGTGTGGAACACCTCGGGCTCGGGGTGACCGGTCAGTGCGCAGTACGCGCGGACCGCGCGCACCCCGCCGATGCCGAGGAGCATCTCCTGCAGCAGCCGGTGCTCGCTGCCGCCGCCGTACAGCCGGTCGGTGACATCACGCTCGCCCGGCGCGTTCTCCTCCACGTCCGAGTCGAGGAGCAGCAGCGGTACGCGGCCGACCTGGGCCTGCCAGACCCGGGCGCGCAGCGAGCGGCCCCCGGGGAGGGCGAGAGCGACCTGCGTCGCGGTGCCGTCGGCCTCCCGCAGGAGGGTGAGGGGCAGCTCGTCGGGATCGAGGACGGGGTAGTGCTCCTGTTGCCAGCCGTCGCGCGACAGGGACTGGCGGAAGTAGCCGTGGCGGTAGAGGAGTCCGACGCCGATCAGCGGAACACCGAGGTCGCTGGCCGCCTTGAGGTGGTCCCCGGCGAGTATGCCGAGGCCGCCCGAGTACTGCGGCAGTGCGCCGGTGATGCCGAACTCGGGCGAGAAGTAGGCGACCGCGGCGGGCAGTGGCCCGCCGTCCGCTTCCTGTTCCTGGTACCAGCGGCGGCCACCGAGGTAGTCGCCGAGGTCGCGGTCGGCGTCGGCCAGCCGGTGGAGGAACTGCCGGTCCCCGGCGAGCACGGCGAGCCGCCGGGCGGACACGGCGCCGAGCAGCCGTACGGGGTCGCCACCGGCTGCCCGCCACCCTTCGGGGTCGACGTCCCGGAAGAGTTCCCGGGTCCGGGTGTGCCAGGACCAGCGCAGATTGCGGGCCAGCTCGCTGAGCGGGCCGAGGGGTTCGGGGAGGACGGGGCGGACGGTGAATCGACGAATGGCCTTCACAGGTCCCACCTTCGCAGCGGAGGTACGCATCCGGGGACGCACAACGCTGGGCGCCCGATGAGGATGTTGCCTTCGCTCCCCGACGGTAGTGGTGTCCCGCCTCATCATCCACGGCGCGAGAAGGGCGCATCGTGACGGCAGTACCCCGGCGCGGCCCGGCCGGTGGAACGACGGCGGCGCAGCCCTCGCACCGTCCCCGTCCCCTCCCCGCACGACAGGTATGACCGATTCCGCCCCCTCGTGCGACCTTGTGGCGATCGAGGGTGCACGAGAGGCTGGCGGCCGGCGCGCCTGTGTCCGACGGGGTCCTCGGTTCCTTCCCGACTCCGTACGGAGCGCGCCCGGTTGAGGAGGGAAACGCAGCGCATGAGACTGGAGCGACCACACGCAGGGCGGGCGGCACTGACCGCCCTCTCCGTGGCGGCAGTCCTCTCCGCCGTCGCACTGCCCGCCGCCAGGGCCGCACCGCCCGAGGGCCGCATCGTGGGCGCCGGAGCACCCGGCGCCGTCGGCGACAGCTACATCGTGACGCTCAGACCGGGACCGGACGGCGTCAGAGCCCCGTCCGGTGTGACCAAGGACCTCGCACGCAAGTACGGGGCGAGCATCCGGCACACCTACGGCTCGGCGCTCAACGGCTGTGCGGTCCGCGCCGACGCCGCCTCCGCGAGACGCCTCGCGGCCGACCCCCGGGTCGCCTCGGTCGTCCAGGACACGGCGGTGCGTCTGGAAGGCGCCCAGCCCTCCCCGCCCTGGGGGCTGGACCGGACGGACCAGCGGACCCTTCCGCTCGACGCCTCGTACAGCTGGCCGAAGGGCGGGGGCCGGGGCACCACGGTGTACGTCATCGACACCGGTGTCCGCACCTCGCACCGCGACTTCGGGGGCCGGGCCCGCAGCGGCTGGGACTTCATCGACGGTGACGCCACCGCGCAGGACGGCAACGGCCACGGCACCCATGTCGCCTCCATAGCCGCCGGCACGTCGTACGGCGTGGCGAAAGGGGCGGACGTCGTCGGAGTGCGGGTGCTGGACCACGCGGGTGCGGGCACCACGGCGCAGGTGATCGCCGGGGTCGACTGGGTGACGAAACACGCGCGCAGGCCCGCGGTGGCGAATCTGAGCCTGGGCGGGTACGCCAACCCCCAGCTCGACGCGGCCGTCCGCAACTCCATCGCCTCGGGAGTCACGTACACCATCGCCGCCGGCAACGCGGGGCTGCCGGCCCGGCTGTTCTCCCCGGCGCGGGTCCGGGAGGCGATCACGGTCGGCGCGACGGACGGCCGGGACAGACGGGCGGGCTTCTCCAACTGGGGCGCGGGCCTTGACCTGTTCGCCCCCGGCGTCGGCATCACCGCGGCCGCGCACACCGGTGACACCGCCTCGCAGACCCTCTCCGGTACGTCGATGGCGTCCCCGCACGCGGCGGGCGCGGCCGCGCTGTATCTCGCCGGCCATGCGCGGGCCACTCCGGCCGACGTGGTCAGCGCCCTGACGGACGGCGCGTCAGAAGGCCGCGTCACACGTCCGGGACCGGGCTCCCCGAACCGGCTGCTGCAGGTGACCGGCTGACCCACCCTGCCGCAGCCGCCGAGAACCGGTCCCGCCGCACCGGCGGGGCCGGTTCTCCTTTCCGGCCCGGCGGCCACAGGCTGCACGGAGTCCCGGGGCGCGCGCGTCCTGTCCGCTCCGCCACCTCCCGGCAGTGCTGCACCCTCCGGGGGACCCCATCGGACCCCCGGCGGAGAAGCCCGGGGGCGCGCGTGTCTTGTCCGCTCCGCTACCTCCTAGTAGTTAACGAACCACCGGATTGCCCCCCGGTTGTGCGTGGGAAGGCTCCCCCGGTACCCACCGACGCTCACGCATACACACGCATCTATTCGAGTGAACGCGGACAGGAGCGGCCATGCCCGCAGCCCGCCAGTCGTCGACGGAGCAGTTACAAAGAACTCCCGCACCCCGTGAAGCGGACCCGCCCGCTCCACCCGCCGTGCCCGCTCCACCCGCCATGCCTGCTCAGCCCGCCATGCCCGCACAGCCACCAGGTGATGCCGTGAAACCGCTGATTGGCCGCATTCCCGTCCTGGACGTACGTCCGCTCGTCGACTGCGGCAGAAGGCCCGCCAAGGCGGTGACCGGCGAGACCTTCCAGGTCTCCGCCACGGTCTTCCGAGAAGGCCATGACGCGGTCGCGGCCAACGTCGTGCTCCGCGACCCCGGCGGGCGGTCCGGCCCCTGGGCACCGATGCGCGAACTCGCGCCCGGCACCGACCGCTGGGGTGCCGACGTCACTCCCGACGCCGAGGGGTCGTGGACCTACAGCGTCGAGGCGTGGAGCGATCCGCTGGCCACCTGGCGCCATCACGCCGGCATCAAGATCCCGGCCGGTATCGACACCGAGCTGGTGCTCGCCGAGGGCGCCGAGCTGTACGAGCGGGCCGCCGCGGGCGTACCGAAGCAGGACGGCCGGGAAGCGGTCCTCGCCGCCGCGGACGCGCTCCGCGACGAATCCCGGGCGCCCGGGGACCGGCTCGAGGCCGCGCTCTCCCCCGAGGCCGCCGCCGCGCTCGCGCGGCACCCGCTGCGTGAACTGGTCACCGCCTCCGACCCGTTGCCGCTCCAGGTCGAGCGCCCCCGTGCGCTGTTCGGGTCCTGGTACGAGTTCTTCCCGCGCTCCGAGGGCGCCAGGGTCAGGCGTGGCAGGCTCGTCCCCGGCACCTTCAGGACGGCGGCACAGCGGCTTCCCGCCATCGCCGCCATGGGCTTCGACGTCGTGTATCTGCCGCCGATCCACCCCATCGGCACCACCTTCCGCAAAGGCCCCAACAACTCCCTCGAAGCGGGCCGCGACGACGTCGGCGTGCCCTGGGCGATCGGCTCGCCCGAGGGCGGTCATGACGCGGTCCACCCGGATCTCGGCACGCTCGAGGACTTCGACGCGTTCGTGCGCTGCGCCCGCGATCTGCGGATGGAGGTCGCCCTCGACTTCGCGCTGCAGTGCTCGCCCGACCACCCGTGGGTCCAGAAGCACCCGGACTGGTTCCATCACCGCCCCGACGGCTCCATCGCCTACGCCGAGAATCCGCCGAAGAAGTATCAGGACATCTATCCGATCGCCTTCGACAAGGACATGGAGGGCCTGGTCAAGGAGACCTCGCGGGTGCTGCGGCACTGGATGGACCACGGCGTGCGGATCTTCCGCGTGGACAACCCGCACACCAAGCCGGTCGTCTTCTGGGAGAAGGTGATCGGCGAGATCAACAGCACGGACCCCGATGTGATCTTCCTGGCCGAGGCGTTCACCCGGCCCGCGATGATGCACACCCTGGCGGCGATCGGCTTCCAGCAGTCGTACACGTACTTCACCTGGCGCAACACCAAGCAGGAGCTCACGGAGTATCTGACCGAGCTTTCCGGCGACGCCGCCGCCTGCATGCGCCCCAATTTCTTCGTGAACACCCCGGACATCCTGCACGCCTACCTCCAGCAGGGCGGTCGCCCCGCCTTCGAGGCGCGGGCGGTGCTCGCCGCGACACTGGCCCCCACATGGGGGGTGTACGCGGGCTACGAGCTGTGCGAGAACACTCCGCTCAAGCCGGGCAGCGAGGAGTACCTGGATTCGGAGAAATACCAACTGCGGCCCCGCGACTGGGAGTCGGCCGAGCGCGAGGGGCGCAGCATCGCCCCGCTGATCAGCAAGCTCAACCGGATCAGGCGCCGCCATCCGGCGCTCCAGCAGCTGCGGAACCTCCACTTCCATCACGCCGACAACGACGCCGTGATCGTGTACAGCAAGCGATCGGGTTCGAACATCGTTCTGGTGGTCGTCAATCTCGATCCCCACCACACCCAGGAGGCGACGGTCTCGTTTGACATGCCGGTGCTCGGCCTCGACCGGCACGAGACCGTACCGGTGTGCGACGAGCTCACCGGCGAGACCTATCACTGGGGCAGGGCCGCCTATGTGCGCCTCGAGCCGGGCGTCACGCCTGCGCACATCGTGGTCCTGCGACCGTCCCCGCCGATCGGAGGGTCACCCACATCATGATCGTCAACGAGCCCGTCCACGACCTCTTCGAGGACACCCCCGCGAAGGACCGGGATCCCGACTGGTTCAAACGCGCCGTCTTCTACGAAGTGCTCGTACGGTCCTTCCAGGACAGCAACGGCGACGGCATCGGCGACCTCAAGGGCATCACCGCCAAGCTCGACTATCTGCAGTGGCTGGGCGTCGACTGTCTGTGGTTGCCACCGTTCTTCAAGTCGCCGCTGCGTGACGGTGGTTACGACGTCTCCGACTACACGTCGGTGCTTCCGGACTTCGGCGACCTGGCCGACTTCGTGGAGTTCGTCGACGCGGCGCACCAGCGCGGTATGCGGGTCATCATCGACTTCGTCATGAACCACACCAGCGATCAGCACCCGTGGTTCCAGGAGTCCCGCAAGGACCCGACCGGGCCCTACGGCGACTACTACGTCTGGGCCGACGACGACAAGCAGTTCCAGGACGCGCGGATCATCTTCGTCGACACCGAGACCTCCAACTGGACCTTCGACCCCGTCCGCAAGCAGTACTACTGGCACCGCTTCTTCTCCCACCAGCCGGATCTCAACTATGAGAACCCGGTGGTGCAGGACGAGATCATGGCCGCCCTGCGCTTCTGGCTCGACCTGGGGATCGACGGCTTCCGCCTCGACGCCGTGCCGTACCTCTACCAGGAGGAGGGCACCAACTGCGAGAACCTGCCGGCCACCCACAACTTCCTCAAGCGCGTCCGCAAGGAGATCGACGCCCACTACCCGGACACGGTGCTGCTGGCCGAAGCCAACCAGTGGCCGGAGGACGTCGTCGACTACTTCGGCGACTTCCCGGCCGGCGGCGACGAATGCCATATGGCGTTCCACTTCCCGGTGATGCCAAGGATCTTCATGGCGGTACGACGCGAGTCCCGCTATCCGGTCTCCGAGATCCTGGCCAAGACCCCGGAGATCCCGCAGAACTGTCAGTGGGGCATCTTCCTGCGCAACCACGACGAGCTCACGCTCGAGATGGTCACCGACGAAGAGCGCGACTACATGTACGCGGAGTACGCCAAGGACCCGCGGATGCGCGCCAACATCGGCATCCGGCGCCGCCTCGCGCCGCTGCTCGACAACGACCGCAACCAGATCGAGCTGTTCACCGCTCTGCTGCTGTCCCTGACGGGGTCTCCGATCCTGTACTACGGCGACGAGATCGGGATGGGCGACAACATCTGGCTGGGCGACCGGGACGCGGTACGGACGCCCATGCAGTGGACCCCCGACCGCAACGCCGGCTTCTCGTCGTGCGATCCCGGCCGTCTCTATCTGCCGACCATCATGGATCCGGTCTACGGCTACCAGGTCACGAACGTCGAGGCGTCGATGGCATCGCCGTCGTCGCTGCTGCACTGGACCCGGCGCATGATCGAGATCCGTAAGCAGAATCCCGCCTTCGGGCTCGGCTCCTACACCGAACTGCCCTCGTCGAACCCGGCGGTGCTGGCGTTCCTGCGGGAGTACAAGGACGATCTCGTCCTGTGCGTGAACAACTTCTCGCGGTTCGCCCAGCCGACGGAGCTGGATCTGCGGAGGTACAACGGCCGTCATCCGGTCGAGCTGATCGGCGGGGTGCGCTTCCCGGCCATCGGTGAGTGGCCGTATCTGCTGACTCTCGCGGGCCACGGCTTCTACTGGTTCCGGCTGCGCAAGGAGGCGGTGAAGGACGCCGTGGTGAACGAAGCCGTGGTGAACGAAGCCGCCGTGAAGGCCGCCACCGCGTCGGCCGCGTCCGGGAAGGGCGGCGACGGGGCAGGTCCCGGCGCAGGTCCCCGCGTGAAGAAACCGGCAGCGAAGAGGGCCAGGCCGAAGAAGGCCTGATTCCGGCACATGCCATGTCGTGTGCGGGGCGGTTGCATCGCCCCGCACGGGGCACGCTCCCCTTCATATCGAGTCCGTACGGACCATCCTCGCCCGACACTCCTGGTGCCTACGGCGGGGGGACCCCCATGCACAGCCCGGACAGCCTATATTTACCGCAATCCGGGACACTCTTCGCATCCTGTGGTGTGCCCGGGGAAAGGACGCGATGCCATGTCGGAGGCTGCATCCACCCGGACCCCGGTGGCTCTGCTTCCCTCGCTCACCCCGCTGCTGCTCCAATGGCTGCCCAGGCAGCGCTGGTTCGCGGGCAAGGGACGCCCCGTCGCCGGCTTCTCCCTGGTATCGGCGGCCGAGCTGCTGCCGGTCGACTCGGTGAGCCCCGGTCTGCTGCATCTGCTCGTCCGCGTCCAGCAGCCCGGACCGCCGGGCGGAAAGGGAGCCGCCGGGGAGAGTGCCGACTGCTATCAGCTGCTGATCGGCGTGCGGACCACCCTGCCGCCCCATCTCGCCCCCGCCCTGATCGGCCGCGTACAGCGCGGCCCACTGGCAGGCCGGACCGTCTACGAGGGCCTGCACGACCCCCGGCTCGCCGCCCTGCTCCTGGAGCGGCTGCGTACTCCCGGCAGGTTCGGCACGCTCCGCTTCGACGCGACCGTGCCCGTGCACGGTGGACTGCCCGCCCGGTTCCTGGACACGGAGCAGTCCAACTCCTCACTGGTGTTCGGCGATTCGTACATCCTCAAGATCTTCCGCAGGGTGTATCCGGGCACCAATCCCGATCTGGAGCTGCCGCTCGCACTCGCGCGCGCCGGCTGTGACCGGGTGCCGGCACCCGTCGCCTGGTACGAATCGGCCACCGCTCAGCCCGCGACGCTGGGTGTGCTCCAGCCCTATCTGCGCGGTTCGCGGGACGGCTGGCAGCTGGCACTGAAGGCGCTGGCCGCGGATCGCGACTTCACCGATGAGGCGAGGGCCCTCGGGCGGGCCACGGCCGAGGTGCACACCGCGCTGGCCGCGGCGCTGCCGACCATGACCCTGAGCCGGGCGCAGACCGAGCATCTGGCGACCGCCATGAACGAGCGGCTGGACGCCGCCGTACGGGCGGTTCCCACGCTGCTCCCCTACGTACGGGGCCTGCGCGCCGCCTTCGACGGGATCGCAGAGGCGGGGCTCGACGGTGACGGGCACGCCCAGCGCATCCACGGTGATCTGCACCTGGGCCAGACCCTGCGCACCCCCGACGGGGGCTGGTCGGTCATCGACTTCGAGGGCGAGCCCGCCCGCCCACTGGCCGAGCGCCGCCGGATGCAACCGCCCGTCCGGGACATCGCGGGGATACTGCGCTCGTTCGACTACGCGGCCCGCTCGCACCGCCCGTGGAACCCCGCCTGGGCCGGGCGCTGCCGGGCGGCGTACTGCGAGGGCTACGCCGAGGCCTCTGGCACCGACCCCCGTGCCCAGCCGGAGCTGCTGCGTGCCTACGAGACCGACAAGGCCGTCTACGAGGTCGTGTACGAGGCCCGGCACCGGCCGGACTGGCTGCCGGTGCCGATGGCGGCGATCCAACGGCTTGCCGGGCCGGGAGCCTGACGCCCCGAACCCCACCGCCCTTCCCCCAACACGCCAAGGAGGCCGCCCCCGTGACCCCCCGCAAGCCCGCCGCCCAGCCCCCCGACAAACGACCCGCACCCGGCACCCCTTCCACCGCCGCACCGGCGGCCTCTCCTGCCAGGAAGGCGTCGGCGGGCAGCCACGGCGTACGTCCGGCGAAGCCGCTCGGCGACACCGACCGGGAGCGACTGCTCAGCGGCACGCACCACGATCCGCACGCGCTGCTCGGCGCTCACTCGGTGCGCGGCGGGGTGGTGATCCGGGTACTGCGCCCCTATGCCGAGTCGGTAACGGTCCTGGCCAAGGGGCTGCGCGCGGAGCTGCACGAGGAGGGTGAGGGCTTCTTCTCGGGTGTGCTGCCCCTGCGTCAGGTGCCGGAGTACTCGCTGCAGGTCGCGTACGAGGACGCCACGGTCGAGTTCGCGGACCCCTACCGGTTCCTGCCCGCGCTCGGCGAACTCGATCTGCATCTGATCGGGGAGGGCCGGCACGAGGAGCTGTGGCAGGCTCTCGGCGCCCGCCCGATGACCCACCAGGGCGTGACCGGCACCCGCTTCACGGTCTGGGCGCCGAACGCCCGTGGAGTGCGGGTCGTCGGTGACTTCAACCACTGGGACGGCACGGCCTGTCCACTGCGTTCGCTGGGCTCGTCCGGGGTGTGGGAGCTGTTCGTACCGGGGGTCGGCGAGGGGGCACTGTACAAGTTCGACATCGCCCGGCCCGACGGTTCCCACACGCTGCGCGCCGACCCGATGGCGCGGCGAACCGAGGTTCCGCCCGCCAACGCCTCTGTCGTCACCGAGGCCCACCATGTGTGGCGTGACGACGAGTGGATGGCACGCCGCGATGACCGGCCGGTGCACGAGGCCCCGTTCTCCGTCTACGAGGTACACCTCCCGTCCTGGCGACCCGGACTGACCTATCGTCAGCTTGCCGCGCAACTTCCGTCGTATGTGCGTGACTTGGGTTTCACGCATGTGGAGCTGATGCCGGTCGCCGAGCATCCCTTCGGGGGTTCCTGGGGCTATCAGGTCACCGGCTTCTACGCCCCGACGGCCCGGATGGGTTCCCCCGACGACTTCCGGTATCTGGTCGACGCCCTCCACCGGTCGGGCATCGGGGTCATCGTCGACTGGGTCCCGGCACATTTCCCCAAGGACGACTGGGCGCTGGCCGAGTTCGACGGCCGGCCGGTGTACGAGCACACCGACCCGGCACGGGCCGCGCACCCGGACTGGGGCACGCTCGAGTTCGACTACGGCCGCAAGGAGGTGCGCAACTTCCTCGTCGCCAACGCCGTCTACTGGTGCCAGGAGTTCCACATCGACGGGCTGCGGGTGGACGCGGTCGCCTCCATGCTCTATCTCGACTACTCGCGTGAGCACGGCGAATGGAGCCCCAACGAGTACGGCGGCCGGGAGAATCTGGACGCCGTCGCCTTCCTGCAGGAGATGAACGCGACCGTCTACCGGCGCTGTCCCGGCGTCGTCACGATCGCCGAGGAGTCCACGGCCTGGGACGGCGTCACGCGGGCCACCCACCATGTCGGCGAAGGCGGCTTCGGCGGTCTCGGCTTCGGCCTGAAGTGGAACATGGGCTGGATGCACGACTCGCTCGGCTATGTCGAGCACGAACCGGTGCACCGCAAGTTCCACCACAACGAGATGACCTTCTCGATGGTGTACGCGTACAGCGAGAACTACGTGCTGCCGATCTCGCACGACGAGGTCGTGCACGGCAAGCGGGCACTGGTGTCGAAGATGCCCGGCGACTGGTGGCAGCAGCGCGCCGATCACCGGGCGTACCTCGGCTTCATGTGGGCGCACCCCGGCAAGCAACTCCTCTTCATGGGGCAGGAGTTCGCCCAGGGCGCCGAATGGTCGGAGGGCCACGGTCCGGACTGGTGGCTGCTCGATCCGTCGTACGACGCCGAACCGGACCACCGTGGCGTACGGGACCTGGTACGCGAGCTCAACACCGTGTACGCGGCGACCCCCGCGCTGTGGCAGCGGGACACCGTCCCCGAAGGCTTCGCCTGGGTCGACGGCGGGGCCGCCGAGGACAACGTCTTCGCCTTCCTCCGGTTCGACGCGCAGGGCACGCCGTTGCTCGCGGTGTCCAATTTCTCGCCGGTGGTCCGCCACGAGTACCGGCTGGGCGTGCCGTCCGCCGTCTCCGCGTGGGCGGAGGCGCTGAACACTGACGCCTCGCGCTTCGGCGGCAGCGATGTCCTCAACGCCGACCCGCTGAAGCCGGAGTCCGTCGCGGCCCATGGTCACCGGACCAGCATCCAGCTCACTCTGCCGCCGCTGGCGACGGTGTGGCTGAAGCCTGTGTGAGGGCGGCGACCGGCATGGCGGCTGCCGGGGCCGGCGACCGACGGCCGCCTTCGCGGACGGCTGCGCCCCAGGGCGATCCGGCGACCCTGTGCCGGCTCCGGGGGCCCGGCCTGACCCTGGGGTGCGCCCTGGCCCGCAAATAGAGGTGCCGGGGGACAGCGGCGCGGGTTAGCTTCCGCACATGCCTCCCCGTCATGCCCTGCGCCCCTTCACCGTCGGCGACATCGAGACCGCGGCCGCGCTGCTCGCGGCCCGCTGTCCCGGTCTCGCCGGCCCCGCCGACCTGCTGCGACGCGCCTGGGAGGACGGTGCGCGGGGCGCGATCACGGAGAACGGCTATCTCCTGGCCCGGCCGGGCGACGGGGAACGCGGCCGCCATGTGTGGACGGCGGCGGAGTGTTCCGCCGGGGAACCGGACGCGTTGCGCCGGCTGTACACGCATCTGGCGGCCGGCTGGCTCGCGGACGGCCGGGGCCATCACTACGTGCTGGCGCCGGTCGCGGACGTACCGGTGTGGCAGTCGCTCTGCTTCGCCTACGAGCAGGTGCACGGGGTGCGGGAGCTGAAGGCTCCGGAGGCGGGCGCCGACGGGACGGCGACCGCCGGCCCCGGGCAAGGGGCCGCCGGAGCGGGGGGATTCCGTATCCGGGCCGCCGGACCCGATGATCTCGACCGGCTTGCGCCCCTGTTCCCCCTCGTCGCGGAAGCGCACACCGCCTCCCCCGTCTTCGCGTACATCGAGAGTGACTTCCACGGGAACCTGCGCCCAGGCCATCTGGAGGCCCTCGAGGACCCGTCGATCGCGTACTGGATGGCTGAGGACCCGGGGGGCGAGGCACTGGGAATCGTCCTGATGAGGACGATCCCGGAGGCCGAGGCGTCCTGCCTCACCCCTGCCGGGTCCATCGAGCTGCTGATCGGGGCGACGGCCGTGAGGGTCCGGGGTACGGGCGTGGGCCGAGCGCTGACCGAGCACGCCCTGGCCGACGCGGCCCGCCGGGGTTTCCGGGCCTGTGTCACCGACTGGCGCGCCGCCAACCCCGAGTCCTCCGTCTTCTGGCCGAACCGCGGCTTCCGGCCGGTCGCCCACCGGATGCACCGCATTCTCGACCCCCGCCTGCTCAGCCCTTCGGCCTGAGCCCCGCGGGAAGCTCACCGGTGTGCACGAGGCCGAGGCGCTGGGTGGCCCGGGTCAACGCCACATAGAGGTCGCTCTCCCCGAACCACCCCGGCTCCACCACGATCACCGAATCGAATTCGAGCCCCTTCGCCTGACGCGGGTCGAGCAGCACGACCGCCCGGGTCAGATCGACCGTTCCCTCCCCCAGCGCCCGCAGCTTCCCGTGCAACGCCCGTGGCGCGATCACCGCCAGCCGCCCGTCCGGCGGCGTCTCGCGCTCCACCGCGGCCAGCACCGCCCGGGTCAGGTCCCGCTCCGGGACCCGCTCCGCCCATGGCTCGGTCCCGGTCGCCCGCACCGACTTCGGCGGCTCGAAGCCCGGATACGTGACCCGTCGCGCGGCCGCCGCCAGATCCATGATCTCCGCGGGCGTACGGTAGTTGACGCCGAGCCTCGCGTGCTCCCAGCGGTCACCCACGTACGGATCGAGGATCCTCTTCCAGGAACCGCACCCGGCCGCGTCGGCGGTCTGCGCCGGATCGCCGACCAGGGTCATGGAGCGGTTCGGGCTGCGCCTCATCAGCAGCCGCCAGGCCATGGCCGACAGTTCCTGCGCCTCGTCGACGATGATGTGCCCGAACGCCCACGTCCGGTCGTCGGCGGCGCGCTCCGCGGCACTGCGGTGGTCGGCCTCCTCCTGCCGCTCGGCCATGCGCTCGGCGTCGATGATGTCGTGGGCGGCGAGGACCTCCGACGCGTCCTCGTCGATGTCCTCCTTGTCCTCGAACTCATAGGTGCGGGAGGCGTAAGAGACGTCGAGAACGCCCTGCGCGTACGCGATCTGCCGGGCTCGCTCGGCCTCGGCTGCGGCCCGCGCGGCGGAGTCGTCCTCACCGAGGAGTTCGGCGGCCTCGTCGAGGAGCGGGACGTCGGCGGGTGTCCAGTCACCGTGCGGGCGCCGGATCAACTCGGCTTCGTCCTCCGCGAGATGGGTCGGGTCGGCCAGATAGTCCGCCAGGAACTCCTGCGGGGTGAGCGGGGGCCAGAGGGAGGCGATCGCCGCGTGTACGTCGGCGCTGGCGGCGATGCCCTTGCCGAGCTGGGCGATGTCGTCGGGACCGAGGAAGTTCGGACCGCCGTAGGGGTCGGCGCCGATGCGGTCGGCGAGCTGGGTGGTGAGATCGTCGATGATACGGAAGGCGAAGTAGGGACGGGCGAGATTGTGCGGCAGCCCGGTCTCCCAGGCCTTGTGCCGGGCCTCCACGGCCATGTCCCAGTCGAGGATCAGGTCCCCGTCGTCGTGCCGGACGACGATCGGCTCGCACTTGTCGGGAACCTGCTGCCGGTCGCGCACGGCCTCTGCCAGGACAGCGGCCATCTCGGCCCGGCCCTTGACGGCGACGGCCGCGGGGCTGTCGGTCCCGGTGGCGTGGACGCCGGGGAACAGTTCGCCGACGGTCGCCAGGAGTACGCCCGTCTCGCCGAGCGAGGGCAGCACCTCGCCGATGTAGCCGAGGAACGCCGGGTTGGGCCCGACGATCAGCACGGCCCGCTTGGCCAGCTGCTCGCGGTGCGCGTACAGCAGATACGCGGCCCGGTGCAGCGCGACGGCCGTCTTCCCGGTTCCCGGCCCGCCCTCCACCACGAGCACGCCGTGATGCGAGGCACGGATGATGTGGTCCTGCTCGGCCTGGATCGTCGAGACGATGTCCGCCATCCGGCCGGTGCGCGCGCTGTTGAGGGCTGCCAGCAGCACCTCGTCGGCGTCGTGCGACTCGTAGCCGGTGCGGGTGGTGTCGCTGAGATCCATGATCTCGTCGTGCAGCGCGGTGACGATGCGCCCCTGGGTGGTGATGTGCCTGCGCCGGCGCAGCCCCATGGCTTCGTATCCGGTCGCGAGATAGAACGGCCGCGCGACAGGCGCCCGCCAGTCGATGAGCAGCGGGGTGCGCTCGGTGTCGTCGCGCCGGATTCCGGCGCGGCCGATGTGGTAGGTGACGCCGTCACGCCGGTCGATCCGCCCGAAACACAGCCCGGTGTCCGCGGCATTCAGCGCGGCGAGCGTGGCGGAGTGCTCGACGACGGCGACATCCCGTTCGATGCGCGCCTGGCGCCCGGTCCCGTTCTGCCCCACGGCGGCGGACACGGCGGCTTCCGCCTCCGCTCTGAGCCGGTCCAGCCGCTCATGAACGAGGGAGACGAATTGTTGTTCCTGCCGCAATTCCTCGGTTGACAATTCAGCTCCTGACGCGATACAGTCCGCTTATTGAAGTTTCCTGCGTTTCCATTGTGCCCGCATGCGGAACCAATAAATATACGCGAAAAAATACCCCGGCCGTCAATTCGGTCCGGGGTTTCTTGTTTGCGGGCCGGTGCTCAACGCGGGACGGGTGCACCCTCGCCGAGCACGGCCCGCATCCGTGCGAGAACGACCCGCCATTCGTCGGCGTCGCCCGCGTCCACCCAGAGGTCCGCCAGTTCGGACTCGGGCGCGAGGATGCGGTCGATGGCCCGCACCGCCAACGCCTGACAGTCCGCCGGCAACGTCGGCACGGGCTCCTCCGGCCCGTACACGGGGTGGACCGGGTCTCCGCCCGGCAGCCCTGCCGCGACGAGCGCGGCGGCGGCAAGCGCCTCGTCCGCATCGGGCGCCTCGACGTACTCCGGCTCCTCCACGACCCGGAGCAGTGCGGCCCGGATGTGCCCGCCCCTGTCCTCCGGCGCGAGTTCGTCGAGATCACCTGCGAAATCCGCCGCCGTGTCGTTCTCGAACGGCCCCGTACCCCATGTGCCCATGGCGAAAATCCCCACCTTGTCGATCATCCTTGACTGCTGCATCGTGACAGGCGGCACTGACAGCGGGGGGAATCGGTCATGGCAGGGACGGTCGACGGAAGAGCGGAACGCGCGGACGCGCTGCTGCGGGCGTGCGGGGCCGGGCGAACGGACCATCCCGGCGGGACCCTGCTCGCACATCTGGAACGGGTGCGGGACCGGCTCGCCCAGTGGGGGGCGCGGCCGGAGCTGCAACTGGCGGGACTGTGCCATGCGTTCTACGGAACGGACGGGTTCGGCACGTCACTCCTGCCGCTGGAGCGGCGCGAGGAGTTGGCCGCCGCCATCGGGCAGGAGGCGGAGGAGCTCGTGTACTTCTACGCGAGCTGCGACCGCGAGGCCTCGTACGGCACGCTGACGTCGGACGACCCGGTGTTCCGGGACCGGTTCACGGGCGCGACGTCCACTCCGTCGCCGGGGCTGCGACGGGACTTCGCCGAGCTGACCGCCGCCAACGAGCTGGACCTCGCCGTGGTGAACGACGAGTTCCGCGCTCGTTGGGGCGGGCAACTCCTCATGCTGTTCGCCCGGTTCACCCCCCTGCTGAGCGAGGCGGCCCGCAAGGATCTGCGTACGGGACTGGACCCCGGCGGCGAGGCACGGGCCGCGTTTCTGCGGACCCTGGAAAAGGGCGAGGTCCGGCACGGGGTGGTGTCCGGCACCGAAAGCTTCGGCGTGTTCGTCGAACTGGGCGGCGGTGCCGACGGATTCATCAACTGCGCCGAGCTGACATGGTCCTCGGGAGGCTTCTCCCACACGTCCGAGATCGTGAGCGTCGGCCAGGAGATCACCGCCACGGTCCTGGACGTCGACCGGACACGCCTGCAGGCGCAACTGTCCCTCAAGGACCTTGAGCAGGACCCGCTGCGTGACTTCGCGCGCACGCAGCTGGGCCGGACCGTGCCCGGGGTCGTCACGCGGCTCCTGCCGATGGGAGCCTTCGTCCGCGTACATGACGGAGTCGTGGGCTTGGTCCCCGTCGCCGAACTGGCAGAGCCCTGGCCGCAGGTCGGCGACGAGGTCAGGGTCGAGGTGACCGGCGTCAACGTCACCCACCGCCGGGTCGGGCTGGCGCTGCGCCAGGCCGTGTCCTCGAACCGGTCCGTGACCGGAAAGGTCGCCGAGTAGCTCGCGGCGCCCGGTGCGGTGCATCGCAAGGCGATGGGGGCACCCCCGGCCGGAGGATGGGGGATCGCCCCCGTACGGGGCGTACTCGGGCGACTGACGACAACACCGCCGACGCAGCGAGTGCGCGTACCGGGGGCACCTCCCGGGCGAAGCTCCGGGGGAGTCGCCGGCCGGCGGGAGTTCCCGAACACGGCCCGGCCGTCAGATCACGTCCTCCAGTTCCTGCAGCAGCTTCCGCTTCGGCCGGGCGCCCACCATCGACTTCACCGGTTCGCCGCCGCGGAACACCATCAGCGTCGGCATGGACAGGACGCCGTACCGCATCGTGACCTCAGGGTTGGTGTCCACGTCGAGCTGGACGACCTTGACGCGGTCCGGCTCCTGCGCGGCCACGGCGCTCAGCACCGGGGCCAGTTGGTGGCACGGGCCGCACCAGGCGGCCGTGAACTCGACCAGGACCGGGAGCTCCGCGCCCAGCACCTCCGTGGCGAAGTCCGCGTCCGTCACCGCCGCGACGCCATCTGCCTTTGTCATCCGTCATCCTCCCCATTCGCACTGTGGGTCAGGGCCGCCCGGCACCTGGGCCTCGGCCCGCAAGAGCTGCGCTCCGACCTCCGCGCGCACCGCCTGGAGCTGGTCGATGAGCGCGTCGAGCTCCGTGAGTTTGCGCCGGTAGACGGCGAGCGAGGCGGGGCACGAGTCCCCCGCCGGGTGCCCGGCCCGCAGGCACTCCACGAAGGGTCTGGTCTCCTCCAGCTCGAACCCGAAGTCCTGCAGCGTCCTGATCTGCTGGAGCAGCCGCAGATCGTCCTCGTCGTACGTGCGGTAGCCGTTCACCGCACGCCGGGCGGGAAGCAGCCCGCGGGACTCGTAGTAGCGCAGGGTGCGGGTCGTCGTCCCGGCCCGCTCCGCCAGCTCGCCGATTCGCATGCCTTCGACCGTAAGCCTTGACGCCGGGGTCAAGGAAAGCCCGGCCGGAACGGGATAGGCCGCGGCCTCGTGCGTCGTCACAGGGCCGCTTCGGGCAGGATGCCCTCGTCATGACGCCCCACCTGGGCGGTTCGACCGCCGCAGGAACGACGGCAGCGGTCCCCGCACCGAAGCGAGGAGCAGCATCCGATCCGGCAGCGTCCGACCCCACCGCCGCAGTGACGGTCCGGCCGCCGCTCCCCTGCCGCCATCAGGGCGCGGGCTGTGCGGGCTCCGGGGCATCGGGACAGTCGCGGGGGGCGATGGTGGCGTCGGTGAGGTGCTTGAGGACGTCCGCGAGTGCCGGGACGAGGTCGGCGGGGATGTGGTCGAGGACCCGACGGCGGGCGCTGGCCAGGTGGGCGGGCTGCGCGGCCTTCACACGCCGGTCACCCGCGTCGGTCAGGACGGCGACGTTGCCGCGGGCGTCGGATCCGTGGCGTTCCTTGGACACCATGCCGTGAGAGCGCAGGGTGTCGACGACACGGGTGATGCGCGAAGGTGTCAGCCCGGTCGCGGCGGCCAGCTCGGACATGCGCATGCGCCGGTCGGGAGCCTGGCCGAGCGTGAGCAGGACGGCGAACTCGGTCATCGACATCCCGGAAGCCCGGCCCATGTCGTCCTCCAGCACCCTCGGCAGGGCGTGCACCAGTCGCCCCAGGGACTGCCACAGCAGCATCTCGTCAGGAGTCAGGGGCGGGGTGTCGTTCATGACCACCTACGATGCCCGAATTTATTTGACGAGGCAAGGAACCATGCTATTACTTGCCTGAGCAAGCAATAGTCGGGTCGGGGCGAGAACCTCAGCCGCCCGGCATGAGAGCCAGGAGGACGCCATGAGCAAGCCCCCGCTTCCCCCCGACGTGCCCGCGCCCGGCAGCGGCGTGCCCGGCATGGAGGGCTTCACCCACGAGTACGCCGTCGTGAACGGTGTGCGGCTGCACTACGTGACCGGCGGGCAGGGGCCTGCCGTCGTACTCGTCCACGGCTGGCCGTTCACCTGGATCGAGTGGCGGGCGGCGATGCCGCCGCTCGCCGAAGCCGGATTCACGGTGATCGCGCCGGACCTGCGCGGCTCGGGCGATTCCGGGAAGCCGGCCTCCCGCTGGACCAAGCGGGAGGAGGCGGAGGACCTGCACCGTCTGGTGCGGCACCTAGGTCTGTCCGAGGTCAATGTGGTGGGCACCGACATCGGCACGATGGTCGCCCACGCCTGGGCCCAGGCATACCCGGACGAGGTCCGCCGGGTGGTCCTCAGCGAGGCGTTCCTGCCCGGCTTCGGCCTGGAGAAGCACATGGACCCGGCCACCGGCGGCTCATGGCACTTCGGTTTCCACGCCCAGGTCGAGCTGGCCGCCATGCTGACAGCCGGCAAGGAGGAGCAGTACCTGGGCGGGTTCTGGTCGATGATGACCGCCGGCGGGCTGACCGGGGCGGACCGGGCCGAACTGCTGCGCGCCTACCGGGCGCCGGAGGCGATGCGCGGGGGCTTTGAGCACTACGCCACGCTCGTCGAGGACGGCCGGGCCGCCCGCACCGCCGGACGCCTCGCCATGCCGGTGCTCGTCCTCAACGGTGAGCACGGCCTGCCCCAGCAGATCCTGCTGGACGGCGCCCGCGAGGCGGCCACCGATGTGCGCGCGGACCTCGTGCCCGGCAGCGCGCACACCATCGGCGCCGACAACCCCGCCTGGCTCGCGGACCGACTGGCCCGCTTCTTCCGCCCAGGACCCCCCGCGTGACCGGGACGGGCAATCGCCCGCCACCGATCGACGCCGGATTCGTCGCCGCCCCACCGGCCAGGACGGAACACCGGGTCGCCGTGCCGTCCTGAACCACCGAAGAACCCCGAGAACACACGAGAACACAGGAGCACCACCATGAAGATCTTCGTCACCGGAGCCACTGGCTACGCCGGCTCCCGCGTGTCCGCCGCCCTCTCCCGCGCGGGCCACAGGGTGCTGGGCCTGGCCCTCGACGCCTCCTCGGAGGCCGCACAGGCCCTTTCCCGGTCCGAAGTGACCCCCGTCCAGGGGGACTTCTCCCGGCCCGAAACCTGGCGCGGCCACCTGGATGGGGTCGACGCGGTCGTCCACCTGCTCCTGGACATGGGCGACCCCCTCGGCTCGGACCAGCGCCTGTTCGCCGAACTCACCGCCGCCCAGGAGCGCGACGGGCGCCGCCGCCACCTCGTGTACACGACCGGCATCTCCTCCTACGGCCGTACCGGTCTGCCGCTGATGGACGAGAACACCCCCGGCAACCCCGACGGTCCGCTCGCCTTCCGCTTCCAGCTGGAGAAGGAGCTCGCCGCCACCGGCCTGTCCCACACGATCGTGCGCCCCGGCTTCATGTACGGCGGGGCCGCCACGACCTCGATGACCGGTCAGTGGTTCGCAGCCGCCGAGGCCGGCAAGCCCGTCTTCCACGGCGACACCGACAAGCGCTGGAGCTGGGTCCATGTCGACGACCTCGCCCGGGCGTACGTCCGCATCCTCGACAACCCCGCGGCCGTCGACGGCGAGACGTTCGTCATCGCCGACGACCAGCGTCTGCGCGCCCTCGACCTGCAGACCAGCGCGGTCCGCGCCGCCGGCTGCACCGCCGAGATCTCCCTGGAGACCGCCGAGGCCGGCGGCATGATGCAGATGGCCGCCGACCAGGACGAACTCGTCTCCAGCGCCAAGGCCCGCCGCCTGCTCGGCTGGACCCCGCACCACGCCTCCTTCACCGACGGTGCCGACATCCACTACCGCGCCTGGAAGGCGGCTCAGCCCGTCGAACGGCCCGTGTGATCGGTCGGCCGGGGCGGGGCCTCCCCCGCCCCGGCCGGCTCCCGGGACATGCCCCGCGATGCTTGGGAATAGGTTCATGACATGAGATCACCGCGGGCGGAAGTGCATCACTCGGTCTCCACCTGGCAGCAGCCGTGCCCCCCGGCGGCTTCCGCCGAACGCGGCGCCCTGGTCGAGGAGATCGCCGAGCGCGTCCAGGCTCTGGGGCGGGAACGTCTGCTGGTGGGGATCGACGGTTTCACCGCGGCGGGCAAGACGAGCTTCGGACATGAACTGGCCGAGTCGCTGAGCGCAGCGGGACGCCCCGTGCTGAGGGCGACCCTCGACGACTTCAAGAAGCCGTGGAGGGAACGGCACCTGTACGACCGGGAATCGGGCGAGGGCTACTACCGCAACGCGTACGACTACGAGGCGGTCAGGCGCCTGCTGCTCGACCCCTGCCGGTTGCCGGAGGCAGCGGCCTGTGCGCTGTGCAGCATCGATCCGCTGACGCAGCGGGATCACTCCACGGCGACCACACCCGTCCCGGCGGACGCGGTGCTGATCGTCGACGGCCTCTTCGCGTTCCGGCCCGAGATCAACGAGTACTGGGATTTCCGTGTCTGGCTGCGGGTGGACGCCGAACTGTCCGTACGGCGAGGGGCGGAGCGTGACCAGGACTGGGCCGGGTCAGAGGCGGAGTCCATCCACCGCGACAGATATCTCGTGGCGGAGGAGATCTATCTGCGGGAGGTCGACCCGCTGCCGATGGCGGACGTCGTCATCGACAACTCGGTGTTCGCCCGTCCGCGCCTCATGGCCTTGTGATGCGGTGCGGCGTCGCCGGAGCTGCAAGGTGACCGGCCCGCCGTTCGCGCGCAGGCACTCACCGGCGGGTGAACGCGCGGGTCACCGGTCTGCCGGCAGCAGAGGCTTGTGTCCGACCGGCGACGACAGCACGATCGACGTCGTCGTACGGCCGAACGCGGACGTCTGTTCCAGGACGTCCTCCAGATGCTCCGTGTCCGTCACGGCGACCTTGAGGATCCAGCAGTCCTCACCGACGACATGGTGCGCCTCGACGACCTCGGGGCGGGCAAGCAGCTCCATGGTCCTCGGGTGCTTCAGGGTGTAGCCGCCATGCGGGTTGACCCTGATGAAGGCCTGGATGCCGTAGCCGAGCCGGGCCGGGGACACATGCGCTCCGTAACCCGTGATCGCGCCGCATGCCTCCAGGCGGCGCACGCGCTCTGCGACGGCGGCGGGGCTGAGCCGTACCTGCCGGCCGAGTTCGCTCAGTTTGATCCGGCCGTCGGTCTGGACGAGCTCCAGGATCTGGCGGTCCACCCGGTCGTAGGCGGTCGCCGAGGTTTCGTCGGCGGCGGTGCGCAGATGCCGTGGTTCTTTCGGTGTGGCGGCCGGAACTCCCATGACTCCCCCTTCAGGACGCGGCCCGTCAACGTAACACTGGAGGTGCCGGCGGAAAACGCCGGGAATTCGGGGAGGAGTTGGCATGCGCGACGTGTGTGTCATCGGTGGCAACCGCTATTTCGGGAAGAGGCTGATCCAGCGGCTGCTGAATGCGGGAGTGCACGTCACCGTCGTCAATCGCGGCTCTTCCGCGCCGCCCGACGGGGCCGTCCATCTTGTGGCGGACCGCGATGTCGAGGCGGCCCTGGCGGATGCGCTCGGCTCGCGCACCTTCGATGTGGTCGTCGACCAGGTCTGCTACACCCCGCGCCAGGCGGAGATCGCCCGGCGTGTCTTCGCCGGCCGCACACGCCGTTATGTGATGACGTCGACCGTCGAGGTGTACGAGCACGAGGACTCCGCCGACCTGATCCGGGAGGACGCCGTCGACCCCCGTGACATCGCGGTCGATCTCGCGCTGCCCTGGGACGACACCGCTTTCCTCGAGTCGAACTACGGCGAGGGCAAGCGCCAGGCGGAGGCGGTCTTCGCGCGCGGGCCCGGGTTCCCCTACGCGGCGGTGCGGGTCGCCCATGTGCTGGGCGGGGACGACGACTTCACCGGCCGACTGGACCACTACGCGGAGCGTATCCGGGCGGGTGAGCCGATCGCCGTGCCTCTCGCGAATCGTTCGGCGACCTATGAGTACGTCGAGGAGATCGCCGCATTCCTGGAATGGGCGGCGGGCGCGGAATTCACCGGCCCGGTGAACGCGGCGGCCCATGGACGGCTCACCACGGCCGACATCTGCGCGGAGGTGGCTGCCCTGACCGGCGGCACGGTGGAATTCCGCCCGACGGAGTCGGGTCCGTTCTCGCCGTTCTCCTTCGACCGCTCGTACGGAATGGACAACTCCCTCGCCGAGAAGCTCGGATTCCGCTTCGGGCGCAGCAGGGAGTGGCTCGGGCGGGCCGTTGCCGAGACGGTCGGCCCGGGCACGGGGGAGGCGAAGTGACGACGGCGACACGGTCGGTCGGTGACATCCGGGTGGGTGCGATCGGGCTGGGCGCGATGCCCCTGTCCATCGAGGGACGCCCCGACGAGACACGAGCGAGGGCCACGATCCACACCGCGCTCGACGCGGGCGTCACCCTGATCGACACGGCCGACTCGTACCACCCGCCGGGCGAGGAGGCGGGCGCGGGTGAGCTGCTCGTCGCGCGGGCCCTCGCCGCGTACGGCGGCGGCACGGACGGGATCCTCGTCGCCACCAAGGGCGGCCGGGGGCGGACGGCCGACGGCGACTGGTCCGTCAACGGCGATCCACGCCATCTGAAGCGGGCCGCAGAGGCATCCGCCGGGCGCCTGGGTGTGGCGGCCATCGGGCTCTATCAGCTGCACAAGCCCGATCCGGCCGTTCCGTACGCCGATTCGCTGGGCGCGATCCGTGAACTGCTGGACGCGGGAACGGTCAGGCTGGCCGGGATCTCCAACGTCGACACCAGGCAGATCGGCCAGGCCCGGGAGATCCTGGGCGACCGGTTGGTGTCGGTGCAGAACCGCTACTCTCCTGCCGTCCGTGACAGCGAGGCAGAGCTGCGTCTCTGCGCGGAGCTGGGGCTGGCGTTCCTGCCGTGGAGCCCGCTCGGCGGGATCTCCCGCAGTTCGCTGGACGGGGCGGCGGCGCAGGGCGTGAAGCCCGCCTTCGCGGGCTTCCACCAGGTGGCGCGCGAGCGCGGGGTGAGCCCGCAGCGGGTGGCGCTCGCGTGGCTGCTGGCGAAGTCGCCCACGGTGATCCCCATTCCGGGAGCGAGCAGGCCGGAGTCGGTGAGGGACTCGGCGGCTGCGGGGGATCTCGTACTGGACGAGGCGGAACTGGCGCTCCTGGGCGCGGGGTGAGGGCCGGGCGAGGCGGAGCGAGGGACAACGCCGGGTGACGCCACGGCGGTACCGGCCGGCGTCGGCCGGTGCCGCCAACTGCTTTGCGGGTTCAGGAAGTTAAGACGGCGAAGTCATTGACGGCTGCACTGTCTCCATCTACAAAACTCTCTGAGAGCGCTCTCAAGCCCCCCTCGGCACCACCCTCACCGGAGGTGTTCCTTGAGCACGAGCCGCGTCCGAACAACTCCCCCCATCCCCCTGTTCACCGCGTTCCTCGCCATGGCCGTCGCCCTCGCCGGATTCCTCGCCCTCACCGGCGCGGGGACGGCGCGCGGCGCCGTCCCCACCCGGCCCGGCTGGAACCTGCAGTGGAGCGACGACTTCACCGGGCCGGACCGGGCCCTCCCCTCGTCCACCGAATGGCAGATCGACACCGGTCACGCCTATCCCGGCGGCCCCGGCAACTGGGGCACCGGCGAGATCCAGAACTACACGTCCAGCCCGGACAACATCTCCCTCGACGGCAACGGCAACCTCCGCATCACGCCGCTCCGCGACGGTGGGGGCAACTGGACCTCCGCCCGTGTCGAGACCCGTCGCGCCGACTTCAAGGCCCCGGCCGGCGGCACCCTGCGCATCGAGGGCCGTATCCAGATGCCGAATGTGACCGGTGACGCCGCACTCGGCTACTGGCCCGCGTTCTGGGCCCTCGGTGCGCCCTATCGGGGCAACTACTGGAACTGGCCGGGCATCGGCGAGTTCGACATCATGGAGAACGTCAACGGCATCAACTCCGTCTGGGGCGTGCTGCACTGCGGAGTGAACCCCGGCGGCCCGTGCAACGAGACGACCGGCATCGGCGCGAACCGCACCTGCCCGGGCGCGAGCTGCCAGTCCGCGTTCCACACGTACCGCTTCGAGTGGGACCGGTCCGTGTCCCCCAACGAGCTGCGTTGGTACGTGGACGACCAGCTCTTCCACAGCGTCGCCCAGAACCGCGTCGACGCCGGCACCTGGGCGAACATGACCGAGCACGCCGGGTACTTCATCCTGCTCAACGTGGCGATCGGCGGCGCGTTCCCGGACGCGCTGGCCGGGAAGACCCCGACCGCCGCGACCGTTCCGGGCCGCCCGATGCTCGTCGACTACGTCGGCGTGTGGACGCGGGGTGGTGGCACCACCCCGCCGGACCCGAGCGAGCCGCCCCCGTCCGGATCGTCGCAGCTGTATCTGCGCTCGGGCGGCGGCGCCGGTGACGCGACGGCATCGGCCTCCTCGGTCACCCTCGCCTCTGCGGGCGGCGCCAACCACGACGGCACTCCGCACGGTCCGCAGGTCTTCACATCCGGTCCGATCACCCGGACGTACAACGGAGGCCCGACGCAGTTCGACCTCTTCGTGGACGCGGGGTCGACGGTCGCCAACGGCCAGCAGGTGAGGGTGAGTTACGACCGCACCGGCGACGGCACCTGGGACCGTACGGAGACGTACCACTACTTCGCGACCGATCCCGTTCCCGGCTACGAGCACTACACGCAGGCGAGAGGTCTGCAATCCGCCACCGGGACGCACGGCGATCTGACGGGAGGCAAGGTACGGGTCGAGGTGTGGAACGCGATCGGAAACGGCGGCAGCACCCTCGGCACAGGCAATCAGTCCGTCGTCCGCATCCCGTTCGGCTGACGAGGAGAGGAAGGACACCATGTCGCCTTTCCTGCGCCGGTTGCTGGCGGGCGCCGCAGCCGCGCTGTTCCTCGCCACGGCGGGGTGCACGACCGACCGCGCCGGCGATGACGCTCACGCGGTCCACCACGCCGGGGTGAACCACAGGGCGCACGCGTACACGTACACCAAGGCCCAGGCCGCGGCGATCGCCGTCCAGGCCGCGGCCCCGCTGCGCGGGAGCGAGTTCCGCGCGGACTGCTTCTCCAGCCACCGGCGCGGCGACGATCCGATCGTCTTCCCGGGCCAGGCGGGACGCTCGCACATCCACGAGTTCTACGGGAACAGGACGGCGAACGCCTCCTCGACGCTGCAGTCACTGAGCGCAGGCACCACCAACTGCACCCCGGCGACCGACCTTTCCTCCTACTGGACGCCCACCCTCTACCGGAACGGGGCCGCCGTGGCCCCCGAGCGGGTCACCGTCTACTACCAGGGCATCACCGACCACACCCGCGCCGTGGCCCATCCGCGCGGACTGCGGTACGTCGTCGGCAACGCCCTGGCCACCTCGCCCGACCAGAATCCGGCCGCGCGCTGGTCCTGCGTCGGCAGGCCCGAATCCGGCCGGGACTTCATGAACTGTCCACCCGGCCACAAGCTGGAGAACTATCTCGACTTCCCGACCTGCTGGGACGGGAAGAACCTCGACAGCGCCAACCACCGCGACCACATGGCGTACGCCGTCGGGCAGACATGTCCGTCCAGTCACCCCGTGGTCGTACCACGCCTTGAGCTGCTGATCACCTGGCCGGTGACCGGCGGCGGGCTCACCCTGGCGGGCACCCGGGGCGGGGTGAACGTCACGGACGCGCCCGGCTACACCTTCCACGGCGACTTCTTCAACGCCTGGGACCAGGCGGAGCTGGAGCGCAGGGTGCGCGACTGCATCGTCGCGGGCTACATCTGCGGGACGGACGGACGGCCGATCCAGCAGTGATTCCCGGCCCGCACGCGGCGGGAACGCAGCGGGAGCAGCGCGGCGGGGGACCTCGGCCGGCGGCGGTGTGCGCCGGCCGAGGTCCTCTCGCCGCGCTGTGTGCTCCGGTACCCGGGGCGGGCGCGTCCGCGACCGGCCGGCTGAACCGGCCGGTCCGGCCCAGGTCCGCAGCCGGGGTCAGGCGCCCGGGGCCCGGAAGTCGACCGTCTTCCTCACCGCGGCGTCGATGTCCTCCGGGCTGAGCAGCGGAACGGCCCTGGACGTGACGGCGCCCGTGGCGCGCACCGCGATGGAGGTGGCGGCCATGGAGACGTCGTCGGGCATGTCGACGACGACGTACAGGTCGTCGTCGCCGAAGGCGAAGTACATCCACTCGAGGGTGCCCCCGCACGACCTGAGGGTCCTCTCCACGGCTTCCTTGCGGCCCGTACCGCCTTCGGCGACCAGGCCTCTGGTTCCCTCGGCTGTGTAACTGGCCTGGATCAGGTACTTCGGCATGTCCGTCTCCCGTTTCCGCTGCGCCGCCGGGTGCGACCTCGGTTTCACCCTTGGGCACCGGAGGCGGTAAGGCCATCCGGAGACCGCCGCTCGTGCACCCGGGTCCGGGGCCCGGGGTCGGTTCGCCGACCCCGCTGCCGGTCCCGCCCTATTCCGCTGCCGGTCCCGGTCCCGGCCTATTCCGCTCCCGCTCCCGCGTCCTGGTCCCGGGCCCGCCCGCGCAGGCTCGTCGCCGTCGTTCCCGCGCGGTTGCGGAGCAGAAGGCGCAGGGTGCCCGGATTCTCGTAGCCGACACGTCGGGCGATGGCGGGAAGCGACAGGGAGGTCGTCCGCAGCAGATGGCTCGCCTGCTCGACGCGCAGGTCCTGGACGAACCGGACCGGGGTGGTGCCCAGCGTGCGGGACACGGTCCGTTGCAGGGTGCGTTCGCTGATGCCCAGGGCGGCGGCGGCCTCTGACACGACGAGCGGCTCGTGCAGATGCTCGCGGGCCCACCGCTCGAAGGCCGAGACGGTCGGATCGCTCTGGGCGAGTGCGGCCGGGATGGTGTACGCGGCCTGGGACGGGCGGTCGTCGATGACGAGGTAGCGCGAGACGAGATCGGCGAGGGTGGGGCTGGCCTGGCGGACCACGGACAGGGCGAGGTCGAGATGGGAGAAGGCCGCGCCCGCCGTGGTGATGCCCCCGGACACCGTGACCATGGAGGTCTCGTCGAGCCGGACCGCCGGATAGCGTGCACGGAAGACGGGCGAGAGCCACCAGCTGGTCGTCGCCCGCTGCCCATCGAGCACCCCGGACTCGGCGAGCAGGAAAGTGCCCGTGCAGGCGGAGGCGATCGGGGTGTCCGCGGCCCGGATCGCGGCGAGCAGGCCGCGGGCCGGTCCGCTCGCGTTGCCGGAGACGTACGAGATCAGGGCTTCCGGGCGGCGCTCCGTGACGGCGGGCACGATCACCAGATCGCTGTCGTCGACGGCGCCGACCGGCTCGGTGGGCACCGTGTGGCCCACGCCGGTGGTGACCCGTCGGCGGAATCCGACGGTGCGGATGTCCCACTCGGGCGGGGGCTGCGGAAGTTCACCGCGCATGGCATTGGCGGAGTGCAGCACGTCGAGGATCGCGGACAGTCCGGAGCCGAAGACCCCGTCCAGCGCGAGAACCGCCACCTTCATGTCGGGAATCGTACCAACCACGTCGGATACGACACTCGCTCCCGCCAGGGACCGCTCCTAGATTCGGCGCATGAGCACAGACATCAGCAGCGACCGGACGCAGGCGACCCGGTCGCGTACACACACCTGGGGCGCGCCCGTGCCTCCCAGCGCCGACATCCTCAGGATGACGGGCCGGGAGATCCTCCAGGGCGGAATCGACGGCCGCTTCCCGTCCGCGCCGATCATGAGCACGCTCGGGTTCACCTTCGTGGAGGTCGGCGACGGGCTCGCGGTCTTCGAGACCGAGCACGGTGAGCACCTCTACAACCCGATGAGCAGCGTCCATGGCGGCTACATCGCGGCGGTGATGGACGCGGCGCTCGGCTCGGCCGTGATGAGCCGGCTGCCCGCGGGTTCCACGTACACGACGACGCAGCTCAATCTGAATCTGATCAGGCCCGTCTTCGCGGGCACCCCGCCGCTGCGGGTGACGGGCACGGCCCTGCACGTCGGGCGTACGACGGCGACGGCCGAGGCGCGGGTGGTGGGGATCGAGGACGGAAAGCTGTACGCGCACGGAACCACGACGTGCGCGGTGTTCTCGTTCCCGGTCGGCTGAGCGGGATTCGCCGTAGGCGGTTCGTGCGGGCCGAGCGGGGTTCGTGCGGACTGAGCGGGGGTTCGTACGGACCGAGCGGGATTTGCCGTAGGCGGTTCGTGCGGACTGATCGGGGTTCGTACGGACTGAGCGGGGGTTCCCGGCGGACCGAACAGCGCTCCCTGGGGCTGAACGGGTTCTCCGGCGGGCCGAGCAGATGAGTGCGGGGCCCCGGCCATATGGCCGGGGCCCCTCGGCGGTGGCGCTCAGACCTTCGCGGTCGTCTTCCCGTCCGCCGCGTCCTCGCGCTGTTCCGGTACGTCCACGGAGGCGCCGCCGCCCGTCGGGGCGTGGTCGTCGACGAGAGTCTTCTCGTCGAACGGAATCCGCCCGGCCAGGACCTCGTTCACCCGCTCCTTGTCGATCTCCTTCGTCCAGGTGCCGACGAGGACCGTGGCGACCGCGTTGCCCGCGAAGTTGGTGAGGGCGCGGGCCTCGCTCATGAACCGGTCGATGCCGACGATCAGACCGACACCGTCGACGAGTTCGGGCCGGTGCGACTGCAGGCCGCCGGCCAGGGTGGCCAGACCCGCGCCGGTGACACCCGCCGCGCCCTTCGACGCGACGATCATGAAGACGAGGAGCGAGATCTGCTCGCCGACCGAGAGCGGGTTGCCCATCGCCTCGGCCACGAACAGCGAGGCCATCGTCAGATAGATCGCGGTGCCGTCCAGGTTGAAGGAGTAACCGGTCGGGACGGTGATGCCGACGACGGGCTTCGAGACGCCCATGTGCTCCATCTTCGCGATGAGGCGCGGCAGCGCGGACTCGGACGACGAGGTGGAGAGGATCAACAGGAACTCGCGGCCCAGGTACTTCAGCAGCGCGAAGAGATTCACGCCCGCGACCAGGCGCAGCAGTGTGCCCAGCACGACGAAGACGAAGACGGCGCAGGTGATGTAGAAGCCGATCATGATGACCGCGAGGGACTTCAGTGCGTCCACACCGGTCTCGCCGACCACCGCCGCGATCGCTCCGAACGCGCCGACCGGAGCCGCCCACATGATCATGGCGAGGATGCGGAAGACGAGACGCTGGATGTGCCCGATGCCGCGCAGCACCGGCTCACCCGCCGTTCCCATGGCCTGCAGTGCGAAGCCCGCCAGCAGCGCCACGAGCAGCGTCTGCAGCACTTCGCCCTCGGTGAAGGCGGAGACCAGCGTCGTCGGGATGATGCCGAGGAGGAAGTCCGCGGTGCCCTCGCTCGCACCCGCCGCCTGCTTCTCGCCCGCGGCCTTCGCCGCCTCCGTGAGGTGCAGACCGGAGCCCGGGTCCAGGATGTTGCCCACGATCAGGCCGATGGCGAGCGCCACGGTGGACATCACCAGGAAGTAGCCGAGGGCGAGGCCGCCGACCGCGCCGACCTTGGCGGCCTTGCGGACCGAGCCGACGCCGAGCACGATCGTGCAGAAGATGATCGGCGAGATCATCATCTTGATCAGATTCACAAAGCCCGTGCCGATGGGCTTGAGCTCGACGGCGACCGAGGGGGCGGCGAAGCCCACGATGATGCCGAGGACGACGGCACCGATCACAGCGAGATACAGATAGTGGGTGCGGTCCCGCCTCGCGGCTGCTGTTGCGGTTGCCACAGGGATTCCTCCTCGGCCTGATGAGCGTCCACGTCCCGTGTGGACTGCCGCGACTATCCATCACCCTGTGACGCCGGTCACCCTTGCGTACGTTTCGTTCACACGAAATCGGCCAGGCAGACTTACGGCATGCACATACCGCGCCCCCGGAGCCTCGCCGGCCAGCTCTTCGCGATGCAGGTCGTGCTGGTCGCCGCGATCGTGGCCGGGTGCGCCGTCTTCGCCTATCTCACCGACCGCTCGCAGGCGGAGGAGACCGCGCGGCGGCAGTCGACGGCGACGGCCACGGCGGTGGCGGACTCGCCGTCGGTGGTGGCGGCGGCACGGTCCGGTAACCCGTCGGCGGTGCTCCAGCCGTACGCCGAGAAACTGCGGAAGGACTCGGGCGTCACCTTTGTGGTGATCATGGCTCCCGACGGGACGCGGTGGACGCATCCGGAGCCGGACGAGATCGGGCGTACCTATCTGGGGCACATCGACGAGGCGCTGCGTGGGCGTACGTTCTCCGAGACGCATCCGGGAGTGCTCGGGCCCTCCGTCCGTACGGTGGCCCCGGTGCGGGACGGTGACCGGATCGTGGCCCTCGTCAGTGCCGGCATCACCATCGACAAGATCAGTGAGCAGGTGCGCAAGCAGGTCACGGCACTGCTGGGGACGGCGGGCGCCGCGCTGCTGCTCGGCGGAGCGGGTACGTATGTGATCAACGCTCGGCTGCGGCGGCACACACACGGAATGAACGCCGGGGAGCTGAGCCGGATGCACGACTACCACCAGGCGACCCTGCACGCGGTGCGCGAAGGGCTGCTGATGCTCGACGGGCAGCGGCGCATCGCCCTGATCAACGACGGGGCACGGGAGCTGCTGGGGCTGGGCACGGACGTGGTGGGCCGCGGGGCGGACGAACTGGGCCTGCCGCCGGGGCTCACGGGCGCACTGCTGGCGAGCGAGCCGCGGGTCGACGAGCTGCATCTGACCGCGGACCGGGTGCTCGTCGTCTCCACACGGCAGGTGGTCGGCGGGGAGCGCCGGGGCACGGTCGTTACGCTGCGCGACCACACCGAACTCCAGTCACTCACGGGCGAACTGGACTCCGAACGCGGCTTCACCCAGGCCCTTCGCGCCCAGGCCCACGAGGCCGCGAACCGCCTCCACACCGTGGTCTCCCTCATCGAACTCGGCCGTACGGACGAGGCGGTCCGGTTCGCCACCGCCGAGCTGGAGCTGGCCCAGGCCCTCACGGACCGTGTGGTCAGCGCGGTTGGGGAACCCGTCCTGGCGGCACTCCTGTTGGGCAAGGCGGCGCAGGCCAACGAAAGCGGTGTGGAGCTGGTCCTTGCGGACGACAGCCGTATCGACGACGGCGTCCTGCCCGCCTGGCTTCCGCAGCGTGATCTGGTCACCGTGCTGGGCAACCTGATCGACAACGCGGTGGAGGCGGCGTCGACGCCGCCTACGGAGCAGAAGCCGGCCGGCGGGGACGTGAGGGTGCCCCACCCACGTGCGGCCGAGACCAGGCCGCGGGTCACCGTCACCGCCCGTGCGGACGACGGCGAGCTCGTCCTCCGCGTCGGCGACAGCGGACCCGGGGTGGGCCCCGGGGACATGGAGGCCGTGTTCGAGCGGGGCTGGTCGACCAGGGGGCCCGGCCGCGGGCTCGGCCTGGCACTGGTGCGCCAGGCCGCACACCGGGGACGGGGGACCGTGCAGGTGGGCCAAGGGCCCGACGGCGGAGCCGAGTTCACCGTACGGCTGCCGCTGCGTGTCCCGGAGGTGAGACGGTGACGCCGGCCGACGGCTCCGTCATCCGTGTGCTCGTCGTCGAGGACGACCCCGTCGCCGCCGACGCCCACGCCCTCTACGTCGGGCGGGTGCCCGGGTTCGCCGTCGCCGGGGTGGCGCACTCGCGGGCCGAGGCGTACCGGGCGCTGGAGCGCACACCCGTCGAGCTGATCCTGCTGGATCTCTACCTGCCCGACGGGCACGGTCTCCAGCTGCTCCGGTCGCTGCGCGCGGCCGGACACTCAGCGGACGTCATCGCCGTCACATCCGCCCGGGACCTCGCGATCGTCCGTGAGGGAGTGTCGCTCGGGGTCGTCCAGTACGTCCTCAAGCCCTTCACCTTTGCCACGCTCCGCGACCGCCTCACCCGGTACGCCGAGTTCCGCGCCACCGCGGGCGAGGCCTCGGGCCAGGACGAGGTGGACCGGGCGCTCGCCACCCTGCGCACGCCCCGGCCCGCCGCGCTGCCGAAGGGCCTCAGCGCGCCCACGCTGGAAGCCGTGACCCGTACGCTCCGCGACGCGTCCGCCGGGATCACCGCCGCCGAGGCCGGGGCCGCCGTCGGGATCTCGCGGATCACCGCGCGCCGCTATCTGGAGCATCTGGTCACCGAGGGCCGGGCCGACCGCAGCCCCCAGTACGGACAGATCGGCCGCCCCGAACTCCAGTACCGCTGGCTCCCGTCGGGCCGCTGAAAGCTACCGCCTGGTACGCTGCGCGCGCCGACCGGACGAGCCCGGCGACCGGATTCACGCCATGGCCATTTCTGGATATTCCTCCGATTTGTGACGTTGGGCAAACCCACCGTAGTCAGAACGCCCGGCCTCGCCCTACCGTGTGCGCGTGCACTCGACCCCGCCTTTCAACGCCCCTGCCGCCCGCCGTCTGCGTGAGGCGCTGGGGATGGCTCCCGGCCATGTCTCCTACGGCCTGCAGGCCCAGTACGGACTTCAGATCACCCCGGACACGGTGGTCGCCTGGGAGCGCGGGCTGCTGGCACCGAGCTCACAGGAGCTGACGGCACTGGCGGGGGTGCTGTGGTGTGCGCCGGGTGATCTGCTGGGCGCCGCCCGGACCCTGCGCGAGCACCGGATCGCCCGTGCCGTCACCGAGGAGGACCTGGCCCGCAGGGTGGGCATGGACGTGTCCGCGTACCGGCGGGTGGAGGAGTCGAACCGCTGGCGCGGCAACGAACGCCAGACCGCGGCGCTCGCCGTGGCCCTGTCGCTCTCACCGCGCGAGCTGCTCACCGCCACCGGCCGGAACGACGAGCTCGCGGACCTGCTGCGCAGCGCGGCGACGACCCGCTGGCAGGCGTATGTGCGCCCGGTCGGGAAGCTGCTGCCGATGCCGAAGGAGCGTCTCGAGAACGTACTGCAGCAGCTTCACGCCGACTATCAGGCCCGCATGGTCACGACGTCGAGCTGGGGTGACTCGGGCGGGTCGGGCGAGGCGGGCAGGGAGTTCCTGGAGCGGGTGGTCGAGCACTTCTGGGAGCTGACCATCCGCTGAGCCGCCCGTCCCACTGGGCCGCCCGTTCCGCTGAGCCTTCCGGGGCGTCCGGGACGGCGTCGGGCGGTGTCCCGGACGGGCGGCGGTCTTGTTCGATCCGGCCGGTCGACTCAACACTGGCTTCCGGCAACTACAGCCGGGAGGTGCGGCCTTGACCGTCCACGGGGGAGGCGGTCAGGGTCGCGGCCGTCTCCGGGGCGCGGCCGGTGTCGTCCCGCCGGTTCCTCGATGCCGCACACCGTCACGCAGGCCGCACACCATGTGCACGGTCGGCCGCGGGCCGCCCTGCGGTCAGAAGACGGACTCGGCCTCCAGCACCCGGTCCCCGGGCACCGTCTTGAGGCGCGTGACCGCATCCGCCAGCGGCACGAGCTTGATCTGCGTGCCGCGCAGCGCGGTCATCATGCCGAACTCACCGCGGTGCGCTGCCTCCACCGCCTGCCAGCCGAAACGGGTCGCCAGAACACGGTCGTAAGCGGTCGGAACTCCACCGCGCTGCACATGACCGAGGATGACGGGCTTGGCCTCCTTGCCGAGCCGGCGTTCGAGTTCAAGGGCGAGACGGTTGCCGATACCCAGGAACCGCTCATGGCCGTACTGGTCGATTGCGCCCTTCTTGTAGTCCATGGACCCCTCGGCAGGGTGCGCGCCCTCGGCGACGCAGATGACCGCGAACTTCTTGCCGCGGGCGAAGCGTTCCTCGACCATCTTCACCAGGTCGTCGACGTGGAAGGGCCGCTCGGGCAGGCAGATCCCGTGGGCGCCGCCCGCCATTCCGGATTCGAGGGCGATCCAGCCCGCGTGCCGTCCCATCACCTCGACGACCATGACCCGCTGGTGCGATTCGGCGGTCGTCTTGAGACGGTCGATCGCCTCGGTGGCCACCATGACCGCGGTGTCGAAGCCGAAGGTACGGTCGGTCGACGAGATGTCGTTGTCGATGGTCTTCGGTACGCCCACCACGGGCATCCCGGCATCCGCGAGCATCCGGGCGGCGGTCAGCGTGCCCTCGCCACCGATCGGGATGAGGACGTCGATGCCGTAGCGGCGCGCCAACTCGCCGCTGTTCTCGGCGGCTTCGCGCAGCCGGGAACGTTCGAGCCGGGCGGAGCCGAGGATCGTGCCGCCGCGGGCGAGGATGCCGCTCACCGCGTTGAGGTCGAGGGGGCGGTAGTGGCCGTCGAGCAGGCCCTTGAATCCGTCCTCGAAGCCGATGACTTCATCGCCGTAGCCGGTCATGGCCCGGTGCACGACCGACCGGATCACTGCGTTCAGGCCGGGGCAGTCGCCGCCTGCGGTGAGAATTCCGATACGCATCGCGCTGTGTCTCCTGCTCGCCGGTGATACATGTGAGCGCTTTCGATTCTTCCACGTGGGGACCGGGCCGCGCCCTTCCTGCCGGTCCGCGACACCTGACGGACGCAGCGGGCGCCCTACCCACCCCCAGGGGTATTGTCAAGAGGACAGCGCCACCCTATCGGGGGTTCTTCAAGCACACGAGCTGACAATGAGCAGCTCAGGGCCGGGCCCGGCACCCGGGACACTCAGCGCCGGGACCAGGGTCCGGCGGTTCGGGCACGCGCCGCAGTACGCACGGCACACGACACAGGACAGGAGAGCACGCGTGACGCGCAGCGTGTACGTGACCGGGATCGACCGCGGAGACGGTCGCCAGGTGATCGAACTGGGGGTCATGGAGCTCCTGACCCGTCAGGTCGACCGGGTGGGCGTGTTCCGGCCACTGGTCCACGACGGACCGGACCGGCTCTTCGATCTCCTCCGTGCCCGTTACCGGCTCTCCCAGGACCCGGCGTCCGTGTACGGCATGGACTACCACGAGGCCGCGGCGCTGCAGGCCGAGAAGGGCACCGACGAACTGGTGTCGCGGCTGGTCGACCGCTTCCTCGCGGTGGCGCGCGACTACGAGGTCGTCCTCGTCCTCGGCACGGACTTCCACGCGACCCAACTCCCCGACGAACTCGCCCTGAACGCCCGTCTGGCCAACGAGTTCGGCGCCTCGGTGATACCCGTGGTGGGCGGCAAGGGCCAGCCCGCCGAGTCCGTGCGCGCGGAGACCCGCAACGCGCACCGCGCCTACGAGGTACTCGGCTGCGACATCCTCGCGATGGTGGTCAACCGCGTGGCGCCGGACGACCGCGAGGTGATCGCCGAACGGCTGGCCGCCCGTGTGCCCGTCCCCTGCTACGTACTCCCCGACGAGCCCGCGCTCGCCGCGCCCACGGTCGCCCAGGTCACCCATGCCCTGGGGGCCACCGTGCTGCTCGGTGACGACGCGGGGCTCGCCAGGGACGCGCTGAACTTCGTCTTCGGCGGCGCGATGCTGCCGAACCTCCTGAAGGCCCTGACCCCCGGCTGCATGGTCGTCACGCCCGGTGACCGCGCCGATCTGGTGGTGGGCGCGCTCGCCGCGCACTCCGCGGGCACCCCGCCCATCGCCGGGCTGCTGCTCACCCTCGACGAGCGCCCCGCCGAAGCGATCCTGACCCTGGCCGACCGGCTCGCTCCCGGCACACCGGTGATCTCGGTGCCCGGCGGCTCCTTCCCCACCGCGGCGGAACTCTTCGCGATGGAGGGGAAGTTGAACGCGGCGACCCCTCGTAAGGCAGAGACGGCGATCGGCCTCTTCGAGCGCCATGTCGACACGGCCGGACTGCTCGCGCGGGTCGAGGTCGCGCGCACCGGCCGGGTCACCCCGATGATGTTCGAGCACGATCTGCTGGAGCAGGCCCGCGCCGAGCGCCGCCGTGTCGTGCTGCCCGAGGGCACCGAGGAGCGGGTGCTGCGCGCCGCCGACGTACTGCTGCGCCGTGACGTCTGCGACCTCACCCTGCTCGGCGACCCCGACGTGATCCGCAAGAAGGCCGCCGACCTCGGCATCGACCTCTCCCCCGTCCAGCTGATCGACCCGGCCACCTCGGAGCTGCGCAGTGGCTTCGCCGAGCGGTACGCGGAGCTGCGCGCGCACCGGGGAGTGACGGTGGAGCTGGCGTACGACGTCGTCGCGGACGTGAACTACTTCGGCACCCTGATGGTCCAGGAGGGCCTGGCGGACGGCATGGTCTCGGGCTCGGTCCACTCGACCGCGGCGACCATCCGCCCCGCCTTCGAGATCATCAAGACCAGGCCCTGGGGCACCTCCCAGGGCGAAGCCTCTCGGGGAGCCTCGATCGTCTCCTCGGTCTTCTTCATGTGCCTCGCCGACAAGGTGCTCGTGTACGGCGACTGCGCGGTCAACCCGGACCCGGACGCCGAGCAGCTCGCGGACATCGCCGTGCAGTCGGCCGCCACGGCGGCCCGGTTCGGCGTCGAGCCGCGGATCGCGATGCTGTCGTACTCCACCGGCACCTCGGGATCCGGAGCGGACGTGGACAAGGTGCGCGAGGCCACCAAGCTGGTGCGCGAGCGCCATCCCGAGTTCAAGATCGAGGGCCCGATCCAGTACGACGCCGCGGTCGCGCCGTCCGTCGCGGCGACCAAGCTCCCCGGCTCCGAGGTGGCGGGCCAGGCCACCGTACTGATCTTCCCCGACCTCAACACCGGCAACAACACCTACAAGGCCGTGCAGCGTTCGGCCGGCGCGGTGGCCGTGGGACCGGTGATGCAGGGGCTGCGCAAGCCGGTCAACGACCTCTCGCGCGGCGCGCTGGTCAGCGACATCGTCAACACGGTCGCCATCACCGCGATCCAGTCCCAGGGGCAGGAGCTTCCCGCATGAGCGCATCCCGCACCGGCGCCGCCCGCGCCGCCGGCCGTGTCCTCGTCCTCAACTCCGGGTCCTCGTCGCTGAAGTACCAGCTTCTCGACATGCGCGATCGCGCCCGTCTCGCCATGGGTCTCGTCGAGCGGATCGGCGAGCGGACGTCCCGGCTGGTGCACACCCCGCTGGTCGGCGGAGGCGGGAAGCGTGAGCGCACGGGCCCGGTCCCGGACCACGGCGCGGCGCTGAAGGCCGTCGCCGAGGAGCTGGCACAGGACGGCCTCGGGCTGGACTCCCCCGAACTGGCCGCGATCGGCCACCGGGTGGTGCACGGCGGGCTGAAGTTCACCACGCCCACCGTGATCACCGACGAGGTGCTGGCGGAGATCGAGCGCCTGGTCCCGGTGGCGCCCCTGCACAATCCGGCGAACATCACGGGGATCCGTACCGCCCGGGCCCTGCGCCCCGACCTGCCGCAGGTCGCGGTCTTCGACACGGCCTTCCACGCCACCATGCCGGAGTACGCGGCCCGGTACGCGATCGACGTGGAGACCGCGGACGCGCACCGCATCCGCCGCTACGGCTTCCACGGCACCTCGCACGCGTATGTCTCGCGCAAGACCGCCGAGCTGCTGGGCAAGGCTCCCGAGGACGTCAACGTCATCGTGCTGCACCTGGGCAACGGCGCCTCGGCATCGGCGGTCGCCGGCGGCCGGTGCGTCGACACCTCGATGGGACTGACCCCCTTGGAGGGGCTGGTCATGGGTACGCGCTCCGGGGACATCGATCCCGCGGTCACCTTCCACCTGAAGCGGGTGGCGGGCATGGACACCGACGAGATCGACGTACTGCTCAACAAGAAGAGCGGCCTGGTCGGGCTGTGCGGCGACAACGACATGCGCGAGATCCGGCGGCGGATCGAGGAAGGTGACGAGCGGGCACAGCTCGCCTTCGAGATCTACATCCACCGGCTGAAGAAGTACATCGGCGCCTATTACGCAGTACTCGGCCGGGTGGACGCGATCGTGTTCACGGCGGGTGTCGGTGAGAACGCCGCTCAGGTGCGGGAGGCTGCCATCGCCGGTCTGGAGGAGCTGGGAGTCGTGGTGGACGCGGACCTGAACGCCGTACGGTCGGACGAGCCACGGCTCGTCTCGCCGGACTACGCGCGGGTGGCGGTCGCCGTGGTGCCGACGGACGAGGAACTGGAGATCGCACAGCAGACCTTCGCGCTCGTCGTCGGAACCCCCGAGGGATTCTCCGACGGAGAATCCGGAGAAATGTCCACCGAACAGGCTCACGCCTGAGCGGCGGGGCGCCCATTTGTACTTTCCACCAGACGGAATATTCCGCCTAGAAACAAACCCGATAGGATCCGCCTCATGCGCCGTTCCAAAATCGTCTGCACACTGGGCCCCGCCGTCGACTCCTACGAGCAGCTGAAGGTGCTTCTCGAGGCCGGCATGAACGTGGCCCGATTCAACATGAGCCACGGGACCCAGGCAGAGCACCAGGAGCGGTACGACCGTCTCCGCAGGGCATCGGAGGACACCGGCCGCCCGGTGGGCGTGCTCGCCGACCTCCAGGGCCCGAAGATCCGCCTGGAGACCTTCGCCGAGGGGCCGGTCGAGCTGGTCCGCGGCGACGAGTTCACGATCACCGTCGAAGACGTCCCCGGTGACAAGCACATCTGCGGGACGACCTACAAGGGCCTTCCCGCCGACGTCTCCAAGGGCGACCCGATCCTCATCAACGACGGCAACGTCGAGCTGCGGGTCGTCGAGGTCGACGGACCGCGGGTGAAGACCATCGTCGTCGAGGGCGGTGTCATCTCCGACCACAAGGGCATCAACCTGCCCGGCGCGGCGGTCAACGTCCCGGCCCTGTCCGAGAAGGACGTCGAGGACCTGCGCTTCGCGCTCGGGATGGGCTGCGACCTGGTCGCACTCTCCTTCGTGCGCGACGCCAACGACGTCAAGGACGTCCACAAGGTGATGGACGAGGAGGGCCGTCGGGTCCCGGTCATCGCCAAGGTGGAGAAGCCGCAGGCCGTCGAGCACATGGCGGATGTCGTCATGGCCTTCGACGGTGTGATGGTGGCCCGTGGCGACCTGGCCGTCGAGTACCCGCTGGAGCGGGTACCGATGGTGCAGAAGCGGCTCATCGAGCTGTGCCGCCGCAACGCCAAGCCGGTGATCGTGGCGACCCAGATGATGGAGTCGATGATCACCAACTCCCGTCCCACCCGCGCCGAGGCTTCCGACGTCGCCAACGCGATCCTGGACGGCGCGGACGCGGTCATGCTGTCGGCCGAGTCGTCGGTGGGTGCGTACCCGATCGAGACCGTCAAGACGATGTCCAAGATCGTCGTCGCCGCGGAGGAGGAACTCCTCTCCAAGGGCCTCCAGCCCCTGGTCCCCGGCAAGAAGCCGCGCACTCAGGGCGGTTCGGTGGCCCGCGCGGCCTGCGAGATCGCCGACTTCCTCGGCGGCAGGGCCCTGGTCGCCTTCACCCAGTCCGGCGACACGGCCCGCCGCCTCTCGCGCTACCGTGCCGAGCAGCCGATCCTGGCGTTCACGACGGACGAGTCCACCCGCAACCAGCTCACCCTGAGCTGGGGCGTGGAGCCGTTCATCGCCCCCTTCGTGGAGACCACGGACGCGATGGTCGACCTGGTGGACGCGGAACTGCTGAAGCTCCTGCGCTTCAACGAGGGCGACGTCATGATCATCACCGCGGGCTCCCCTCCGGGCGTTCCGGGCACGACCAACATGGTGCGGGTGCACCACCTGGGCGGCGCCAAGCGCGGCTGACGCGTCCGCGTGCACGGAGGGCGGTGCCCCGGTTCCCAGGAACCGGGGCACCGCCCTCGGGCTTTCTGTCCGCCGTTACGACGAGCCCGCAGGGTCGATCCCACGCCCCCGGGAGTCCCGGACCCGCATGATCCCGGGCCCCTCAAGGCCGACCGCGGAACCCTGACGGAACCCATGGCGGTGGGTCGCTACCTGGTCCCGATCAGTGAGTCACAGCATCGCCGGTACGGCGAGCTGGGAGAGAGGTTCGGCTACAACGAGTCCGTCGTGGACGACGGCACTCTCCAGCGCCTCCCTCGCACCCACTGACGGCTGAGCACCAGACCGAGGGCGGTATCCCGGACTTCACGGGATACCGCCCTCGGTCGCGTTTCCTCCGCTGCCCTGTTCACAGGCGAAGACCTGGGTCCGGGACAGGGCCGGGTCGCCGGGCCGCAGATACCGGCGCCCCCGGGCGGGCAGCAGCACCGCCGCCCCGGCTCCAGGGCGATCGCCGAGCAACTCGGCTGCAGCAAGGAACACATGGACGAGCGGATGCCCCTCACCCGTCATGATCCGTGGCAGAGGGCACCCCTCGCCACCTACCGGTGCCGCACCCGCCCGACGCTCGGGCCGAGCCTCCCCGCGGGCCCGTTCAACCACCGTGCGGAAGCGCCGTGTCCTCCCACCCCAGCGGATACGCGTCGGCCCCACTCGTCGGCATCGACGGCTCGCCGCCCGCCGCGTTGAAGGCGCTCAGGGCGTTGATCAGCGCGGCCCGCTGCCGCGCGGCCATCCGTTCCACGATCTCCGAGACTTCCCGCCACGACGGTCCTTGCATCGCTGGAGCAGGTCATCACCCGGGTCGACCCTGACCTCGGATTCCGGTTGTTCCTGCGAGTACTGGTGGTGCTGTCCGTACCGCTGACCGAGGAGCAGTACGCCCGGTACGAGACCCTCGGTGCACGATTCAGTTACGGCGAGTACCACGTCTTCCAGGAAGAAGACCTGATTCACCACGACTGACACCATCGATCGCGACAAGGACCGATCCGAGGGCGTCCCTCCCACCTGGAGGGGCGCCTACTACGCGGGTGCGGACGGAGTCCCACGACTGCTTCCCTCGACACCTATGCCGGATCTGTCGGGGCTGAAGGGAGATCTCGGCCCTGTGAAGCCTTCCTTCTCCGACCAGTGCCGCTGCTAGGAATCAACTGTGGAAACCCATTGGAGAGACCTGTATCCGGACGTGACCGCCGCGGGCGGCCTCGTACCGGCGATCAAAGAGGCCGCGAAGCTGAGCGAAGGAGAAATCTGGCCGGCACCCCCGGCCACCGACGCCGTCATTGTCGAGACGGCAAGGGGGCTCCTGTCGGTCGATCCCGCGACGGAGGAGCGGCTGTTCCGGGTGCGTGTCCATATTCCCGGGTTCACCTGGGACATTCCGGGGTTCACCTGGGGGATCGGCTCGACAGACGACCTCGGGTCGCTCGTGGAGGCGGTCGCCGCTTGGCGGGAAGGTGTGCCATTCGACAAGTTGGCGGTGAGGTTCACGTTCCTGGAGCTCGACGAATTCGCCGGGGCGCTGGAGAGGGGAGAGCCCACTTCCGCGCAGTGGGCCGACCTTCTGTCGTCCGAATTCCACCGGAGGCAGTGGAACCTTCTGCGTCGCCTCCACGCGGACGAGGTGCTGCGGGACATGTTCCCGACGATCTCGCACAGCGCCGTCCGCCTGCGCGTGGATCTGTTCGACGGAGCGAGCCGACAGGCCCTGGTGCACGAGCTGGACGGCGAGCGCTATGAGGTCGTTCGCGTCGGGGTACCCGGGGCCGACTGGGTCGAGGTGCCGACCGATGAGCTGATCGCCTACCTGCGGGCTGCCCTCAACGACCGGTGACCCCGTCGGATCGATGAAGTCGAAACCCTGCCAGGTAATCCCTGGCGGGGTTTCCTCGTGTCTGTCACACGCGGCCCGAATGCGGCGGAACTTCTTGAACTCCTGGGCCCGGTATCGGCGGTGCCAGGGAGCCGATCACCTTGCCGGTGGCGACCTCCAGCGCGGCCAGTGTTGTTGTGCCTGCGCGCACGCAGCGTGTTCTCCTCCTGGTCACCGCGGCGGCAACCTGCTCGTCGGCAACCGTTCGTCGGCCCGCCGGGCCGACGCCAAGACCAACCGAGTCACTAGCTCCCTTGTACTGAATGGGCAGACGACTACGGCAGCGGAAGTCATGGGGTGATGAGTTCTATCGACGGCGATGGGATCCTGAATCTCTCGCTAAAGAGAGCAAGACTCCAGCTGGCAGCGTCATGATTGACGACGGCATGGAAAGATCGGCGGAAACGCAAAGGGGATTCGAGGCACCTGGCTGGGCCGTGGCGACATTAAGGGCAAACTGGACAGCTTCCATGCTGGATGCAGAGTCTCATGCTGAGCGGGGAGGAAGCAGCACGACTGACTTTCACCGGCAAGATGGCCGCCAGATACGGATCCAGTGGGAAAGTTGAGATCGTGACAAGGGAGAGCACTCCCGGTAATTACGCGAAGGTTGAGATGGTGTTTCGGAAATGAAGGATCCCAAGTTGATTGCGCTCGGCGTTCGTGAGCGTGCGATGCGCGGTGTCGACACGGTGGATATTGCCCTGTGGGTGAAAACGGAACTAGGGGGCGAAGCTACCTTCTTCGCTTTTGCCAGCTGCTTCTTCCATGGACTGGGAGTTCCTGTCCACGCGATGAGGCAACTTGAGGGATGGAATGGTGTAGGGGGAAATCGAGAGGTGTCGGACTCCGACGTGCGAATGAGTCTCGATCCCTATGTCGTGCCACTCCGGCAACAGCGGTAACGGCAACTCAGGCGGCCGGTAGCGGCCATTCGCTGCAAGCCTCAATACCAGTGACTTAAGGGACTGGGTCCCAGGCGATCGGGAGAGCACCGGGGGGCGCTTCAGGATCTCCAGGGGCGCCGGCGACCCGTGATACAGAGACACCATGAGTTTTGACATCTTCGTGTGCCGGTTCGAGAAAGGCGAGCCAGCACCGCTGGACATGAGTGCCGCGCACGAGGTCCTCGGCCCCCACGTGGTGACGCGGGACCCCGAATTGAACTTCCTCCAGGTGAGCACTGGGGAGGGGGAGGCAGCGGACGTCTACCTCAGCAGCCCCACCAATATCACCTTCAACCGCTTCGGAGGGGAAGGGGTCATGGACCTCCTCGCCGGGCTGCTGCGGCGGCTCGACGCGGTGCTCGTCGTCCCGGGCGGGACCGTCGTCCTCCAGCAGGAGGAGGACCAAGAGCGGCTGCCATCAGCCCTGAAGGACGGATACACCGTGGTCGTCGCCCGCACCGGCGCTGAGATCACCCAGGCGATCCGAGCCTCCTGAGCGAACCACGAAGGGGGCCGTCCCTGGTGCCGGGCACCGGGGACGGCCCCCTTCCCATGCGGACGAGGCGAGCAAGGAGGCCTTCAAGGCCCTCGTGGCTTCAGCCGGGCCGTTTCGTTTGGATCATCGAAGATGACAGCAACGGTCTCTGAAGAACCGCTCGCCAGTCCGTCGAACGACGCCGCTGACGGCCTCATCGCATGCCCCAGCTGGACTCCGCCTTGCCGGACGAAGTGCTCCACACGGCGTGGCCGGCGGCTTCGCGCCAGCGCTTCGATCCGGTCGATCACCGAATGGACATGCGTGCGTGGCTGGCTGCGCCGGCTTGCCGATCTGTACCCGGCTCGATCCCGGAAGAAGGTTGACCGCCCACTGGCTCGCACCGCCCCGACCGGACATGGACGAGGAAAGACTGTGCGAAGCCGTCGTCATGGAGGTACGTGCCTCTGCGGCCGGGTTGACGTCCGCGATGGCGATGAGTGACCGGTCTGCCTCGCGTCCGGCGAGGCCGGGAACGACTGTGGGCCCGCACCCCCGAGGGGTGCGGGCCCACAGCCTTCTGCGGCTCCCGGAAAGTCAGTTGTCCGTGCTAGCCGGTGATGTAGTTCTGCAACCCGGGCACGGTCAGCGTGCCGCCGAACTGGCCGGCCTGGGTGACCTTCACGTCGGTGAAGAACGCGAACGGTACATTCAGCGGCGGCGGGGTCTTCGGGCTGAAGGTGACCGGGATGAGTCCGAAGAGGTTGCCCTTCAGCTCCTCCGTGTACATCGTCACTTCGCCGTTGCGGATGGTCGACGTCAAGCCCTTGGCCCCCTGGACATGCGCGGTCTTGCCGTCGGGGTAGACGACCAGCTGGTGCAGGTCCTTGATGTCCAGCGACGACGCGGTGAACTTCAGGACCTTCTTGATCTTGCCGCTGCCCGTCTTGACCTCGACGATGCCCTTGTAGTCGAGCCCGTTCAGGGTGAGCTTGGAGCTCTCCAGCCGCCAGGGGTCGTCCGGCAGCAGCGGGATGCCCGGCTCGAGGTCCGCGGCGGCCAGTGCCTTCGGGTCGGAGGTCGGGCACGGGAAGCGCGGCTTGCCGTCGGCGCCTTCCGGGATGTCCTCGTCCTTGACCGGGTCCAGGCCCTTGACCTTGTCGTCCAGCTCCTCGACCTCGGCACCGGCCTTGTCCGCCGCGTCCTTGATGGCGTCCTTGGCCTTGTCCGTGGTCCCGTCGGCCTTGTCCGCGACCTCGTCCGCGACCTCGTCCTTGGGCTCGGCAGGCTTGGCCGAGGTATCACCGGACGGCTTCGACGGCTCGTCCGACGGCTCGTCAGCAGGCTTCTCGGCCGGCTCCTCCGACGGATCGTCGGCGTTGTCCGTCGGCGTGGCCGTCGGCTCCTTGTCGGGGCCGTCGAAGATGTCCTTGATCGCGTCACCGAGACCCAGCGGGTCCAGCGGGTTCGTGGTCTTGCTGGGCTCGGGCGCGGGAGCCTGCTGACCGGCAGCCTCACCCGCTGAGTCGGAGTCGGAGTCGGAGTCGGAGTCCGATCCGGATCCGGCGGCCGAACCGACCGGGGACCCCGGAGCCGACGGGCTCTCGCCCGGCTCCGGCTTCTGCTCCTCGTCACCCGACGAGTCGCCACTGGCGGACGGGTCCGGCTTTCCGGATTCCTCGTCCGACGGCTTCTCCGAGGGCTTCGGCGACTCCGTGGCGGACGGCGACGCCGACTCGCTCGGCTCGTCCGAGCGGGTGACGCAGGGCCCCGGAGCGAAGGGGATGTCCTTGCTGTCCTCGGCCAGTGCGAGCCTCGGGGTCAGACCCATGCCGACGAACACAGCGGTGGGCACGGCGGCTATCGCCATCGCCTTGCCGGCGGGTATGTGCAGCTTCGTGAACAGGCCTTTCCGGGGAGCCGCGTGACGCGGCCCCTTTCTCGCCCACCCGTCGTAACTGCCGTCCGTCACCGACTGTGCTTCGTCACCCCGCACTGTTCCTCCCGCCATCGGCGTGGGCAGTCGTCTTCGTCATGCTCGGGCCCTCCCCGAACTGCGGACCGGGGACCAGGGGAACGTCGGCCTCGTCCTGCGGCGCGGAGGCCGGCAACGGTTCAGCGGTGCCCTCGGCCGACTCGGCAGGCTTCCCGGGCGCCCAGGAGATGGAGAGCGCCCCACCCGTCAGGGCGAATGCGAAGCCGATCACAAAGCCTCCGAAGTTGGAGACCGGGAGCGAGACCAGCGCCAGCATGATCGAGGCCACACCGGCGAACACACGGACAATGTGGTGGAACCACATCGTCAGTCCCAGCGTCACCAGCAGTACGCCGATGATCAGCGAACCGGCGCCCGCGGTGGTCGCCATTTGCAGCGACAGATGGCCGAGCGTGAGGCTTGCATACGGCAAATAGGCGATCGGCACGCCGCCGATCATGGTGAACAGGCCGGCCCAGAAGGGTCGCTGGCCCCGCCAGTCGCGGAAGCGGCGTCGGATGACGCGGATGTAGTGCTCGTTCTGCTGCCCCGGAGACTCGGCGCTCATGGAAAACAGCTCCCTGGAACCGGTGTTGCTGAGAAAAGAAGTAGAGGATCGGGCGGGCGGGGCCGCAAAAGGCGCTCCCCACCCGCCCGGACAAGTGCTTAGTAGCACTCCTTGGGGGCACCCGTGTGCAGCTTCATGTTGAGACCGCTCAGCTTGAAGGTGCCGGCAGTGGTCGCCCACGCCGTCTGCTTGACCTTCTTCAGGTGAGCTTCCTTGGCCCGCTGGGCGAAGCCGTTCGGGTTCACCGGCACCTTGCTGCCGGGCTGGACGCTGCCAGGCCTGTTGGACGGGTCACCCGCCGCGACGCCGATGTCGATGTCCTTGAACGTCGCGTCTGCCTCAAGGCTCTCGACATCCAGGTACAGGTCCGTCGCGTCGACCTTGTCGTGACCCGGGCCGCCGGCCCTCAGCTCCAGGCTGACGTTGCCGAAGAACGGTACGTCGGGAGTGACGACCGACTGGCACATGTTGGTGATCGTCGCGTGACTGAACGACGACACCGCGACCGCGTGGGCTTCCTTCTTGCCCTTGAGGTCGGTGCCCGTCGCGAGGCTTCCGTACTGGAAGAAGTCCTCACCGTCGAGCGCGTCCGCCGTCACCTTGAAGCTCTGGCCGGAGACGCTGAACGACGCGGCCAGCGCACCCTGCGCCAGGGCGACGCCTATCGCGGCCGTGGCGGCCACGGACGGCACCATGACGACCGCGAACCGCTTCCATCTGGTCCCACCACGAACCTGGGACATATCTGTTCCTCCTTCTCGGACGTACATCTCCGAGTACGGACCGAGGAGGTCCGTCCTGGGATGGGAGAAGTGCTACGTCCTCGGGAAGGAGAGCGCCGTGCCTCAGGCGCTAGCCGCGTCCGAATCACCGGCGATCACCCCCGAGCGACAACCACTGGCCACGCCTTCGCGCAACCGCAATGGACAGGCCCTGCCGCTCGGCAGGAACCCCCCTGTCCACGGCCGGCGCCTCTGCCGCCGACCCACTCGGTGGGGACCCAGGACCGCGAACGCGGCTGGCTGCCGGGCTGGTGCGGTGATGGACCGAGCGTGGCCGATCGTGGTGCATTACGCGCCGGGGCACAAGGGGGTTCGTTACTCGCTAGTAACGGAGCGATAACCACGCCACGACACCGAGATGTCGACCGGCCACAGAGGGTGCCTCAGGGCCGATCGACACAAGGGGATATTGGCGTGAAAAACGGGACAGAACAACGACGTTGATGTACTCCGAGTAACAGCGGCCGCGTTTACCAAGTTTTGGTAAAGCGCGGCCGCACTTTGTCACTCTGTCGCCAAATCGGCGACCGCTCCGGCCCTACCGGAACAGCGTCGTCAGGGTCGTCAGAACAGCACCCGCGCCAGCGCGGTGCGTGCCGCGGTCACGCGCGGGTCGTCAGGACCGACCACCTCGAAGAGCTCCAGCAGTCGCAGCCGTGCGGCATCGCGGTCCTCGCCCACCGTGCGCTTCACCGTGTCGACCAGCCGGCCGAAGGCGTCCTCGACATGCCCGCCGACGAGATCGAGGTCGGCCGCCGAGATCTGCGCCCGCACATCGTCCGGCTTCTTCGCGGCATCGTTGCGCACGGCATCGGGATCCATGTCCTGCACCCGTGCGAGCAGTTCCGCCTGGGCGAGGCCGAGCTTGGCCTCGGTGTTGCCCGGGTCGTCGGAGAGCACGTTCTTGTACGCCTGCACCGCACCGCCGAGGTCACCCGCGTCCAGCGCCTGGACGGCCGCCTCGAGCAGCGCGTCGTGCGGTCCGGCGGGGGCCGGGGCCGTGGCCTCTGCGGCCACGTCGGCGTCCGGGTCGACCGTGATGCCGGTGAGCCCGAAGCGCTCCTCGCCGACCTGGATCAGCTGGTCGAGCGTCTGGCGGATCTGCGGTTCGGGCGCCAGGCCCTGGAAGAGCGGCAGCGCCTGACCGGCGACGACCGCGAAGACAGCCGGGATGCCCTGGATCCCGAACTGCTGCATCAACATCTGGTTGGCTTCGACATCGATCTTGGCGAGCACGAAGCGGCCGTTGTACTCACCGGCCAGGCGCTCCAGCACCGGGCTCAGCTGCTTGCACGGCTCGCACCACTCGGCCCAGAAGTCGATGACGACCGGGACCTCGACCGAGCGCTGCAGGACATCGCGCTCGAAGCCTGCCTCGTCGACATCGATCACCAGGCTGGAGGGGGACACCGCACCCGCGCCGCCCTGTCGGGCGGCCTCGGCGCGAGCCTGCTCCGCCTTGGCCTTGGCCTCACCGGCCGCCTTCACCGCGGCGAGGTCGACGACGCCGCTCATGGACATGTTCCTAGGCTGCATGAGTACATCCTCCCCCCTCCGCGCGCACGAGTGAAAAGCCCAGCGGAAGTCCTGTGTCCGCCGGTCCCGCGTCCTGCGATTCGTTCTGTGGTGCCGGTCCCCACCGGACACCTGTGGTCGTCGCTCAGCTCTCGCTTTCGCTACGAGTCGTAGCGTAACTGGAATACCACGCGACCGGGAAGACTCACCCGGTGAAGTGCCTCACAAGGATTCACCTACTGGCCGGTATGGTCGCCGTCATGTGTAGCCGCAGCCGTCCGAAAACGACCCGTACCGGCCGCCCCCGCAGCGCCGAGGCGGACGCCGCCATCCTCGACGCGACCAGGGCCGCTCTGGTCGAGCTCGGCTGGTCCAAGCTGACGCTCGGCGATGTCGCGACGCGTGCCGGTGTGGCCAAGACGACCCTCTACCGACGGTGGGCGGGCAAGAACGAACTTGTCGTGGATGCGGTCGCCGTTCTCTTCGACGAGCTGGAGCTCCCCGACCGCGGCTCTCTCGCCGCCGACATAGAGGGCGTCATCCTCCAGTTCGCGGAGTTGCTCCAGCGCCCGGAGGCCAGGAGCGCGCTGATGGCGGTGGTCGCCGAGTCGACGCGCGACGAGCCGCTGCGCGAGCGGATCCGGGTATCGATCGTGGACCGCCAGAAGCGGCTGGTCCTGGAGGGCCGCGCGCGGGCCCAGGAACGTGGCGAACTCCCGGTGGAGACCGACCCGGAGGCGGCTGCCCGCACCGCGGACCTGATCTACGACGTGATCGCGGGTGCGGTCGTGCATCGCGCCCTGGTGAGCGCCGAACCCGTCGACGAGGACTGGGTCCGCCGCTTCACAGCGGTGCTGCTGGGCGGGCTCGGTGCAGCGGCCCAGATGTGAGGCGCCCAGGGCGACCCGCCGGGCACGGTCGGGGCAGGCGCCCACCGTCCACCGCCCACCCACTGAACTTCAGCCTCCCTGGCCCCCCTTGGGCCCCGGCTTGGCCGGCCACGTCACCTTGGTGAGCCGCTCCGCCTCCTCCGCCGGCAGCAGTCCCGCGGCGACCAGCGCGGCGCGGCCCGCCATCCGTCCCGCCGTCTTGAAGCCGAACTCGGAGGAGTCCACCTCGTGGTGGCGTCCGGCCGTGACAACTACGGCCGCTGCGACGCCCCCGAGCCCTTCCTCGATGCCGTTCCTGAGCGCCGGCCCGTACTCCGCGGGCAGCTTTTCGTCCGGCACCACGTTCGTGAACTCGGGCTCACCGCCCGCACCGGGCGGGTAGAAGTCCACGGTGATGTCGGCGAAGGGGCCACAGCCCGCGACGTGGCGGAGGCGGACGCGTACGCCGTGAACGGGAACAGGAAGACCGGCCATTGCGCCACCGTAGGGGCTCAACAGCCGGTCGTTCCAAAGGTTTCCGGGGCCTGATCAGAAGCCAGGCGGCTCCGTGTACGTCCCCCACTCGTCCCGCAGGACATCGCAGATCTCGCCGAGCGTGGCCTCGGCACGGACCGCCTCGAGCATCGGCTCGATCATGTTGGAGCCGTCGCGCGCCGCGGCCAGCATGGCGTCCAGCGAGGCCCGTACGCGCGCGTCGTCGCGCCCGGACTTGCGATCGCCGAGGATGCGGACCTGCTCCCACTCGACCTCGTGGCTGACGCGGAGGATCTCCAGGTCGCCGGTGACCGAGCCGTGGTGGACGTTGACGCCGACCACGCGCTTGTCGCCCTTCTCCAGGGACTGCTGGTAGCGGAAGGCGGACTCCGCGATCTCGCCGGTGAACCAGCCGTCCTCGATGCCGCGCAGGATGCCGGAGGTGATGGGCCCGATGGGGTGCTTGCCGTCCGGGTGGGCGCGCAGTCCGCGCTCCTTGATCTGCTCGAAGATCTTCTCGGCGTCGGCCTCGATCCGGTCGGTGAGCTGCTCCACGTACCAGGCGCCTCCCAGCGGGTCGGCCACGTTGGCGACGCCGGTCTCCTCCATCAGCACCTGCTGGGTGCGGAGGGCGATCTCGGCGGCCTGCTCCGACGGCAGCGCCAGCGTCTCGTCGAGGGCGTTGGTGTGCAGCGAGTTGGTGCCGCCGAGAACGGCCGCGAGGGCTTCGACGGCCGTCCGTACGACGTTGTTGTACGGCTGCTGGGCGGTGAGCGAGACCCCGGCGGTCTGGGTGTGGAAACGCAGCCACTGCGCCTTGTCGGTCTTCGCGCCGTAGACCTCCTTCATCCAGCGGGCCCAGATGCGACGGGCCGCGCGGAACTTGGCGATCTCCTCGAAGAAGTCGAGGTGCGCGTCGAAGAAGAAGGACAGTCCGGGCGCGAAGACGTCCACGTCCAGGCCCCGGCTCAGGCCGAGCTCGACGTAGCCGAAGCCGTCCGCGAGCGTGTACGCCAGCTCCTGCGCGGCCGTCGCACCCGCCTCGCGGATGTGGTAGCCGGAGACGGAGAGCGGCTTGTAGGCGGGGATGGACCTGGCGCAGTGCTCCATCAGATCGCCGATGAGACGCAGATGGGGCTCGGGCTGAAAGAGCCACTCCTTCTGCGCGATGTACTCCTTGAAGATGTCGGTCTGCAGCGTGCCGTTGAGCACGGCCGGGTCGACACCCTGCCGCTCTGCGGCGACGAGGTACATGCAGAAGACCGGCACGGCGGGGCCGCTGATCGTCATCGAGGTCGTGACGTCGCCGAGCGGGATGCCCTTGAAGAGGACCTCCATGTCGGCGGCCGAGTCGATGGCGACACCGCAGTGGCCGACCTCGCCGAGGGAGCGGGGGTCGTCGGAGTCGCGTCCCATCAGGGTCGGCATGTCGAAGGCGACGCTGAGCCCGCCGCCGCCGGCGGCGAGGATCATCTTGTACCGCTCGTTGGTCTGCTCGGCGTTGCCGAAGCCGGCGAACTGGCGGATGGTCCAGGTGCGGCCGCGGTAGCCGGTCGGGTACAGCCCGCGCGTGAACGGATACTCGCCGGGCCAGCCGATCCGCTCGAAGCCGTCGTAGGTGTCCCCGGGCCGGGGCCCGTAGACCGGCTCGACCGGGTCACCGGAGAGCGTAGTGAAGTCGGCGTTCCGCTTCTTTGCGGAGTCGTAGCGGGCCTGCCAGCGATGGCGGCCCTCCTCGATGGCGTCAGCGTCCATACCCTCGAATTTACTAGGACGTCCTAGTAAATGTCGATGGGGGGCCGCCGTACGTGTGTACGTACGGCGGTGTGGTCGCGCGATTACGCCTTGACGACGGCCGGAGCCGCGTCCGCGATGAGCGGCTCGACCTCGCGGACGACCTTGCGCTCGACGAAGAAGGCGGCGGTCGGGATCGTTCCGGAAACCAGCACCCACAGGAGCTTGCCGAACGACCACTTTGCCTTGGAGCCCAGGTCGAAGGCGAAGATCAGATAGATGATGTAGAGGATGCCGTGGGCCTGGGAGACCGCGAAGGTGAGGTCCTCGCCCTTGTCGAACCCGTACTTGAACACCATGCAGGTGCACAGCACGAGCAGCATGACGGCGGTGACATAGGCCATCACCCGGTAGCGGGTCAGCACGCTCTTCTTCATGGCGATGAGCGTAACCGCCCGCTTTGGGCGATCTCCCACGGGGTCGCGAGACGCGGGTCACGTCCGGGACGGGGAGACGCGGTGGCCGACCCGCTTCGGGCGCGACGCGCCCTGCCTTCCCCTCCAGGCGTCACTTCTCGTCGAAGTCGTTCGCGGAGACCCTCAGTGGCCGCAGCAGCGCGAAGATCTCCCCGCACTCCTCCGAGTCGTACGCCCCGAGCCCGAAGTCCATCGCCATCAGATCGCGGGTGGCCGCCTCGACGACCTCGCGGCCCTTCTCGGTGATGGAGGCGAGCGTGCCACGACCGTCGTTGGGGTTGGGCCGCTTCGCGACCAGGCCGGACTTCACCAGCCGGTCCACCGTGTTGGTGACCGACGTGGGGTGCACCATCAGGCGCTCGCCGATCTTGGACATGGGCAGCTCCCCGGCCTTGGAGAAGGTGAGCAGCACCAGCGCCTCGTAGCGCGCGAAGGTCAGTCCGTACGGTTTGACGACGGAGTCGACCTCTGCGAGCAGGATCTGGTGCGCGCGCATGATCGAGGTGATCGCGGCCATCGAGGGCACGGGGCCCCAACGCTGCTGCCAGAGCTCGTCGGCTCGGGCGATGGGGTCGAAGGGGAGGCTGAGCGGCTTCGGCACGGCACGACCTTACCCACTGGTCATATGCTGGTCAGCCCTGTCTCGAAGTTCGGTCCTCCGTCTTGGGCCGGGACATGGCGGAGGCGGTACCGGCCGCGTCTCAGCGGCGGACCGTGCGCCGCAGCCGGTGCCGGGCGGCGCGCTGCGCCACCGGGCCCGGCTCGTCGGGGCGCCCCCGGCCCGGCGGCGGGCCAGGGGCTCTCCCGTGCGGCGGGTCAGGCGGACAGGTGCCGCTCCACCGTCTCGACCTTGCTGGTCAGTCCGTCCGTGACGCCGGGCCTGATGTCGGCCTTGAGAACGAGGGAGACGCGCGGCGCCCGTGCCTCCACGGCGGCGACGGCGCGCTTGACGACGTCCATCACCTCGTCCCATTCGCCCTCGACGGAGGTGAACATGGCGTCCGTACGGTTGGGCAGTCCTGAGTCGCGGACGACGCGGACCGCGTCGGCGACGTACTCCCCGACGTCCTCGCCGACGCCCAGCGGGGTCACGGAGAAGGCGACGATCACGCGTCCACCTTGCCCTCGCGGCGGGCGCGGGAGGCGATGACGGCGTCCTCGGCCGCGCGCTTGAGCTTGCGGTCGGCGAAGAAGCCGCCGAAGGGCAGCACGGAGAGGACGAAGTAGACCGCGGCGGTCCTGAAGTCCCACTTCGTGCGGTTCCAGGCGTCCAGCCAGAAGATCACGTACAGGATGAACAGCACACCGTGGATCGCGCCCATGACCGGGACCGCGTTGAACTCCGTCGTGCGCTTGAGCACCGAGCAGACGAGCAGCAGAAGGAACGAGACGGCCTCCGGCGCGGAGACGAGCCGGAGGCGGTGAAGGGAGGAGGCTGTCCTGATGTCCACGAAAGGCACCTTCGGTGGGATTCGGCGGGTGGCGGGCGACTGTCTTGTGAACGCGCGCACAAGCGATGCCATTGTGTCACCGCTCTTTCCCGGTCTTTACCCGGGTGGCCTCGGGGTGGTCTCGGGGTCAGGTTCATTCCGGGGGGCCTGTCCCGGAACGTACCCCGCCCAGTACCTTCACCTCGTGGCAATGTTCCGACTTCAAGGCAGCAAGGTGCTCGCCGTCGACATGACCGGGGACGCCGTCAAGGCGAAGAACGGGTCCATGGTCGCGTACGACGGCCAGATGGCATTCAAGAAACTGTCCGGCGGCGGTGAGGGTATCCGCGGCATGGTGACCCGCCGTCTCACCGGCGAGCAGATGACCATGATGGAGGTGAAGGGTCAGGGCACCTGCTACTTCGCCGACCGCGCGTCCGAGATCAATCTCGTCTCGCTGCACGGGGACAAGCTGTTCGTCGAATCGAGCAATCTGCTCTGCACGGACGGCGGGCTGCGCACGGGCACCAGCTTCACCGGACTGCGCGGCGGCGCGACGGGCAACGGCCTGTTCACGACGACCGTCGAGGGCACGGGCCAGGCCGCGATCATGTCGGACGGTCCGGCCGTGGTGCTGCGGGTGACGCCCCAGTACCCGCTCTCCGTCGACCCCGGCGCGTACATCGCCCACCAGGGCAACCTGCAACAGAACTTCCAGTCCGGGGTCACCTTCCGCACGCTCATGGGCGAGGGCGGCGGCGAGGCCTTCCAGATCCGGTTCGAGGGCGACGGACTCGTGTACGTACAGCCGAGCGAGCGGAACACCATCGGAGGGGACGTCTGATGCCGTTCCGCGAGGTCAACTCGAAAATGGTCGAGGCGACGGTCGTCCCCGGCCAGAAGATGTACAGCCAGCGTGGCGCGATGCTCGCCTACAAGGGCGAGGTGTCCTTCACCCCGAACATGGCGGGCGGCCAGGGCGGCCTGATGTCCATGATCGGGCGGCGGGTGGCCGACGAGGCCACCCCGCTGATGACGGTCGAGGGCTCCGGGACCGTGATGTTCGGCCACGGCGGCCACCACATCCAGGTCATCAGTCTGACCGGCGACACCCTCTGCGTCGAGGCCGACCGGCTGCTCGCCTTCGACGGCACCCTGCAGCAGGGCACGATGTTCATGGGCTCGCAGGGCGGGGTCATGGGGATGGTGCGCGGCCAGGTCACCGGGCAGGGACTCTTCACCACCACCCTGAAGGGGCACGGTGCGGTCGCGGTCATGGCGCACGGCGGAGTGATCGAGCTGCCCATCACTCCCGGCCGGCCGGTCCATGTCGACCCACAGGCGTACGTCGCGCACCACGGCGACGTACGGAACAAGCTCTCCACCGCGCTGGGCTGGCGCGACATGGTGGGGCGGGGCTCGGGCGAGGCGTTCCAGCTGGAGCTGAGCGGCAATGGTGCGGTGTACGTCCAGGCGTCGGAGGAAAAGCTGTGAGCGCGCCCGTGATTCATGACCCGATGACGCTTCCGAGCGACGACAACGTCAACTCGTACACCTTCTGCGTGGAGCTCAAGGGCTCCCAGTGGTTTCTGCAGAAGGGCAAGATGATCGCCTACTACGGGCAGATCGACTTCAACGGCATCGGCCACGGCCGGCTGGACCGGCTGATGCGTACGAGCTTCCACTCGCCGCTGCACGCGAGCGACTGGGTGGTGGCCGAGGGCAGCGGCAAGATGCTCCTCGCGGACCGGGCCTTCGACGTCAACTCGTACGACCTGGACGAGGGCAATCTGACGATCCGGTCCGGGAATCTGCTCGCCTACCAGCCGTCCCTCGCCCTCAAGCAGTCCATCGTGCCGGGGTTCCTGACGCTGATCGGCACCGGAAAGTTCGTGGCCGCGTCGAACGGCCCCGTGGTCTTCATGGAGCCGCCGATCCGGGTCGACCCGCAGGCACTGGTGGGCTGGGCGGACTGCCCTTCACCCTGCCATCACTACGACCACGGCTACATGAGCGGTGTCATGGGCGGACTGCGCCAGCTCGCCGGTATCGGCGGGGCATCGGGCGAGGAGCACCAGTTCGAGTTCGTGGGCGCGGGGACGGTGCTGCTGCAGTCGACCGAGACGCTCATGCCCGAGCAGGCGACGGGCGCGGTCCCGCACGCGGACGGGGTGCCCGGCGGGGGTCCCGGGGGGCATGCGCCTGGTCAACACGGGTCCGCCCCGCGCCTTCCCGGCCAGCTTGGGGACCTCCAGCGTCGCTTCGGGCTGTGAACGGTAGTCTGCGGAGTGTGACGTCGAACGTCTGCACCCTTGAGCGGGGGCCGGAGTGCAGGGACGTCACACTCCCAGACTTCGTCCGGAATTCAACTTCTTAGGGTAGCATCCATATATGGAGACCGAGACTGCCACGCGCTGGCTGAGCGACGCGGAACAGTGCGCCTGGCGCACCTATCTGGATGTCAACAGGCTGTTGACGTACCAGATGGAAAAGGATCTGCAGCCGTTCGGCCTGACCAACAACGACTACGAGATTCTCGTGAACCTGTCCGAGTCGGCCGACAGGCGCATGCGAATGAGCGATCTGGCCGCGGCCACGCTCCAGTCCAAGAGCCGGCTCTCCCATCAGATCACCCGCATGGAGAACGCGGGCCTGGTCCGCAGGGAGAACTGCGAGTCCGACCGCCGGGGCCTGTTCGCCGTCCTCACCGACGAGGGGATGGAGACCATGCGGAAGGTGGCGCCGCATCACGTCGAGTCCGTGCGCCAGCACTTCATCGATCTGCTGTCGTCGGAGGCGCTGGCCGGACTGAGCGAGTCGCTGAAGCCGGTCGCCGACCATCTGCGCGGCCGCCGCGGCAAGGTCTGACGAGGCCGTTGGCCCGGGCCCGCACAGGCGCGGGCCCCGGCGGCCCGCCGCTGCCCGCGGCCACGCCCGCGGAGCAGACCTGCGGCCGCCGCGCCCGGTGTGTTCGGCATGTCCGGCGGCCCCGGACGGTCCACACCCACCTGCCGTTCCCGATGGCAGATCGGGCAAGACACGTCCCGCACATGCCACGCTCAGCCCGGACGCCACACACCCCCTGCGCACCACACACACGACTCGCCCCGCGCCGACGAGGCCCTGGAATGATGCCGGGCCGGGCCGCCGACCGCCCCACGGAGGCGGGCGCGAGGGGTACAGGGGCACGAAGGAGCAGGGGCGCGGAGGGGCAGAGGCGCGGAGGGGCAGAGGCGCGGAGGGCGCGCCCAGTCAACGCCCCCCGCCGCACCACGCCGGCCCGGCCGCACGCGCCAGCGCCGCCTGGCCCGGCCCCGGAGCTACTCCCCCGTCAGTCCCGCCACCAGTTCGTCCGCCGCCGCGTACGGGTCGAGCTCGCCGGCCACGATGCGGGAGGCGAGGGAGTCAAGGCGGCGGTCGCCGTGCAGGTCGCCGATGCGTTCCCGCAGGCGGGTGACCGCGATCGTCTCGACCTCGTGGGCCGCGCGGCGGGTGCGGCGCTCGGTGAGGACGCCGCGCTCCTCCATCCACGCCCGGTGCTTCTCGAGAGCCTCGACCACCTCGTCGATGCCCTGGGACCGTGCGGCGACCGTCTTCACGATCGGGGGCCGCCAGTCGCCCGGGGAGCGGGACTCGCCCAGCCCGAGCATGTGATTGAGCTCGCGCGCGGTCGCGTCGGCACCGTCGCGGTCCGCCTTGTTGACGACGTACACATCGCCGATCTCCAGGATGCCCGCCTTCGCGGCCTGGATCCCGTCGCCCATACCGGGCGCGAGCAGCACCACCGACGTGTCCGCCTGGGAGGCGATCTCGACCTCAGACTGCCCGACGCCCACGGTCTCGACGAGGACCACGTCGCAGCCCGCCGCGTCCAGCACCCGGATCGCCTGGGGCGCGGCCCAGGCGAGGCCGCCCAGATGGCCGCGGGTGGCCATCGAGCGGATGTAGACGCCGGGGTCGGAGGCGTGCTCCGACATCCGGACGCGGTCGCCGAGCAGCGCCCCGCCGGAGAACGGCGAGGACGGGTCGACGGCGAGCACGCCGACCCGCTTCCCCGCCCGCCGGTACGCCGTCACCAGCGCGGAGGTGGACGTCGACTTGCCGACACCCGGCGAACCGGTCAGCCCCACCACATAGGCGCCGCCGGTCAGCGGAGCGAGCTCCGCCATGACCTCGCGCAGCTGCGGAGCCGCCCCCTCGACGAGTGAGATCAGCCGGGCCACGGCCCGCGGCCGGCCCTCCCGCGCCTGGGCGACCAGCTGGGGGACGTCCACCATCACGCTGCTCCGTTCTCCGCGCTCCGAAGGGCTACTTGACCGGGACGCGAACGATCAGCGCGTCGCCCTGACCGCCGCCGCCGCACAGCGCCGCCGCGCCGACCCCGCCCCCGCGCCGCTTCAGCTCCAGCGCCAGGTGCAGGACGATCCGCGCACCGGACATGCCGATCGGGTGCCCCAGGGCAATCGCGCCACCGTTGACGTTCACCTTTTCCGGGGATACCCCGAGGTCCTTCATTGACTGCACGGCGACCGCGGCGAACGCCTCGTTGATCTCGATGAGGTCGAGGTCGGAGACCTCGAGGCCCTCCTTCTTCAGGGCGTGGGCGATCGCGTTGGACGGCTGGGACTGCAGCGAGTTGTCCGGTCCCGCCACATTGCCGTGGGCGCCGATCTCGGCGATCCAGTCCAGGCCGAGCTCCTCCGCCTTCGCCTTGCTCATGACGACGACGGCGGCGGCACCGTCCGAGATCTGCGAGGAGGTGCCGGCGGTGATCGTCCCGTCCTTGGCGAACGCCGGGCGCAGCTTGCCCAGCGACTCCCCCGTCGTCTCGGCGCGGATGCCCTCGTCCTTGCTGAAGACGACCGGCTCGCCCTTGCGCTGCGGGATCTCCACGGGCGTGATCTCGGCCTCGAAGAGGCCGTTCTTCTGCGCGGCGGCGGCCCGCTGGTGGGAAAGGGCCGCGATCTCGTCCTGCTCGGGCCGGGCGATGCCGAGCCGCGTGTTGTGCTTCTCCGTCGACTCGCCCATGGCGATGTTCTCGAAGGCGTCGGTGAGACCGTCGTGCGCCATCGCGTCGAGCATCTCGATCGCGCCGTACTTGAAGCCCTCGCGGGACTTCGGGAGGAGGTGCGGCGCGTTCGTCATGGACTCCTGGCCGCCGGCGACGATCACGTCGAACTCGCCCGCACGGATCAGCTGGTCGGCGAGCGCGATCGCGTCGAGTCCGGAGAGACAGACCTTGTTGACGGTCAGCGCGGGCACGTTCATGGGGATGCCGGCCTTGACGGCGGCCTGGCGGGCCGGGATCTGGCCCGCCCCGGCCTGGAGCACCTGGCCCATGATCACGTACTGGACCTGGTCGCCGCCGATCCCGGCGCGGTCGAGCGCGGCCTTGATCGCGAAGCCGCCGAGATCGGCACCGGAGAAGGACTTCAGCGAGCCGAGCAGCCGGCCCATGGGAGTACGGGCACCAGCGACGATCACGGAGGTGGTGGTGTTCGTTCCAGACATGAGAGGGGATCCCCTTCCAGCACGGCGGCTGAGGAGTGAACGAGGGTTTACTTGAACTGTACTGAGCGGTATGCGTTCGGGTCACCGGGCAGCCGGTGTGACGGCGCGCACGTTGCGTAACCATCACACGGGCGCTCCACTGGAGCCATGCTGACGCGAATCGACCACATCGGGATCGCCTGTTTCGACCTCGACAAGACCGTCGAGTTCTACCGGGCCACGTACGGCTTCGAGGTCTTCCACAGCGAGGTCAACGAGGAGCAGGGCGTACGCGAGGCCATGCTCAGGATCAACGGGACCTCCGACGGCGGCGCCTCCTACCTCCAGTTGCTTGAGCCCACCCGTGAGGACTCCGCGGTCGGGAAGTGGCTGGCCAAGAACGGTGAGGGTGTGCACCACATCGCCTTCGGCACCGCCGACGTGGACGGTGACGCGCAGTCGATCCGGGACAAGGGTGTACGGGTCCTCTACGACGAGCCGCGCATCGGTTCGATGGGCTCCCGGATCACGTTCCTGCACCCCAAGGACTGCCACGGCGTGCTGACGGAACTCGTCACGTCCGCGGACCCGGCCGACCCGTCCTCTACGGAGCACTGACCTCCGGATTCCTGGCCCGGTAGAGTGGGCGGCTCCGGGCCGGGGCCGGAACGGGGCCGCGCCACGTCCCCGTCTGTGATCTGACACCATTCCCCGGGGGGCCGTTCGCCGGCGAACGGTACTCGTCTGTACAGAGTTGCGACCAGGGGACGGATGGGACGGCGCAGTGCGGGGCTACGAACGCCAGGAGAGCCACCGAGCTGACGACGACCATCTCTCGCGGTTCGAAGCCGAGATGGACCGGCTGAAGACCGAGCGGGAGAAGGCCGTCCAGCACGCCGAGGACCTCGGGTACCAGGTCGAGGTGTTGCGTGCCAAGCTCCACGAGGCGCGCCGCACGCTGGCGACCCGTCCCGCGTACGACAACGCGGACATCGGCTATCAGGCCGAGCAGCTGCTCCGTAATGCCCAGATCCAGGCCGACCAGCTCCGCTCCGACGCCGAGCGCGAGCTGCGCGAGGCCCGGGCCCAGACGCAGCGCATCCTCCAGGAGCACGCCGAGCACCAGGCGCGGCTCCAGGCCGAGCTGCATGCCGAGGCCAATCAGCGCCGCCAGCGCCTCGACCAGGAGCTGGCCGAGCGCCGCCAGACCGTCGAGGCGCATGTCAACGAGAACGTGGCGTGGGCCGAGCAGCTGCGGGCCCGTACCGAGTCGCAGGCCCGCCGGCTTCTCGACGAGTCCCGCGCCGAGGCCGAGCAGTCCCTGGGCGCCGCCCGTGCCGAGGCCACCCGGGTCGCCGAGGAGGCACGTCATCGGCTCGGCGCTGAGGCCGAGGCGGCCCGCGCCGAGGCGGAAGCGATCCTGCTGCGGGCCCGCAAGGACGCAGAGCGGCTGCTGAACGCCGCTTCCTCGCAGGCGCAGGAGGCCACCAGCCACGCCGAGCAGCTGCGTTCCTCGACCACCGCCGAGTCCGACCAGGCCCGCCAGCAGGCCGCCGAGCTCAGCAGGGCCGCCGAGCGGCGGATGCAGGAGGCGGAGGAGAAGCTGCGCGAGGCGCGCGCGGAGGCCGAGAAGGTCGTCACCGAGGCCAAGGAGACGGCGGCCAAGGCGCTCACGAGCGCCGAGTCGGCGAACGAGCAGCGGGCCCGCACCGCCAAGTCGGAGATCGCCCGGCTGGTCGCCGAGGCCACCAAGGAGTCCGAGAGCCTCAAGAGCGAGGCGGAGCAGGCGCTCGCGGATGCCCGCGCCGAGGCCGAGAAGGTCCTCGCGGAGGCCGCCGACAAGGCCCGTACGGTCGCCGCGGAGGACTCCGCCGCACAGCTCGCGAAGGCCGCCCGTACCGCCGAGGAGGTCCTGAACAAGGCCTCCGAGGAGGCCAAGGCGACCACCCGGAAGGCCACGGAGGAGGCCGAGCGGATCCGCCGCGAGGCGGAGTCGGAGGCGGACCGGCTGCGGGCAGAGGCCCATGACACGGCCGAGGAGCTCAAGGGCGCCGCGAAGGACGACACCAAGGAGTACCGCGCCAAGACGGTCGAGCTGCAGGAGGAGGCCCGTCGGCTGCGCGGTGAGGCCGAGCAGCTGCGCGCCGATGCGGTCGCCGAGGGCGAGCGCATCCGCAGCGAGGCGCGCCGCGAGGCCGTCCAGCAGATCGAGGAGGCGGCCAGGTCCGCCGAGGAACTGCTGACGAAGGCGAAGGCGGACGCGGACGAGGCGCGTTCCGCGGCGACCTCGGACAGCGAGCGGGTCCGTACGGAGGCCATCGAGCGGGCCACGACCCTGCGCCGGCAGGCCGAGGAGACGCTGGAGCGCACCCGCGCGGAGGCGGACCGGCTGCGTACCGAGGCCGAGGAGCAGGCGAACGAGGCCAGGGCCGCCGCGGAGCAGGCCGCCGACACGCTGCGCGAGGACACCGAGCGCGCGATCGCCGCACGGCAGGCCGAGGCCGCCGACGACCTCACCCGGCTGCACACCGAGGCGGAGTCGCGTCGCGAGGCCGCGGAGGCGGCGCTGTCCGACGCCCGCGGCGAGGGCGAGCGGATCCGCCGGGAGGCGGCAGAGGAGACCGAGCGGCTGCGCGCCGAGGCCGCGGAGCGGATCCGTACGCTCCAGGCTCAGGCCGAGCAGGAGGCAGAGCGGCTGCGGACAGAGGCCGCGTCCGACGCCTCAGCGTCGCGCGCCGAGGGCGAGGCCGTGGCCGTACGGCTGCGGACCGAGGCCGCCACGGAGGCGGAGCGGCTCAAGACGGAGGCGCAGGAGACCGCGGACCGGGTCCGCGGCGAGGCCGCCGCCGCCGCCGAGCGGGTGGCGCAGGAGGCCACCGAGGCGCTGGCCGCCGCGCAGGAGGAGGCGAGCCGGCGCCGCCGGGAGGCCGAGGAGATCCTCTCCGCGGCCCGTACGGAGGCGGACGGGGAGCGCGAGCTGGCCCGCGAGCAGAGCGAGGAGCTGCTGGCCTCCGCCCGCAAGCGGGTAGAGGAGGCTCAGGCCGAGGCCCAGCGGCTGGTCGAGGAGGCGGACCGGCGCGCCACGGAGATGGTGTCGGCCGCCGAGCAGACCGCCCAGCAGGTACGGGACTCCGTGTCCGGTCTGCACGAACAGGCCGAGCAGGAGATCACCGGGCTGCGCAGCGCGGCCGAGCACGCCGCGGAGCGTACGAGGACCGAGGCGCAGGAGGAGGCGGACCGGGTACGCGCCGACGCGTACGCGGAGCGGGAGCGGGCCACCGAGGACGCCAACCGGATCCGCGCCCGTGCCGGCGAGGAGACGGACGCCGCCAAGGCCCTCGCCGAGCGGACCATGGCCGACGCGATCACCGAGAGTGAACGACTGCGCTCGGAGGCCGCCGAGTACGCGCAGCGGATGCGTACGGAGGCGTCGGACGCGGTCGCGTCCGCGGACCAGGACGCGGCGCGGGCCCGCGCAGAGGCCCGGGAGGACGCGAACCGGATCCGTTCCGAGGCCGCCGCGCAGGCCGACCGGCTGGTGGGCGAGGCGACGAGCGAGGCCGACCGGCTCACGACCGAGGCGGCGGAGCTGCTGTCGGTCACCGAGGAGGACGCCGTACGGCTGCGCGCCGAGGCCGAACAGGTCAAGGCCGAAGGCGAGGCCCAGGCCGAGGACCTGCGCGCGGCTGCCCGCGCGGACGGCGAGAACGTGCTGGACGAGGCCAGGAAGGCCGCCGACAAGCGCCGGGCCGACGCCGCGGAGCAGGCCGACAAGCTGATCGCCGATGTGTCGGCGGAAGCCGAGCGGCTGCGCGCCGAGGCGGCAGAGACCGTCGGCTCCGCGCAGCAGACCGCCGAGCGCATCAGGGCCGAGGCCGAGCGGCTGCGCGCGGACACCGAGCGCGCGGCCGAGCAGATGCGCGCGAAGGCCCGCGAGGACGCGGACCGCACACTGGACGCTGCCCGTCAGGATGCGGCGAAGCGGCGTGCGGACGCGGCCGAGCAGGCCGATCAGCTCATCGCCAAGGCCCAGGAGGAGGCGCTGCGCGCCACCACAGAGGCCGAGGAACAGGCCGACACGATGGTGGGCGCGGCCCGCAAGGAGGCCGAGCGGCTGGTCGCCGAGTCGACCGTCGAGGGCAACACCCTGGTGGAGAAGTCCCGTACGGACGCGGACGAACTGCTGGTGGGCGCGCGCAGCGATGCGACCGCCATCAGGGAGCGCGCGGACGAGCTGCGCAGCCGTGTCGAGAGCGAGATCGAGGAACTGCACGAGCGGGCGCGCCGGGAGTCCGCCGAGCAGATGAAGGCTGCGGGCGAGCGGTGCGATCAGCTCGTCAAGGCCGCCACCGAGCAGCAGGCCGAGGCGGCCGCGAAGGCCAAGGAGCTGATGTCGGAGGCCAACTCGGAGGCCGGCAAGGTGCGGATCGCCGCGGTGCGGAAGGCCGAGGCGCTCCTGAAGGAGGCAGAGCAGAAGAAGGCCGAGCTCGTCCGTGAGGCCGAGCAGGTCAAGGCGGAGGCGGACCGTGAGGCCGACCGCATGATCGCGGACGGCAAGCGGGAGCTCGATGTGCTCGTCCGCAGGCGCGAGGACATTCAGGCCGAGATCTCCAGGGTCCAGGACGTGCTCGAGGCGCTGGAGTCGTTCGAGGCGCCGGGCGGTGGCAAGACTGCGTCCAACGGCGGTTCCGCCGCGGGCGGGGTCAAGGCGGGGGCATCGGCAGGGGTTACACGTTCGAGTGGCAAGTCGTCGGAGAGCTAGCCACCCGAAAGGCTGGACATTCTCCATATCAAACGGGCATCTGCTCGATGACACGCCGCTTCGGCGCCTAGGATTCCCCCTAACACCTCACCGGTCTCATTCGACAGGAACCCCATGAGCGACACTTCCTCCCCCTTCGGCTTCGAGCTCGTGCGGCGTGGGTACGACCGCGGTCAGGTGGATGACCGCATTACCAAACTCGTCGCCGATCGTGACAGTGCTCTCGCACGGATCAACTCTCTGGAAAAGCGCATCGAGGAGCTCCACCTAGAGACGCAGAATGCCCAGGCCCAGGTCAACGACGCAGAGCCGTCGTACGCGGGACTCGGTGCGCGTGTCGAGAAGATCCTCCGCCTCGCCGAGGAGGAGGCGAAGGACCTTCGCGAGGAGGCCCGTCGGGCCGCCGAGCAGCACCGCGAGCTCGCGGAGTCGGCCGCCCAGCAGGTCCGCAACGACGCGGAGGCGTTCGCGGCCGAGCGCAAGTCGAAGGCCGAGGACGAGGGCGTCCGGATCGTCGAGAAGGCCCAGAGCGAGGCGAACACGCTGCGCGCGGAGGCCCAGAAGGACGCGCAGTCCAAGCGCGAGGAGGCGGACGCCCTCTTCGAGGAGACCCGCGCGAAGGCCGCCCAGGCCGCCGCGGACTTCGAGACGAACCTGGCGAAGCGCCGCGAGCAGTCGGAGCGTGACCTGGCGTCGCGTCAGGCGAAGGCGGAGAAGCGCCTCGCGGAGATCGAGCACCGGGCGGAGCAGCTGCGCCTGGAGGCCGAGAAGCTGCGTACGGACGCGGAGCGCCGTGCCCGTCAGACGGTCGAGACGGCGCAGCGCCAGGCCGAGGACATCGTCGCGGACGCGAACGCAAAGGCGGACCGGATCCGCAGCGAATCCGAGCGGGAGCTGGCGGCGCTGACGAATCGTCGCGACTCCATCAACGCCCAGCTGACCAACGTCCGCGAGATGCTGGCCACGCTGACGGGTGCGGCGGTCGCGGCGGCGGGCACGCCGGCCGAGGACGAGCCGATCTCCCGCGGTGTCCCGGCCCAGCAGACTCGCTGACGCGACTGCAGACAAGCCTCCAGGGGCCTCCACCCGTGCCCGGTGCCTTCGAAGGCGCCGGGCACGGGTCTTTGCGTTTGCGGTGACGGGTACGGGTACGGGTACGGGAGTTGCGGTGCCGCCGCGGGTGGCGGCTGCCGCCACGGTGCGAGTGCGGCCGTGGCCGTGGCCGCGCCTCCCGACGCCGGCCGGTTTCACGCCATCTGACGGCAGGTGGTTCGTCCCGGTCCGTTGGCCGAATATGGTGGCGCAGGCCACCGGGCGCCCGTAGCGTGAACGCATGATCGAGCTCGAGGGTCTCACCAAGCGCTTCGGCGCCAAGGTCGCGGTCGACCATCTCTCGTTCCAGGTCCGCCCAGGTGTGGTGACCGGCTTCCTCGGGCCCAACGGCGCGGGCAAGTCGACGACCATGCGCATGATGCTGGATCTGGACAACCCCACCAGCGGGACGGTCCGGATCGACGGCAAGCACTACCGGGACCTCAAGGAACCGCTCAAGTACATCGGGGCACTGCTCGATGCCAAGGCGATGCACGGTGGCCGGACCGCGTACAACAACCTGCTCTGCCTCGCGCAGGCGAACCGGATCCCGCAGAGCCGGGTGGCCGAGGTCCTCGACCTTGTCGGGCTGACCGCGGTAGCCAGGAAGAAGTCCAAGGGATTCTCGCTCGGTATGGGACAGCGGCTGGGAATCGCGTCCGCCCTGCTCGGCGACCCGCAGGTGCTCCTCTTCGACGAACCGGTCAACGGACTGGATCCCGAGGGAATTCACTGGATCCGCAATCTGATGAAACTCCTCGCGTCCGAAGGGCGGACGATCTTCGTCTCCTCGCATCTCATGAGTGAAATGGCCCTCACCGCGGATCACTTGATCGTGATCGGCCAGGGCCGGCTCCTCGCGGACACATCGATGGCCGATTTCATCCACCAGAACTCCCGCAGTTATGTGCGGCTCCGCTCACCGCAGCAGGAGCGGCTGCGCGATGTCCTCCATGAGCAGGGCCTCACGGCGATCGAGTCGGGCAACGGCACGCTGGAGATCGACGGCGCCACGACCGAGAAGGTCGGCGAGCTGGCCGCACAGCACCGGATCGTGCTGCATGAACTGAGCGCCCAGCGGGCCTCGCTGGAGGAAGCGTTCATGCAGATGACAGCAGGCGCGGTCGAGTATCACGCGCACTCCACCGCCCCCGGCGCCCCGCAGTGGGCCCCGCGCGACAAGGGAGCCTGACGATGGCATCGGTACCCGCCGTTCTGCAGTCCGAGTGGACCAAGATCCGTACGGTCTCCTCCACCACCTGGACGCTGGTCAGCGCGTTTGCCGTGACGGTCGGCCTGAGCGCCGCGCTCTGCGCACTGATGTCCGCGACCTTCGACGATCTGCCGGAGCTCGAACGGGCCACCTTCGACCCCACGCTGATCAGCTTCTCCGGCATGGTGCTGGGCCAGCTCGCGATGGTCGTCTTCGGCGTGCTGGTGGTCGGCACGGAGTACAGCTCCGGGATGATCCGCACGTCACTCGCGGCCGTGCCGCAGCGCGCCACCTTCCTCTTCAGCAAGATCGCGGTGGCCGGGCTGCTCGCGCTCGGGGTGGGGATGGCGACGAGCTTCCTCACCTTCTTCCTCGGGCAGGCCCTCCTCGGCGATCACGGTACGACCATCGGCGAGGAGAACGTCCTGCGTGCCGTGATCGGCGCCGGCCTCTACATGGGCCTGATCGCGATCTTCTCGATGGGTGTGGCGGCGATGCTGCGCAGCTCGATGCTGTCGCTCGGCATTCTCATGCCGTTCTTCTTCCTGGTCTCCCAGATCCTGTCCGCGGTGCCGCACGCGAAGGACGTCGCCCGGTACTTCCCGGACCAGGCCGGCTCGAAGATCATGCAGGTGGTCCCCGACGCGATGAACAGCGACCCGGCACCGTACGGACCGTGGGGCGGTCTCGGCATCATGCTGGGCTGGGTCGCGGTGGCGCTGCTCGGCGGATATGCGGTGCTCAAGAAGCGGGACGCGTGACGAAAACCAGCGTCACGGACACGACGCGACGGACACGACGTACCGGACACGGGGCGACGGAACGGGCATGACCGACCAAGGAGGACGCCCGGCGAATACATACGCCTTGGCCGGAACCGTCAAGCGCTGGATATCCTCCTAACTCTTACGGGGGCGTGCGGCCCGACGGTCCGAGCCCCGACGACCTGACCTGTCGATGGGGCTGGAGCATGATCGAGGCAATCGGCCTGACAAAGCGCTACGGCGCCAAGACGGCCGTGCACAACCTTTCCTTCCAGGTGCGGCCCGGTGCCGTCACCGGATTTCTCGGCCCCAACGGCTCGGGCAAGTCGACGACCATGCGCATGATCCTGGGTCTCGACCAGCCGACTTCCGGCCATGTCACGATCGGCGGCCATCCCTTCCGGCAGCTGCCGAACGCGCCACGCCAGGTCGGGGCGCTGCTCGACGCCAAGGCCGTGCACGGCGGCCGGAGCGCACGGAACCATCTGCTGTCGCTCGCACAGCTCTCCGGGATCCCGGCCCGCCGGGTCGACGAGGTGCTGGGAGTCGTCGGCCTGCAGGACGTCGCGAAGCGGCGTTCCAACGGTTTCTCGCTCGGCATGGGGCAGCGGCTCGGTATCGCCGCGGCGCTGCTCGGCGACCCGCAGGTGCTCCTCTTCGACGAGCCGGTCAACGGACTGGACCCCGAGGGCATCCTCTGGGTGCGCAATCTGATGAAGGCGCTGGCGGCCGAGGGCCGTACGGTCTTCGTCTCCTCGCACCTGATGAGCGAGATGGCCCTCACCGCCGACCATCTGATCGTGATCGGACGGGGCCAACTGCTCGCGGACATGAGCATCAGGGAGTTCATCGCGGCCAACTCGGCCGGCTTCGCACGGGTGCGTACGCCGGAGCCCGAGCCTCAGCAGCGGGAGAAGCTGACGGCCGTCCTCACGGAGGCCGGCGGCCAGGTCATGCCGGAGAAGGACGGGGCACTGCGGGTGACCGGTCTCGCACTGCCCGCGATCAGCGATCTGGCGCATGGCGCCGATGTCCGGCTGTGGGAACTGTCCCCGCACCAGGCCTCGCTGGAGGAGGCGTACATGCGGATGACGCAGGGCGCCGTGGACTACCGGTCGACGGACGACCGGAGGGCCGGGCTGATGCAGCAGCAGCCGATGGGGTACGACCCGTACCAGCAGCCTGCTGTCGTCCCCGACGTGCCGCAGCAGGGCTGGTACGCCCCGCCGCCGCCCGGACAGAACCCGTACGCCACGGGTCCCTCCGCGCCCACGCCCGCCATGCCCGCCATGCCTGCGGCACCGGCGCCCGCGACCGCCACCGACCCGAACCAGTCCGAGGACGCCCGATGACCGCCCCCGCCCCCTACCAGCAGCCGGGCGCCGCCTACGCCTCACCGATCCCGGTGCGCAAGGCCCACCTCGGAGACGCCCTCGCCTCCGAGTGGACCAAGATCCGTTCCGTGCGCTCCACGATGTGGACGCTCGGCGTGATGATCCTGCTGATGGTCGGCATCGGCATGTCCGTCGCCGCGCTCGTCGCGGCCGCCGGTGAGGCCGGCGTGCAGCAGACGCCCGCCCTCGCCCTGGGCTTCTTCGGCGTGCTGCTCGGGTCGATCTGCGTCATCACCCTCGGCGTGCTCACGATCGCGTCCGAGTACAGCACGGGCATGATCCGTACGACCCTCACGGCGTGCCCCAGCCGGGCCAGGGTGCTGACCGCCAAGGCGATCGTCTTCTTCCTGCTCGTCTTCACGATCACCACGGTGACCGCCACGCTCGTCGCGGCGGTGCAGACGGCGTTCGTGGACGCCCCGTCCGCCTCGGCCTCCGAGTGGCTGCGCGCGACCGTGGGCATCGGTGCCTTCATCGCGCTGCTCGGGCTGCTCGCCCTGGCCGTCGGGGCGATCATCCGCCACTCCGCCGGCGCGATCACGATCATGATCGGCGTCATGCTGCTGCCGCTGGTGGGCGCCATCTTCATGTACTCGGAGTCGCTGGCCGAGCTCCAGGAGTTCCTGCTGAACTACTCGATCCCGAGCCAGATCATCGCGCTCTACGGCGAAGGGCCGCAGGGGAACGGGCCGACGGGCTGGGACTCGCTGCTGATCATGCTCGGGCTGTCGGCGGTCGCGATGGGCGGCGCGTACCTCACCATGCACAACCGCGACGTCTGACCACGCACGGGCCGCTCGACGGACCCGCGCGGAGCCACCCCGCGCCACGGGACCCTCAGTACCGCGGTGCGTTCCGGGACCGCTGCACCCGCGAGGTGCGGCGGTCCTTCGCGTTCCAGCACGCCTTGTGCCAGTGCCGGCGGTCGTCCACGCCTCCGTGCTCCGGCCAGGCCACCACGTGCGGCATGCCGGAGGGGATCTCCTGGTCGCAGCCGGGGCAGCGGTACCGCTTGCCGGCGGCGCTCGCTCCGGCCACATGACGTACGGCCCAGTTCTCGCCCTGCCAGCTCTCGGTCCGCTGCACACCGCCGTATCGGTCGCCCATGTCGCCTGCGGGATCGGTCGGCTTCTCGCCGCCACGGGGGCGGTTGCGGCGCGGGGACACGAAACACCTCACGGGGCAGACCGGACAGTTCCCTTCCAGCCTACGGTCCGTGGCAGTGGGTACACGCTCCGGACGGCGCGATACTCCGGCACCCACAGGGGCCAGTTACCGGAAAATCGCAACAACTTCACGAATGGCCGTGCCTTTGGCACGTGTCAGACGTTGTTGCCTGTGTGGGGGGAATGCCGCGTCGGCCGCAAGGAGGCATAAGGCGATGCGCGTTGGAGCTTTTGTACTGGCGGCCCAGTTTCCGGGCCAGGGCCAAGGGGAGGCACTGCACCGGGCCGTACGGTCCGCGGAGGCCGCGGAGGCGGCCGGTCTCGACTCGGTGTGGCTCGCCGAGCACCACTTCGTGCCGTACGGGGTCTGCCCGTCGGCCGTGACCCTGGCCGCGCTGCTGCTCGGCCGCACCGAGCGGATCCGTGTGGGCACGGCGGTGAGCGTGCTGCCGACCGCCCACCCCGTGGCGCTCGGCGAGCAGGCGGCGCTGCTGCACCTCACGTCCGGCGGGCGGTTCTCGCTCGGCGTCGGCCGTGGCGGACCATGGGTCGATCTGGAGGTCTTCGGCTCCGGACTCGCGTCGTACGAGCAGGGCTTCCCCGAATCGCTCGATCTGCTGCTGCGCTGGCTGCGCGAACCGCGCGTGTCGGCCCGGGGCGAGCGATTCACCTTCCGTGAAGTCGCGGTCGTGCCGAGGCCGGACGAGCTGCTCGACTTCAGCGGTGGTGAGAGCCGGGGCACCGAGGGACCGGAGGTCGTCGTCGCATGCACCTCCCCGGCGAGTGTCCGGCTCGCGGCCGAGAGGTGCCTGCCGATGCTTCTCGGCATGCACTGCGGCGACGACGACAAGGCGGAGATGGTCGCGCTCTGGCGCAGGCACGCGCTCGCGACGGGTCACTCGCCGGACGACGTCGCGGGCGCCGGGCATGTGTCGGCCGGTGTCGTCCAGATCGCGGACGGCCGCGCGGAGGCCGAGGAGACCCTGGTGAAGGCGATGCCGGGGTGGCTGAAGAAGGGGCTCGACGCCCATGTCACCGTCGACGGCCGACAGCGCTCGATGCGTGATCCCGTGGCGTACACGGAGCTTCTGTGCGGGCTGCATCCGGTGGGCCCGCCACGGCTCGCGGCCGACCGCCTCGCGGCGACCTCGGAGCGCACAGGCATCACACGCTTCGCACTGCTCGTCGAAGGATCCGGTGATCTGGCCGCGACGGAGGAGAATGTCCGGCGGCTCGGCGCCGAGGTCCTGCCCCTGCTTCCCTGAGGGTGCGGGCCGTACCTCGCGTACGGCCCGCACCCCCCCGCGCCGGCCCGTCGTTCCGGCGGATGCTGCCGCCCCGGCATCCATGGTCCACGAGATGTTCCGGGTGATGCGGAGCGGCAGCAAAGACCATCAGCAGTCGCGCAGTTCGTCCGACTGATTGAGCAGCTGGGCCCTTACGGAAGTGAAGCGGGCGAGCCGCTCATCCACCGAGGGGTCCAGCGGGAACACCGCGACGCGGTGGCAGTTCTGGAATGCGAGCCGTACGCCGAAGTGCCGCTGCAGGGCCCCCCGGATGGCGTCACTGGCGAGCGCGCGCAACAGCTGACCACGTGCCTGCTCGTCCGGCGGCGGCGTCTGGTTGTCGGCGAAGTCGCCGCCGTCCACCTTCAGCTGAGCCACCAGAGAGCTGATCATCTCCCACGCAAAGGGCAGGGAGGTCCGGACGCAGTCGACGAATGCAGCTTCGTCGACCTCGCCTCGCTCGGCCTGTTCCAACAGCGCCGGTGAGACGTCGAGCGACATGGGTTCTCCTCTCGCGACCCCGGGGCGACCGGGGTCTTACGGGCAGGGAAAGAGGACGACCGGACGTGACTGACCACGACTGATCATGACGACGCAGAGTGCACGGCCGACAACCTCCTGCTTCCACGTTAGGCGCGCTGTCTGGTCCGCACCAGGAGAATGGGAACACAACCGGCCAATAACGTAAGGGGACAAGAGGGGCGACCTGGCAGGTCCCGAACGGGAGTGACAGGGGGCGACAGGTGGGAGAATCGCGCGGAACCGGGTGCGTCGAGTAGCGTTGCCGACCATGCGTCTCGTCATCGCCCGCTGTTCCGTGGACTACGCCGGCCGGCTCACCGCCCACCTGCCCTCCGCCCCCCGGCTGATCCTGGTCAAGGCCGACGGCAGTGTCTCCATCCACGCCGATGACCGGGCCTACAAACCACTGAACTGGATGTCCCCGCCGTGCTCGTTGAAGGAAGGCGGCGAAGGCGGCGAGAACGTCTGGACCGTGATGAACAAAGCGGGCGAGAAACTGATCATCACGATGGAGGAAGTCCTCCACGACTCGTCCCATGAACTGGGCGTCGACCCGGGTCTCATCAAGGACGGCGTGGAAGCCCACCTCCAGGAGCTCCTCGCGGACCGGATCGAGACACTCGGCGAGGGCTACAGCCTCATCCGCCGCGAGTACCCCACGGCGATCGGCCCGGTGGACATTCTGTGCCGTGACGCGGACGGCGCCACGGTGGCGGTCGAGATCAAGCGCCGGGGCGAGATCGACGGCGTCGAGCAGCTCACCCGCTATCTGGAGCTGCTGAACCGCGACCCCCATCTGGCCCCGGTCCGCGGTGTCTTCGCGGCCCAGGAGATCAAGCCCCAGGCCCGCGTCCTCGCGACGGACCGCGGGATCGGCTGCGTGGTCCTGGACTACAACGCGCTGCGGGGCATCGAGGACGACAAGCTGCGCCTGTTCTGACAGGCGGCTGCGGGCGGCCTGTTCCGCGGGGTGGCGATTCCCCTTCCCCGGGAGCGCCTCCCAGGTGCTGAGCTCGTACCCGGCCGTGGGCGATCGATGGGAAACGGGCAGTCCGGGTTACGCGTCACACCCGCCTGCCCTCCATGGCCGCCCCTGTGCGCATGGCGCGAAGCCGTGCCGCCGGGCGTCCGGGCAAGGCCCGGCTCCCCGGCCGGGCGAGCCGGCCGGGGTGGTGACGACGCAGCGCCGACAGGGATGCGGGCAGCCGCCGGCGCTCCGCGCAGCGAACATCGTCTCCTGCTCGCCCGCCACGGTGGCAGCGCCGAATCCCGGCCGGACAATCGTTCATCCGGCCATCGCCGTCACCAGGTCGAACGTCAGCGGACGGGGAGGCCGGTGAGGCCGCTCAGCCCGAGGCGCTGCTCACGCTCGGCGCGCCCGAGGTCGTGCCGCCGCCCGAGCCCTCCGACGTACCGCCGGCCGCGGCCGCGCCTCCGCTCCCTGATCCGGTCGTCGTGGCTCCGCTCGACGTCGGACCACCGCTCGTCGGCGACGGGCTGGTCGGGGTCGAACTCCCGCCCGTGGACGGCGATGGACTGCCGGTGGGCGTGCCGCTGCCACCGCTCGTCGGCGACGAGCTCGGCTTCGGGCTGCCGCCCGTGCTCGACGAGGAGCCGCCGGTCGTCGAGGGCCGGCCACCCGTCGTCGAGCCCGAAGAGCCCGTGCCGCCCCCGCTCGTCGAGGTGCCACCGCCCGTCGTGGACGGTGAGCCCGCCGAACCGCTCTCCCCCGGGTCGGCCTCGCGCGACGGGCCCGGCTCTGCGGGCTCGCTTGCCTTGGTGTCGTCGGGGCTGCCGGTCGAGTCGTCCGCCGGTACGTCGGCGTTCAGGCCGTCCCCGCCGTCGTCCTCGTTCGCCGACTGCTCGTTCGTCACACGGTTCACGGGTTCGTCGTTCCCGGATGTCGCGCCCAGCGTCACCACCGTGCCGAGGACGGCCGCCAGCAGCGCACCGGCGCCGGCCGCGACGACGTTGCGACGGGTTCCGACGAGGGTCGAGCGGCGGACGCCCGCGCCCGCCGGGGCCTGCGTCTCACGACGGGTGACCAGGGTCTCCCTCAGCGGCACCACCGCGGGGACGCCCCCGGGCGGGGACGCCGACTCCTCGTGGCGCGCGGCCGGGACCTCCTCGCCCGCCGGCGACCTTCCGCCGGCAGCGAGTCCCCCATGGCCTCCGGCGTGGGCGGGTGTCCCCCCGGCGGAGCCGGGCGGAGTGGCCCCCTCACGGTCGGCGACCAGTGCCAGCGCCCGCCGCCCGGAGACCGTCCCGCGCTTGTCGGCGAGCGCGCCGCGCATCGCGATGGAGGCTTCGAGCTCTGCGCGGGCGCGGTCCAGGTTCCCCGTGCACAGCGCGAGTACGCCGAGCTCGTGGTGGAAGTAGGCCTCCTCGGCCACCTCGCCGGCGATACGGGCGGCCTCCTGACCGCTCCGCAGGGCCCGTTCCCAGGCCCCCCAGTGCAGCCCCGACGCGAAGGCGGGCGCGGCACTGCGGGCGAGGAGCACCGCCGCGCCGGTGTGCGTCTCCCCGTCCCCCGGGACCAGTGCGGTCATCGACGCGAGGACGGCATCGGCCTCGGCGACGGCCCGATCGGGCCCGACCGAGGGGTGGTTCGTCCACCAGGCGTAGTGCTGGGCGGCAGTGTGCGCACGCTCCACCGCACCCTCGCCGTAGCCCGCGTTCTCCAACTGCGCCACGACACCCGCCGCGAGCCGGTAGCGCGAGCCGACCGGGGTCAGCAGCCCGCAGCTGGTCAGCTCGCCGAGCGCGGCATCCGCATGGGTGTCGCCGACCAGTGCCGGCAGATGAGCCTGGTGCGGCACCTCTCCGCCGAGCGCGAGGGCGAACCGCAGCGTGTCACGGGCCGACTCGCTGAGCCGGGAAGCGAGCAGCGCGGCGGGCGCGGCACCTTCTCCCAGCGTCGGCAGCGGTGCGTCGTGGCCGTCGGCGAAGACGTTGTCCTCGTCGTCGTCCGGGTCCGGTTCAGGGGTCCGCAGCGCGTCACGCTGCCGCAGCAGCGCCCCCGCCTGCACGAACCTCAGGGGCCGTCCCTCGGACTCGAACCACAGGTCCCCCGCCCAGTTCGCCTCGTCGTCCGTGAGGGGCCGGCCCACCGCCCGCTCCAGCAGCTCCAGGGCGGCGCCGCGACCCAGCCCCTGGAGGAAGACCTCTTCCAGAGGGGAGTCCGACGACGGCGCCGCGACATCCGGCGTGGCCGCGAGCAGGAAGGCGCATTCGGGTGTGGCGTCGAGCAGCTCGTCCAGCGCGCTGCCGCCGAAATCGAGGTCGTCGACGACGACGACGGCACCGATGTCACGGACCAGTTCCAGCAGTCGGGTCCGGCCGGGGCGGTGCAGCGGTGCGCTGTGGACGGCGGCGAAGAGCTCGTACAGCAGCTCGGTCGGCGTGCGGTGGTAGCCGGACAGACGTACGACACCGTCGGGCGCGAGCCCCGCGCAGTCGGCGGCGACGGCGTCGAGGAGGGTCGTCCGGCCGGAGCCGGCGGGACCGGTCAGCCGGACCGAGCGGCCGTGGCCGAGCAGCCGCACCAGGCGGTCACGCTGCTCGTCGCGCTCGAGGAGCGGCAGCGGAGGTGCGGCGGGGCCGGCCGGAACCGGCGGATGGGCGGCGCGCCGCAGCTCCTCGCGCTCCTCTGCGCTGTGCCGGACGGGCGTGGGGGAGGGCTGCTCTCCCGGCGGACACGGTTCTATCTCGCTGCCGTCGACGGGGTTGACGGTGAGCAGGAGGTCGCCGGAGACGAGCTGGACGGTGCGTGCGGGCGCGGGCGCCTTCTGCCCCAGCTCGGGAGTGATCGCGTCACGCGGCGGCCGCTGCGTGCCGTCGTCGCGATCGCCCTTCTCGAGGCGGTCGTTGTTGTGGCCGTGGCCGTAGTCTTCCGGTTCCCGGTTCATCGGGTCCATGGTCAAAGCCCCCCAGATGGCGTCTCGTGCGGAGGTCCCTCCCGGCCTGTCTGCACGCTCCGCTGTCGCTTCCGGTCCGGTGCCCGCCGCAGGGGTTCGTCAATCGGCAGGCGACCGAACCCTAGACCTTCGAGCAGTATCCGGGAACAGCCGGGGTACCGGGCCGCCCAGGACATCACGGTCTCGTGAGGATTGTGCGTCCCTGCCCGGGTGCGGCCGGCTCAGGCCCGAGGCAGGGACTCTGCGGCGATTCCGCCCTCGATGGCCAGGATCCGGTGCAGCCTGGTGGCCACCAGGAGGCGTTGCATCTGAGGAGGTACGCCGCGCAGGACGAGCCGCCGGCCGCAGCGGCCGGCCCGCCTGTGCGCGCCCATGATGACCCCGAGTCCGGTGGCGTCCCAGGAGTCGAGGTCGGTCAGGTCGAGCACCAGGTCGCCGACTCCACGGTCGACGGCCGAGTGCAGGACCGTGCGGGCGTCCGCCGCGCTGCGGACGTCGAGGCGCCCCCCGACGACCAGCTCGGCGTGGTCGCCCCTGATGTGCATATGCGCTCCCCAAGAGTGCGTTTGTCCGTCAGGTCTCACTGCTGTCCGCGTTTTTCTTTGCAACAAACTGACTGCCCTACGGGCAGAGAAGTTGCCGCCTGTAAGCGAACCGATACCGAATTCACCCGTGGGGGTGATGGTGCGCGGGCGATTGCGGCCAGTGCTGAGTCAGTGCTTGTAGAAGCCCTGCCCGCTCTTGCGCCCGATGTCACCGGCGTCCACCATCCGGCGCATCAGCTCCGGGGGCGCGAACTTCTCGTCCTGGGACTCGGTGTAGATGTTGCTGGTGGCGTGCAGCAGGATGTCGACGCCCGTGAGATCGGCGGTGGCGAGCGGGCCCATGGCGTGGCCGAAGCCCAGCTTGCACGCGACGTCGATGTCCTCGGCGGTCGCGACGCCCGACTCGTACAGCTTCGCGGCCTCGACGACGAGCGCGGAGATCAGGCGGGTGGTGACGAAGCCGGCGACGTCACGGTTGACGACGATGCAGGTCTTGCCGACCGACTCGGCGAATTCGCGCGCGGCGGCAAGGGTTTCGTCGCTGGTCTTGTAGCCGCGGACGAGCTCACAGAGCTGCATCATCGGGACGGGCGAGAAGAAGTGCGTGCCGACGACGCGCTCCGGACGCTCCGTCACCGCCGCGATCTTCGTGATCGGGATGGCGGAGGTGTTGGAGGCGAGGACAGCGTCGTCCCGTACGAGCTTGTCGAGCGTCCGGAAGATCTCATGCTTGACCTCGAGCTTCTCGAAGACCGCCTCGACGACGATGTCCGCGTCGGCGACGGCTTCGAGGTCCGTGGTCGTGGTGATGCGCGCCAACGCCGCCTCGGCGTCCGCGGCTTCGAGCTTGCCCTTGGCGACGAACCTGTCGTACGACGCCTTGATGCCGTCGGTGCCGCGCGTCAGTGCCGCGTCGGTCACATCACGCAGGACGACGTCCCAGCCCGCCTGGGCGGAGACCTGCGCGATTCCGGACCCCATGAGTCCGGCTCCGATGACGGCGAGCTTCCCAGCCACTGCTGCACCCCTTAACACACGCTTACTTTTCTTCTCTCCGGCGGAGGTTAGCGCTCGTGAGGGGCCGTGTGGCGGTGAAGAGATGCGCGTCACGTCTCGGATGACGGACATCACACCGGTGTTGGGAGACGCAGGGCCGGGGCCCTCCTCGCCCGTCGCCGCGGACCTCGCCGGGGAAGCTGCACGAACGAGGCCGCGCACCCCGTCGCGAGCGTCGCCGGGGACCTCGTCGCGAACGCTCCGCGGGACGCGCTCGTCGTGACGACCGGCACAGGGGTCCGGCGGACGGCCGGAGCTGGAGCCTGGCCGTCGGGCCCAGGGCGTGCCTTCCGGATCAGGCCGGATCAGGCCGGATCAGGGAGCGGGGTCCGGTGCGCGCAGATGCACGGCGGAGGCTGGGGGTCCCCCGCCGAAGGCAGGGGGAGAAGGGAGAAGTCGACGAGTGGAGGCACCACCCGTGCCCGGAGGGCTGCGGGTGGGTCGGCGACCGACGACAGCGCACTTTGATGTGCGCGCCGGGGCACGCGAGCCCGGCAAGATCCGGAAGTCACGGCCTAGGCTGGCCGCATGGTCAATCTGACGCGTATCTACACCCGCACCGGTGACAAGGGCACGACGGCTCTCGGTGACATGAGCCGCACCGCCAAGACCGATCTGCGGATCTCCGCCTACGCCGACGCCAACGAGGCCAACGCGGTCATCGGTACGGCCGTGGCACTCGGCCGGTTGCCGGAGGAGGTCGTGAAGGTCCTCGTCCGGGTCCAGAACGATCTCTTCGACGTCGGGGCGGACCTGTCGACGCCGGTCGTCGAGAACCCCGAGTACCCGCCGCTGCGCGTCGAGCAGTCGTACATCGACAAGCTGGAGGCGGACTGCGACCGCTTCCTGGAGGACCTGGAGAAGCTGCGTTCCTTCATCCTGCCGGGAGGCACGCCCGGTGCGGCGCTGCTGCACCAGGCGTGCACGGTGGTGAGGCGGGCCGAGCGCTCGACGTGGGCGGCGATCGAGGTGCACGGCGAGACGATGAACGTGCTGACGGCGACCTATCTCAACCGGCTGTCGGACCTACTGTTCATCCTTGCCCGTACGGCCAACAAGGAGGTCGGGGACGTGCTCTGGGTTCCGGGCGGGGAGCGCTGACGCGGGCACCTCACCGGCCGGCGCCTTCCTCGGCCAGAGCACGTAGCTGAGCGCGACCAGACCGTGGAACGCCACCGCCCGCCAGGCGAAGCCCATCCAGCTCTGCAGCGACTCGGTTCCTGACGCGTCGCCGACGTACCACATGGCGATCAGCAGCAGCGCGGAGGCGACGGCCGCGGCCACGAGGGTGCCGAGCCACACCGTGCCCTCGTGCCTGGCGCGGGCCATTCCGTACTGCGGAGGCTTCACGGCCGGCGGGCCGCCGGCGAAGCGGTGCGCGGCGTGCCCGTCGAGCCACCTGATGGTGCGGTGGCCGTGGCCGACGGTGTAGCCGATGTAGAGGGCGGCCAGCCCGTGCGTCCAGCTGGGGTCGGCGCCGCTCTTGAGGTCGTACGCGGTCACGACGAGGAGGACCAGTTCCAGCAACGGCTCGCACAGGAGGATGGCGAGACCGGTCCGCGGCATTCTCAGCAGATAGCGCACTGCCAGGCCGGCGGCCAGCAGCACCCAGAATCCGACCTCACAGATCACGATCAGGGTGACGATCACGGCTGCGTTTCCTTCCCTCGGGCACTCGGCACTTCTCCATGCTCTTGGCCGGAAGCGGTGAAAACGTCGGCGGGCCGAAGGAAACCGGACTGCACACTTCGGTGTACCGGGACCGTGTCGTCGTTCGTCCGGCGGGCGGAGGACGGGCCCGTGCGGCGTTCCTAGGCTGGAGAGCACGATCCGGCTGCGCGGACAGCGCGCACGCCGCCCGACGTGCTGAGATGAGTCCATGCCACCGCCCCCGCTCCCCCGTCCGCACCGTCTCGACGCCGCGATCGCGGCCACCGGGCTGACCGGTGGGCTGCTGCTGTGGTCGCTGGACCTGAACGTCACCCCGGAGCGGGATCTGCTGCCCTCCTGGGTGACGCTGGTGCCGCTGGCGGTGATGGCGCTGCTGGAGCTGAACCGCAGGACCATGCCCAGGACCGGGCTCGTGATCGGCACGATCGCGGTCGTGGCGGACCAGTTCACCCAGGGCAACCTGGTCACGATCGTGATGTTCACGGACCTCGTGTACGCCGCCGTGATCTACGGACCGCCCGCGACCGCGCGCCGGGTCCCGGTCACCACGTTCCTGGTCACGGTCGCCGCGACGATCGGCTTCCTGGCCTGGTTCCGCAATCCGGCAGGGCTGCTGCTCGGCATCATCATCGGACTGGTCTCGTTCGCCCCCGCCACGACCGGGGCGATCGTCCGCAACCATCGCGAGGCCGCCGACGCGGCACGGCTTCGCGCCGAGCAGACCGCACTGCTCGCGGAGATGGACCGTGCGCAGGCGGTGGTCGCGGAGCGCGCCCGGATGGCCCGGGAGCTGCACGACATGGTCGCCAACCACCTCTCGGCGATCGCCATCCACTCCACCGCCGCGCTCTCCCTGGACGAGCCGGCCACCACCCGGCAGGCGCTCACGGTCATCCGGGAGAACAGCGTGGCGGGACTCTCGGAGATGCGCCGGCTGATCGGACTGCTCAGGGACAGCAGCGACGACACGGAGCCGGCTGCCGCGCCCACTCTTGCCGGGCTGGAGTCACTGCTCGCCCAGGCCCGGAGGAACGGCCAGGCGAGCGGGCTCAGCTTCGTGCTGGACGACGCGCGGGATCAGGACGAGTCCCTGCCCGCGCCGGTGGAGCTTGCGGCGTACCGGATCGTGCAGGAGTCGCTGACGAACGCGCTGAAGCACGCGGCTCCGGGCGAGGTCTCTGTGCGCCTCGTGGGGGCGCCGGGGGATGCGCTGACCGTGACGGTGGACAGTCCGTTCGGCAGCAGCCCGGGGCCGCGTGCTCCCGGTTCCGGCGCCGGTCTGGTGGGGATGCAGGAGCGGGTGGCCCTGCTGGGCGGGGACTTCGGGGCCGGTCCGGTCGAAGGGCCGCCGGGCGGAGCGGCGAAGGTATGGCGGGTGCGGGCGGTACTGCCCATGGAGAAGGACAAGGAGCCGACGGCATGAGCAGCCTGATCCGGGTGGTGGTCGCGGAGGACCAGAGCGCCGTGCGGGCGGGGCTGGTCCTCATCCTGGGCAGTGCCACGGACATCGATGTGGTCGGTGAGGCCGGGGACGGTGAGGAGGCGGTGCGCCTCGCCCGGGAGCTGCGACCGGATCTGGTGGTGATGGATGTGCAGATGCCGAAGCTGGACGGGGTGTCGGCGACCCGGCAGGTGGTCGGCGAGGGCCTCGCCGACGTCCTCGTACTGACGACCTTCGATCTCGACGAGTACGTCTTCGGGGCGCTGCGCGCCGGGGCCGCGGGCTTTCTGCTGAAGAACACCGACGCCAAGGGTCTGATCGAGGCGGTACGGGCGGTGGGGCGCGGCGAGGGACTGATCGCTCCCGCTGTGACCCGGCGGCTGATCGCGGAGTTCGCGTCACCCACGGCGCCGTCGCCGGACGCGCCGGACCGTTCGGTGCTCGAGGCATTGACGCGGCGTGAGCGCGAGGTGCTCTCCTGTCTCGGCGAGGGGCTGTCGAACGCCGAGATCGCTGTGCGGCTGAGGATGGCGGAGGCCACGGTGAAGACCCATGTGAGCCGCTTGCTGGGGAAGCTGGAGCTGCGCAGCCGAGTTCAAGCAGCCGTACTGGCCCAGGAGTTGGGCATCTGAGCGGCCCTGGCACGCCACGACCTCCGACTTTGGTCTGGACCTATTGACGATTGGTCCAGACCTTCCTACTCTCGCCGCACGGCACTGCGCGGCGAGCCCCGCGGAGTGCTCTGCACGGACCGACCCCGCTTTGTCCGTCCGCAACTCGAGGAGCATCCCTTGAGCACGAGTACGCCCCCCACCAGAAGCAGATTCAGATCGAGAGCGACGGCGGGGCTCACTGCCCTGCTGCTGCCCCTCGCCGCGATGGTCGGCCTCGCCACACCCGCCGAGGCCGCCACATCCGCCACCGCCACCTACGCCAAGGTCCAGGACTGGGGGTCCGGGTTCGAGGGCAAGTGGACGGTGAAGAACACCGGCACCACCTCGATCGCCTCGTGGTCCGTCGAGTGGGACTTCCCCTCCGGTACGTCCGTCACCTCGGCCTGGGACGCCGACGTGACCAGCTCCGGCACCCACTGGACCGCCCGCAACAAGAGCTGGAACGGCACCCTCGCCCCCGGGGCGTCCGTCTCGTTCGGCTTCAACGGCGCGGGGCCGGGATCCCCGTCCAACTGCAAGATCAACGGTGGCTCCTGCGACGGAGGAACCGTCCCCGGCGACAACCCGCCCTCCGCCCCCGGCACCCCGTCCGCGAGCAACATCAGCGACACCTCGGTGACGCTGAGCTGGACCGCGGCCACCGACGACAAGGGCATCAAGAACTACGACGTCCTCCGCGACGGCACGAAGATCGCCACGGTCACCGGCCTCACGTACACCAACACCGGTCTGACCGCCGGCACGGACTACTCGTACACGGTCCAGGCCCGTGACACCGCCGACCAGACCGGCCCGGCCGGCGGCGCCCGCGCCGTCCGCACCACCGGCGGCGGCCCCGACCCGCAGCCCGGCGGCAAGGTCAAGCTGGGCTACTTCACCGAGTGGGGCGTCTACGGGCGCAACTACCACGTGAAGAACCTGGTGACCTCCGGCTCGGCGTCGAAGATCACCCACATCAACTACGCCTTCGGCAACGTCCAGGGCGGCCGCTGCACCATCGGCGACGCCTACGCCGACTACGACAAGGCCTACACCGCGGACCAGTCCGTCGACGGCGTCGCGGACACGTGGGACCAGCCGCTGCGCGGCAACTTCAACCAGCTGCGCAAGCTGAAGAAGGCGTACCCGCACATCAAGGTGCTCTGGTCCTTCGGCGGCTGGACCTGGTCCGGCGGCTTCCCGCAGGCCGCGGCGAACCCCGCCGCCTTCGCGGACTCCTGCTACCAGCTGGTCGAGGACCCGCGCTGGGCGGACGTCTTCGACGGCATCGACCTGGACTGGGAGTACCCGAACGCCTGTGGACTGTCCTGCGACACCAGCGGCCCGGCAGCGTTCAAGAACATGATGCAGGCCATGCGCGCGAGGTTCGGTACGAACAATCTGGTCACCGCCGCCATCACGGCGGACGCCAGCAGCGGCGGCAAGATCGACGCCGCGGACTACGCGGGCGCGTCGCAGCACGCCAACTGGTTCAACGTGATGACGTACGACTTCTTCGGCGCCTGGGCGGCGCAGGGCCCGACGGCCCCGCACTCACCGCTCACCTCGTACGCCGGAATCCCGCAGGCGGGCTTCAACTCCGCCGACGCCATCGCGAAGCTCAAGGCGAAGGGCGTGCCGTCCGCCAAGCTGCTGCTCGGAATCGGCTTCTACGGGCGCGGCTGGACGGGCGTGACCCAGTCGGCACCCGGCGGTACGGCGACCGGGGCGGCCCCCGGCACGTACGAGCAGGGCATCGAGGACTACAAGGTCCTGAAGAACTCGTGCCCGGCGAACGGCACGGTCGCGGGGACGGCGTACGCCCACTGCGGCTCGAACTGGTGGAGCTACGACACCCCGTCGACGATCAACGGAAAGATGAGCTGGGCGAAGAACCAGAGCCTGGGAGGCGCGTTCTTCTGGGAGTTCTCCGGTGACACGGCGAACGGTGAGCTGGTCAGCGCCATCAACAGCGGCCTCGGATAGCGGTCGCGGGTCTCAGTCGACCCGTACGTCCGCATGCCGCACCACCCGGACGCGGTCGCCGTCCCCCACGACGGCGACCGCCGCCCGGTAGCCCTCACCCGTGTCAAGATCCTCGAGCCGCACCGGAAGGTGCGGCTCGGGGCGTTCCCGCCATTCCAGCAGCCGGGCGGGCGCGCCCGGCGCGCTCACGGTCAGGGTGGCGGGGTCGGCCATCAGTCCGTCGCCGGTGGCCTTGAGGACGGCCTCCTTGCGGGCCCAGTAGCGGGTGAAGGCACCGGCCCGCTCCGAAGCAGGGAACCGGTCCAGCTCGGCCAGCTCGGTCCTCGAGAGCACGCTGAGCGGTAGGTCGGCGCGCACGACGACCTCCTCGATGTCCACGCCGACCGGCCCGGCGGTCGTCAGCGCGACCATCACATGGCCCCCCGAATGGGACAGCGAAAGCTCCAGTGAGGTGCCCGGCAGGGTCGGTTTGCCGTGCGGTCCGTCCTGCGCCCCGTGACAGTGCTTGCACACGGGTACGACGACCACGTCGCGCGGATCGACGGACAGCTGTGCGGCGACGACCCGGCGGGCCAGGACATGAGCGGTCAGATAGAGCGCCCTGGGTTCCTCGCGGCGGAACTGCGCGCAGCGCCGGCGTTCGTCCGCGTCGAGCACGTCGAGCAGCTCGGGCACCCAGTGGGCCTCCGCGGACCAGACATGGCACTCCCCCGGCCCCACCACGGAGATGCCGGCTGTGCCGTCGCCCCTCACGCGACGTTCACACGCTGCCCGGGAGGCGCGGCCTCCAGCCAGGCGAGGAAGCCTGTGAGCGCGTCCTCGCTCATGGCCAGCTCCAGACGGGTGCCCCGGTGGAGACAGCCGAGGATGACCGAGTCGGAGAGCAGCGCCAGCTCCTCCTCGCCCTCCGGCAGCCGCCGCGCCAGCACCTCGATCGCCGCGCGCTCCAGCACACGGCGGGGGCGCAGGGCGTACGAGAAGACACGGAACCACTCGATCCGGTCACCGCTGTAACGGGCGACCCCGTACACCCACCCCTTGCCGGAGTGATCGTCCTTCTCCGGTACGTTCCAGCGCAGGCTGCAGTCGAAAGTGCCGCCCGAGCGCTGGATCAGTCTGCGGCGCAAGCCGAAGACGAAGAGTCCGATCACCACCAGTGCGACGACCAGGCCGCTCACAAGCAGAGCGAGGAACATCTCCACCGACCTCCTCGCTTCGTCCCGTAGCGGAATACAACCTGCACCTGCACCTGCACCTGCACCTGCACCTGCATCGCCTCAGCCGCGACCCGGTCTGGTGAAGTCCAGCCGGGGCCGCGGCTGAGGGTGGTCCATGGGCGGGGTGCGCTCAGCGCACCGCCAGCGCACGCAGTCGGACGTCGGCGCGCCGCTCGGCGGCGGCGTCGTCGTCGGACTTCGCACGCTCCAGCGCACGCTCGGCGCGCTGCTGGTCGATCTCGTCCGCCAGCTCGGCGATTTCCGCCAGCAGCGACAGCTTGTTGTCGGCGTACGAGATGAAGCCGCCGTGCACAGCGGCAACGACCGTTCCCTCGCTCGTACGGATGGTCACAGGGCCCGACTCCAGCACACCGAGCAGCGGCTGGTGACCGGGCATGACGCCGATGTCGCCGGACGTGGTGCGCGCGACGACCAGGACGGCCTCGCCGGACCAGACCTGGCGGTCGGCGGCGACCAGCTCGACGTGCAGCTCAGCAGCCAAGGGTGGCTCCTCGGGTCACCACCCGGCGGTTCTGCCGGGTGTTGGCTCATAAGTCTAATAGCGCTCCGGACGCCGAAGCGCCGGGGCTCACCCCCATGCCTCCCGGCCGGGGGTCCGGGGGTCACCCCCCGGAAACATGCAGCGCGCTCCGGACGCCGAAGCGCCGGGGCTCACCCCCATGCCTCCCGGCCGGGGGTCCGGGGGTCACCCCCCGGAATGGGCGTACGAAGGGAGGCGGGACGGAACCCGCCCCCCTTCATGAGTCACGGGACTCAGGAGACGCCGAGCTCCTTGGCGTTGGCCTTGAGGTCCTCGATGCCACCGCACATGAAGAACGCCTGCTCGGGGAAGTGGTCGTACTCACCGTCGCAGATCGCGTTGAACGCGGCGATCGACTCCTCGAGCGGCACGTCCGAACCGTCCACGCCGGTGAACTGCTTGGCGACGTGGGTGTTCTGCGACAGGAAGCGCTCCACGCGACGGGCACGGTGGACAACCAGCTTGTCCTCCTCGCCCAGCTCGTCGATACCGAGAATCGCGATGATGTCCTGGAGGTCCTTGTACTTCTGCAGGATTCCCTTGACGCGCGTGGCGCAGTCGTAGTGGTCCTGCGCGATGTAGCGCGGGTCCAGGATCCGGGACGTGGAGTCCAGCGGGTCCACGGCCGGGTAGATGCCCTTCTCGGAGATCGGACGGGAGAGAACCGTCGTCGCGTCGAGGTGGGCGAAGGTGGTGGCCGGGGCCGGGTCGGTCAGGTCGTCCGCGGGGACGTAGATCGCCTGCATCGAGGTGATCGAGTGACCACGCGTCGAGGTGATGCGCTCCTGCAGCAGACCCATCTCGTCGGCCAGGTTCGGCTGGTAACCCACCGCGGACGGCATACGGCCGAGCAGGGTGGACACCTCGGAGCCGGCCTGGGTGTACCGGAAGATGTTGTCGATGAAGAAGAGCACGTCCTGCTTCTGCACATCGCGGAAGTACTCCGCCATGGTCAGACCGGCCAGGGCGACACGAAGACGGGTGCCCGGCGGCTCGTCCATCTGACCGAAGACCAGCGCGGTCTTGTCGATGACGCCGGACTCGCTCATCTCGTCGATGAGGTCGTTGCCCTCACGGGTACGCTCACCGACGCCCGCGAACACCGACACACCGTCGTGGTTGTTGGCGACGCGGTAGATCATCTCCTGGATCAGAACGGTCTTGCCGACACCGGCACCACCGAACAGACCGATCTTTCCACCCTTGACGTACGGGGTGAGAAGGTCGATGACCTTGACGCCGGTCTCGAACATCTCGGTCTTGGACTCGAGCTGGTCGAAGGACGGCGCCTTGCGGTGGATCGCCCAGCGCTCGCCGATGTTGGCGTTCTCCTCCGGCTTGTTCAGCACCTCACCGAGAGTGTTGAACACCTTGCCCTTGGTGAAGTCGCCGACCGGGACGGTGATGCCGTCGCCCGTGTTGGTCACCGGGGCCTGGCGGACCAGACCGTCGGTGGGCTGCATGGAGATGGCGCGGACCACGCCGTCACCGAGGTGCTGTGCGACCTCGAGAGTCAGCGTCTTCTTCTTGCCGTCCTCAGCCGGGTCGGCAACCTCGACGGTCAGCGCGTTGTAGATGTCGGGCATCGCGTCGACGGGGAACTCCACGTCGACGACCGGGCCGATGACCCGGGCGACGCGGCCCGTGGCGGCGGCCGTCTCAACAGTGGTCGTCATTACTTGTCACTCCCCGCGGTCGCGTCGGCCAGGGCGCTCGCGCCACCGACGATCTCGCTGATTTCCTGGGTGATTTCGGCCTGGCGGGCCGCGTTGGCAAGCCGGGAGAGGCTCTTGATGAGCTCCCCGGCGTTATCGGTCGCCGACTTCATCGCGCGGCGGGTGGCGGCGTGCTTGGAAGCAGCCGCCTGCAGCAGCGCGTTGTAGATCCGGCTTTCGACGTAGCGCGGCAGCAGGGCGTCGAGGACGTCCTCGGCCGACGGCTCGAAGTCGAACAGCGGAAGGATCTCGCCCTTCGCCTCGGAGTCCTCGGCAGCCGCCTCCAGGCTGAGCGGCAGCAGCCGGCTCTGCACGGGAGTCTGCGTCAGCATCGAGATGAACTCGGTGAAGACGATGTGGAGCTCGTCCACCCCGCCCTCGGCCGTGTCCTTCTCGATCGCCTCGATCAGCGGACCGGCGACAGCCTTGGCGTCCGCGTACGTCGGGTTGTCGGTGAAGCCGGTCCACGACTCCGTGACCTTGCGCTCACGGAAGCCGTAGTACGCCACACCCTTGCGGCCGACGATGTACGCGTCGACCTCCTTGCCCTCGCCGCGCAGACGCTCGGTGAGCTGCTCCGCTGCCTTGATGGCGTTCGCGGAGTAGCCGCCGGCCAGACCACGGTCGCTCGTGATGAGCAGGATCGCGGCCCGGGACGGGTTGTCCGCCTCGGTGGTCAGGGCGTGCTTGGTGTTCGACCCGGTCGCCACCGCGGTCACCGCGCGGGTGAGCTCAGTCGCGTACGGCGTCGACGCCGCCACCTGGCGCTGCGCCTTGACGATGCGCGAGGCGGCGATCATCTCCATCGCCTTGGTGATCTTCTTGGTCGCGGTGACGGATTTGATGCGACGCTTGTAGACCCGGAGCTGGGCTCCCATGAGTCAGGTCCCTTCCGTCGTCACTTGGTGGCGCTGACCGGCGCGTCTTCGCCCAGAAGCTTGCCGTCCGAGGTCTCGAACTGCTGCTTGAAGCCGGCGATCGCGTCAGCGACGGACTGAAGGGTGTCGTCCGACATCTTGCCGCCCTCGGCGATGCTGGTCAGCAGGTCCTTGCGCTCACGGCGCAGGTACTCGAGCAGCTCGGTCTCGAAGCGACGGATGTCGTTGACCGGGACGTCGTCCATCTTGCCGGTGGTACCGGCCCAGACGGAGATGACCTGCTCCTCGACCGGCATCGGCTGGTACTGGCCCTGCTTCAGCAGCTCGACCATGCGCTTGCCGCGTTCCATCTGCGCCTTGGAGGCCGCGTCCAGGTCGGAACCGAAGGCGGCGAACGCCTCCAGCTCGCGGTACTGGGCGAGGTCCACGCGCAGACGGCCGGAGACCTGCTTCATGGCCTTGTGCTGGGCGGAACCACCGACACGGGAGACCGAGATACCGACGTTCAGGGCCGGACGCTGGCCGGCGTTGAACAGGTCGGACTCCAGGAAGCACTGGCCGTCGGTGATGGAGATGACGTTGGTCGGGATGAACGCCGACACGTCGTTGGCCTTGGTCTCGACGATCGGGAGGCCCGTCATCGAACCGGCGCCCATGTCGTCGGACAGCTTGGCGCAGCGCTCCAGCAGACGCGAGTGCAGGTAGAAGACGTCACCCGGGTAGGCCTCACGGCCCGGCGGGCGGCGCAGCAGCAGCGACACGGCGCGGTAGGCGTCGGCCTGCTTCGACAGGTCGTCGAAGATGATCAGGACGTGCTTGCCGTCGTACATCCAGTGCTGGCCGATGGCCGAACCGGTGTACGGCGCCAGGTACTTGAAGCCGGCCGGGTCGGACGCCGGGGCGGCAACGATCGTCGTGTACTCGAGCGCACCGGCCTCCTCCAGCGCGCCGCGCACGGACGCGATGGTGGAGCCCTTCTGGCCGATGGCGACATAGATGCAGCGGACCTGCTTGTTCACGTCGCCCGAGCGCCAGTTGTCGCGCTGGTTGATGATCGTGTCGACGGCGAGGGCGGTCTTGCCGGTCTGACGGTCACCGATGATCAGCTGACGCTGGCCACGGCCGATCGGCACCATCGCGTCGACGGCCTTGTAGCCGGTCTGCATCGGCTCGTGCACCGACTTACGCGCCATGACGCCCGGGGCCTGCAGCTCGAGGGCACGGCGGCCCTCGGTCGCGATCTCGCCGAGGCCGTCGATCGGGTTGCCGAGCGGGTCGACGACGCGACCCAGGTAGCCCTCACCGACACCGACGGAGAGGACCTCCCCGGTGCGCTGCACCGGCTGCCCCTCCTCGATACCGCTGAACTCGCCGAGGACGATCGCGCCGATCTCGCGCTCCTCGAGGTTGAGGGCGAGACCCAGGGTCCCGTCCTCGAACCTCAGCAGCTCGTTCGCCATGGCCGAGGGAAGACCCTCGACCCTCGCGATGCCATCGCCGGCCATGCTGACCGTACCGACCTCCTCGCGCGAGGCCGCGTCCGGCTTGTACGACTGGACAAAGTTCTCCAGCGCGTCCCGGATCTCCTCCGGCCGGATCGTGAGCTCCGCCATCTGAGTTCCCTGCTCTCCTTGTTGGGCCCGAAGTTTCATTGGGGGTCTGGGGGCGACCCCCAGGAATCTTCTGCAATCTCTGCACGGCCCAACCGGGCCGTTAGCTGATGCTTGTTGTATTGGTGGCTGTCAGCCGGCCAGTCGCCGGGCGGCCTCTTCGAGGCGCTCCGCGATGGTCCCGTCGATGGCCTCGTCGCCGATCCGCACCGAGATACCGCCGAGGACCTCGGGGTCCACGTCCAGGTTCAGGTGCATCTCGCGGCCGTACAGCTTCGACAGTACGGCTCCGAGGCGCTGCTTCTGCCGGTCACTGAGCGGCACCGCCGTGGTGACGACGGCGACGACCCTGTTCCGGCGCGCCGCGGCGAGCTTGATGAGGGCGTCGAGGCCCGCTTCCAGGCTACGTCCCCGGGGCACGGTCACAAGACGGACCACAAGACGCTCGGTGACGGCGTTGGCCTTGCCCTCGAGCAGGCTGCGCAGCAGCTCGGTCTTGGCGGAGGCCGCCGCGGAGCGCTCGGTCAGCGCGGACCGCAGCCCGGGGCTGGAGGCGACGATCCGGCCGAACCGGAACAGCTCGTCCTCCACGTCGTCCAGAGCACCGGCCTGCTGGGCGGCGGTGAGGTCGGCGGTGGCCGCCAGCTCCTCGATGCCGTCCACCAGGTCACGCGACTGGGACCAGCGGGAACGGACCATGCCGGAGACCAGGTCGACGGTCTCGCCGCCCACCTGACCGCTCAGCAGTCGCGTGGCCAGCTCGGCCTTGGCCTCACCGGCCTGCGCCGGGTCGGTCAGGACCCGACGCAGCGACACCTCGCGGTCGAGCAGCGCGGTGACGGCGGCCAGCTCCTCGGCGAGCTTCGCCGCGTCGACCGACGTGTTGTCGGTCAGCGCGTCGAGACGCTCACGTGCGGCAGCCAGTGCCTCGCGGCTCGCTCCGTTCATCGGGCGGCCCCAGTCGACTCCGCCTGCTCCTCGAGCTCGTCGAGGAAGCGGTCGATCGTGCGGCTCTGGCGGGCGACGTCCTCGAGGGACTCACCGACCAGCTTGCCGGCCAGTTCGGTGGCGAGCTTGCCCACGTCCTGACGCAGCGCCGTGGCCGCAGCCTTGCGGTCGGCCGCGATCTGGGCGTGACCGGCGGCGACGATCTCCTCGCGCTGCCGCTGGCCTTCCGCCCTCATCTCCTGGATGATCGCGGCGCCCTGCTCCGTCGCCTCCTGGCGCAGACGCGCGGCCTCGTGACGGGCCTCGGCCAGCTGGGCCTTGTACTGCTCGAGGACACTCTGGGCCTCGATCTGGGCCGCCTCGGCCTTCTCGATGCCGCCCTCAATGGCCTCGCGACGCTGCTCCAGAACCTTGTTGATGTTCGGGAGGAGCTTCTTGGCGAGGAAGCCGAAGACGATGACGAAGGCGATCAGGCCGATGACGAGCTCGTCGAGATGCGGGAGAAGAGGATTCTGAGGCTCCTCCGCCGCCGCAAGGAACAGAGCGTTCACATCAGTGCCTTCCGTGAAAGGGGTTGGGCTGTCGGTCCGGCTTACTGGTAGACGAAGCCCATGACGATGCCGATGAGGGCGAGCGCCTCACAGAAGGCGAAACCCATGATCTGGTTGGTGCGGATCAGGCCGGCGGCCTCGGGCTGACGGGCGAGCGCCTGGGTGCCGTTACCGAAGATGATGCCGACGCCGACGCCGGGGCCGATCGCAGCGAGGCCGTAACCGATGGAGGCCACGTTGCCGACGACGTTCTCCTTGGCGCCGGCGGCGAGGTTGACCATCTCGAGAGCAGCGGACATGCCGTTACTTCCTTCTCTTTCAATGACCCGGTGGGGGTTGGCCACCGGACGTCTTCTGGGTGTGGAGGGGGCCGGGCCGAAGCCCCTGGCTCAGTGGTGCTCGGCGAGCGCGCCCTGGATGTAGCTGGAGGCCAGGAGCACGAAGACGTACGCCTGGACGGCCTGGATGAAGAGCTCGAAGGCGGTCATCACGATGACCATGACGAACGAGGCGCCGGCGTAGACGAAGCCGATTCCGTTCATCAGGTACCAGGTCGCGAGGGTGAACATCACGATCAGCAGGTGACCGGCGAACATGTTCGCGAACAGACGGACCGCGTGGGTGAAGGGCCGGATGATCAGGTTCGAGAAGAACTCGAGGAGCATGATCAGCGGCAGAATCGCGCCGAGCGACCTGTCGTAGCCCAGGATGTTCTTCCAGCCGCCGACGAAGCCGTGCTTCTTGAAGGTCAGGCTGACCCACAGCACGTACACGATCAGCGCCAGACCTGCCGGGAAGGCGATCAAGGAGGTGACCGGGAACTGGGCGAGCGGGATGATGGACCAGAGGTTCATGATCCACACGAAGAAGAACAGCGAGACCATCAACGGCACATACTTCTCGCCGTCCTTCTTGCCGATGATCTCGTAGACGATGCCCCGGCGGACGAAGTCGTACCCGGCCTCACCGACCATCTGGAGCTTGCCCGGAACCATCCTGGGCTTGGCGAATGCGGCCCAGAAGAACCCGACGACCACGATCGAGCTCAGCAGCGCGAGCAGCATCGGCTTGTTGAACTCGAAGCTGCCCACGGTGAAGATGGGCTCGTAGACGAACGTGTGCAGGCCCGGCGCTGGGAACCCGCACCCGGTGAAGATGTGGCAGCTCGCGTCGAAGGCAAGCGTCTGATCAGCACTCACCGCGGGCTCCTTCAGCGTGGCGCATAGGTACGGCAACCTCGTTGTGTCGGCGCGGCACGCAGCCGCGGGTCGGCACTGGACTGGTGTTTCGGGTAAGGGGGCGGCGGTTCGGCATCGAGCCTCGCGCTGGGACAGGCGTCAGCTCGGATGCCCGCGCCCGCAGTGCCGCAGTTGGCACCGGACGATAGCAGGAACCCGAACGGGCATTTATCCCGGCCCTACCCCTCATGCTGACGACCCCGTCCTCTCGGGCCTTTCGGCCTTCGAGGACTCGGGGTCGACATAAAGGATCTTGGCCTTCATATAGGCACGTGCCTGCGCGGACACCCAGACGATGGTTGCCGCGAGCAGGGTGAAGGCCATGGCCTTCGGGTCGAACAGCGTCGTGTCACGGAACGAGGCCATGAACATGAAGAGCAGCAGCAGCTGAGCGGTGTAGAGCAGGAGCCCCATCGCCTGGAACAGGTGCGGCATGGACTTCGCGGTGCGCTGCAGCACCACCAGCCCGAGCCCCATGAAGAGAAGCACCACCAGGGTGCCGACGACTGCGCCGATGGCTCCCTCGCCGCCGGCGACCACTCCACTGATCACGGCGGCGATCGCGCCGACGGCAGCGGTGGGCACAGCAGACTGGAGGAGAGTGCGGACGTCGTTGGACGGCATGGCGGCAGCTCCGCTTACGTGGTGGGGGCAAGTGGTGTCGTCATGGACGAGCGTAGAGCCGGTTCGAGGTGTGTCTCGCGGCCGACGGACCGTCGCACTGCGGTCCTTCAGCTCTGTCGCCGGTTCTCGTGAACGGTATCACAAACTATTTGAATAGGTCTTTACCCGGGGGTGTGCCAACTCTCACACATGAGAGTGACCCCGCGCGTGTGTGCATAGCACCGGAGCGCTTTGTCTGGTATTGGCCGCGAATGCGACCTCGTCACGCGCAGGCCGTCAACTCGGGGTTCCTGCCTTACGCCGGTCCGTGAAGCGCGAACGGGCACCGATCGCCGTCGCTCCGTTGATGCCCGCAGGCACCGGAACCCGCTCCTCCGGCATATCGCCGGTCATGCCGTCCTTCATGTCGTCCGTCATGTCGTCCGTCATGTCGCCGTGCGGCATCGTCGCTACCGGCTGCGGACGCCGGCGCCGGTAGCGCGGCGGGACGAAGGCCTCTGCCCAGCGCGGTGCGCGCGGGGTGAAGCGCGGCAGCAGCAGGAGCACCAGGCCGACGGCGCTCAGCACCACGATCGCGAAGACGATCCACATGGAGGCGCTGTGCACCGAGTACAGCACGACGCCGAAAGCGATGAGCGCGGACCAGAAGTACATGATCAGCACGGCCCGGCTGTGCGAGTGCCCGATCTCGAGCAGTCGGTGGTGGAGATGGCCGCGGTCGGCCGCGAACGGCGACTTTCCGCTCCAGGTACGGCGGACGATCGCCAGAAGCAGATCCGCGACCGGGATCGCGATGATCGTCAGCGGGAGCAGCAGCGGGATGAAGACCGGCAGCGCCGCGTGCGTGGCCTCGCGGGTGCCGCCCTCGAAGAGTTTCAGGGCGTCCGGGTCGACCTGGCCGGTCACCGAGATCGCGGACGCGGCCAGCACCAGCCCGATCAGCATCGAGCCCGAGTCGCCCATGAAGATCCGCGCCGGATGCATGTTGTGCGGGAGGAAGCCCAGGCACATGCCCATGAGGATGGCGGCGAAGAGGGTCGCGGGGGCGGCGGCCTCGATGCCGTAGCTGAACCAGATGCGGTACGCGTACAGGAAGAAGGCGGAAGTGGCGATGCAGACCATGCCGGCCGCCAGGCCGTCCAGCCCGTCGACGAAGTTCACCGCGTTGATGGTGATGACCACGAGGGCGACGGTGAGCAGAGTGCCCTGCCACTGGGTGAGGGCGACCGTGCCGATGCCGGGGATCGGAAGCCACAGGATCGTCAGACCCTGCACGACCATCACGCCCGCGGCGATCATCTGCGCGCCGAGCTTGATGAGTGCGTCGATCTCGAACTTGTCGTCCAGGACGCCGATCAGCCAGATCAGCGCGGCGCCCGACAGCAGTGCCCGGGGCTCGTTGGAGAGTTCGAAGACGCTGTTGAGATTGCTCAGATGGTCGGCGACGAGCAGCCCCGCGCACAGTCCGAAGAACATGGCGATGCCACCGAGTCGCGGTGTCGGCTCTCGGTGCACGTCGCGGGCGCGGATCTCCGGCATCGCTCCGGTCGCGATGGCGAACTTCCGCACCGGACCGGTGAGCAGATAGGTCACCGCGGCCGTGACACAGAGCGTCAGCAGGTAATCACGCACGGGCTGCCCCACAGGTTTCGCTGGCCATCTCAGCCCCACACCCTAGCTTTGTTGGCCCCATGCATGAGGACATACGTACGGCACGGACGGTTGCATCCTGTCCTGTCCGGCCTCAATAGGGCGGAAATCTCCCGGCCAGTTCGCGCACCTCTTCGCGTACGCGTCTGGTGTCGTCGCCCTCCGCGCGCAGCGCCGCGGTGAACAGTCCGGCGATCCTGGCCATCTCCGCCTCGCCCATGCCCTGGGTGGTGACGGCGGCGGTGCCGAGCCGCAGGCCGCGTCCGTCGCCGTACGGCAGCGCACAGGTGTCCAGGACCATTCCTGCGGCCGCGAGCCGGCCGCGGGCCGTGCGGCCGTCCAGGCCCAGTGGGCCGGGGTCCGCGGTGATGAGGTGGGTGTCGGTGCCTCCGGTGGTGATCGAGAAGCCCTCTGCGGCCAGCCCTTCTGCGAGGACCGTCGCATTGGCCACGACCCTGCGGGCGTAGGCCGCGAAGGCGGGTGTGGACGCCTCGCCGAAGGCGACGGCCTTGGCGGCGATGGTGTGCATCTGGGCGCCGCCCTGGGTGAAAGGGAAGACCGCGCGGTCGATGCGCTCCGCCAGATGGCTGCCGCAGAGGAGCATTCCGCCGCGAGGACCACGGAGCACCTTGTGGGTCGTCGCGCACACGACATCCGCGTACGGGACGGGGCTCGGCGCCACTCCCGCCGCGATCAGGCCCATCGGATGCGCGGCGTCGGCGATGAGATAGGCGCCGACCTCGTCGGCGATCTCGCGGAACGCGGCGTAGTCGGGGTGGCGGGGGTACGAGATCGAGCCGCAGACAATGGCTTTCGGACGGTCCTCGCGGGCGAGCCTGCGCACCTGGTCGTAGTCGAGGAGGCCGGTCTCGGCGTCGACGCCGTACGAAACGAACTCGAACCAGCGCCCGGAGAAGTTGGCCGGGGAGCCGTGGGTGAGGTGTCCGCCGAAGGCGAGGCCCATCGCGAGGACGGTGTCGCCGGGGCGCAGCAGCGCCGCGTACGCGGCGAGAACCGCGGACGAGCCGGAGTGCGGCTGCACATTGGCGTGCTCGGCGCCGAAGAGGGCGGTCGCCCGCTCGACGGCGATCCGCTCCGCGGCGTCGACCAGTTCGCAACCGCCGTGGTGCCGGGCGCCGGGGTAGCCCTCTGCGTACTTGTTGGCGAGCTGGGAGCCGAGGGCGGCGAGGACGGCGGGTGAGGTGAAGTTCTCCGCGGCGATCAGCTGAAGGCTGTCGGCCTGCCGGCCCATCTCGCCGAGGACCACCTCGGCGATCTCGGGGTCCTGGCGGCGCAGGACGTCGACGTCCGGCGACGTGGCAGAGGGAAGGGTCGATGCGGGGGGTGCCTCGCTGCTGCTGACCGGCATCTCGGGCTCCGGGCCTCGGAAACGGGTGCGTGCGACCAATGTAGGCCGCTGTCGCGCCGCCTGCGCGCTGATGGGGCCGCGCAGGACCGGCGGGGGCCCCGGAGAGCTGTCGACGCCGCGTGGGCGCCTTCTCGGCGCCGTGACCACCGGCTCGGACACCCTGGTTGAGCCCCTTCCCGGCGTGACCTCCGCGCCGCTTCGCCCAGGGTCTTTCGTCCGGACCGGGCCGGATCGGTGAGCGGGATCCGGCGGCGTGACTCGCAAGGCGGGCGAAGGAATCCACGCGATGGGGGCACCTCCCAGCGGTGGCCGGGGGACGTCGGCGACCGACGACAACGCGGCGAGGCGCGACGAGGCGCGGCGCCAGGGCACACGAGCCCGGCAAGATCCGAACGAGAGGCCCGAGGAGTCCCGGCGGCGGCGGTCGCCGCACCGGACTCCGTCCGGGCGGTCAGGTGCGGGAGCGCACACCCGTCAGCGCCGTGACCACCGGCTCCAGCGCCTGGTTGATCTCGTCGCCGATCGACTGGAAGAACGTGATCGGCGCACCGTACGGGTCGTACACCTCGTCCGCCTCCGCACTGGGCGCCAGCAGCCATCCGCGGAGCGCGGCGGCCGCCCGGACCAGGGCGCGGGCACGCTCGACCACGCCTTCGGTCAGGGGGTCCGGCAGCGTGGCCGGGTCTATGGCACGGACGAGGCGGGTGAACTCCTTGAGGGTGAAAGTGCGCAGCCCGGCGGAGTGGCCCATGGAGATCACCTGCGCACGGTGGTCGCGGGTCGCGGTCAGCACCAGGTCGGCGCGGATGACGTGCTCGTCCAGCAGTTCCCGGCCCACGAAGCCGCTCGCGTCCACGCCGAAGTCGGTCAGGACCGCTTCGGCGTTGGCCTCCATGGGTGCGCCTTCATGGCCCCAGGTGCCCGCGCTCTCCACGATCAGCCCGCCGATGGGGCTCCCCCCGGCATAGCCGGGAGGAGGGTCGCCCAGGCGGTGGCTCAGGGCGTGGCGGGTCAGCCGCTCGGTGATCGGCGAGCGGCAGACGTTGCCGGTGCTGACGTGGAGGATTCTGAACGTGTCGCCGGTGACGGCCGCACCTATGCCACGCCCCTCAGGGGCAGTCAACTGGCCACCTCGAGGTCGGGTACGACCTTGCGGAGCTCGTCCGCGTCGAGTGCGCCCGCACGCAGCAGCACCGGGACCTTGCCGGTGACGTCGACGATCGAGGACGGGACGATGCCGGGCGTCGGGCCGCCGTCGAGGTAGACGGAGACCGAGTCACCGAGCATGTCCTGCGCGGCGTCGCAGTCCTCCGGCGACGGGTGCCCGGTGAGGTTCGCGGACGACACCGCCATCGGCCCGACCTCGGTGAGCAGTTCGATCGCGACCGGGTGCAGCGGCATCCGGATCGCGACCGTGCCGCGGGTGTCACCGAGGTCCCACTGGAGCGACGGCTGGTGCTTGGCGACCAGCGTCAGCGCGCCCGGCCAGAACGCGTCCACGAGCTCCCACGCCTGCTCCGAGAAGTCCGTGACCAGGCCGTGCAGTGTGTTCGGGGAGCCGATGAGGACGGGCGTGGGCATATTGCGGCCACGCCCCTTCGCCTGCAGCAGATCGGCGACGGCCTCCGAGCTGAACGCGTCCGCACCGATGCCGTAGACGGTGTCGGTGGGCAGCACGACCAGCTCGCCGCGGCGGACGGCCGATGCGGCTTCGCGCAGACCGGTGGTTCGATCCGTCGCATCGTTGCAGTCGTATCGCCGAGCCATCAGCGGGCCTCCTTCTTTTCGAGCACTCGGTTCTCCCCCTGGCCTTCGGCCGGGGGGACCCCCACCGAGGCGCTCAAGCGTGCGTCGACAGTCGATCGTGCTCGGTCCCGGGTTCCTCGGGACCTGCGCGCGGTCTCCCTTTCGCTGTGCCTCTCGAGCGGCCTCCGGACGCGGACCGCGCGCCTCTTCGGCTCACTCGTGCCGGGACGGTACGACGCCCTCACGGCATGGCCTTGCGGGCGGTCGCGAACCGCGGCCGGTTGTTCAGGTCGGGGTGGTCGGCCGCGTCGGCCCAGCCGGCCTCCTCGTTGAAGATCCACGGGACCTGGCCGCCCTGGGTGTCGGCATGTTCGACGACGACGAGGCCACCGGGCCGCAGCAGCCGGTGGGCGGTGCGCTCGATGCCGCGGATCGTGTCGAGGCCGTCCTCGCCGGAGAAGAGGGCCATCTGCGGGTCGTGGTCGCGAGCCTCGGGGGCGACGTACTCCCACTCGGTGAGCGGGATGTACGGCGGGTTGGAGATGACCAGGTCGACCTGGCCGTCGAGCTCGGGGAGGGCGCCCAGCGCATCCCCCTGGTGGACGGTGACCCTGGATCCCTCTGCGTTCTTGCGCGTCCAGCCGATCGCGTCCTCCGACAGCTCCACCGCGTGCACACGGGAGCGCGGGACCTCCTGCGCGACGGCCAGGGCGATGGCCCCGGAGCCGGAGCACAGATCGACGACCAGCGGCTCGACGACGTCCATCGCGCGTACGGCGTCTATGGCCCAGCCGACGACCGACTCGGTCTCGGGACGCGGCACGAAGACGCCCGGACCGACCTGCAGCTCCAGATAGCGGAAGAAGGCCCGCCCGGTGATGTGCTGCAGCGGCTCCCTGGCCTCACGGCGGGCGATGGCCTCCCAGTAGCGGGCGTCGAAGTCCGCGTCCTTGACCAGATGCAGCTCGCCGCGCTTGACGCCGTGGACGAACGCGGCGAGTTCCTCCGCGTCGAAGCGGGGCGAGGGTACGCCTGCGTCGGCCAGTCGCTGGGTGGCCTGTGCCACCTCGGCGAGCAGCAAGGAGCGGGGGTGCGGGGGTCGACCCCCGGGGAGCGACTGCACGCTGGTCCTCCGGGCTGGGCGGTTCGGTCTTACACGGCTTGCACGCCTCGTACCGCTTATGCGGCGGCGAGCTTCGCGGCGGAGTCGGCGTCGACGCAGGCCTGGATCACGGCGTCCAGTTCCCCGTCGAGCACCTGGTCCAAGTTGTACGCCTTGAAGCCGACGCGGTGGTCCGAGATCCGGTTTTCCGGGAAGTTGTACGTACGGATCTTCTCGGAGCGGTCGACCGTGCGGACCTGGCTGCGACGCGCGTCCGCCGCTTCCTGCTCCGCCGCCTCCTGGGCCGCCGCGAGCAGCCTGGAGCGCAGGATACGCATCGCCTGCTCCTTGTTCTGGAGCTGGCTCTTCTCGTTCTGGCAGGACGCGACGACACCGGTCGGCAGGTGCGTGATGCGCACCGCGGAGTCGGTCGTGTTGACGGACTGGCCGCCGGGGCCCGACGAGCGGTAGACGTCGATGCGCAGATCGTTCATGTTGATCTCGACGTCGACCTCCTCGGCCTCCGGGGTCACGAGGACACCCGCGGCGGAGGTGTGGATCCGGCCCTGGGACTCGGTGGCGGGCACCCGCTGCACACGGTGCACACCGCCCTCGTACTTCAGCCGCGCCCAGACGCCCTGGCCGGGCTCCGGCGTCGCGTTGCCCTTGAGCTTGACCGCGACCTGGACGTCCTTGTAGCCGCCCAGCTCGGACTCGGTGGCGTCGATGATCTCGGTCTTCCAGCCGACGCGCTCGGCGTAGCGCAGATACATCCGCAGCAGGTCACCGGCGAAGAGCGCCGACTCGTCGCCGCCCGCGCCCGCCTTGATCTCCAGGATGACGTCCTTCTCGTCGCTGGGGTCGCGCGGGACCAGCAGCAGCCGCAGCCTGTCGGTGAGCTCCTCGCGCTGCTTCTCCAGCTCCTTCACCTCGGCGGCGAAGTCCGGGTCGTCGGCGGCGAGTTCGCGGGCCGTTTCGATGTCGTCCCCGGTCTGCTTCCAGGCGCGGTACGTACCGACGATCGGGGTGAGCTCGGCGTACCGCTTGTTGAGCTTGCGCGCGTTCGCCTGGTCGGCGTGGACCGAAGGGTCGGCGAGCTTCTTCTCGAGATCGGCGTGCTCGCCGATCAGTTCCTCGACCGCCTCGAACATCGGGGGCTCCTGGTTTCGTACACGAAGGTGGCTGCTGGGCTACGGGGCCGCGCGAGACGGCAAAGCGCCGGTCCCGGCCGCCCCGCGCAGGGGCAGCCGAAGACCGGCGCAGTGGCTCGCTACTTCTTGGCGGAGCCGGCAGCCTTGCCGAAGCGGGCCTCGAAGCGGGCCACACGGCCACCGGTGTCGAGGATCTTCTGCTTGCCCGTGTAGAACGGGTGGCACTCGGAGCAGACCTCGGCGCGGATGGCGCCGCTCTCGATCGTGCTGCGGGTGGTGAACGACGCGCCACAGGTGCAGCTCACCTGGGTCTCGACGTACTCGGGGTGGATGTCGCGCTTCAAGGTGTCTCCTAGTTTCGGGAGGGCACCGGGTCGCAGGCGCGGGATGCGCGTACGTGAACCGGGGCCGACGTACCAGTCTGCCAGGACCGGCCGTATCTCCCAAAACCGGGGGCGGTCCTCAGGTATTCCTGACCGCCCGCCGGGGTGCGGCAGGCGGCGCGCGGCTACTTCACGACCCCCTCGGCCTGGCCGTCGGCAGTGCCCTTCTTCGCGGAGGCGGGGACCGGCAGGTCCTTCGCCAGAGCCGTCCAGACCTGCTTGGACTGCTTCTCGAGCGGCACCACACGGTTGGGGTCGATCTTGTCGTAGTCGACCGGCATCGTGATCATGTCGACGTCGTCGGCGCCGAGCTGCTTGAGGCCGTTCGCGAAGCCGATGAGCTCCTGGACCGAGTCGAGTTCGGAGTCGGGCGTGATCGCCCTGGTGGCGCTGTCGGCGAGGTCGTACAGCTTCTTCGGGCTGGTGAACACCCCGACGTCCTTGACCTGCTGGATCAGCGCCTTGATGAAGGCCTGCTGAAGCTGGATCCGGCCGAGGTCGCTGCCGTTGCCGACGGCCTTGCGGGTGCGTACGAGACCGAGGGCCTGCTCGCCGTCGAGGGTGTGGGTGCCCGGCTCGAGGTCGAGATGGCTCTTGCGGTCGTCGATCGCCTTGGTGGTGGTGATCGGCACCCCGCCGAGCTCGTCGATGATCTTCTTGAAGCCGGTGAAGTCGACCTCTATGTAGTGGTCCATGCGTATGCCGGACATCTTCTCGACGGTCTTGACCGCGCAGGCGGGGCCGCCGACCTCGTACGCCGTGTTGAACATGGCCCGGCTCTCGCCGTCGACCGCCTTGCCGTCGCTGTCGGCGCACTGCGGCCGGTCCACGAGGGTGTCGCGGGGGACGGAGACGACCGCGGCCTTCTTGTGGCCTTCGTATATGTGCACGATCATCGCGGTGTCGGAGCGGGCGCCCCCCTCGTCGACCCCGTACTTGCCGTTCGCCCCGGAGCGGGAGTCGGAGCCGAGGACCAGGATGTCCATGGAGCCGTTGTCGACGTCGTCCGGGCGGTCGGTGCCGAGCTGGGCATTGATGTCGACGCCCTGGATGTTGCCGTTGAGCTTGAAGTACACGTAGCCGATTCCGGATCCGCCGACCAGTACCAGACCGGCCGCGGACCAGGCTGCGACCGTTGCGGCGCGGCGCCCCGTGGGGGGCCGCTTCCGACGCCTGCCCGTGGCACGTATTCGACTGCCCTTGGTCTCGTCGGCCATATCTCCTCAAGCCCTCATAGGTCCTGTTGCCCCCGGCCGCCGCGTTCAGGCACGGTTTGTCCAACCTGTCAAGCTTTGTTACGCCAAGTGAGACGGCGGAGCGCCCTGAAGGGTTGCACAGGGGCCTGAGAAGTCGGTGAGAAAAGGGATGCGCCCACCGTGGCTGACACGGTGGGCGCATCCCTTGCTTCACCTGCTGTTTCGTCCCGGTCGCCGGTTCGACCGCAAGGGCCGTGGGTGTGACCGAGATCTCCTGCCGGTCGCCGCGGCCGGGAGCTCTGGACTCCCGGCCGGGCGGATCAGCCGAAGAGGTTGTAGCCGGAGTAGCCGGTGCCGGCCTGGACCGGCGCCCGCAGCGTGCCCGTGGTGGTGCCGTTGCCGCGGTGGAGCTGGAGGGCACCGCTGGAGGTGCGGGTCACCACGTCGGGCTTGCCGTCGCCGGAGACGTCACCGGGCGTGACGATGGTGTTGTACGTACCCCACGAGGAGGCCACCAGGACCGGGGCGCCGAACGGCGCGGAGGCGCTGCCCGTGCCGGGGACCAGGTACAGCGCGGTGCTGCTGCTGTTACGGACGATCAGGTCGGTGCGGCTGTCGCCGTTGAAGTCACCATGACCGCGGACCGCGTTGTACTTCTGGTAGCCGGAGCCGATGACCTTGAGCGTGCCGACACCGCCGGCGCCGTTGCCCGGCAGGACCACGAGCGCACCGGAAGAGGAGACGCCCACGACGTCGGGGTTGGCGTCGCCGGTCACGTCACCGGGTGCAAGGATCGCGCGGTAGGTACCGAAGCCCGAAGCGATCTTGCCGGAGACGTACGTGGACGAGGTGGCGCTGCGGCGGACCCAGCGGAGCTCGCCGTTCGACGTCTGACGGGCCACGAAGTCCTCGTAGCCGTCACGGTTCAGGTCGGTCTGCGCCACGACGTTGTAGCCCGAGTACGTCCCGGAGAACGCGGCCTTGTTGGCGAAACCGGCGCCGTTGGAGGTGAAGCTGTAGTCCGCGCCGGCGGAGGTGCGGGCGAACAGGTCGGCACGGCCGTCACGGCTGAGGTCCGCGTCGTCGATCCGCGGCTGGGCCGCCGACTTCAGGTTGGCGACGTGGGCGAACGCCTCGTAGGCACCGGCGACGTTGCAGAGCTGCTTGCCGTCCGCCGAGTTGATGCCCCACGAGACGACACCGACGACCTTGCCCTTGACGAGGACGGGACCGCCGGAGTCACCCGGGCAGGTGGTCTTGCCGGTGGCGTCGTTCCCGGTGCCCGGCTGACCCGCGCAGAACATGGTGCCGTTGTCCTGGAAGAACGGGTTGAGGTTCTCCACGCACTCCTGGTTGGAGCGCAGCGGCAGCGCGACCTGCTGGAGCGTGCTCGCCAGGGTGGCGGTGTCGGCGTCGGAAGAGGTCAGACCCCAGCCGAGCGTGACACCGTTGGTGCCGGCCTTGTACGACGCGAGGTCGTCGGGTCCGGCGAGCGGAAGCGGCTTGTACGGCAGCGGCTTGCTCAGCGTCAGGACCGCGATGTCGTTGCTGAACGTCTCGGTGCTGTAGCCGGGGTGGACCCACTGGCGGCTGACCTTGACGTCGGTGCCCTCGGAGTTCGAAGGGCCGCCGACGAGCTTGGAGGTACCGGCCAGGACCAGGCCGTCCCGCGCGAAGTTCAGCGGTGCGCCGGCGTCGTCCGTGACGCAGTGCGCGGCGGTGAGGACCTTGTTGGGGGCGACCAGCGTGCCACCGCAGTTGAAGTAGTAGTAGCCGTCGCCGTCGAAGGCGTACAGCAGCTGCACCATGTACGGGGCGGTGCTCGACGAGGTGGTCGTGCCGCCGATGATGCGCGGCGCGGGCGTCCCCTTCGCAGGTGACGCGTCGGCGACCTTGAAGCCCTTCGGGGGCAGGAACTGCGGGTCGGTGTCGTCCGCCTGGGCGCTGAACGCGAAGGCGCCGGCCGCGAGGGAGAGTGCGGCCGCACCGGCCGCTATGAGCTTGCGGACCCGGCGGACGGGTCTGCCATGGCGCGATGCGCGCACGCGTGTCTCCAGAATGTGGGTGAGAACGAAGAAGGAGGCCGCGTGGGGGAACGGCAAGTTAAGTAGGGGTGGCCGTCGCGTGGGGAACCGGCTGACCGATATTACAAACAGAGGGCCCGTTCCGTCACTCGCGTAACGAAACGGGCCCTCATATGTATGGAGTTGTCCGGAATCAGTCGTTGCCGTTGCCCGGCATCGGCGTCGTCTTCTGGATCTGCAGCAGGAACTCGGCGTTCGACTTCGTCTGCTTCATCTTGTCGAGCAGCAGCTCGATCGCCTGCTGCGAGTCGAGTGCGTGCAGCACCCGGCGCAGCTTCCAGACGATGGCGAGCTCATCGCTGCCCAGCAGGATCTCCTCCTTGCGGGTGCCGGACGCGTCCACGTCCACCGCCGGGAAGATGCGCTTGTCGGCGAGCTTCCGGTCGAGCTTGAGCTCCATGTTGCCGGTGCCCTTGAACTCCTCGAAGATCACCTCGTCCATGCGCGAGCCGGTGTCGACCAGCGCGGTGGCCAGGATGGTCAGCGAGCCGCCGTCCTCGATGTTGCGCGCCGCGCCGAAGAAGCGCTTCGGCGGGTAGAGCGCGGTCGAGTCGACACCACCGGACAGGATGCGGCCGGAGGCCGGGGCCGCCAGGTTGTACGCACGGCCCAGACGGGTGATCGAGTCCAGCAGGACGACCACGTCGTGACCCAGCTCGACGAGACGCTTTGCGCGCTCGATGGCCAGCTCGGCGACCGTGGTGTGGTCCTCGGCCGGGCGGTCGAAGGTCGAGGAGATGACCTCGCCCTTGACCGACCGCTGCATGTCGGTGACCTCTTCAGGACGCTCGTCGACGAGGACGACCATCAGATGGCACTCGGGGTTGTTGTGGGTGATCGCATTGGCGACCGCCTGCATGATCATGGTCTTACCGGTCTTCGGCGGGGCCACGATCAGACCACGCTGGCCCTTGCCGATCGGCGACACGAGGTCGATGATCCGCGTCGTCAGCACACCCGGGTCGGTCTCCAGACGGAGCCGGTCCTGCGGGTAGAGCGGGGTCAGCTTGTTGAACTCCGGGCGGCCACGGCCGGATTCGGGCGCCATGCCGTTGACGGAGTCGAGGCGGACGAGCGCGTTGAACTTCTCGCGGCGCTCGCCTTCCTTGGGCTGGCGGACGGCGCCGGTGACGTGGTCACCCTTGCGCAGGCCGTTCTTGCGGACCTGGGCCAGCGACACGTACACGTCGTTCGGACCGGGCAGGTAGCCGGAGGTCCGGATGAACGCGTAGTTGTCGAGGATGTCCAGGATGCCCGCGACGGGGATCAGGACGTCGTCGTCGGCCACCTGCGGCTCGCCGGCGCCGAACTCCTCGCGGCCACGGCGGCCACGGCGGTCACGGTAACGGCCGCGGCGTCCGCGCCGACCGCTCTCGTCGTCGAAGTCGTCCTGCGGACCGCCGCCCTGGCGCTGCTGCTGGCCGCCGCCCTGCTGCTGGCGCCCGCCGCCCTGCTGGTCGTCGCCCTTGCCGCCACGGCGGTCGCGCCGGCCGTCGCGCTGGCGGTCGCCGTCACGCTGACGGTCGCCCCGCTCACCGCGGTCGCGCTGACGGTCGCCACGGCGGCCCTCTGCGGTGTCGGCGGCGGCCTCGGCCTTGGCCTCCGGCTGCGCCTCGGTGCGGGCCTCGGCCTTGGGCTCGGCCCGGACCTCGGTCTTGACATCGCCCTTCGGCTCGGCCTTGGCGGCCTCGCCCTCGGGGCTGCCGGCGGGCGCGGTGGCCCGGCGACGGCGACGCTCGCCCGCGGGGGCGTCGTCGCTGGCCGGCTGGCCGGGGATGTCGATCTGCTGCTGAGCGACGGCCTTCTCGGCCTTCGGCTCTGCGGCCGCAGCGCTGTCCCCCGTACGGGCCTTGGAGGTGGCGCGCCGCTTCGGCTTGGCCTCGGCAGCACCCGCGTCGGCGCTCTTCGCCGGCGCGGAGCTTCCTCCGGCCTGCGCCTCCTTGATGACCTCGATCAGCTGGCTCTTGCGCATACGCGCGGTGCCCCTGATGCCGAGGCCGGACGCGACCTGCTGCAGCTCGGCCAGGACCATGCCCTCGAGGCCGGTGCCGGAGCGGCGGCGCCGTGAGGTGGTGCCAGTGGCAGCACCTGCGGCGGGCGCGGTGGTGTCGACGTTGTTGTCGGCAGTCACGCCCATCAGATCGGTGGTGTCGCTCACGAAGGGTCCTTCCCTGGAGCGGACGTCGGCCTTCTGGCTCGGCGACCGTTTGTGCTGTCCGACGTCGGTCTGGATCTTGCGGATCGCGAACCGATGCCGGGGCGGTGGTCCCGCCGGGTACGGCGGAAGAGATGTACGTGCAAAGTCCGGCCCGAGTTCCCCCTGCTCGGCCCTCTCCTGGGAAAAGCGAGGGGTGTCGTGCCGTCTCCGGAGCGTGCTCGAAACTGCTCAGGCAGGCTGCTCAGGCAGTTGGGGAGGCTCCCGGAAGAATGGGTGGTCCCGGATGGGGACACAAAGCACCGCACCACAAGAATGTGGGCTGCGTACTTGAGGTTAACACTACCGGCTCCAACAAACATTCCCCCTCTCCATCACCGGCAATCCCGTGTCGCTACGAGGCGAGCGGCAGAACACTCGCGCCCGCGGCGTCGAGGGCCAGCCTGTTCGCCGCCCAGCCCTCGCCCGCCAGCCGCGCGACCTTGTCGGCCGCACCGTCCTCGGCCAGCGCGAGCACCGTGGGGCCCGCGCCGGAGATGACCGCGGGGACGCCGTCCGCGCGCAATCGGTTGACCAGGGCCACGCTCTCCGGCATCGCGGGGGCGCGGTACTCCTGGTGGAGGCGGTCCTCCGTGGCGGGCAGCAGCAGCTCGGGGCGCCTGGTCAGGGCCTCGACGAGCAGTGCGGCACGGCCCGCGTTGGCCGCCGCGTCGACGTGCGGAACCGTGCGCGGCAGCAGTCCGCGCGCGGTTTCCGTGAGCACCGGCTTCGACGGCACGAAAACCACCGGAACGATGGAATCCGACGGGTCCATCCTGATCGCGCGCGCCGCGCCCGCGTCGGTCCAGGCAAGGGTGAAACCGCCGAGCAGACAGGCGGCGACATTGTCCGGGTGTCCCTCGATCTCGGTGGCGAGCTCCAGCAGGGCCGCGTCGTCGAGGCGGGCGTCGCCCCCTATGGTCACCGCGCGGGCGGCGACGATGCCGGCGCAGATGGCGGCGGAGGAGGAGCCCAGGCCGCGGCCGTGCGGGATGCGGTTGGCACAGACGACCTCGAGGCCGCGCGGCTGCCCGCCGAGCAGGTCGAAGGCCGTGCGCAGCGAGCGTACGAGCAGATGGCTCTCGTCGCGGGGCAGCGACTCGGCCCCCTCACCCGCGATGTCGATGTGCAGGCCGGAGTCCGCGACCCGGACGACGACGTCGTCGTACAGCCCCAGCGACAGACCGAAGGCATCGAAGCCCGGTCCGAGGTTGGCGCTGGTGGCGGGGACGCGCACCCGGACGGCGGCGGCGCGGAATGCGGGACCGGCCATCGCTCGACGACACTCCTTGGTTCTGATCCGTGTGATCTGTTCTGATCGGCGAGATTGACGAGGCTTGACGAATGTACGAAGACCCGTGGCCATAACGGCGGCAACACCGCGGCATATGCGGCGGGGCGGGTCCCCACAGCCTATCGAAGGAAGGTTCAGCGGCGACATAGGGCGCAGGGGAGGCGCACGATGCGTGTCGTGCGCCCACCCTTCTCCGCTACCACCCGTCCGAGCGCTTGACGCGCCCCGAGGCGCCTATGCGAGCCCGAGCCGCTCCGCCGCCGCGGCCGCGTCCACGGGCACGGTGACCGGCTGAGGAGCGCCGGCGACGGCCCAGTCGGGGTCCTTGAGGCCGTTTCCGGTGACCGTGCAGACGATCCTCTGGCCGCGCTCGACCTTCCCGTCCTCCGCGGCCTTCAGCAGACCGGCCACCGACGCGGCCGACGCAGGCTCGACGAAGACACCCTCGCGCGAGGCCAGCAGCTTGTAGGCGCGCAGGATCTGACGGTCGGTCACCTCGTCGATGAAGCCGCCCGACTCGTCCCGGGCCGCCAGCGCGAACTGCCAGGACGCCGGGTTGCCGATCCGGATCGCGGTGGCGATGGTCGCCGGGTCCTTGACGATCTCGCCGCGCACGATCGGGGCGGAGCCGGAGGCCTGGAAGCCCCACATCCGGGGGGTGCGCGTCGAGAGCCCGTCCGCGGCGTACTCCTTGTAGCCCTTCCAGTACGCCGTGATGTTGCCGGCGTTGCCGACGGGCAGCACATGGATGTCCGGCGCGTCGCCGAGTGCGTCGACGATCTCGAACGCCGCGGTCTTCTGGCCCTCGATACGGACCGGGTTGACCGAATTGACCAGCGCCACCGGGTAGTTCTCTGACAGGCCGCGGGCCAGCACCAGGCAGTCGTCGAAGTTGCCGTCGACCTGGAGGATCTTGGCGCCGTGGACCAGCGCCTGGCCCAGCTTGCCCATGGCGATCTTGCCCTGCGGGATCAGGACGGCGGAGACCATTCCGGCCCGGCCGCCGTACGCCGCGGCGGACGCGGAGGTGTTTCCGGTGGAGGCACAGATGACGGCCTTCGCGCCCTCCTCCTTGGCCCTGGTGATCGCCATGGTCATGCCGCGGTCCTTGAAGGACCCCGTCGGGTTCGCACCCTCGACCTTGAGATACACCTCACAGCCCGTGGCCTCCGAGAGGGTCTGGGCGTGTACGAGCGGCGTGCCGCCCTCGCCGAGCGTGACGACCGGCGTCGTGTCCGTGACCGGGAGACGGTCCCGGTACTCCTCGATGATGCCGCGCCACTGGTGAGTGCGAGTGCTCATGGGTGTTTACTCTCCTTCAACCCGCATGATGCTGGCGACACCACGCACGGTGTCGAGATTGCGCAGCGCCTCGACGGTCCCCGAGAGGGCGGCGTCGGGCGCGCGGTGGGTGACGACGACGAGCGATGCCTCGCCGTCCTTGCCCGTCTGGCGCACCGTGTCGATGGATACGCCGTGCTCGGCGAAGACCGTCGCGACCTGGGCGAGCACGCCAGGCTTGTCGGCCACGTCGAGGCTGATGTGGTACCGCGTCACGACGTCGCCCATGGGGCTGACGGGCAGCTGTGTGTACACGGACTCGCCGGGCCCGGTGGCCTCCGCGAGCTTGTTGCGGCAGACCGCGACCAGGTCGCCGAGGACCGCGGACGCGGTCGGGGAGCCGCCGGCGCCAGGGCCGTAGAACATCAGCCGTCCGGCGGCCTCGGCCTCGACGAAGACCGCGTTGTACGCCTCGCGGACCGATGCCAGCGGGTGGCTGAGCGGGATCATCGCGGGGTGGACGCGGGCCGTCACCGACTTCCCGTCCGCGGCCCGTTCACAGATCGCCAGCAGTTTGATGGTGCAGCCCATCTGCCTGGCGGAGGCGAAGTCGGCGGCGGTCACCTCGGTCATGCCCTCGCGGTACACGTCGTCGAGGCGTACGCGGGTGTGGAAGGAGATTCCGGCGAGGATCGCGGCCTTGGCCGCGGCGTCGAAGCCCTCGACATCGGCGGTCGGGTCGGCCTCCGCGTACCCGAGGGCGGTGGCCTCGTCGAGCGCCTCGGAGTAGCCGGCACCCGAGGTGTCCATCTTGTCGAGGATGAAGTTCGTGGTGCCGTTGACGATACCGAGGACACGGTTGACCTTGTCGCCCGCGAGCGACTCGCGCAGCGGCCTGATCAGCGGGATCGCGCCGGCGACGGCGGCCTCGAAGTAGAGGTCGCGGCCGTGTTTCTCGGCGGCGGCGTACAGCGTGGCGCCGTCCTCGGCGAGCAGTGCCTTGTTGGCGGAGACGACGGACGCGCCGTTCTCGAAGGCGGTGGTGATGAGGGTGCGGGCGGGCTCGATCCCGCCGATGACCTCCACCACGACGTCGATGTCCCCGCGCTCGACGAGCCCTTTGGCGTCGGTGGTGACGAGCTCCCGGTCGATGCCCTCACGGACCTTGGAGGGACGGCGGACGGCGACCCCGGCGAGTTCCACGGGGGCGCCGATCCGGGCGGCGAGGTCGTCGGCGTGCGTCGTCATGATGCGCGCCACCTCTGAGCCGACCACTCCACAGCCGAGCAGCGCCACCTTCAGCGGACGCGTACGCATCATCCGACCTACGCCTTTCATCGAGCACAGCCATTCCATCAAGCAGGGTGCGAACCAGTCTCACTCACCGGACGGGGGTTTCTGTCCCTCTGTCCGGATCCTGAGACACATATTTCATCAGCCGACATCGAGACGCAGGAGATCTTCCTCCGTCTCCCGTCGGACGATCACGCGCGCCCCGCCGTCGTTGATCGCGACGACCGGCGGGCGGAGTGCGTGGTTGTAGTTGCTGGCCATGGAACGGCAGTACGCCCCGGTGGCGGGCACGGCGATGAGGTCCCCCGGCGCCAGATCGGCGGGCAGGAACGCGTCCCGCACGATGATGTCGCCGCTCTCGCAGTGCTTGCCGACGACGCGAACGAGCATCGGCCCGGCGGTCGACGACCGCGAGACGAGCGCGACGCTGTACTCGGCGTCGTACAGGGCCGTACGGATGTTGTCGGACATCCCGCCGTCGACGCTCACGTACGTCCGCAGACCTTCCAGCGGCTTGATCGTGCCGACCTCGTACAGCGTGAAGGCCGTCGGTCCGACGATGGCGCGGCCGGGCTCGACCGAGATACGAGGCGTACGCAGTCCGGCCGCCTCGCATTCGCGGGTGACGATCTCACCGAGTGCCTTGGCGATCTCATGGGGCTCGCGGGGATCGTCGTCGGACGTGTACGCGATCCCGAGGCCGCCGCCGAGGTCGATCTCGGGCAGCTCGACCCCGTGCTCGTCCCGCACCTGCGCCAGCAGCTGCACGACACGCCGGGCGGAGACCTCGAATCCCGCCATGTCGAAGATCTGGGAGCCGATGTGCGAGTGAATACCGATGAGCTCCAGCCCGTCGAGCTTCAGGGCCCTGCGGACCGCTTCCGCCGCCTGCCCGTCCGCGAGCGCGACACCGAACTTCTGGTCCTCGTGGGCGGTGGCGATGAACTCGTGGGTGTGCGCCTCGACGCCGACGGTGACACGGATCTGGACGCGCTGGCGCCTGCCGAGCGACTGGGCGATGTGCGCGACGCGCACGATCTCCTGGAAGGAGTCGAGGACGATGCGCCCGACACCGGCCCGCACCGCGCGCTCGATCTCCTCGGAAGACTTGTTGTTCCCGTGGAAGGCGATGCGCTCGGCGGGCATACCGGCGTCGAGGGCGGTGATGAGCTCTCCCCCGGAACACACGTCCAGATTGAGCCCCTCCTCCTTGAGCCAGCGCACGACTGCGCGGCTGAGGAACGCCTTCCCGGCGTAGAACACGTCCGCGTCCTTGCCGAAGGCCTCGGCCCAGGCGCGGCAGCGGGCGCGGAAGTCGCTCTCGTCGAGGAAGTAGGCGGGCGTGCCGAACTCCTCGGCGAGCCGCGTGACTTCCAGCCCGCCGACGGTGACGACCCCGTCCTCGTTCCTGGTGACCGTCCGGGCCCAGACCTTCTCGTCGAGCGCGTTGAGATCGGCGGGCGGGGCGGAGTAGTGCCCCTCGGGGAGGACGTCTCCGTGACGAGGCCCTGCGGGGTGGGCGGAACGGCTCATGCTGTCTCTCTCACATCTTTCACAAGTGTTCGGGCGCGCTGATGCCGAGCAGGGACAGGCCGCCGGCCAGCACCGTCCCGGCGGCGTCGGCGAGCGCGAGCCGGGACCGGTGGGCGGCCGAGGGTTTCTCGTCGCCGCGGGGCAGCACGGTGTACTGGAAGCCGAGGAGTGCGTCGGCGGTGACTTCGAGGTGCCGTGCGAGCCGGTCGGGCGCGCGACGGCGGGCGGCGGAGGCGAGGACGGCGGGATGGTCGCGGAGGGCGGCGAGCAGAGCGGGCGCGTCGGCGCCGGCCTCGGCGTCCGCCCCGGCGTCGACCTCGGCCCCGGCCTGGTCCAGGCCTGATATCCCGAGCTGAGCGGCGTTACGGAGAAGCGCGCGGCTGCGGGAGTACGCGTAGCGGACGCGGAAGAAGGGATTGGCCTCGCTCTGCACGAGGAGACCGTCACCGGTCATCGGGCGGTCGTGGGCGGCGGCGCGGAGCAGCGCCCAGCGGCCGGCGTCCGGCCCGAGCCGCTCGAACAGGCCGTCCTCCCGGACCGGAACGGCGGTGATCCGTTCCTCGCCTCCGGGCACCACATCGGCGGCGGCCCCCTGGGCGCGCAGCAGCCGTACGACCGTATGTGTAAGGACATCGGCCCGCGGTTCGCTGGCGGGCGCGAAGGAGTGACGGACCCCGGCGAGGCTTTCGCCGTGCCCGTACCGGGGCCCCTGCTCGCGCACCGCACGCACGAGGGAGGCGCCGGAACCCGGACCCAGGGTGAAGTTCAGAAACCCGGGACCCGTGATCTCGACCCGTGCGATGCCGGGGGCATCATGCATCCGCGCCCGCAGTATCTCGGCGACCTCATGGGCGCCACGGCCGGCGGGGCCGGCCAGCCGGAGCGCGACGCCGGTGGCGTAGTCCCCGTGCCCACCGGGCCGGGGCCGCTCGACCTTCACCTTCTCCGGTACGACCACCCCGAGGGCACCCTCCTCGACCGCACGGCGCACGGCGCCCAGCACGGTACGGGAGAGCTCTGCGGGGGTCACGGGACCAGCGTATGGGAGGAAGGGGGTGTGATCGCGAACCGGTTTCGCCATCCGGTCAGCCCCGCGTACTCCCCGCCCGCCCGGCACCGTGCCTGCCGTCGACCGCCGGCGGGCCCTCCTGGTGCTCCCGGTGGTCACGGTGTTCCCGGTGTTCCCGGTGTTCCCCGTGTTCCCTGTGCATCAACCGCCGCACGAGCCGTACCAGCTCGGCAGGCTCGAAGGGCTTCGCGAGGAAGGCGTCGACCCCGGCGGCGATACCGCTCTCCACCTCGTACTGCGTACACGCGCTGATGATCGCCACGGGGACATTCCGGGTCCTCGGATCGACGCGCAGCCGCGAGGCGGTCAGCAGACCGTCGAGCCGCGGCATCACCACGTCCAGGGTGATCACATCGGGCCGCACCTGGTGGACGACCTCCAGGCACTCGGCACCATCGGCCGCGGTCACGACCTCGAAGCCCTCCAGCTCGAGATTGACCCTGATCAGCTGCCGGATGACCCTGTTGTCATCTACAACGAGCACCCGGCCGGACACGCCTGACACAACTCGAGAGTAGGTCCCGCGCCGGGGCTGCGTCCGGGTTTTCCCCACTTCCGCCCTTCGTTGGGGGCGCGCGGCGGGGGCGCGTGGACCGGGCGGGGCCGCGGACCGAGGTGTCCGGGATCTCTGGGGGCTTGTGTCCCTGCGGCCGTCCCCACGTTCGCAACGACGCCCGAACGACGTCCGAACGACGCCGGAACGGCCGCCCGTCACTGCCCGGAAATACCTGTTCACGGGTACCCCGCGGGAGCTGGTAGGGTTCTACCCGTCGCCGCCGAGAGCGGCGGACGCCCCCGTAGCTCAGGGGATAGAGCAACGGCCTCCGGAGCCGTGTGCGCAGGTTCGAATCCTGCCGGGGGCACCCTGTATGAGGTGCCCAAAGACCCCGCCATCAGCGCTTTCGCTGAGGACGGGGTCTTCGCGTATGTGCAGCCGTGTGCCGCTCGGAGCGGGCCTATGTCAGGGTCTGTGGACGAGCTGTGGACGGGATCTTGGCGCATCGCCGCAGGTGAACCCAAGAAAGTGCCAGCAGCCTGAACTATCGACACAGGGCCCCACTCTTCCGGGAGCTTCCGCTCTCAGGAGTAGGTGGACAGGTCGGTTGCGCCGCCAGTGCGTGACGGCTCGGCTTCCGCCGCCGGCGCGTGCGGCGTGAGAGCGAGGACGCCGACACCCTCAACGCGCGTCCCTGCCAGCAACTCAAGTGGGCTGACACCCAGAGCCGCAGCGATCTCGGGGGCGAGGCCAAACGCGGCCCACTTCCACTCCTCCTCGGCCTCTTCGTTTCTAGTCGCTTTATCCCATGTCGGTGGTAGTCCCAGTTGATGCCGCCGAACCCTTTCGAGGGGCAGCGGCTCTCCCAGCGTGAAGTGGGCGTCCTCGGCTTCGCCGGTCTCGCAGTACCGCCGCAGTACCACGCCCCCCTCAGCAACAAGCCAGGCCGAGCCGTCGCCCTGAGCGCCGAAGTAGTAGGCCTGTGCATGGCCGTAGCGGAGGCTCAGATTCGTGCACAGACGGAGCACCTCATCGCTGCGCTCAACGTCGCACGGGTCGCACCACGGGCCGATGACCAGAGTCCACCCGTCGAGTTCGGGGCTCACATATACCCGAGCCATTCCGTCGGGATTCTCCTCCGACTCACCGTGGCCATCATCGTCGATGACTGCCTCGGCTTCGGCGAACGTCACTGGACTGGGCTGGGTAAGCCCCAGCACTTCCATGACACCCGCCTGATCACCGGTCGGCACAGCGATCCAGAACAGCCAGCATGTCGCCAAAGGCCTTGGAAGATCATCAACGGAAGCGAGCACGGACACACTGTGTCATGCCGTCGTGCAGAGACGACAAGGCCCCTGGACGGATCCAAAGGCCTTGGGCACGGGCAGTGGAGCTCACTCGTACTCGCGGAGCAGATCTTCGATGCGACGGTTGGCGACGTCTTGCCTCCCGTCGAGGCACTTCGCGTAGCGGGTCAGCAGGACCTCAACGCTGTTGCCGGCGCGTTCGGCAACCTCGGTGGGGTCGACGCCGGCGTTGAGCCATGTCGACAGCGCCGAGTGCCGCAGGTCGTACGGACGGCTCGCGAGGGGTGAGGCCGCGACCGCCGGCGGCAGTGCGAGGAGCCGAGCGTCCCGCCACACGCGGTAGTACGTCGAGGACGGGACGACCGAGCCCTTCTCACTGAAGAAGAGTCGGCCGTCTTCCGCCGTGCCGAAGGTGGCGAGGTGCTCACGCAGCACCGCAATGAGCTGGGGCGGAATGGGCACGCGCCGGACGTCTTCAGTCGGCCGATTCTTGAGCCCGCGGTCGTCGTGGGTCTCCCCCGAGTCGGTCCACTGCTTGCCGACCGAGGGACGAGTTCGGTGGAGCAGCGCCGAACCCCAGCCCTCCTCAGGGAGAACGAGGTCAGCTTCAGCTAGGCCGACCGCCTCAGCGGGCCGGAGACCACCGAAATACATAGCGGCGAACAACCCGACGAGGCGCCGACCGCGGGCACGCCGGTAGCCGCCGACGTACGACACTGCGGTGAGCAGAGACCGGGCCTGCTCAGGGTTGGCAACCACGCGCGGGTCGACCTGGGTGGACACCTTGGGCTTTTGCCAGCGGACGGCCGTAAGGGGATTCTCCGGGAACTCCCCCAAATCGACCGCATAGTTCGCAGCATTGACGAGTGTCCGGCGCTTGCGCCGTACCGTCTCACCAGCTGCAGCAGTGCCGTCAAGCTTGAGCTTCAGCGAGTCGAGCACGGCGCGCCCGATCACCGGGTCGGCCAGGTCGGACAACGGCCGAGAGGCCTTGGCGACCCAGTGCAGGGCATTACCGATGTCGATGGGCAGATCCCGCTCATCAGGCCCGGGGAGGACAAAGGCCCAGTTCCTCAGGGCCTTGCGCAGCAATTCTTCGGCCGGCCGTCCAGGCCGATCGTCGAGCAGCGCCATGGTGACCGAGGCCAACGATTCGTTGATGCCGTCCCGTGTATTCGGTGCGGCGTGCGGCCATTTCATCGCGAGGTACTTCAGCGCGAAGGCGTACCAGGTCAGAGCTGATTTCTTCTCCGCCATGGAAGCGGGAAGACCAGATTCTGTGTCGAACTCTTCGCCATCCCGCGTGGCCTTCAGGAGCTTCGCACGGTAGTGGTCGGCCAATGCTTTGGTCCGGAAGGTCTCGGAAAAGACATTACCTGCCACATACCAGCGGACACCGTACGAGGGCGTCTTGGTGTCGCGCTTGCGGACACCCCATACCTTCACATCGAGAGACTTCACGCGGCAGCGCCCTCCAGGTTGCGGAGCCACGCGCTGAAATCGCTGCGCCATACGCGCAGTTCCCCGTTGGGCAGCTTGAATGCGGCGGGCCCCTGCCCCAGCTCACGCCACCGGTAGAAGGTACGACGGGACACGCCACCCAGCTCGTCGAGAATCTGCGGAACGGTCATCAGCTCGTCTTTCACGTCACCACTCCTTCCAGTGCTCGGTGGTCTTGCATGGCCTCCCGGGCGGTTTCTCGGTTGATGCGGATGTCTTCGGCGATGGATGCGGCGAGGGTGGATTCGCCGGGTGTGTGGCCGTGGCCGGCGTAGCGCCAGTCGGCAAGCACGAGGGTTGTTTCTGGCTCGGGTAAGCCGAGGGCTTGCCGTTGTTCGGTGGCGCGGTAGTCGGCACGGACCTGCCGCCGCTGGCTGAACGTCGAGGAGTAGCGGCGGGACTTGGTGAGGAAGTGGCCGCGGAAGCCGAGCATGTGCGCCCAGGCCCAGAGCCTGCGGTCGGGGTAGAGGGGATCGAGGTCCCAGCAGGCGCGGATGAGCCGGCGGGCGTGCTCAGGCACACGGTGCTGGTCGAGTTCGGCGAGTTCGCCGATCCGGCGGTCGAGCGCACCCGTGGTCTCGGCTGCCTTCGTGGCGTACTTGGCGACGTAGCCTGCCACCGCACCCTCGCTGATCTCCTCCCCCGAGTCGAACGCCTTGATGGGACGGACGTCGAGCTGAGTGCCCCAGCACAGGGTGCGTGCGGGCTGCCCGTCGACGGCGGGCACAGTCACCGTGGTGTACGAGTGCTTCCTGGCCGCGCGGATCGCATCCGTGAGGAGTTCAGTCGTGGCCCACCGCGGCGGCAACGTTTCAGGGCCGTCCGGGCCGTCGATGCGGATCACCGCGTGGAAGTGGATCGCGCCCCGTTTCTGGAACTCCGCGACCTTGTTGAACGACAGCCGGGCGACCTCCTTAAAGGCTTTCTGCGTCAGGCTGGCGGCAGCGGCGAGCTCGCGGCGGAGCCGGTTGACGAACCGGTGCCACAGCTCCCCCGCGTGGTTGTTGAACAGCACCGCCCCGGCGTAGTCGTACGTCGCGGGATCGAGCGCAGTGCCGAGAGCGGGATCGTCCTCACTGTGGCGGGTGCCGCAGCGGCAGCGGCCCGTGTCGGGGCGGTTGTGGACCGGCCCGAACGACGGAGCAGTGAGGGTCGCAAAGACCCGGGGCCGTTCGCGAACCGTGGTGGGGATGTTCATCGCGTCGTCCCCCGACAGGCCCGCGCGGACAATGCGGTACGCGTCGCCCGCGTAGAGGTAGGCGCAGGACTCGCAGCGTGAGGCCCGGCGGTTGCCGCAGGCGATGCGCAGCCGGCCACCCGGCTCATCCACCGTCGAGTACGCGTGCAGGACTTGCCCCGTGGCCTTGTCGCGGGTGAGGGACCAGCCGGTGAGGTGGATGGGTTGGGCGCATCCGCCGGTCTTCTTGATCTGTTCTCGCCAGCGGTCGAAGTCGGGGGCCGAAGCCACCCTGAGCAGGTCGCCCAGGGTGGTCGGGTCGAGCGTGTCAGCCACGGGAGGCCTCCAGCGCATCGGTCAGGAGCGGGGAGGCCAGCAGGCCGGCGGGCGGGGTCCACAGGCCCCGGGCACCGGGCACCGGCAGCGGCACGGCGAGCGGGATCACGTCGGTCAGTCGCCAGTGGTAGCGACCACGGGCGGACCAGAGGGTGCACCAGCCGTCATCCGGGTGGCAGCCATCCAGCCGGGCCACAGCAACGACCGCACCCCGGGGAAAGGGGCGGCGCAGGAACGGACGGGCCAGGGGGGCGTCATGGGCGTTCGGGTCGAGGGTGCGTCCGGCGTGGATGAGGATCAGGCCCCGGTGGTCGGTCGGCCAGTCACGGTTCTCGATCCGCTTGGTGCCGTAGGCGATGGCACTCGCCCAGGGCTGCCGCAGCGTCAGCGCCAGGACAGGGCTGTCGGCTTCAAGGGAGGGCATCAGAGCACCTCCAGGAGGGCGGAGGCGATCCACTGGGCAACGTTGGCGGGCACGGCGTTTCCGGCCTGCTTGGTCTGCTCTCCCCCGTGGCCGAGGACCGTGTAGTCGTCGGTGAAGCGCTGGGCGCGCAGGTGCTCGCGGGCGGACAGCATCCGGAAGTAGCAGTCCTCCACGTCGATCTGGGCGGGGGTGCTGTCGGTGCCGAGGACTAAGCCGGCTGACTCGCGGGTGGCGATGGTGTGCAGCGGTGACCCGGTCGTGGTCAGCCCGCCCTTGCGGTAGGGGATGACCAGGCCGTGGTGGTTGCCGCCAGCGGTGATCGCGGCCAATGGGTCAGCGACTCCCCGGGTGGTGGAGCCGCCGCCGCGGTGCTCGGTGATGAACGGAGCGGGCAGCAGCAGGGCTTCGCTCTCGCGGGTGGTGCGGGTCCGCATGGGCACGGTGACGGCGGCGGCGTCGGTGTTCCAGCTGCCGCCGGCTGGGACGAGCAGGGGCGGGATGGCGATGCCGTCGCCGATGCGCACCGTGCGGGTGGGCAGAGGAGCGGCCAGAGCGGGGAACGCGCGGCCGTCGCCCTGGTCGGCGTGGTTGACGGTGACCACGGACGGCACCCGGTGCTTGTCCAGCCCGAGCCGGATCTTGCGCAGGGTGGAAGCCGCGAGGGGTTTCATGCCCTTGCTGTGGCGGTCGCCGATGCGGATACCGGGGTCTGACCAGTTGATCGCGCTGGCGGCGGGGCGTACGTACGGCTCGACGATCCGATGACGGCAGCCGGGGTTGGGGCAGCGGAAGTCGTACTGCTGCCGGTACTTGCCGATCTTCCGGCCGTTGCGCCAGGACTGCACGGCCGGCACGTCCTGTTCGCAGACCGGGCACCAGGTGGGCGGGCGGACATCGAGATTGGGTGCCCGAAGCTCGCGGCGGGTGAAGACGATGAAGATCCGGTCCCGCCACTGCGGGGCGTGCGGGTTGTCGTCGGCGCCGATGTGGGCGGCGTTGACCGAGATGATCTGGTGGCGGAAGCCGAGGATTTCCCAGGCGTGCAGCCACCAGGAGAACAGCGGCCAGGCGGTGGCGAAGCGGGGCACGTTCTCGCACACCACGGCGTCGAAGTTGTGGACCTCTGCGGCGCGCAGGATGTCGTAGGCGGTGGCCCGGGTGCGCTCCCACGCGGCGTCCTGAATCGGGCCTTCTTCCAGGAGATCCAGCTGACCGGGAGTGGGCGGAGGCTTGGGGCGGTTGATGCCGTCGGCGGGGCTGCCCTCGGTGCAGATCGGCGAGCCGACCAGGACGCGGGCCTTGGGCAGGCGCCGCATGTCGTAGTGGTCCAGGTCCACACAGAGGTGCTCGGCCTCGGGGAAGTTGGCCGCGTGCGTCTCGACCGCTCGTGCCCAGTGGTTGGCACCGAGCACCACATCGAACCCGGCACGGCGGAATCCGTCGGAGTCCCCGCCGGCACCGCAGAACAGATGGATCGAGGTCGGCCGGGACGTGGCGGAACGGCGCATCATCGGCCTGCCTCCCGCCCGGAGGAGGTGACACCGAGCCGGTCGACAGCCGGGCGGCGTGAGGTGACGAGCCAGAGGGGTGCGGTGCCGGTGCCGTGGCAGGCCGGGCAGTGCGCGGTGATGGTGCGCAGGTGTCCGTTCCGGTCGCGGCCGCCGAGGGTGACGGCGACGGAGGGGAAGCCGTCGCAGTTCGGGCAGATTCGGGAAGCGCGAGGCGTGCGGTCGGGCATCATGGGTGTTCCTTCCGGTTTGAGTGATCAGGTAGGGGTCGGTCCGTCCGGGCGGCGGATACTTGGCGGTAGAGGCCGCCCGGAGGGCCGGTCACTTGTTGGGCTTCTTGGGCGTCTTGACTGCGAGGGTGATCAAGCCTCCGCCGCCGATCAGCGCCGGTACGGCTGCCTTGATCGCTGCCGCTGTGGTGGCGGCGACCTGGACCAGGGACAGCACGGCGACGGTGGTGATGTAGACCAGGCCCAAGACGCCGACCGTGGCGACGAGGATCAGGACCACCGGGCCGGTCCAGGAGCGGGGCGTGGTGTGGACGATGACCACGGACCGGGGGTCGGTGCCCGGGGGGATCAGGTCTGCCGGGACGTGTCCGGCGCGGAGCTGCGCATCGGGGCGTATCACGGTGGTTCTCCCTTCCGGATCAGGTCACTTGGTGGTGCCGTTGACGACGTCGACACCGACTTCGGTGCCGGACTCGATCGCCGGGGCAAGGAACGTGTCGGCGAGGAGGAAGCCGCCGAGGAGGAGCACGACGATCAGCCAGGTCGGCGGGCGCATGATCTTGATTCCGAAGTAGCCGAAGATGGCGATCACGGCGATCAGCGGCAGTTCGACGTTCACGGTCGGTCGTTCCTTTCGGTGGTCGTCGGGTTGGGGAAGCGGGAACGGATGCTGTTCGCGGTGGTCGGGTCGGGGGTGCGCCGTGCGGCTTCTTCGGCGAGCAGGTGGGCCAGGTAGGGGCGATCGGCGGCGGCCATCTCCCGGGCGCTGTCGAGGTAGTCGCCGGCCTTCAGGTCTGCGGGGTCACGAGTCATCGGGGTTGCTCCCTTTGAGGTCAGGCGAGTTGGGCTGCGATCGCGTCGGCCATCGGGCCGGGGACGCCGAGACGGGTGCGCAGGGTGTCGGGGTCGATCGCGGTACCGGTCGAGGCTTGGTGGGCGTCGGCGATCTTCCGGGCCTGCGTGATGAGTGCGGCCGGTACCTGAACGGCGGGGGGAAGCGCCGGAACCGGATCAGCGACGGGAGCGGGCTCGGGTGCCGGGACCGGGGCGGGGGCGGGCATGTCGCGGGTGAGCGCGACATCCGCAGGCGGTGCGGCAGATGGGGCCGGGGTCGTGTCGGTGGCCTGCTGGGCAGGGGTGTGGACTAGCAGGGTGCCGCCGAGGAAGGCGAGCGCGGGCCAGCCGGCCACCAGGATCCGCAGCCAGGCCGGAACGTCGTTCAGGTCGAGCAGTCCGGCGGTGGCGACATTCGCGCCAAGCGATGCGGCAAGCGCGACGGCGAACCACGTCCATGCAGCACGCGCGGGCTCACCGGCAGCGCGGAGGATGCGTAGCCGTCGCCAGGCAGCGACCAGCAGCAGATCCACCGAGATCGGATACGCCCAGGCTTTCCAGCCGTCCTGTCCCGCGGCGACGGCGATGTCGTGCAGGTGGGCGAAGGACAGAGCCCCGGCGATCACGGCTTGCACCAGCACGGCATCCAGGCGGATCTTGCGGCTCACGGTCTTCACCTCCTTGGGTGTGGGGCCAGGGCCGGGCGGGGCTCATACGTCCTGCCGCCCGGCACCCGGCGGGATCAGTCGGTGGGCGCCGTACCGGTGCCGAAGCAGGTCAGGCACAGGGCTTCCTGCCGGTCGTCGCTCACTCGCTTGCTTCGGCCGCCGACCTGGAAGGACTCGGAGACCTGACCGGTCTGGCAGTCCGGACACGGCTTGCTCTTCGCGGTCTTGCGGGTGGTGCTCGGCCTTCGTGAGGCCATGACGTGCCTCCTCGTTTCGGGCATGGCGGGGGTAGGGACCTGGCGCGAGACGGTCACGCCGGCCGGATGAAGCGGAGGGCTACGCAGTGCCCGAGGCGATTGCAGGCGTGGCGGCCGGGGCCGATTCCGGCTCGGGGTTCCCGGTAGGCGGGCGGAAGGGGGCCAGGGCCGGGATGTCCGGGGTCAGGTGCGCGAACTCGCGGCACACCGTGGCGACTTCACCCAGGGACGTCTTCGGTGTGCGGATGCGCGTCCAGTTGCCGGAGGAGTCACCGACGATCGCGGTACCGGCACGTTCCGGGGCGATGCTGGTCGCAGCCAGCACGGCGAGTTCGTTGACGTCGGCCAAGCCCATTTCGGCGGTCTGCTTGTCGTTGCAGCGGTGCACCACGCGGCCGGTGAGCTGGGCGCGCAGCGCGGTTGCGCCCTTGCCGAGTTCGGAGCCGAAGCGCTGCCCGCACACCTCCAGGTAGATGCCGACCGCGCGGGCCAGCTGTGCGAGGCGGACCAGCTGGGTGACCATGTGGTCCCTGCGGGCCGTGTCTGCCTTGGAGGCGGTCAGGAACAGTTCGGCGATCTCATCGATCAGGACCACGATCGGGATGGGGCGCAGCTTCTTCGGCAGGCCCCAGATGTCGGAGGTGATGTCTTCCAGCGCCGTGCCCGGGGCGATGCCCTGGTGCAGGCAGAGCAGGTCGAAGCGGTCTTCCATCTCCAGGACCAGCGCGTCCAGCAGTCCCTCGGCCTGATCACGGGTGATGGCGAGGGCCGACAGCCGCGGGGCGAACGGGCTCTGTTCCACACCGCGCTTGCAGTCGATGCCGACCAGGGCGACGCTCTGCGGTGCGAGAGCCTTGATCAGGCAGCGCTGGTGCATCGACTTGCCCGACTTGTTCGCCCCCAGCGTCAGCCCGTGCGGGATCTCCTGGTAGTCGCGCACGTATGGCCGGCCGTCCTCCCGCAGAGCAACCGTCGCGGACAGCGGACCGGGAGCCAGGCGGCGCGGCATCCGTACGTGGGCGAGGATGTCGAAGCCGGTCATTCGCAGATCGACGACACCGGGCTTGATCTCGATGACGTGCACCGAGTACACAGCCCACGCGTGCCGCAGCCGCTCGGCCGACTTGACCACATCGTCCGGGGCCAGGCCCGCAGCCAGCCGCAGACGGAGAACCATGCCTGTGCGGGTCGGACGGATACCGCGCAGTTTCGGAATGCCGGGGCGGGCCTGCTGCTCGCCGGCGGACAGCTTCTTGGCGAAGACCTTCCACCACGGCGGAGCGACGGTCAGCTCACATGCCTCCATCGTCGGGCGGTAGGAGGAGAGGACCCGGTAGAGCGCGGCCGGAAGGCCGAACAGCACCCAGTACACGGCCGGAGCCTTGACCCGAACGATCAGCGCGAAGACGGCTAACGCGCCTATGAACAGAAGCAGTTCCGTCACGGCGATCAGCCCTTGCCGTTCGCAGCCGTCGGCACCTGCGCGGCCATCACGGCGGTCGCCTTGAAGCTGATGCCGTGCCCGAAGTCGTTCTCCCACGGCGTGGCTACCAGGCCCGGCAGAGCCACCGGCATACCGGGGACCAGGTCCGGCTGCACACCGTCCTCGGTGACGACGACCGTCACAGCGTCCGGCCGGCCATCCACGACCACAGCCACGTTCACGCTGTACTGAACCTTGCCGGACTGCTTGTCGATCGCGACCTCACCGGTCTCCCGGTTCTTGATCTTCGGCTCCGGAGCCTGGATCAACATCACCGTCATGGCTTCGGTCTTCACGGGGATCCTGCGCATCGCCTTGTCTCCTGTGGTTGAGGCTGGTTGAACCCGCCGTATCGGGCGGTGAGATCAGGAGACCGCAAGAAGTGATGGACACATCACGGCCCGTATGGACGTTTGGGGACGTCTGAGCTATCGTCAAAACGTCCCCAGCGTCCCAGAGATGGCGGTGCGAGTTGGCGAACGAGCGCCTGCGGGCGACAATTTCAGCGAAGGGCGAGACCGTCCAGTCGCTTGCGCAGCACGTCGGCGTGGACCCGAAGAGCGTTGAGCGCTGGATCACGACCGACCGCACACCGCATCGCGGGCACCGCTGGAAGGCGTCAAGCTTCCTCGGCGTGGACGAGGTCTATCTCTGGCCCTCTGTCACCAAACAGGCTGAGACAGCAAGTACTTCAGAGTTGGTCACGTACTACCCGCACCGCGGCGCAGTGCCGGCCACACTCTGGTCATCGCTTATCGAGCAGGCCACGAGCCATGTCGAGATTCTGGTGTACGCCGGTCTCTTCCTGTTCGACAGCCACCCGGACCTGCCGGATCAGCTGGCGGATAAGGCCGCAGCGGGAACGCAAGTCCGGATACTCCTCGGTGACCCGGAATCTGAGATGGTCCGCCAGCGTGGCGAAGAGGAGGGCATCGGCAACGACCTTGCCGCCCGGGCACGGATCACCCGCCGATACCTCGAACCGGCCGCTAAGACGCCGGGCGTCGAGGTCCGGCTTCACGACACCATCCTGTACAACTCGATCTACCGGTTCGACGACGACATCTTGGTGAACCCCCACGTCCTCGGAGCTCCGGCCGGACAGAACCCCATGCTGCACTTCCGCTACATCCCAGGAGCGCGGACCTTCCGCCACTACATGAAGAGCTTCGACTACGCGTGGGACCTCGGCACTCCTTCGTAGACGACCAGCACTCATGCGACGCTGGAGCCATGGCCCGTATCGACTACTTCAACGACCCGAAGGCCCCGAAGGCGAACAGCATCGTCCCGTCTGTCACAGCCGTGGCGCTCAACGAGGCGGGCGAAGTGCTGCTGATCCACAAGACCGACAACGACCTGTGGGCACTGCCCGGCGGAGGAGTCGACGTCGGTGAGTCGGTCGCGGACGCCGCAGTACGCGAGACGAAGGAAGAAACCGGGTTCGACATTGTCGTCACCGGACTGGTCGGCCTCTATACGAATCCGGCGCACGTCATGGCATACGACGACGGCGAGGTACGGCAACAGTTCTCGATCTGCTTCACGGCGAAGATCACCGGCGGTAAATTGCGCACCAGCAGCGAGAGCAAGGAAGTCGCGTTCGTACGGCCAGACCGGCTCGACGAGCTCCGCATCCACCCGTCGATGCGGATGCGGATCGACCGCGGATTGTCTGGCGAGGCGGAGCCTTACATCGGCTGATTGGCGAGCCGCGTACGAGTCCGTTCGACAGCGGCCCCAAGGTACGGCCTCGCCTTGCTGATCGCGGTATGCACTACGCTGCCGGGTTCGTAACGCACGAGGATCTCGTCCATGCGCCGATCGAAGTCGAATCGCTGCCCGGCGGGCCCTGTGGTCATGTCGGCGAAGATCAGCGCGTCTAGCAGCGGTGAGTCTTCACGCTCGTACGCGGCTAGCTCAGCCGAGAGCCCACGTTGCTCGGCTTCGTACACCGCGCCGGAGTGATGGGCGACGAGCCGCACCAGGCGGTCAGGGGCCCCGAGGGACGCCAGATGCCGGGCACCGTCAAGCGGATGAAACCCTGTGTCACGCAACTCGGGCGCGTACCCAATGTCATGGAGCCATGCTGCGGCGACAAGGAGATCCCGTTCACCCTCGGACACAGCATGCGACGCTTCGGCGGCCCGCGCGGCGACAGCCTGAGTGTGCAGCCATCGATTGCCGAGCGGCGGCAACAACGACTCGGCCAGCTCGGCCGCTCCTCGGGGCGTGTCCAGCGCAAAAGGCATGAACGGCACGGTAGCCCAGCCCGGCGACAGAGCAACAGCCAGCATCACCCGAGACAGGACACAGCCCGCCCGACGTAACGCGGACAGAGTTTCCCTACGTCATCAAGTGCTCGCTTCGCTCGCCGATGAGCCCGGCCTCCTGGAACTGCAAGCAGTCTGATGACATCAGAGGTGCCGCGCACAGCGCGGCGGCGCCGGCCGGACGCCGCCGCCCGGCTCCCTCCATGTCTCCGCCACCGGGACCGCGCGTCGTCGCCCGCCCGCGCCCACAAAGGGGCGAAAGACCAGGCCGGGGCTGAGGGATAGTGCGGCACCACAGGTCAGAACCAGTCCGCGGCTGGGCGGTCGACTCCACGGCTTTAGGCAGCCACTTTGGGGCGAGCCTCTAAGGTCATGGCCCCAACGTCGTGCTTTAACGGGCAGGTCCACAGACTGCCCGACTCGCCATCAGCTTAAGGGGCCATGATCACTCGCCCCAAAGCAGCTCCAGCCCAAAGCCGCTCCGCCGACCTTTCGGGAATAGCTCCCCTCCCAAGAGGTTTACACCGTGAGGGTATCCAGGTCCTCGGCAATCGCACGGAGCAGCGCTGCCTGCACTAGGGGAAAACGCTCCGGGGCCAGGGTAGAAGGCGAGGTCTCACCAGAGGCGTATCGCGCGAACGCCTCACCAATTTTCCTTCTCTTACTGGCGACCGCTCCCGCCTTCCCGTGATCAACATCGTGTTGCAGTCCGGTACGGAGAAGATTCACGTCGATGAAAGACGAGGGAACATTACCGTCGAGACGAGAGCCCGGACCCTCACGGAGAACGAAATAGAGTTCACCGATCAACTTCGAGTAAGCTTCGAAGTTCTCGATGGGCTCGCGAATCGAAGACATCGCGGCGAGGGTCTTGTTAGTAGGCTTGAAAAGATCCGACCCATGCTTGGCGGAGTACTGTTCATTCCTTTGCGAGATCAGGGTTCCAATCCTACGACCCAGGTTGTTAATCTCCTCTCGGATCGCGGTCGATGCCGGCTCCTTGAGCGACAGCACGTTCATCCACGCAGGGTCTGAGATCAGCAGCTTACGCAGAAGGATCTCGTGCCGATCTTTAGCGCCAGACTTGACATTCGCCGAGAGCGTTCGCTGATAGTCCAGGTACGCAATGTCGGTGGCCTTCGTGCCCAACTCATTCTGCCTCGCAAGCTGGGCGGTGAAGTCCTCAAAGAAGGAGTAGAGACGCTCCTCCGTCCCTTCGGATCGCCCACTCGACACAATAACTGCCCCTAGCGTGATGAACGATTGGATGGTGCTTCGGTTTCGAAGGGCCGAACTCTTTTCAGGGAAACAGCGATCGAGGTAGTCAAGCGTACTCAGGAGCCGTGTCGCCACTTGCGAGTCCTCCGAGAAGTTGCTCTGCGAGTCAGCCAACTCCTTCAAGTCGTCATACCGAAGCCCCAGACCAAAGCCTTCAATCTCCAAGGCAAGGGCCTTCAACGCCATATCGAAGTACGCTTTTCGCGTATTATTAGTCTTCACCTTACCGGCGAAGAACTTGTGAGCGGACAGTTTTCGCGCGTAACGAATTAGGTTGCTATTTACCGAATTCAGCCTCTCGGCAGAAGTGAGACTCTTTCCCGCTTGAAGCCGCTGGAAGAACTCCTGAATGTCATCGTCAGTAGCTTCGGTGATTTCATCGTACTGAATCTCGAAGTCATCAAAGTCATCGGTGACTGCGTCAGGGAGCTCAGAGTAGGTGCGCCCGCCAAACCGCTTGGCGGATTCCTCGGAGAGCGTCAACTCATCCTCAAAGAATTCCCAGATCGTGGCGAGGCGCTGCTGCCCGTCCACCACGTCGAACTCATCAGGATCGCTGGAAGTTTTCGCGAAATAGAACTTCGGAAGTTTCCACCCGCTCAGAATCGAGTCGATGAGAAGTCTCTTCTGTTGAGGTGACCACACCTCATCACGCTGCCAGTCGGGGATATCGTAGCGGCCGCGACGCTTGAACACCTTGTCGAGCGCCATGCTACGTGGCTCCATTTTCATTAGCTCTCCCCGCCCCTTGCAACTCTTCGATAGGCCTCTCACGGCCGCCCTGAGGGCAAATCCTAGTCAGGCGAGGCGGCTTACGCACCCTCCTTTGCGCAGGTTCATGTGCATGCGGGCATGCCTAGCCGATCCTGCTCCCACTCCGACCGAGGTGTCGGTGCCGGCGTCTAACCTTCCGTCATGCGCAAAGGATCGATCAGTCGAGACGGTGTCCTCAAAGCCATAGCTGAGTACGACGAGTTGGGTCGCGACAGGTTCCTGTCCGATTATGGGTACCAGCCAGCGACTGGGTACCTCCTCGTACACGAGGGCAGGACATACGACTCAAAGGCCATAGCCGGAGTCGCTCACAAGTTCGATCAAGATCGGGCGCTCAGGCCGGACGAGTTGAGCGGGGGACGGTCGCACGCCGCCAAGTGGCTCGCCCAACTTGGCTTCTTGGTCCGTTCATCCAGGAATCCTGACTGGACGCGTGACGAGATCATCCTTGCCTGCGACCTGGCGATGACCAACGGCTGGAAGCGACTGGAGTTCAACGACCCACGCGTGATCGAGCTGTCCGCAGTGTTGCAGACCATGCCGATTTACCCGGAAGAAGTACGTACCGAGTTGTTCCGGAACCCCAACGGCGTAGCTCGCAAGACAGCCGACATTACGTCCCGGCACCCGGCCTACCAGGGGAAGCCCACGAACGGCAACGCGCTCGATGTCGAGGTGATGAACGACTTTCTGGCCCGGCCAGCCGAGATGGCGGAGGTAGCCCAGCGCATCCGGGACGGTCTCATCACAGGAGAATTCCAAGACCTCGCCCCGGAGGCCGAGGAGGAGGACGACTACAGCGCACCCGAGGGCAGGTTGCTGATCCGCCGCCACAAGAGCCGCGAGCGGGACAAGGGGCTACGCAAGAGGAAGATCAATGCCGTCTTGCGCCAGGGCTGCCAGCTCGCATGCGAGGCATGCGGCTTCGACTTCGAGGCCACCTACGGCCCGCGGGGCGCCGGATACATCGAGTGCCACCACGTTGTGCCCCTGCATGAGGCTGGCGAAGGGCTAACCAAGCTCGCTGATCTCGCTCTGATCTGTGCCAACTGCCACAGAATGATCCACCGTCATGCGCCGTGGCCCACGCCTGACGAACTCCGCAATCTCATCAACGCACGCCGAGGTTGACCGCCTCCTCCACAAGCACTCTGTCTACTTTTTGACGAGAGCTTCAGCTTCCATGTGCTTCTCATGGAGCTTCAGAGCATCCATAAAGGCCGGGCTGTAGCGCAGACGACTTGCCTCAAGCCTGCTACGAAACCCCTTAGTTGCGCGGAAGCTCAAGGGGTGGGCTTGAGCTACATCCACCACGTCAAGCAAGTGACGGTAAGGCTGATGGGCGGGCCACATCGAGACGTTGGACGCCCATCGCTTTCCCTGATAGCCCCATGCAGCAAGCGGCCAACGGGCAGCCCCTACACAGTCAATGTCGCCAGTCCGGTCATAAACCTGAGGAGCGACCAATTGCTCAGCTAGCCATGTAGAAACGCCAACGGTTACAGCATTACCCACAAGCTTCCAACGATGCCCTACACGACCATTCACGGAAGCTGTCCACCCCGCCTCGAAGCCCTGCAGAACTTCGCCGTCACTAATATGAGGCGTAATTATTGCCTTGCCAACTTCTTGCTGCGGAATCCATATGGCAGGCGCAGAGGAGATCCCCATGGACGAGCCACCCTTGAGAGTGGGAATAGCATCCTCAGCCCAACCGATTCCAGTATTACCTTCCGTCCAGTAAAAGCCGAACGCATCTGCCGAGTACCTTGCCTCATGCGGTTCACCAGCGTCACGGGCAAGCAGGACGTCCGCAGGATCATCATCCTTCGAGGCCACCATCAAGACCCTTTGCCTTCGCTGAGGAACGCCAGTGAAGCGTGAATCAACGACTCGATAGGCCCACCGGTACCCCAGGCGCTCCAGCTCCGAAACGAGATAGGCCATAGCCTTACCCTTGTCCAAAGCCAGCATGTTGCGCACGTTCTCAATTACCACCCAGCGGGGACTGCTGTCCGACAGGAGGTCAAAAAGGTGCTTGATCAGGCCTGAGTTTTCACCCTCGATGCCCGCCTGCCTCCCAGCCTGTGACAGGTCCGTGCACGGGAAGCCCGCTGTGACGACATCCACATCCGGCAAGCCAGTCAGCGTCCGCACGTCATCATGCATCGGCACGCCGGGGAAGTTCTCCCTCAGCACCGTCCGTGCCGGCTCCCAGAACTCGCACAGCAGCTCAGTGGTCGCCCCCAGTGCGTGGAAGCCCAGTTCAAGCCCACCGATGCCAGCGAACAGGCCAGCTACACGGAGGGTGCTGTCGGAGGAGGACGTCACGTCGAGCATGCCCACATCCTGCCAGATCTTGCGTGAGATCTCGAGTCCGGATGGCTGCCGCACCTACATATCTGCCCACTCCATGGGCGGATTGTTCCTCGCGTCATAAGCCTCAAGTATGGAGGCGAGGAACTCGCCCATATCGAGATACTCACCATCGACAGGCCTACGGGTGGCCGGTGGACACGGCCTGTCGACGTCGTAGAAATCAAGCCTCCCCTTTTCAGACCCCTCGAATTCATACAACCCGATGAAGAATTTTTCGAACAGGTCCAGAGGACCATCCGGGCGCGATCGACCAGAGCGGTTTCGAAAGGTCCTCACTGCCGCGCCGAATGACGACGGCTCACGGCCGCCGCCGTAGTCATCACAAGAGTCGTACGGAAGCATGAGCAGTCCGATCATGACCGCATAGGGCTGCCTTTGATGATAGTCCATGGCTTCGGCCCGAAGTTCAGCATCGTTACGACTGTAGTTCTTGGTGTATCTACTGCTCTTTCCATCGGCTGCCTGAATGTGCTTAAGAGATACACCCAAGCCAAGCCCAAGCTGCGGGGTGGAATAGTTAACGTCTAGCTTTTTGAAGCCTTTCGCAGTGCGAGCTCTCGACTCCTGCCCCTTCCCGTCCGGGGTCGGAAGGATTCCCTCGAAGTCCTTGCGAAGCCGGTTCGCGATGAATGTTGCCATGTCATTCGCGAAGCGGGTCGCGTATGCAATTCGCTCACCCTGCTTCGCTCCGGCAACAGGCCTTGGGTTTCCATTCAGAACGTCGAGGAACGTATCAAGGTTCTTACTTGGTCCGTGCATCCCTACCCACCCCTGCGCAGTACTGCGAGCCTCGGCTCTGGGAGTGTCGCACAGTGATCAACTGAGAGAGGGGCATCAGTACGAAAATCGTGGACCTTGCCACCCGGGCGAGAGATACCGCCCCCCACGTGGACCATGGGTGGACGGCGCCCCCTCAGCAAACCCCCTTAGGCCTGTGACCAGCAGAAACCGGATTCAGACACAGGGCCTCCGGAACTGTTACAGCAGTGCAGCGCAGAGATCGAACCCGTCGACCGGCGAAAACCATAGGGTCTTCCGCGGACGGCTGATCAGCGTCTCGGGTCCGGAAGCAGCGACGGTTACAGATTCCTCCCGGCGGTGGCCGCGGATAGCCGCTCTGCGGCCCCAAGCATGCGCTACGGGGCCGCAGATAGTCACCTGAGCCGTCGGACGTCCGTCAGGACGTCGTCCAGCAGTCCTCTCACGTCGCTTCCGCCCAGGACCAGCTGTCGATCCAGTAGCCGGTTTCCGGTTTCGCAGGAGGTCTCACTCACCAGGGAGCACCCGTGGCAGGCCGAGAGGTTCAGCTGTGAGGCTCCCTGACGGTCGCTTTCGATGCAGACCGGGTCGTTGGAGCAGAAGTCCGCGTCGTCCAGGGCTGCCACTAGGAGTGGGATCAGCTTCTTGGGATCCCCGAGCCTGACGAGACCGCCGAGAGTCCCCTGGGCGTCCCCTGCCGCGGTATAGATCAGGATCCCGGCGGTCTTATCCGTCCGGTCGGAGTTCGCATAGATCCTTTCCTGCAGTGAGGCAGACGCGTAGCCGCTGGCGAACGCCAGTCGCCGGATGAGCAGGTGCGCCAGCGTGTGCAGGGCGATGTACCTGGGTTCCGGCACGTCGAGGCGGCCGGCCCAGGGAGAGTCCGCCCTTCTCTTCTTGAGGATGCCGGCGCGTGCCTGCACCTCCGGCTGTGCCTCCCATGCGGCGAGCTTCTCCTCGTGGACCCGCAGGAAGATTCCTTCTCCGAACAGCTCGATCGCCGGGTAGGTGGGCCGATACGACCGGTCCGATCCCAGATCGGCGTTGATCAGAGTCGCTTCCGCGTCGTGGCGTCGGAATCCTCGCAGGGCACGGACCTCCCGGACCCGGCGTACCTGTCCGATGCCGCTGATCTTGGCGAGGAGGCTCTGCGGTCCCGCGAGCCCTTCGAGGCTTCTCCCGTCGACGACGAAGTCGCTTGCCGTGCGGTCGCGCCCTTCATCGAGTTTCTTAAGGAACGCCGACCACTCACCGTCCTTCAGATCGAGCAGCAGCTCGCCCGCGGGGCTTTCCTCCCCCGCCGCGACGCCGAGGACGGTTTCCGCCGTCACTCCGAAATCATCGGCGATCAGCTGCGCCAACACTTCCGACTGGGGTCCGCCGTTGTCGGTCACGACTTTCCCGAAGAGCATGTGACCACGGATCTTGTCGGCCATCTCCGCGGACTGCGGGCGCTCCTCCGGGATGTCGAGAGCCGAGATTCTGTCGGCGATGTAGTTGCCCGTGGCACCGCGCTGCACGGCGACCAATTCGTACGGGCAGGGCTTCTTGACGGAGTTCTCCGGCTCCCAGGGCTGCCGTCCTGCGCAACGGATCCCGTCCTGGTGCAGGGCCCCCTTCGTCACAAGTTCCGCGAGCTTGCGCTCGTTCTTGCATCCGTAGCACTTCACCACCAGGGCAGCGAGACCTTCGCCGCGAGTGGCCAGCTTGTGAAACCGGAGCGCCTTGTAATCACGGCAGAAGCGGACTGCTTCGTTCAGGCTCGCCGCGCGCCCACGATGCGCCCACTGGAACCAGTTGATGTCCTGGATGTGGCTGCCCTTTTCACAGACGGCTACATATCGCATCGGTACGAGCGCGCCGCCGCACTCGCAGGTGTTGCTCCACTTGCCTTTTTTCCTACCGGTCAGCTTCGAGAGCTTGTCGCAGCGCTCGCAGAACCGCCAAACGGGAAAGCGCCAGTACGGCAACGCAGGAGTTTCCTTTGCGGCCCGGCTCGCGTGTGCCGGCGGTTGTCTCAGAACACCGGCACCGAGGCGGGCCATCAGACGCTCACAGCTGATCTCGTGGGCGAACTTCTTGTCCCACCAGGACGTGTCCGGCGCCATGAGCGACTCGCCTCGCACGTCGACGATCGCTCCCACACCGAACGGTGAGATCGTCTCGGAGAGGCGCAGGTCATGCCTGATCTTCTCCATGGTGCACCTCCTCCTGCGGTTCCTGGACCTCGACCGCCACGTTGGGCTCCACTGACCTCATTGAGTCTGCGACAAGCCACCCCTCGCCGGGCTGGCCGAACTTCTTCAACAAAGCTGCCTGGTCTTTCTTCGTCCGCTGGTAGTACAGGGGCTCATTCGACTGCCGTGCCTGGGCTGCCCGTCGGTCCCAGTCCCTCAGGAGGCTCCATACCGCGGAGCGTGTTTCCGGGGCTTCGAGGCCGTCGGCGCGCGTCACGTAGCCGAGGAACCGTTCCACGAGTCGATCGACCGCTTCGCGGATCCTGTCGTCCCCGAGGTCGAACCGACCCGCCGCTTCGTTCGGGGCGAAAGCGGTGAACGACTGCCGCAGCAGTGCCACGAGCGCGCCGGCGAGCGATCGCTCGCGCGAGGCCAGCGACCACGGTGTGACGCTGGTGGGCTCCACGCTCCGGTAGAGGGCCTCGTGGTAGCCGCGGAAGGTCTCGAAGTGCGACCGATCACGGGCCCTTCCCGACCGGAACAGCGTGACGACGACGCCCTTCGTGTCTCCACGTCCGACACGGCTCGTGGCCTGGATGTACTCGGCCGTGGTCTTCGGCTGCCCCACCATGAGCATCAGCGCGAGCCGCGGGATGTCGATGCCCACGGAGAGCATGTTCGACGAGAGGACCACGTCGACGGCCTCGGGCGACTCGTCGGCCCTGATCCTGAGCGCGCGGAGATCGTTCGGCAGTTCCTCGGCTCCGCGACGGCTCGTCAGTTCCAGGACCTTCCCCGCTCTGACGGGCCGCAGGGGGAAGCCGAGCCTCTCGGCTCGGGGCTCCAGACGACCGTTGACGTCGTCGACGACCAGCGTCCCGGTACGTCCGAGCTCACGAAGACTGTTGTGGTACATGACCAGCGTCCAGTACGCGTCCCGTGACGCGGCGGACGGGGCGCGGACGGCGAGCGCCTCCGGCATCTCCACCATGGGGGTGACGGCTGCGATGACGGCCGACGGCTGCGAGACCGACTGCGGCATCAGGCCGATGTAGAGACGTCCTTCTCCGCTTTCCACCGGGCGGGAGAAGAAGGTCCGGTCGTCGTCGAGTCCCGATGGCGGATACAGGGCGACCTCACGGCCGTACAGTCCCTCCACCTGCTCCTCGGACGCGCGGATGGTGGCCGTCGAGGCCACGATCTTGGGACTGGAGCCCGACCGGCTCAGCAGGAGCTGGATCACCGCGTCGAAGACGGCGACGGTGGTTCCGAGCGGCCCCGAGAGCAGGTGTAGCTCGTCCTGGATGATCATGGACGGTTGCCTGAAGGCGGTCCCGAAACCGAGCAGCCTGCCCGCTTCCGGCCTGAACTGCAGACGCGCGAACTTGTCGACGGTGGCCAGGAGGATCGTGGGCGGTTCCTTGTACAGCACCTCGTCGACGACCGCGAGCGGGAGCTCGCCGGCGAAGTCGCACGACGCGTCGACACAGTGGAGCACGACGTCCACGCCCTGCAGGCGCATGCCGTAGTCCTCTGGCTTGTCGCTCCTGAGCCTCGGCACCAAGGGCGTCAGACACCATGGGCAGCTCTCGACCTGGAATTCGTTCGCCTCTTCCGGGCGCGCGGCCTTCTGAAGCCGCTTGAGTGCTTCACGCGCCTCTACTCGCGTGCCGGGGGTGACTTCGTTGCCCACCCACAGACCGATCGAGAAGGACGCCATGCCCTTCGCCCGGTCGTCCGTGGCCCGCAGCCGCTCCATCGCGCAGACCAGTGCCGCGGCCCGTTGGAACTGTTGAGAGGTCAGGAGCCGCAGGGTGTAGCGGGTGATGACGGCGGTTCCCCCGCCGGCCGTGCCGTGTGCGAGCCGTCGGCGGAACACCTCGATCGCGGCGAGACCCAGGTATGCCTCGGTCTTGCCGCCACCGGTCGGGAACCAGATGAGGTCGACGAGGTCCCGATCCTTGTGCCCCTCATCGACGGTAGAGGCCAGCGACACGAGCAGGAAGCCGAGCTGGAAGGGTCGCCACCGCGGCTCCGGCACCTGCTCCTCCGGCTTCCCGCGGTTGATGGACGCCTGCCGCATCTGAAGACGCATGGCGGCCATGCCGAGTGAGAAGGCCGTTCGAAGGTCCTGTTGTCCCGGCGCCCGGAGGAGGTCTATGCCTTCCCTCATCCTGTCGACGGCGTCCTGCGAACGCCCGGCGATGCGGACGGCCACGGCCCTCTCGTCGCTGAACGCCTCCGCCCGTTCCATCTGGCGGGAGGCCCAGCCGGCGAACGCCTCGAGGAAGGCGTCCAACGATCGAAGGACCGCTTCGGGATACTTGTCGATCTGCTGGAGGTGGCCCAGCTCCAACGCCTTGGCCTCGGCCGTCCCTTCATCGAACCCCGTGGTCTCGACGGCGGGCACCACGAAGGCCGGCACGGGATCGAGGAAGACCTTGGCACAACGGTCCTCCGCGAACTCCCAGTCCGCGGCCATTCCGTGCCCGACCGCGTAGACCTTCCGGTTCCGATAGCGCAGGCGCAGCTCGGCAGCTTCAGGGTCGGTGTCGATCGAGCGCGTCGTGTCGTACTCCAGGATCTCCGCCCCGGCGGAGGGAGCGGCGGCCAGGTGGACCTGGAACAGCGTCCGAGGAATGTCGAGTCGATCGTCGCCCGTGGACTCGGTCAGGACCCTTACGTGGACGGTGACCAACGAGTCGCCCTGGAAGTCGCGCCAACGCGACCCGATCTCGACCGAGACACCGCCCAGGGAAAGGCGCTCGGGCCCCTTCCCCCGGCGGAGGTCGAGGCCGTCGACGGAGAACGGGGTACGCCGCCACCTGGGCGGCCCGTCTTCCTCGACACCGGCGTACGTACCGCACGAGAAGTCAACGTCGACGGAGTCGCCGTCGGTGACGAAGGAGAGCGCGACGGATGAGGGCTTCCAGTCCTCGGCCAGGGGAACTCCGGCCCCACTCTCCTCGACATCGCCGTCGGGGACATCGGCCGATACCTCTTCGTCCGTGTTCCCGTCGCCGTGAGATCCCCGTGCCTCGGCCTCGACCGGGAACAGCATGCCGACGGCGTACTGTCGGTGAGGCAGGTTCGCCGTGACCTCCTCGTCTCCGGCCTCGGGCCCCAGGTAGGAGGCTCGGAGATGGTGGAGGGCCTCCTTTTGGGCGGCTGTGAGGTTCACTTCCCAACCTGCTTTCGAAGAAGATCCTGGAGGCGCTTCTTGTCGTTCTTGGACGCGACCACGTGGAGCGTGATCCGCGCCCGCGTGACGGCTACGTAGAAAGCGGCGAGCCCCCGGTCGTCGTATTCCTGGGGCAGGTCGCAGACGATGACGTGCTCTGCTTCCAGCCCCTTGGCGTAACGGGGGTTGGTCACGAGGAATCCGGCCTCGGTCCTGTGCGGCTCGGCGTCCTCGGACACACTGATGACCCAGATGTCCTGGCGGCGTGCCCCGTTCGCGACGAGGTCGCGAGCCACGGCCTCGGCGGCGGCGACACCGGCCGTCCCGTCGGACCACCGCCATTCCACTCGGTCGCCATGGACGATGCCCGGGTCCCCGACGTCGGCGCCGAGGTACTCCTGCACGACGTGGACGATCGCACGGGTGTTGCGCACGTTCCGGTCCAGGTCGTACTGGAGCGCCTCCTGCTGGACCAACTCGCAGACGTCCGGGTCGAACTCACCGTCGACGCGTGCCTGGTTGTTGGGGTCGAGGAACATCCTCCACCGGCCGCCTTCTCGACCCCCGCGGATCACGGCGTCCAAGGCGTCCATGCCCTCGGCGTTCATGAGGTCCTGTGCCTCGTCGACGAAGACGACGTCGTACTGCTTGTCACCGGACAGGTCCGCGAACGGAAGGAGATCGACATCTCTGCCCTCGATCCGCGGACCGAAGAAGTCGACCAAGGCGGGCGAGTGGAAGGTGATGAGCACCGACTTCCCTTCGCCCGCCTCCTGCTTCGCGCCCTCCGCAAGCACCAGGGACTTCCCGGTGCCCGCGCCACCGAAGACGAGCATCCTCGGGTTCCGGGAGAGCGCGGCCAAGACCCTGGCCTGTCCCTCGGTCGCTCGATTCTGCTCCTCCAGCACGGCGCCCCGCTGCGCATCGATGACGGGCATCCTGGTGAACTCACCGAAGAGGCGCGCCCGAAGAGTCTCGGACCGGGCGACTCTGATTCCGTAGGGAGCGGGCCTCGCCTCGCCGGCAACCTTCTCGAAGGCTTCCGTCAGTGCGGCAATGCTCATCTGCTCCTTGGCCCACCAGTGGCTTCCCTTCCATTCGACGGCTGCCGGAGGCGCGTCTATGTCGGGGGTGAGGGCAACGGCCTCGGCAGCGAACCAACCGACGCCTTCCTCCTGGAGGATGTCGCGCAGCGCGTACATCGCCGACTGCGCCTGGTCCATCGGCGACTCGCGCAACTTCTTCCAGTCACCGTGGCGGTCGATGGAGTACCAGACGCCGTCGTACTTCCTGACGCCCCCGCCCTTGACCTCGACGATGACGACGACGCCGTTCCAGAGCACGACGAAGTCCGCTTCCCCCTGCTGCTTGACCGCGTGGCTCCGCAGCTTCACAGAGTGGAAGGCGACGGCGTCGGGGGGACCGTCGATCGCTCGCAGCAGTCGGGCCACCCGCCGTTCGGCGTTGCTGGTGGTGGTCGCCTCGATGTCGGCGAGATCCGGTATGAGGATCATGATCCCTGCTTTCGCCAGAGGCCCTCGTAGGCACGGAATCCGAGGAAGTCGTTGACCGCGCCGAAGTTGTCGGCTACGTCCACGATGAGGCATTCCTCCTTGCCGCCGTTCTCCGGACCACGCAGACCGCGGCCGGCCATCTGGATGTAGGCGCTGGGACTGAACGTGGGCCGCGCGATGTACAGCGCCCGGACGCCGGGCGCGTCGAATCCCTGGATCAGCAGGTCGCAGTTGGCCAGAACCCTGATCTCGTTCCTCTTGAACCTCTCGATGACGTCACGGCGCGTCTGCCGTCCGGTCTGGCCGCTGACCGCCTCGGCCGCGACCTTCCGGTAACGCAGTGTCGCGGCGAGGACCTGGGCGGACAGGACGTTCGGCGTGAACACGAGGATCGGCCATTCCGGATCCCGCTTCAGGATGTCGTCCACGAGGATCTTCATGCGGGCCTGGTCCCGACCGATGCGGTCGAGGACCTGGGGTTCGAGTTTGCGCAGGGACCGCACCTGTGCGAGTTCGTCCGGCTCCAGCGCGACTTTCACGCCGTTCAGCACTTCGTGTCGGACCCTGGCGAGGACACCTCTCTTCGACAGCTCCGGGTAGGCGTTGCCGTCGAAGGCGCTCATCTTGTGGTGACCGAAGCGGGCCGCCAGTTCCTTCGTCGGCTCGGTGACATCGCCGCTGCCCTTGAACGGCGTCGCCGAGATGCCCACCAGAGGCCGTTCCCAGCTACGACCGTCGACTCCGAGCCACCTGAGGATCTTCGTGTACATCTTCGACCCGCCGGCCCGGTGCGCCTCGTCGATGAACACCGCGGAGGCCCTGCTCAGCCACTCGTACTCAGGAGTGTCGGCCACCCGGTCGAGCTTGGCGTCAGTGGCCACGACCACACTGAACTCGGTGTCGGGTTCGTGGACGACGTTGGTGTTCCAGAGCCGGCCGATCGTCAACGGACGCTCGTCCCCGAGCCAACGCCAGACGGTGCCGAACGTCTGCACTGCCTGCTCGCAGAGCTCCTCCGACTGCGCGATCCAGAGCACGGTTCCGCTCATGTCGCCGTCGACGAACAGCCGCAGCACGGTTTCGGTGGCCACCCGCGTTTTCCCAGCTCCCGTCGGAAGCTCCACCATGCCCTTGAGCGCACGACCGTCCCGTCCCCGGGACGTCAGGACCTCCTCCAGTTCCTCCCTGATCTTCTCCTGGAAGTCATGCAGGGGCTTGAGCTTCACGGCACCGGGCACGACGAACTCATCGTCCTGGTGCCGGGTGCGACGCCCGGCGTACTTGGCGCCGAACCCCATCTTCCGAAGCCAGGCGACGGTCGACGCTCCCCCCGCCCATGTCGTGGGAACGTCCGTGTACCCCTCGGCGCTGAACTCCTCCGCGAGAAGCTTGATCGAGTCGCTGCCGTAGACGGTCAGGAAGAGCTCGGCGACGGACGTGGAGCCGTCCACCAGGCCTTGGCCCTCAAGTGCCTGCCAGAGTCCCTTCGGCAGGTTCTCCTTCAGCGTGTCATCACCGATGTAGATCGCCAGCCGCTCCACGTCACTGGACGCGGCCCGGGCGTCCTGCCGTTGCGTCTCCAGGTGTTGGTCGACGCGTGCCTGGAGGATGTCGCTCAACTCGGCGTTCGACAGGCGCAGGTCGAATGCCTCGTTGACGAGCTGCAGGACACGACGTTCGTCGAGTTCTGCCTGGACCACCAGGGTCATTCCCTGACGGTGCCACTCAAGCGACTGATCCTCGACACCGTCCTCTGTGGTCACACGCTTGGTGATCTGAACGGCCTTCGCCACAGTCGCGTTCGTGACCTTGTCCTCGACCAACGTCGAACGCAGTCCGGTGTACAGGTCGAGGACGCGCTCCTCGACCTGCCGACCGTCGACCAGGAGCGAGAAGGAGAAGCTGTCCTCGAACCGTCGGCATCCGACCACTTCGACGAACTCGTTCGCTTCGTCCTCATCCACCTTGAGGTACGGCTTCTGCCTCAGGTTGAGGAACTCGCGTTCCTCCTCGGTCGTCGCCAAGTACACCGCGTCGGGTCGCCTCCTCTCGATGGCACGTCCCACCCGGGCGGGGATGAACATCGGATGCCCCTCCGGGAATGCGCACCGACTCGCCGTGAGGACGAACCCCGTCAGCGCCACGTTGCTGATCGGCGAGGTGACCTCCGCCTCGAGCGCTTCACGCAGGACCTCCGCAGGGACCTCGCCCAGATCCTTGGGCAGCTTCAGAGCGTCCTCGACGTGGCGCGGTCCTCGGAAGAGAGGAAGAAGGGCCTCGTACTCGACGAGCGACGCCGAGACGACGCGACCAGGAGCCCGGTGGCCGCGATTCGACTTCAGCAAGCCGGCCCGACCCGCCGCCCAGCGGACAGGGGACAGGACCCGGTGGCTGAGCCCCGTGTCGATGTCGGTGCAGAGCCAGTGCCCCAACTGGTCGAGTCTCAGCAATCCTTCCGTCCACCGCTCGCGTAGGGGTTCGGGCGCGCCCGCCTCCTGCAACATCAGGAGCGCCGAGAACGGACCGGGGCCCTCGCCCCTGTCGAACTCAACCTGCTCGACGGGGCGTTCTCCGGGCCCGAGCCTCCGGTTCACCTCGTCCAGCACGTACTGGCAGTAGTCCTCGAAGTGGACCTCGTCCTCGAGCGAGTACGAGCCGACCGGCTCGGTGATGACGCCTGCCGCGTGTGCGAGCTGGGGAACACACTTCGTCCGGTCCAAAACTCGATCGGGAGCGCTGTCGCCAAGGCCGTCGATATCCAGCACGTACGTGGGTGGAGCCCAACCACCGTCGCGCGTCGGAACTTTGAGGGCGCCCGCCTTGTTACCCGCCACGACCTTCTGTGCCTGTGCCATGGGCACATCGGTGGCAGCGTCCCAGAACTTCGGGAGCTCGTCGTCCTCGGCCTCCGGCGACAGCCTGGCCATCCTGGCCTCGAACATCGAGAGAGGATCGAGGTCCCGGAAGCCTCTGTCCCCGAGCTTCTTTTCGACGCCGGGAACGGCCAGGAAGTCCGGATCGACGAAGCACGCTCCTTCGATGTCGACATCCTCCGCACGATGGAGGAAGACTCGGTCACGGTCCTTGATGGACAACATGCCACCGGTCGTCGGTATGACCTTCGCAGGACCGAAGCCGTTGGGATTGCGCAGCACGAAATCGAGCGCCTTCGCTGCAGAGGCCGCGTCGGGCCCCTCCGCCCACTCACGCAGCCAGGACAGGACACCTCGCTTGGGGATCCTCTCCAACGCCTTTAGATCATCTCTGGGTCGTGAGTCGGCGAATGCGGTGGAGACGCTGCACACGTAGAGCGCCCTCAAGCGAGTCACACGCTGCTGACCGTTGGCATAACAACGCCAGTGCGGCACGGCGTCGTCTGTGTGGGGCGACTTGATCCACTCTTCGTGGTCACGTTCGGACGCCTCACTGACGCCGAAGTCGAGGGGGCGGAGCTCCGGCGGCGTGCGTAGCATGCCGGTCGCGTCGGGGATCAGAGCCTTCTCACAGCCGAGCTGCGGAACATGGGCGCAGAGAATCTCGTCGCCGAACGAGTGGGTCTCACGGCCACGCGCCGGCATGTAGTCCAGGTGTGCTGCCGGATCGTCGACGGACGAGACCTTCGGCAGCATGTCGAGAAACATTCCCGAGAGAGTCACGAGGATCTCTCGGTTGTACGTGTTCGAAAGCAGGGTGGTGCGGTCGTCGTTGACGCTCCAAGGGGCGTTGAAAAGTGCGGACGCCGATGTCCTGTCCTGGAGCGGGAAATACGACCAGAACTCGCCCGTTCTCCGCTGTGCGAAGCGGGCCGGCATCGCAACCGTGACCTTCATTCGGTCACGTGACACCGCTTCGCCGACTTCGATCCGAGCCTCGGGACTGGGTGCATGCATTCGGTTGTCGACGTACCACTCTTCGTGGTCATCGTCTGGACGCTCGATCCGAAACCTGCCGTCGCCCAGCTCCCGCGACACATGACTCGTCACGAAGTTCGCGTCGGCTCCGATTACCCGGAGCCGAATCTCACGCACCGAGTTGACGAAGAGAAGGAACTCGGACCGAAATTCCTCGATCTCCTTCTTGAGATTCTCCAGCCTCGTCGCATGTGGCAATCTGACTATCGTCACGGCCCACTCCGCCAGCTCGGCCAGGATCGGGTCCTTGACGAACTCGACCTCCGCGTCGATCCGGGTCAGGGTCCTTAGGACCGGAACCCTCTTGGAGGCGGGCGCGATCGTCGCGATCGCCGCCTTCGCCTTCGACGAGTTGAACTCGAAGGCGACCGATCGGCTGAACACCTGTGGAGTATCGGTGACCGCGAGCACCGACTTGAAGCCGAGCCCGAACCGCCCGATCTCGTCACCTCGCTTACCACTGAGATGCGCATGGGCCAGTGTGGTGAGGCCGCTTCGGGAGAAGGGACGGCCAGCGTTCGCGCAGTACAATGTCTGGCGGTCAAGATCGAGGACGATCTCGACCCGCCCTGCTCCCTCCTCGTGCTCGGCAGCCCCCGACATGGCGTCAGCCGCGTTCTGCACCAGTTCCAGAAGCGTGCGATTCGAGTAACCGCCGACCCGGATGGACTCCTCTTGGTTGGCGTGCTCCGTGATCAGGTTCGGATTCGCACGATACGAATCAATCGCCCGCCCGAAGAGGTCATCAACCTCGCGGACCAACCCGGCGTCGGGGACCCACTCGACACGTTTGTTCATCACGACTACACCGCCTCAACTGCTGTCACCACGGAGCGCCACTGACAGCCCTGCATTTACGTGGCTCCTGAACTACGATCGCCGCCCTGATTCCGTTAATGCGTTTCATCGCACGCCGTCGGATCTGCTGCGGACAGTAAGAACGGCCACCGACAGGTCGGCTTTTGTGGCCTTGGCGGACGAGCCGTGGCCATCCGGCGTCCGAGCGTCCAACCTGCTGCAGGTCGAAGGAGTTAGGGCCCTAACCCTCTCTGCAACCAGCGCGTCCTGATGTCAGCGATCGGGTTTACAGGCTGGCATCGCGCATTCATTGCCGGGGTCAGCCGAACGTATCCCTGCTCCAACGTGCCAATATCCAGGGTGAATGCAGACCTCAAGCCACTGAGGCACGGCCGACTCCCCTGGAAGGGGAAGCCTTCGACATCGACCCTGCATGGACCGCGCCGCGGGAGTGGCTCTGCCAGTCCCAGCGGGGTGCAGCCGGGTCTCCTCGTGTGTGACTGCAGGATCAATGAAGCGCCCAAGCCCCCCGCCTGACCCCCCGCCAGGCACGCACGACAACCTTCACGAGCCCCCCTCATTCATGGAGCTTAAGCGTTCAACAAAATGCCACGGCAGGGAACCCCTGTTACCGATTCGCAACTTACGTGCGACATACGGGGCGCCGCGAACAGAGGCGTCACGCCGTCAGGGCGTTAGCCTGACAGGCAAAATGCCTCGCACCGGGAGCCGCCTCGATCGAACCCACTGACCACCTCAACGGCGACCGCTGCCTAGCGCCACACCTCGGTGGCCTATGAATCGATCTTCACAAATCCCCGTGTTTGTACCCTGTTCAAGATTTCAGGAACCCCTCAGGAAGCGGAAGCAGTTTTGCCAAATCAGCTCAGACCAGTGGGGCACACCACCGAGGGAGTGCGCCCCTTGTGCGCCCCCTAACACCCGACCGGATCACGGAACAGCTCACGGCATGCGGCACAGCGAAGAGAATCGCGCTCGCTGCGGCACGGGTGACGGTCTCCCAGTCCTGGGTCTCGTAGCGGGCGGCGCGCTCACCGTGCCAGGACTCGGGGCTCAGGACCGTCAGCGGCTGGTTGCCGGTCCACTGGGCGGTGAGAGCACAGACGGCCTCAGGCCGCCAGGGCGGGACGCGCGCGCTCATGGCGGGGTAAGGCCAGCGAGAAGACGGACGGGCACCGGCGAACGTTTGCTGTGGACTGGCTGTGGACGATCTTCGCCTCGGCAAGCCCATGAAAGAGCCTGACCTGCAAAGACGTAGTGGTTCTCAACGGCCTCCGGAGCCGTGTGCGCAGGTTCGAATCCTGCCGGGGGCACCTTGGATTAGGTGCCCAAAGACCCCGCCATCAGCGCTTCTGCTGGGGACGGGGTCTTCGCGTATGTGCAGCCGTATGCCGCTCGGAGCGGGCGTATGTCGGGGGGCTGTGGACTATTCGTGGACAGGATCTTGCGGCATCGGCGCAGGTCAGTCCCGGGAACGACGAAGGCCCTCGGACGGGTTCAGGCGGTAGGGTGCCGCCTCTCAATGGATGGTTGGGGGCGCTTCGTGTCACTGTTCTACGAGGATCTGCTTCATGAGGATCTGGTCGACTGGGCCGGTGAGGGGAACGTCGAGCGGGCAGAGGCCGGGACCGTCTCACGCTGGCACCTACCGGAGCAGGACAAGACCGTCCTCGTCAGCGTCGGCGTGCCGGTCGTTGACCACGGTTTGATCTCTCACGTCTGCTTCCAGCCCGAAGCAGAGCCGACTCTACAAACCGGCGACGGCGAGCTGCTCTATCTGCTGGCCGAGAAGCGGAACCCCTTCCCGTCAGGGACCATGACGTGGTCCTTCGGTGCAGAGCCGGGTACTGGCGTCGTCTATTACGTCATGCCAGACGGCGATGCCTGGTTCGCCAACTCCTCGATCACCTTGTGGGTGCAATGCCTGCACCACTACGGCCTGCGCGTCGACACCTGTGATCTCCTCCTTAATCCGGATTGGCACGAGGAGGAAGCCGTCCTAGCGGAACTCAACAAGCTCGGTGCCGAACTGGAGGAATTCGACCCAGCCGCTTTCGAGGGTTACCGCGGCTTCATCTGGGCGGAGTTCCTCAGCCGCTGGCTCTGGTAGGCCCCGCTGCGCAACACGGATCACTCGTACTCTCGCAGTAGTTCTTCGATCCGCCGATTTGCAACTTCCTGCCTGCCGTCGAGGCACTTCGCGTACCGCCTGAGCACTGTTGCCCGCGCGCTCGGCCACCTCGGTCGCGTCCACCCGGCATTGAGCCACGTGGAGAGCGCAGAGTGCCGTAGGTCGTACGGGCGCCGTGCAAGCGGCGAGGCGACCACGGCCGGCGGGAGCGCCAGCGTGCGCGCTTCCTGCCAGGCCCGTAGTGGGTCCACTCCCCCGTTCTCCCCCGCGCACGTCATGGCGTACGACGACGGCGGGGTGCGGCAGCAGTTCTCGATCTGCTTCACAGCGGAGATCACTGGCGGTGAGCTCCGCACCAGCAGCGAGAGCAAGGAAGTCGCGTTCGTACGGCCGGACCGGCTCGACGAGCTGAACATTCACCCCACGGTGCGGATGCGGATTGATCACGCACTTGAGGACCGAGCCGAACCGTTCATCGGCTAGCCGGTTGCCGGCCCCAGTGCGGGCGATCCTGTAGAGAGCGCAGGCACGAGGGCGCGATCACTTGAAGATGAAGTCCGCACACGCGACGATCGCCGAGATTACGCCCACAGCCACGCCCAGTGTCGCGCTCATCTGCTGTCGGTCCTGCATAAGCGCAGTACGCGGCCCCTGAGTTTCCCCTCCAGCCCCGCGTAGTGCCTTCAAGCCTTGCCACTTGTGTTCACGAATCCAGCACCCGCGTAGCAGCCCTTGGGCGTTGTTGCGGCACCGCCCTTGCCGCCCCATGGCGATGCATCTCAGCGGCGCTTGCAGAAGGAAGTAGAGGACGGCTGCTGCGGCTGCCAGGATGAACACTTGCGGGCCGATCACGTCTCCTGCCCAAGCCAGGATCCCCAGTACGAGGACCACGACGCCCCAACGCTTCTTTAGAAACTCCCCAAGCCCACCCATGGCGATGGACCGTAGGGCATGTACCGCGGCACGGGTAGACCGCCTCCAGGCAGGCACGCGTCAGCCAGCTAGCAGCCCGGGCCATCTCCTGAGCCCCTGGGGACTCCGGTTCTGTCCTCTGGAAGTCAGCTCAGGCGAGCCTGGACTCGCGCGATCAACGAGATAGGATTCCCGCCGCTAAGCGATCCAATAGCACTCTCTTCCTGCCGGGAAGCGAGCCACCAGAAAGGGTTTTCATCAATTTGCGGGACGTTATCCTGAGGATTTCGCGCGTCGACTCAATTGTTCAATCGAGTCGATGAACGTATACATCGCCGAACTGCTGGGCGTCGACCATCATGGGTGGTTGAAGCTCTTGACCAAGCGGACCGGTCACGATTGGCGGTACTGCCTGCGGGCCGCTTTTGAGATCTGGCCCGCGAACTCGGAGAACAGGGTGCAGGCTAGTGCGCTCGTAGGGGGAGTCGTGCAAGCGTTGCAGGGGGTGCCAAGGATCATTGAGTCAGTGCCGCAGTCATCCCACCGTGTCCGATGCGTGCCCGACGATGCGGGAACCACAGCCAGTGGGGTTGGACCACGCAATCAGGGTTGAGTCCGGCCCTCGTTGGGCCTGGTCAGAAGCTATATCGGGCCGCAGAGGCGCGATGATTCCCAAGCTCAGAGCCCAGGCGGTGTCACTAAGGCCGCGGAATCTCGTGGGCCTCGAGCGCAGCGGAGTAGCGCGCGGGCGGCGCGTCGAGGTCCGTCAGGAGAAGGCCGGCGGTCTCGCGGGCTTCAGCCACGTCGCCGCGGCTGATGGCCTTCATCACTTCAGCGACGTCGCTGCGGAGGATGGAGAGAGAGTCACCCTGGATCAGTATCCCGGGGAAGCGGCGGCCGGGCAGGCGCACCACGGCGTTGTTGCCACTGTCCGTGAACAGCTCAGCCTCGACACGCTTCACGCAGCTATCCAACCTGACATCACCACATGACATCAACGACTACGAACAGATGCGGCGTTGAGCGATCGTGAGCGGTCATGCGCCAGGCGGTCAGGTGCTCCCCAAGGCCAGTCCGCTCGAACTTGCAAAGCAGATTTCGGCGGTTCGAAACCGTCCGCGCCCACCAGCTAAAAGTGACGACCGCCGCAGCACACGGTATGGCTCCCTACATTCCTCGCTCGTGCTCACGCACGTAGGTGTAGCCCCGGGCCACCTCATGGGGACCGGCGAGGCCGGCTCTCTGATGATCTAATCGGTAGGCGGCCTGCGCCTCCGGGCCGGCCTCCTTTCCGAGGTGGCCTATGCGCATCAGATGTCCCGCAACACGACGGGCGTGTGTGCCGTACTCGCCACGCCCGTCCGCAGCCCGAAGGTCCTCGCGGTCCGCCGCACGCAGAGTGGGGGCGCAGCAGAGCAGTTGAAGGGGTCTCTCAGGTCGCCGTGCCGGGTAGTGGAGCCTCCCGCCGGTAGCCAAGCTACCCCGGCTCCCGCGTGAGTACCCCATGTGACAGGAGTCGTTCGATTGCCGGACGAATCTTCGTCATCGGCGGCCGTTCCGGCCGGCCACGTTCGATGGTGTTCCGGACCAGCGCTTCGTCGGGGAGGCCCGGATGTCCTGCCCTCCCTCAGCCCTCCCAATTGCGGCAGCGCCTCGGGCAGAGTGCGAGTCAGATCCCGGAGCGCCGTTCCACAAGGGAAAGAGATGGCCGGATTGAGGGTGTAGGCACCTCCCGCTCAAGCGGACTTCATCAGCCCCACCCCCGGGCAGCGAAACTCCCGGAAGTTGCCGGCTTGAGCAGGTCGCAGAGCACGCGATCGGGCCGGATTGCCTTGGCGGAACAGTTTTTTGAGTCGGCCAGTGATGTCCGGTGCAGGTGAGCATGGTGCGTTCTGGCCATCCACGCGCGGGCACCACATCCGCCAGCCTAGTCGAACTAGTGTGCCCTTACTGTCCGGGCGTGACCGGCCTGGCAGGCAACGGAAGGGAACACCTAGCGTGCAACAAAGACCCTGTCCAAGGCGGCCGTTGGATTAGCCGCGGCCACTGTCCTGACTTTCAGTACGTCCCCTGCCGTGGCGGCACCGCCCGTTACGGGCACGTCGGACTCCTCGCCCGGCTACGTGATGGTCGAAGGACATCGCGTGATGCAGGGGACGACGATCGGGGAGTGGGGGAAGACGAAGGACGGCGAGCTGTTCTCGTACACCTACAAGGCGGGGGAGGCAAAGCCCGCTGGGGCCCCGGCCGCGCCAGCTGCCGCGAGGTGCTCCGTCTACATCTCCGACGTCAAGTTTCTCGGCGGCGGCGCCAACGCGTGGTTCCAGTGGGAGACGTCGCAGGTCTGCAGCGGCTCCTTCGGCACCCAGAAGCTCCAGACACAAATGTGGCGCAGCTCCTGGAGCGGCCCGCGAGGCTACAACAACTGGCGCAGCTCGCGCTCGACCACGAACAACTTCATCGACTACGGGTGGTCGTCGGACTGCAACGACGGCGGCGGGACCTACACCTACTACCCTGTGATGAAGGGCTACGCCAGCGGTATCGGCTGGGGCCCGACGACCCGCTCCGACAATGAACTGCGCAAGGGATGCGGGACCAGGCAGCCGTAAGGAGGCCCTATGGTCGACAACCCCCCAGAGCGGTATCCACCCGAGGGAATCCCGCTCGGGCGCAGTGCGGACAACATCTGGTTCGGCCCCAGCTACTCCACCGAGACGCCGCGCGCCCGGAAGCTGTGGTGGCGGATCAGGGACGTTCTGCACTGGCCCGTGAAGAACAGCAAGGGTCGGCACTGATGACACTCCCGTCCCAGTGATCTCGCTGGACGGACACGCTTTGACGACCGGCGGTGGGCCCCCTCCCGTGGCGCTTGGGAGGGGGCCCACATCTGTAGAGGTCCATTGGCCAGCCACGGCCCGACAGGCATCAATTGTGCTTGATACATCAAGTTCGCTCTATGATTCCGTGGGCACGGAGCGTCGTGAAGAAGAAGCGGTGCGGGTCGCAGACCGACCGACCAGGAGGGGCAGAAGCTGCAGCAGATCGTGCGCCGGGGAAGTGTGAACTCGGTGCGCTATCGGCGGGCGATGATGCTGCTCGCGTCCGCCGGCGGGAACCGTGTCCCGGTGATTGCCCAGCTGGTCCAGGCCGACGAGGACACGGTGCGGGACGTGATCCACCGGTTCAACGGGATCCGCCTGGCCTGTCTGAACCCTCGATGGGCGGGAGGCCGTCCCCGCCTGCTCACCCCTGACGACGAGGACTTCGTCGTCCAGACGGCCACCACCCGCCCCACCAAGCTCGGCCAGCCCTTCACCCGCTGGTCGCTCCGCAAACTTGCTGCCTGCCTGCGCCGCGTGCACGGACGCGTCATCCGCATCGGCCGGGAGGCTTTACGGTGCCTGCTCCGGCGCGGCGGCACGGCCGCCGCCGTGGCCCTACCGTGGTGGCGACGGAAAGGGGCGGGCGATGGCGAACGAAGTGACGTGGGCGGTGGTGTGCGCCGCAGTGGCCGTACTGCTGCTGGGTGTGGCCGGCCGGGAGGCCCTCGCCGTCCGCAGACTGCGGCGCGACGGGATCGTCACGCGGGGCGTCGTGGTCGGCGAGCAGCACCTCGACGACTCGGACGGGCATCTCTGGGTGCCCGTCGTCGCGTTCCACGACGAGCAGGGCAAGCGGATGGAGTTCACGCCCCCGACGCACGGCAGCCGTCGCCGTCCGGTAGTCGGGCGCGAAGTCGAGGTCCTGCACCTTCCGGGGCGGCCGGAGACGGCGCGGGTACGCGAGTGGCAGCACATCACGGGGTCGGCGGTGTACCCGCTGTTCGGAGCGGCGCTCTTCCTGGGCGGGGCAGTGCTCGTCGTCCTGAAGTCGTCGTAGGCCGAACCCTCTTTCGTGCAACTGGAGTTGCCACCGAAGGAGCGCGAGTACATCCGTGACCGCATCCCCTCGAAGGCCACGAGAGCGCGCGGAAGAGCGGCAAGGCCATCGGTCGCGCGGGCGCCAACGACGGCGACATGCTGCCAGGACCAGGACCGGGACCAGGACGTCAGGAAAGCGCTGGTGACCGGGTCAGGTGCTCACACCTCAATGTGCGAGCCCATGAGGACCGTCCGGTCGCGGGGCAGGCCGAAGTACTCGGCGGCGTCGGCGGTGATGTAGGACGTAGCGATGAACAGCCGCTTGCGCCAAGGCGCCAGTGTCGGCGCCTTGCCGCGCCGAAGCTCGATCTTCGACAGGAAGTAGGACGCCTCGTCGAGCTGCAACCGCCCCTCCGTCGTGGCAGGGTCGAGCATCGCCAGTACGCCGGGCACGTCCGGTGTCTCCATGTAGCCGAACCGGGCGGTGACGTGGATGATCCCGTCGTCGGCATAGCCGAGATCGTCGACGACGCTGCGCTGGTCGTCCGGAACACGGGGCACGGGCACGGTCTCGAGTGACAGGATCACGACCTGATCGTGTCGCACGTGGTTGTGCTCGACGTTGGCCCGCATGGCCAGTGGCGCGGTCTGCTTCCCACGATTGAGGAAGACGGCCGTGCCGGGCACGCGGAGCGTTGACGCCTTTCCGTTGCGCAGTGCTTCGACGAACTCGCCCAGCGAGCCCTCCTGTCGTGCCCGCTCCGCGGTGACGATCTCGCGGCCGCGTTGCCAGGTGGTCATGACGGTGAACGCGACGAGGCCGATCAGCAGCGGCAGCCACGCGCCGTGGACGAGCTTGGTCAGGTTGGCGGCCACGAACAGTAAGTCCACGGACAGCAGCACGGCGGCGCCGATGCCGATCAGCCACAGCGGTGTACCCCACTTCGCGCGGGCGACGTAGAAGAACAGCAGGGTGGTGATGGTGATGGTCCCGGTCACCGCCATGCCGAACGCGAAGGCCAGCGCCGTGGAACTGCGGAAGGCGAAGACCAGGGTGAGCACCGAGACCATCAGCAGCCAGTTGATCCACGGGACGTAGACCTGGCCCACGGCGGACTCGGAAGTGTGCGCGATCCGCAGCCTGGGCAGGTAGCCGAGCTGGGCCGCCTGGGAGGCGACCGAGTACGCGCCGGTGATCACCGCCTGGGAGGCGATCACGGTCGCGGCCGTGGCCAGCAGGATCATCGGCCATCGTCCCCAGTCGGGCACGAGCAGGAAGAACGGGCTGCTGATGCTGTTCGGATCGGCGAGGATCAGCGCGCCCTGGCCGAGGTAGCTGAGGACGCATGCGGGGAAGACGAGGATCAGCCAGGCGCGGGTGATCGGTCGGCGGCCGAAGTGCCCCATGTCGGCGTAGAGCGCCTCGGCGCCGGTGACCGCGAGCACGACTGCGGCCAGGGCGAAGAAGGCGGTGCCGAAATGGCCGAACAGGAAGTCCACCGCGTAGGTCGGCGACAACGCCTTGAGGATCTCCGGGTGGTCGACGATGCCGACCAGGCCGCACGCGCCGATGGCCACGAACCAGGCGATCATCACCGGTCCGAACACCCGCCCCACTGCCGCGGTTCCCCTGCGCTGTACCAGGAACAGCGCCACGATGATCACCGCGGTGATCGGCACGACCAGTTCTTCCAGCGACGGCTGGACGACCTTGAGCCCCTCGACCGCGGACAGTACGGAGATCGCCGGGGTGATCATGCTGTCGCCGAAGAACAGCGAGGCGCCGAAAATACCCAGCGCCGCCAGTACGGCGGTGGCCCGCCGCCCCCGTTGTGCGCTCCACCGCCGCAGAAGAGTGATCAGCGCCATGATGCCGCCCTCGCCGTCGTTGTCGGCGCGCATCGCCAGCAGGACGTAGGTGACCGTGACGATGATCATCACCGACCAGAAGACGAGCGAGACCACCCCGTACACGTTCTCCGTGCTGACCGGGACGGGATGCGGGTCGCTCGGGTTGAACACGGTCTGGAGGGTGTAGATCGGGCTGGTCCCGATGTCGCCGAACACCACGCCGAGAGCGCCGATCACCAGCGCAAGGCGCAGCGTGTCGTGCGTGCTCGGACCATGAGCTGCCGACGGCGGCGATGCCGATCCGTCATCCGAGCCGGTCACGTGCCGACGATTGGTCACGACGATCCTCCTCGGCGCCGGCCGGATGCCCGGCGTATCGTGCCGGACGATACCGGTCCGTCACGCAACCACCGGTAGAACACCCGCACGCCAGGGCAGGATTCGGCACGATACGGCAGAAGGATCTTCCGGTTGACGGGCGCCTCCGGTCCGCCGGCCTCTCGGAGGCGCCCCTGCCGGTCAGAGGCCCATGTCGCGGCTGCGGAGGTCGTCCAGGGATTCGCCTCGTACCAGGAGGCGGGTGTGACCGGCGTCCACGGCGACCATCGGCGGTCGTCCGACCAGACCAGGTTGTAGCCGGAGGCCATGGACGGGTGGTAGGCCCCGGCCGTACTCCGCCTGGGTGTGGCAGTCGGCCTGGGGCGGTGCGACGGCCGAGCGGATCGTAGGTGTACTGCCGGTGGTTGCCGTCGGGTGTGGTCACGTCGGTGAGACGGTCCTCGGCGTTCCAGGTGAAGGTCCCTGTGCGTTGCTGCCCGCTCAGCAGCTTGCGGGTGCGGCGGGCGAGGCGGCCTTGAGCGGGATTCACGGGGAGCTGCCGCTGCCTGCAGGGATGAGGAGCAAGCAAACCCTGAAGTCGGCATCGCGCAGGTCAGGGCCCAAGTCGCCCCACCTCGCTCCTCAAGCGGGTGTCGCACACCGGTTCCCCGGCCGATGTCCGGCACCCGACGCGCGTTGAACTCCTGCACGACACCGATGTGCGGTTCCAGATCGCTGCGGTCGGAATCGAGCGGATCGTAGATCTCGGCCGGGCGAGGGTGTCCGATAGACCGCGTCAGTCATGCGGCCGGAGGTATGCGGAGGACGCGGAAGGGGTGCCCTCCCCAACAGCGGGAGGGCACCCCCAAGGAGGTCAGCGGTGGTCGTGGCGGTCGTAACCCCAGTGGTGCCGGTGGTCCCCGCGGTGGTGACCCCAGCGGCCGTCGCGGTGGTCGCGGTGGTGACCCCAGCGGCCGTCGCGGTGGTCGCGGTGGTGACCCCAGCGGTGGTCGCGGTCGTGGCCCCGCCGGCCGTCGCGGTGGTCGCGGTGGTCGCGGTCATGGCCCCGCCGGCCGTCGCGGTCGTCGCGGTCATGGCCCCGGCGGCCGTCGCGGTCGCCGCGCCCGTGGTCGTCACCGTGGCCGTGACCACGGTCGTGCGTGGCATGCGATACCACCGAAGGCGCGGTGGCGGCGCTGGCGCCGGTGGCGCCGCCCAGTAGGACGGCGGCCGCGACGCCCAGCGCGGCGGCAAAACGGGAAACGCGCATTCCGTGCTCCTTTCACGGCAGGTGCCTGATGCGCCTGCCTGGGTCGGACTCGTTGATGTTGACATCCGAAATGCACCAATAAGTCCGAGGCATCACCAAAGGCACCCCATGTAACGAAAAATCGTTTGGCCGGGAACTGGCGCCCGGCGTGTCGGCGTCACGCGCGCACGCGTACCGGTGGCCCGCTCCATCCATCAGGGTGAACGTGCACCACATGATCTTGCCGAGCTCGCTTCCCTACCACCCACCTCTTCGCGAGCGCCTCCACCAGCAGCAGCCCCCGCCCCGACTCGTCCCGCTCCGCCGCCCCGTCCGGCACATGCGGGAAGGCGCCAGCGCCCGTGGACCATCCGTGGACAGGAAACCGTCGAGTACACAGAAGCAGCCCTGACGACGGTGATGGGTCGACCAGCGCTGGTGTCCCAGCTGTCCGGCTGTCCGGCTAAGCCTGTGACCTGGCCTCTTGCCGCTCGCATGAAGGCACTGGCTGGGTGGGGAAGTTCAAGGCCAGGCTGACGATGGAACGGGCCCCGAGGACCGAGGACGAAGCCGTGCGATTCCGGGAGACCATCCCCATGGGCCTGATCACCCCGGGGACGGCATTGGGCAGTTCACCGTGGTGCGGGCCAGGAACACCATGGACCAGCTAGGTGCCCTGTGCGCATGGATGGTTTCCGGGCCGACCTACCGCCGTACGCGGCGCGGCTTCGCAAGGAGTTGTCCGTCCACTGCGGGCGATGAAGGGAAAGGCGAGTGCTCACTCCCTTCCATGATCAACATATAGCGCACCGGGGGGCTTGCGGCAAGGCCCGGGTCGTACCGCAGAATCACCCACCGAAGCCAGGACCTGCGGAAATGAGAATCACTAAATGCGTGTGTTGTTGTCGACGTACGGGTCGCGCGGGAGCCTCGAACCCATAGCGGGACTCGCGGTGCGGTTGCAGGAACTCGGCGCGGAGGTGCGGGTGTGCGCGCCGCCGGACGAGGAGTTCGCGAAGCGCCTGGCCGAGGTTGGCGTGGAGATGGTGCCGACCGGCCGGCCGGTGCGCCCGCTGGTGACCACGGTGACGCCGGGGTCGGCGGTGGGCCTGGCGCAGCGTGCGGCCGAGTTGATGGCCGCGCAGTTCGACACGGTCGCCGCGGCGGCCGAGGGATGTGACGCGCTGGTGGCGACCGGCCCGTTGCCGGCCACGGCCGGCGCGCGGTCGGTGGCCGAGGAACTGGGCATCCGCTACGTACACGCGAGCCACCAGCCGGTCAGCCTGCCGTCGCCGCACCGCCGCCCGCCCGCGCGGCGGGGCCGGCCGTTGCCACCGGACGTGACCGACAACCGGGCGCTGTGGGACCTGGACGCCCGGATCGCGACCGCGATGTTCGGCGAGATGCTCAACACCCAGCGGGCGTCGATCGGCCTGCCACCGGTGGACAACGTCCGCGACTACGCCTTCACCGACCGCCCGTGGCTGGCCACGGATCCGATCCTGGCCCCGTGGCAGGAGCCGGCGGACCTCGACGTCGTGCAGACCGGCACGTGGGTCCTGACCGACGAACGCCCGCTCCCCGCCGAGTTGGTGGCATTCCTGGACGCCGGCGCACCACCGGTGTACGTGGGCTTCGGCAGCACGCCCGTGAGCGCCCCGGAGGACTTCGCCCGGGTGGCCGTCGAAGCGGTCCGCGCACAGGGCCTTCGCGCGGTCGTCTCCCGCGGCTGGGCCGACCTGGCTCTCATCGACGACCAGGACGACTGCTTCGCCGTCGGCGAGGTCAACCATCAGGCGCTGTTCCGCCGAGCGGCCGCCGTCGTACACCACGGCGGCGCGGGCACCACGGCGACCGCCACCCGGGCCGGCACGCCTCAGGTGGTGGTACCCCAGGGGGCGGACCAGCCGTACTGGGCCGCCCGCGTGGCCGACTTGGGCATCGGCACGGCACACGACGGCCCCACCCCGACCTTCGAGTCCCTGTCGGCCGCGCTCAGGACGGCCGTGACCCCCGAGACCCACGCACGAGCGAGGGCCGTGGCCGACACGATCCGCACCGACGGGGCGACGGTGGCCGCGAAACTGCTGCTCGACGCCGTCGGCTGAGAAAGGCGCCGGTGTCCGCGTGAACCACGCGGGATCGCCCTGCCAGGGACGGTGCCCGGCGCCGGGCTGCACCGCCACCGTCAGCCGTCCCGGCGGCCGGTGGCCGGTGGCCGGTGACCGGTGGCCGGTAGCTCCGGCGGAACCTCCTGGGCGGCACGCAAGAGAACGCCCGCCTGGCAGGCCCGCCTGGAACTCGGCGGTTTCCGTCAGCCCGTCGCCGGCCGCGGGCGGGACCGGGCGCCGCGCGCCGACCGGTGGAGGACGACGAGCCACGCGCCGACCGGTGGAGGACGACGAGCCACGCGCCGACCGGTGGAGGACGACGAGCCACCGCGGTCGTCCTGGCCGCACCCACCCGCAGGACCGGAGGGCGGGACCACGGACCAACGCCCCGCGCGCGGCCCAGATTCCAGAGTGGCCGTCAGGGTCCCACCGGCTGCCATCCTCCGTTGTCGGTTGCGGACCAGAGTCCGACCTCCCGTTCGGCCAGCGCCTTGCGGAGGTCGTCCTGCGTCAGCCAGGAGTGCAGCGGAACGAGGCCGGGCGTGCTCAACTGCCCCGACAGCAGCCGCTCGACGGCGATACCGGCGAGCAGCGAGGGGATACGGCCTCCGTCCCGCTCCGCGGTCATGCCCAGCCGCCGGGTCACCCGCTGCCCGTCGCGCTCCCCGGTCACGGTGACGGTGAAGCCCCCCGCCTCGTCGCCGAAGCGGCCGACGAGCCAGGAGACCCCTCGCACCAGTGGAGTCCAGCGTTGTGCGCTGCGCGGACGCCCGGTCCGTGCGCGCAGGGCGGAGAACAGCCCCAGCGCCCGGTTGACGACGGTGAACTCGGTGCCGGCCTTGAAGCTGACCGTGCCGGCACCGCAGAGGTCCGTGAGCACGTCCAGGTCGGCCATCTCGTAGACCTGGTGGACCAGCCGTCGGCCGATGGGCGGCGGGAAGACGGTCCATTCCGGCTCGGACCAGCCCCGCACCAGGGTGGGTACGCCGTCGCGGGGAGCGGTGAACCGGAGCCCCGCGCCGTGCAGCATCGCCTCGAACATCGCCGGGCCCCGGTGCCGCCGGGTGTCGGGAGCGGCGCAGCAGGCGACGGCGTCGACGCGGTCCAGGCCGCGCGCGAGGTCGGCGACGACGAGCGCCTGGAGTCCGGGTACGACCGACGCGCCGGTCAGCACGGGCACCGTCGCCGACCGAGCCAGCTCGCAGGCACCGCGCCGGAAGGCGTGGTCCTCCGAGATGTCCACATACGGAACACCGGCCTCCAGCGCCGCCTTCAGCGGTCCCCACGGGTGGCCCGCGGAGGTGCCATGGGTCCCGAAGGACTGGAAGGGGCCGGCGCAGTGCACGACCGCCGCCGCGCCTTCGACGACCCGGCGCAGCTCGTGCGGCTCGTTGTGGTCGCCCTGGACCCAGCGGACGCGCGCTGAGGCGAACCCCGGATCCGGACGACGCCGGGAGACCACCGTGACTCCTACCGCCGGTTGGCGCAACAGATCGGCGACGACGTACCGTCCGTAGAAACCACTGCCGCCGACCACCACAACGTCCGGTTCGCTCATGTGGGCGAATGCTACCGACGCCCAGGCATAATGCCACCGTGGTGATACCTCGTCAGCGGCTGCATCGTGGCGTCTTCCTGACGGCCGGCGTCTACAACATCGTGTGGGGCTGCTACGCCGGTCTCGATCCGCAGTGGCTGTTCCGGTTCGCCGAGATGCCACCGCAGAACCATCCGCAGATCTTCATGACTCTCGGCATGGTGCTCGGCCTCTACGGGGTGCTCTACCTGGATGTCGCCCTTCGCCCCGGCGAGGGTTTTCTGATCGCGGCAGTCGGCCTGGCCGGCAAGGTCCTCGGGCCACTGGGCTGGCTGTGGCTCGCCCTTACCCATCAATGGCCCCTCGCCTCGGGGATCATCCTGGTGACGAACGACCTGATCTGGTGGATCCCGTTCACGCTCTACCTCCGCGACTGCTGGCCGCAGTGGCGCGAGCGGCTGATCCAGGGCACATCCCGCGTATGACAGATGTCCCGCTCGGGGCACTCGGCAGCAGGCGGACGCGCCCCGGCGACCGCGCAGGGTGCCGCATGCGTTGTCGATCACGATCTCGCTCGCGCCCGAGTCTGTGGTGCCGACATGACGAAGCCCCGACCGAACGCTGACCGATCGGGGCCTACGGACGCCACGCAGAGTGTGGGCTACCGCTTCCTCAGGTCGTCGCTCCTGACACCGATCTCTACCGGGACGGGCCGCCGTCGGCCAGAAGGGCGGGCGTGCGCAGCACGAGGAGGGCGACGTCGTCGTCGTTGCCGGTGGGCCTGACCTGGTTCAGCAGGTCGTCGCTGAAGGAGTCAAGGGGCCGGCGGGCGAGGGAGGCGGCGTACCGGCGAAGTCGGTTGAGTCCCAGGTCGATGGAGTGGCGGGGTGCTTCGACCAGGCCATCGGTGTAGAACACGAGTGTTGCCTGGGGCGGCAAGTCCGTGACGGCGTCGGTGCGGGGCCTGGTGATGCCCGTGCCGAGCAGTATGCCGTGGGCGTCGGTGAGGAACCGGGCCTGGCCGTCATGGGTGATCAGCAGTGGTGGCGGGTGTCCGGCGTTCGTCCAGTGCAGTCGCCACAGCCCGTCGTCCTCCCGGACGAGGCGTGCCAGAACCATGGTCGCTCTGGGAACCTCCGGGATGTGCATGATGGCCTGGTCGAGATGTGCGACCACGCAGCTGGGTGACTCGGGCTCCGACCAGGCGAACGCGCGCAGCATGTTGCGCACCTGAGCCATACCGGCGGCGGCATCGAGGTCGTGTCCGACAACGTCCCCGATGGCCAGGGCGGTTGCCCCGTCGGCCAGCGTGAAGGCGTCGTACCAGTCGCCACCGACCTGCGAGGCGTCGGGAGCGGGCAGGTACCGGGCCGACATTTGGAGTCCTGGCACGGTGGGCAGCGTCGGCAGCAGGTAGCGCTGCATGGTTTCGGCGACTTTGCGTTGCCGCTGATAGAGGCGTGCGTTGTCGAGCGCCAGGCCCGCGCGACGGGTGAGGTCCTCCAGGAGCGGCAGGTCGGCGGCGGTGAAGGCGTCGGGACAATCCGAACGGCCGAGGGTCAGGGCGCCGAGTACGTCCCGCAGCCCCCGGATCGGGGCGATGGCCGCGGAGTGCATGCCCGTCTCGGCGAACAGGCGGTGCTGCTCGACGGCTATGCCGGAGTCGGGCTCCCCTTGGTAGATGGAGGGGCCGGCAAGGCTGGAGGCGGCGCCGCGCAAGGCCCGTGACAGCGGCATCGGGGACTTCTGCGGCACCGGCGGCATCGGGCCTTGCAGGTCTTGGCGCTCGATGAGCGCCCCGTCCTTGTGGTGCACCACCAAGGCACGCCGCACCTCGTCCCGCTCGGTGATCAGGTCGACGACCGCCCAGTCCGCCAGCCGGGGCACGGTCAGGGCAGCCAACCGGTGCAGCGCCTCGTCCACATCGAGTGTCGAGGTGACCTGCGTGGTCGTCTCCGCGAGCAAGGCCAGCCGATCGAGTTCCGTCAGCGATGTGGACGTACCGTCCCTCCTGCTGTCGGCATCCGCCCTCTCCCCCGACCGGTAGAGGAGCACCAGCGCGCCCCTCTCTTCCGGGCCCAGGGCGTACGGGGTCAGAAACCAGGACAGCCCAAGAAGAGCACCGTCTCCGGAAGAGAACCACTCCAGGTCACCGTGCCTCGTGACACCCGCGGCGAGGGCCTCCCTGATCGGGCATCGGGCGCGCGGCACCATCTGCCCATGACGGTCCCGGTGCAGCAGGTCGTGCAGGTCCTGCCCTGCAAGCTCCTCGGCGGTTCTCTTCAGCAAAGCCTGGATCGCACCATTGGCCCCGGCTATGAGCCCCTTGTCGTCGACCACGAGGGCGGGCGCCTTCATGTCCTCCAGCGTTACGCCCAGCAGGGCACCAGCCCGTGCCGGGAACCCGAACACGGGGATCGTTCCCCTGCCGGGGTCGGCGCCATCCATGTCCGCTCCTCGGGCCGGCCTGCAGAACAGCGGCTTACCTCTAGGCCAGCATTACATGCGGTTTCCATGCGAGGTACTCGGCTGCTCGCCGGCGACGGCGCAGCATGGCGGCGGTCGCCCGCTCTCTGCGTTCCGATCCAGGCTTGGCTGCCGAGTGCCGGAGGTGCAACGGCTGGGGAAGCGTGATCGACAGCGAGGCGCAGCAAAGGCCGTGCCCATCGTGATCAGACCGATGATGTGCGCGAGTGCCGGATACGGAGGGCCGGACCCAGTGGAACTGGGTCCGGCCCTCCGTCTTGGCTTCGGCGGGACCGCGGGCGAGCTGCGGTGGGCCCGCCCAGGCTGTCAGTCCGACGGCGACTGGTCCTGAGGCTCCGGCTGAACCGGGGGCGGCTGTTGGTCCAGGGGCTGCGGTTGATCCTGGGGCTGCGGCTGGATCGAGGACTGCTGCCGATCCGCCGGCTGGTCCTGGGGCTGAGGCTGGTCCTGGGGCTTCTCCTCCTCCTTCTGCTGCTGCTCGTCCTGCTTCGGCTGGTCCTCCTGCTTCGGCTGCTCGTCCTGCTTCTTCGGCTGCTCGTCCTGCTTCTCCTGGTCCTGCTTCGGCTGGTCCTGCTTCGGCTGGTCCTGCTTCGGCTGGTCCTCCTGCTTCGGCTGCTCGTCCTTCTTCTGCTGGTCCTCCTTCTTCTCCCGGTCGTCCTTCTTCTCCTGGTCCTCCTTCTTCTGCTCGTCCTTCTTCTCCCGGTCGCCCTTCTTCTCCTGGTCCTCCTTCTTCTGCTCGTCCTTCTTCTCCCGGTCGTCCTTCTTCTCCTGGTCCTCCTTCTTCTTCTCCTGGTCGTCCTTCTTCTCCCGGTCGTCCTTCTTCTCCTGGTCGTCCTTCTTCTGCTCGTCCTTCTTCTCCTGCTCGTCCTTCTTCTCCCGGTCGTCCTTCTTCTCCTGGTCCTCCTTCTTCTCCTGGTCCTCCTTCTTCTCCTGCTCGTCCTGCTTCTGCTGCTCGTCCTTCTGCTTCGGCTGGTCCTCCTCGTTCCGGTTCGGGAACTCCTCGTATCCGTCGTCGCCCGAAGGCTCCTCGGTGGAAGAAGGCGGGGGCAGGACCGGGAACGGCGTTTCGGGCGGCTGGCCCTTCGGGGGAGGGACCTTCTGGTCGTTACTGGCCAGTTGGTCTCCGCTCGGGCGTGCGATCCAACCCTTGTGCTCCTGGTCGAACAAGGTGAGGGTCTTCATCGGCTTGGCGGCCGGTGTGACCACCACGAGGGCGGAGGGCTTGAACGACGACCACTGCCGACCGGCGTACTTCGGCGCACCCTTGACGGCGACGGGCGGGGTCAGGGGGTTGCCGCAGGCGCAGCGGACACGGGGTACGCCGCGGTTGTCGACAAGGACGGCGGTGCCGGACTGCAGGATCGCCTGGTAGCTGGTGGCCGTGTGGTTCCTGTATCCGTGGTTGGTGACCCTGGTGTCGAAGCTCAGCCGAACGGGCGTCAGCGACCGCAGGTGGGACGGGATGTCGGGCTGCCGGACGTTCAGGGCGTCGGCGAAGGCCTTTCCCTTGTCCTTGTTCTGGGTCAGGTAGGTGATCTGCTTCTCGACGTCGCAACTCGCGACGTTCTTCGTGCCTCCGTACAGGCCCGGGTGTGCACCGTCGACCTCGACGGTTCGTCTGCCGTTCACGCCGGCAGTTGACGTATCAGGTGCCTGGGGCCGGGGCTCGCCCTCTCTGGCCGTCGACGGGGTGAACGGATCCGGGCCGGTCACCGACGCGGTCTCGAGGAAGACCTCACCGCCTGCGCTGCTCTTCTGGCCGCCCATGAGGGAGAAGGCGAAGAACACCGCCATCACCATGACCACCGCGGTGCTGGCACTCAGCAGGGTTCTGCGCGCGCGCCACCACGACGGCGTCCCTCCGCGATGTCCACCCGGCCCACCCGGCTCACCCGGTTCGCCGAGGGGCGGGTCGGGAGGGGGCGGAGGTCCGGGGGGCGGCGCGGGCTCGGGTGGGGGCGCGGGCCCCGGCGTTCCGAGCGGCTGCTCACCTGACGGCCGACCGGACAGCGGACCGGTCGGAGGGCCGGTGGGGCGCTCGGACCGGGGAGGTATGGAGCTCACGGCGTTCTCCCCCAGACGTAGGGCATCGGGAAAATTACTTTTGTCCTCGCTTGCCCTCCCTGTTGCCATTATGTGCTTCACGGGCGGGCGGAGTGGATCACGAATGCTTGCCCCACGACGCAGGGCGACGAGGCGGCCGGACGACCCCTGCCGGTGATCACACGGGCCCCTCGGCAGTGGACCGTCTGCTGCACATGGGCCCACGTCTCCATGAAGCCCCCGGCAGACGGCCCGCGTCACGCCCCTGGCTCTCGGGACTTGACAGATGGCGGCCGGGCCGGGAAGTCACGACATGACAGGCGTACGGCCCCTCCCCCGCGTGGGGAAGGGACCGGTACCGGGCTCGGGCCTGATGCAGCCGGAGCTGGGCGTCGAGCAGATGGCGCGCGCGGGCAGGTGTCGGCCCCGGCCGAAATGATGCGTCTGTTCGAATATCTGGGATGGCTCCGCCCGGCGCAGCGACCGGGCGACAGAAAATCGCTCCTACCAGGCCACCGGCAGCTCGGTCGGGAAGCGCCGGATGGTTTCCGTGTCCCACCGCACCTCTTCCGCGGGTACCGCCAGCCGGAGGTCCGGGAAGCGCTCCAGCAGCCGGCCGATCGCCACTTCCAGCTCCGCCATCGCCAGTGGCACGGCGATGCACCGGTGCCCGCCCCAGCCGAAGGTCATGTGGGGCGCGGAAGGGCGGTCCGGGTCGATGGTGCCGGGATCGGCGAAGCGCTCCGGGTCGCGGTTCGCCGTCAGATACGACACGTGTACGAAGTCACCCGCCCGGATCCGTGCCCCACCGATCTCCACGTCCTCCAGGGCGACCCGGGGAATCCCGACCCCCTTTCGGAAGGGGATGAAACGGAGCAACTCGTCCAGGACGGCCGTCAGGCTCTCCGGCCGGCTCCTGACCCGCTCCATGAGCTCGGCACGGGTCAGAAGGAGGTAGGCGACATTGCTGATCTGGCAGGAGCCGGTGTCATGCCCGCTGAGCATCAGCGTCAGCGCCATGACCGCGAGTTCCTGGTCGTCGAGTGCGTCCTCGCCCTCCTTGGCCGCCGCCAGCGCGCTGATCAGGTCCTTTCCTGGTGCGCGCCGTCGCCGGCCGACCAGTTCGCCGAAGTACGCCCTCAGCTCCGCCTTGGCGGTCGCCTCGGACTGCTGCGTGTCCGCGCCGGTGCCGAGCAGCTGATGCACGTACTGCTGCATCCGGGGCCGGTCCTCGGGAGCGATACCGAGCACCTCGCTGATGGTGTGCTGCGGGAGCCGGTTCGAGAGGTGGTGCACCAGGTCCGCGGGCGGTCCCTGCTCCGCCATCTCATCGAGCAGCTCGTCCGCGAGCCGGACGATCGCCAGCCGCATCTCGTCCACGTGCCGCCTGGTGAAAGCGTGCGACGCCAGCCGGCGCAGCCGGCTGCTGTGCGGCGGGTCCATCACATTGATGGACTCCTTGGAGACGATCGGCTCCGGCGTCAGCCTGGGATAGTCGTAGCCCATGATCTCCGCACGGCTGAACCGCTGATCTGTGGTCACCTGCCGCACCCCGTCGAATCCGGTGACCAGCCAGGCGTCCGCGTCGCCGTACGGCAGCCGGATCCGCGTGATGGGACCACGGGCCATCAGCTCCGCGAGCGCGGGATCGAATTCCAGGCCCTCGCTGTAATCGAACGGGCAGCTGACTGCATCGCCGGTTCCGGCCATCGCACACCACTCCATCTCCAGGACGACAAACGCTGCTGACACGCATAGCGGATGGGCGGGAGACAGCCACCTTCGCCATTCCCTGCATATGTCTTGGTGCACGCTGCGTCGGCGTAAGACACCTCCGAGGGCCGTAATTGGCCCTCGTGGAGTACGCGAACCGTGAATTGGCCTGCTTGAGCGGTTCAGGCCCCGGCTCGTCCCGCCCTCGCACCAGGTCAAAGCCCTGCGCGGCCCGGCCGGACCCCGGTGTGAGATTCCCGCTCCCCCCTTTCGGAGTAACGCCGAGGACCAACCCATATTCCCTCACCGGTACTTGGCGCCAGGCCACGGGGAACGGCATGAAGCCCTTTCCGTCAGGCACTCCCGCCCCGACCCTCGCGCATTCGACACTGAGTGTCATCCGTACGGGGAGATAGTGCCGACACGCCCGGGCGGGCGAGTCCGAGTGGCAACCCGGCGATCGTCGGCGGAGACTGGACGTAGTGGTTTTGTTGACGAGGAAAGAGCTCACGACCTCGTGGCTTCCGGATTGCTCGTTCCGGCCGTTGCCGGCGCGCGGAGGCACCGGGTGCCCGGCCACAGTGGCCGATGATGGTCGAAATTCCGCAAGGAGCTCGCATGGTGGAAAAATCTGTCGAGGTTTTGACGCCCGGGCCGGATGAACCAGCGCTGACCAAGCGCGGATACACCGGCCCGACGACAGACACCGAGAAAGAACTCGCCGAGGTTCTCGCCGGCGTTGTATGCGTCGAGCAGGTACCGGTCGACAGTCATTTCTTCGACGACCTCGGCGCCAACTCGCTGGTGATGGCACAATTCTGTGCCCGGGTCAGAAAGCGGGCGGATCTGCCGTCCGCGTCGATGAAGGACATCTACCGCTTTCCCACGATCCGCAGCCTGGCGACGGCTCTCGTCGAAGCGGCCCCCTCCCCCGCCGCTGCACCGGTCGCCGATATTCCGGCCGCTGCATCGCCCGAGGTCGCGGCACCTCCCGGAGGAACGCTGCGGTACGTGCTGTGCGGGGTCGCACAGTTCCTGTTCTTCGTCGGATATTCCGTCGTCACCGGAGTCGTCGCCGCCCGCGGCTACGAGTGGGTGTCCGCCGGATCGGACATCGTGGACATCTATCTGAGGTCGGCCGTTTTCGGTGGTGCCGCCTTCGTTGCCCTGTGCACCTTCCCGATCGTGGCCAAGTGGATCCTCGTCGGCCGCTGGAAGCCCGGCGAATTCCCTGTCTGGGGACTGACATATCTGCGCTTCTGGACCGTCAAGGTGCTGGTCCACGCCAACCCGATGGTCTTCCTCGTCGGCAACCCGCTCTATGTGCTGTATCTGCGGGCCCTCGGCGCGCGGATCGGCAAGGACGTCACGATCCTCTCGCGCACCGTCCCGGTCTGCACCGATCTGCTCACGATCGGCGCCGGTACGGTGATCCGCAAGGAGGCGTACCTCCTCTGCTACCGGGCCCACGCCGGGCATATCCAAACGGGCCGGGTCACCCTCGGCCGGAACGTCTTCGTCGGCGAGAAGACCGTGCTCGACATCGACACGTCTATGGGCGACAGGTCTCAGCTCGGCCACACGTCCGCGCTGTACAGCGGTCAGGCGGTCCCGGCGGACGAGCGGTGGCACGGATCCCCGGCACAGCGCACCGAGGTCGACTACGTGCGGGTCGCGTCGGCGGCCTGCGGCTCGCTGCGCCGGTTCGGATACGGCCTCGTCACCGTGCTCCAGATGTTCCTGCTGTACGTACCACTGACGGTCGGGGGTGCGTACATGCTGCTGACCGCGATTCCGGCGGTGGGCAGAGTGCTGCAACCGGGCAGCGTGGGCTTCACAGCGGCTCCGCTCTACGTCGACGCGCTGGCCCTTTCCGCCATGCTGTTCTTCGGCAGTGTCGTCCTGGGTCTCGTCACGCTGTTCACCGTTCCCCGGCTGCTCAACCTGATGGTCGAGCCGGACAGGGTCTATCCGCTGTACGGCTTCCACTACTCGGTGCACCGTGCGATCGCGCGGATGACGAACATCAAGTTCTTCAAATGGCTGTTCGGTGACAGCTCCTACATCGTTCACTACCTGCGCGGGCTCGGGTACGACTTGTCGAGGGTCGAGCAGACAGGTTCGAACTTCGGCACGGAAGTGCAGCACGAGACGCCTTATCTGAGCTCCGTCGGCAGCGGGACGATGATCGCCGACGGGCTTTCGATCGTGAATGCGGACTTCTCGAGCACCTCTTTCCGTGTGTCCCGGGCATCGATCGGGGCACACAACTTCCTCGGGAACAACATCGCCTATCCCTCTGGGGCCAGGACCGGTGAGAACTGCCTCCTCGCGACGAAGGTGATGGTTCCGCTCGACGGCGAGGTCCGCGAGGGCGTGGGTCTGCTCGGCTCGCCGTGCTTCGAGATTCCCAGGTCGGTGGAGCGCGATTCCCGGTTCGACCATCTCAGGGCCGGAGACGAACTCGGCCGCCATCTCGGGGCGAAGAACCGCTACAACATCCGCTCGATGATGTTCTTCCTGTTCGTCCGCTGGGTGTACGTCTTCGTGCTCACGGTGGTCGGCCTCGCGGCCCTCGATCTGTACGGCATCGTCGGGCAGCTGGTGATCGCGGCGTCCCTGGTGGTCACGCTCGCGTTCACCGCCCTGTACTACGTACTGGTGGAGCGTGGCATCGCGGCGTTCCGCGCCCTGCAACCGCGGCTGTGCTCCATCTACGACCCGTACTTCTGGTGGCACGAGCGCCTGTGGAAGGTGCCCGACGAGTACCTGAACGTCTTCAACGGCACCCCTTTCAAGAACATGATCTGGCGACTGCTGGGGGTCCGTCTCGGCAAGCGGGTCTTCGACGACGGCTGCTATCTGACGGAGCGGACGCTCACCACCGTCGGGAACGACTGCATGCTCAACGCAGGCAGCAAGATCCAGTGCCACTCGCAGGAGGACGGCACCTTCAAGTCCGACCGCAGCACGATCGGCGACGGGTGCACGCTCGGAGTCGGCGCCCACGTCCACTACGGCGTGACGATGGGCGACGGCGCGGTGCTCGCCACCGACTCCTTCCTCATGAAAGGCGAAGAAGTGCCGCAGCACGCCCGGTGGGGCGGAAACCCCGCGACGGAGACGCAGGACACCCACTGCCGGCCCGTAGCGCCCTGTCAAGGATGAGCGGGATGGGAAAGCCGATGGGAACGCAGACGGAACCCGGCCGGGAGTTCTGGCGGGGTGTGCTGATCGCCGGTGGCGTCACCGCCGTACCGCGGTGGACGCTCGATCCGGTGGCGGGCGTGCACGAATGCGCGGTGACGGTACCGGACGAGGTGGCGGGGGTGTTGCGGCGGCTCGCCGGGCAGTGGGGGCTGCCGCTGGGCGCGGTGGTGCTGGCGGCGCATGCCCGGGTGCTGGCGGCGCTGTCGGGTGAGCGTGAGGTGGTGACCGGTTACGTCACAGGCAGGGGCGACGGTCCGTTGCCGTGCCTGTTGTCGACGGAACCCGGCTCGTGGCGGGAGCTGGTCCACCGGACACACCTCGTGGAGTCGGAACTGCTGGCGTACCCGGACTTTCCGGTCGATGAGCTCCGGCGGGAGCTGGGGGTGCCCGGACCGGTCTTCGAGGCGGTGTTCCACCCGGTCGCCGAGGCGACCGGTACCGCCGAGGGCGGGCTGCCGGGGTCCGCGGTGCTGGGTGTGGGTGTCTCTGACGCCGGCGGGCGGCTGGTGCTGCGCGTGGGCTGTCGCACCGATGTGCTGGATGCGGAGTGCGCCGGGAGGATCGCGGGCTATCACCTGTCGGCGCTGGCCCGGATCGCCGATGACGCGGACGCCGGACATGCGGCGCAGAGTCTGCTGTCGGCCGAGGAGCTGCGCTTCCAGATGGAGGGTTTGGCCGGGCCCCGCCGGGAGTTGCCGGAGCTGCGGGCGCATGAGGTGTTCGAGGAGCGGGTGCGGAAGCATCCGGATGCGGTCGCGGCGGTCCACGGCGATGTGCGCTGGACCTATGGGGAGCTGAACGCGCGGGCGAACCGGCTGGCGCGGGCGCTGCTGGCCAGGGGGCTGGGCCGTGAGGACGTTGTCGCGGTGGTGATGGAGCGCAATCTGGACTGGCTGGCCTCGGTGCTGGCGGTGTTCAAGGCGGGAGGTGTGTATCTGCCCGTCGAGCCCCATTTCCCCGCGGGGCGGATCGCGGCCACGCTCTCGCGCGCCGGGTGTGCCCTGGTGCTGACAGAACCGGGCAGCACCCGCGGGCTGGACGAGGCCCTCACCTCGCTGCCCGGGGTGCACAGGCTGCTGGTCGACGCGGCGTACCAGGAGGATCACGCCGACGGTGATCCGGGTGTCGCCGTGGCCTCCGACCAGCTGGCCTACATCTACTTCACGTCCGGCTCGACGGGGGAGCCCAAGGGCGCGATGTGTGAGCACGCGGGGATGCTCAACCACCTCTTCGCCAAGATCGATGATCTGGGGATCGGTGAGGGGCAGGTGGTGGCGCAGACCGCGCCGCAGTGTTTCGACATCTCGCTGTGGCAGCTGGTGGCCGGCCTGCTGGTGGGCGGGCGGACCCTGCTGGTGGAGCAGGAGGTGATCCTCGACGTCCCCCGCTTCCTGGACACGGTGGCCCAGGGTGAGGTGGCGGTGCTCCAGGTCGTGCCGTCCTACCTGGAAGTGGTGCTGTCCCATCTTGAGCGGCATCCGCAGAAGCTGCCGCACCTGCGGTGTGTGTCGGTGACCGGTGAGGCGCTGAAGAAGGAGCTGGCAGTGCGCTGGTTCGCCGCCCAATCCGGCATCCGCCTGGTCAACGCCTACGGGTTGACCGAGACCTCCGACGACACCAACCACGAGATCATGGACCGCGCCCCCGACGGGGAGCGGGTCCCGCTGGGCCGCGCGGTCAGCAATGTGCGCGTCCACATCGTCGACGAGCACCTGTCCCTCGTGCCGCTGGGCGCCCCCGGCGAGATCGTGTTCTCCGGCGTGTGCGTGGGCCGCGGCTACATCAACGACCCCGAGCGCACCGCGCAGGCCTTCGTACCCGACCCGCATCACGCAGGGGCGCGGCTGTACCGCAGCGGTGACCACGGCCGCTGGCTG
>NZ_JBHVDH010000003.1:527785-715782 GCF_042802855.1 Streptomyces sp. NPDC057445 | reverse complement strand
CTGGTGGAGTTGACCGGTACTAATAGGCCGAGGGCTTGTCCTCAGTTGCTCGCGTCCACTGTGTTAGTTCTGAAGTAACGAACACGCCGAGACCGCACACCAGGGGTGTGCCGGTCGGCCGGGTTCACATCTTCATAGAGTTTCGGTGGTCATAGCGTTAGGGAAACGCCCGGTTACATTTCGAACCCGGAAGCTAAGCCTTTCAGCGCCGATGGTACTGCAGGGGGGACCCTGTGGGAGAGTAGGACACCGCCGAACAATCATTCAGCCTCAACCCCCGGACATTGTCCGGGGGTTGAGGCATTTTTGCGTTGTGCTCGGTACAGCCGTGCTGTCGGGACGTACGTCGAAGGCCGGGTGCCGAGCGGGGACTTCGCGCTTCGCACGCCGGTCTGCCGGCCGACGGCATGGGCGCGGTGCGGTGGCTCCGGCCTGCTTCCTAGTCTGGACCCATGCGCTATGACCTGATCATTTTCGACAACGACGGTGTGCTCGTCGACAGCGAGCCCGTCGCCAACACCATCCTCGCCGCCTATCTGACCGAGCTCGGGCATCCGACCTCGTACGACGACTCCCTGCGCGACTACATGGGGGCCGCCGTGCACCGGGTGCACGATCTGGTGCTGGAGCGGACCGGTGAGCGGCTGCCGGCCGACTTCGACGAGACCCTGCACTCCCGTACATTCGCCGCCTTCGAGCGGGAGTTGGAGCCCGTCCCGGGAGCCGTCGAGGTTCTCGGCAAGCTGGTCGCGGACGGGGTGCCGTACTGCGTGGCGTCGTCGGGAAGCCATGAGCGGATCCGGGTCGGGCACCGGAAGACGGGGATGGACACGTGGTTCAGGGACGAGAACATCTTCAGCGCCCAGGACGTGGGCCAAGGTAAGCCCGCGCCGGACCTCTTTCTCCACGCCGCCGAGCGGATGGGGTTCCCGCCTGAGCGCTGTGTCGTGGTCGAGGACAGCGCGCTCGGCGTCGCGGCGGCCATGGCCGCCGGGATGGACGTGTACGGGTTCACGGCGATGACGCCGGCCGCGAAGCTCGCGGGCGCCGACGGACACTTCGCCGACATGGCTGAGCTCCCGGGATTGCTCGCCTGATCCGTCTACCCACGGGTAGTCGGGCCGCTTACGCTGTGCGGCCATGACGAACGCGAATGCGCGGTTGCGGCACGGTCGGTCCTCGTTGGCGCTGAGTTTCTTCGTGCAGGGTGTGACCTTTGCGCTGCTCGTGACGCGCATACCCGCCATCCAGGACCGGTACGGGATATCCGACGGCCTTTTGCCCGTATTTCTGGCGGCCGTGCCGATCCTGGCGGGGGTCGGCAGCGTGGCCACCGAGAAGCTTGTGGCCAGGGTGCGGCCAGGAGTGGTGCTGCGATGGTCCCAGCCGGTCGTGCTGCTGTCGCTGCTTGCCGTGGGCGCCGGTGGGGACATGTGGCAGCTGGCGGTCGCCCTGGGGTCCTTCGGGCTGGCTGTCGGTGCGCTGGACGCGTCCATGAACATGCTCGGGGTGAGCCTGCAACGGGCCTACGGGCGCAGCATCATGCTCGGGTTCCATGCCACGTACAGCCTCGGTGGGATCACCGGCGCGTCGCTCGCATGGGCCGGCGCACACTGGGATCTGCCGCTCGTGGTGTCGTACCTGCCCGTGGTGGCGGTGCTGCTGCCGCTGGCGCTCATGGGGAGCCGTTGGTATGTCGACGGGGAGGGTGGGGCGGGGGCCCAGGAGGCGGCCCAGGAGGCGGCTCAGGGCGGCCGGGCGGTGGCGTTCTCGGTGCTGCTGCCGTTGTGTCTGGTGATGACGTTCGCGTACATCGGGGATTCGACGGTGTCCAACTGGAGCGCCAAGTACCTCCAGGACGTACTGGGGAGCTCGGAGGAGCTGGCGACCGTTCCGTACAACGCCTACATGGTGACGACGCTGCTGGGGCGGGCCGTAGGGGATCTGGGAGTGCGGCGTTTCGGGGCAGCGACGGTCGTGCGGTGCGGGACGGTGCTGGCCGCGGGCGGATTCGCCGTGGTGGCGCTGGCTCCCGGGGCGTGGGCAGGGCTCGCCGGGTTCACTCTGCTGGGACTCGGGCTGTGTGTGATCGTCCCGCAGACGTTCGCGGCGGCCGGCCGGTTGTTCCCGGCCGCGAGCGATGTGGCTGTCGCGCGGCTGAACGTCTTCAACTACGTGGGGTTCTTGATCGGGTCGCCGCTCGTGGGGGCGCTCGGGGACGCGTGGAGCTACCGGGGTGCGATGCTCGTGCCGATGGTGTTGGTGCTTGTGACGTTGCTGTATGCCCGGTCGTTCGTGGCGGAGTCCGACCGATACGGTGGCGTTCATGAGCGGCCGCGCACGGTTGATGTGGGACGAAGCGGTAACGAAGTATGACTTCGGGGCCGGACATCCGATGGATCCGGTACGACTCGCGCTGACCATGGGGTTGGTGCGGGCGTACGGGCTGGACCAGGCGTTGGATGTGGTGGCGGCCAAGCCCGCCGGCCCGTCGACGCTGCGCCTGGTGCATCGTGAGGACTACGTCGAGGCCGTGCGGGCGGCGTCCGCCGACCCGGGGCTGGCGGACCAGGCGTACGGTCTGGGGACGATGGACGACCCGGCCTTCGCGGGGATGCATGAGGTGTCCGCGCTGATCGCGGGGCAGTCCGTGGGGGCGGCAGAGGCGGTGTGGCGTGGGGAGGCCGCTCATGCGGTGAACTTCACGGGCGGGCTCCATCATGCGATGCCGGGTGCGGCGTCGGGGTTCTGTATCTACAACGACGCGTCGTTGGCGATCGCGCGGCTGCTGGAGCTGGGGGCGGAGCGGGTCGCGTACGTGGACGTGGACGTGCATCACGGTGACGGGGTGCAGTCGGCGTTCTGGGACGATCCGAGGGTGCTGACGATTTCGCTGCACGAGCATCCGCGGATGCTTTTCCCGGGAACGGGGTGGCCGCAGGAGACGGGCGCTGCGGGCGACGCAGAGGGCTCTGCCGTCAATGTGGCGCTGCCGGCGGGTACGGGGGACGAGGGGTGGCTGCGGGCGTTTCACGCGGTGGTGCCCGAGCTGCTGGCCGACTTCCGCCCGCAGGTACTGGTGACGCAGCACGGAGCGGATACGCACTTCGAGGATCCGCTGGCGCATCTGGCGGTGTCCCTGGATGCGCAGCGGCTGGTGCAGGAGGCGTGCCACACGCTTGCCCACGAGTGGGTCGAGGGCGGGCGATGGGTGGCGCTCGGCGGCGGGGGGTACGCGGTGGTGGACGTCGTGCCGAGGTCGTGGACGCACCTGGTGGGGATCGCGGGGCATGCGCCGGTGGACCCGGAGTCGGTGATCCCGTCGTCGTGGCGGGACGAGGTGTATGCGCGGACACGGCAGTTGGGGCCGGGGCGGATGACCGACGGGCGTACACCGACGTGGAGTGCATGGGACGAGGGGTACGACCCGGCGGACCGGCTGGATCAGGCGGTGCTGGCCACGAGGCGGGCGGCGTTTCCGCTGAGGGGGCTGCTGGCGTAGGTCCCCGCGAAGGGGCGGTGAGGAGCGGTGCGGTACGAGTGTGCCGACCTCCCTGCGCCTTCCGCCTCGGCCAGGTCGCGTCGCCGCCGAGGTCGCGGCAAGTGGGCGCAGGGACCGGAGTGTTACGCCGACTGTGCGGATCTGCCCGGGTTTCCCGGCGGGCTGCACGGGGCTGCGGGAGCATCGGGATGTGTTGAGCAGGGAAGCGTTGCGGGCACATTTGTTGGCGGCCAGGCTGGCGGGTCCGGTGGCAACCTCGAGGGAGGAGAGCCTGCGGAGCTATCGGCTGTTCGCGGCGCGGGATCCGCGGGTCACGCTCGGACTCGATCCCGAATGGGTATGGGCCGAGCGCGATTTGCTCGCACTGATGGCCGACAAATGCGGGGTTTCGGGCAACCCTGATCATGTGTCCGGGCCGGATGTGATCAATCCCGAAAGGACGCTCGACGGGCTGGATGCGTTCGCCGAGCGGCTGGCGGAGGCGGCGGAGCGTCGGGTGCCGGTGCTCCTGGGGACCGGGCATCCCCATCGGCTGCTGGGGTTCTACGCCGGACTGGCAGACGCTTTGTCGGCGGCAGGATGTCCCGTACTCACACCGGCGCAGGGGCGATGTGTCGACATAACGACCCGGTTCGGCGTACGCACGTACAACCTCCAGTACGTACGAGGAGTCGCGGTGGTGCGGGAACAGGGGGCGTGGGACACCCGGAGTGAAACGGGCGCACATACCCATTCCCCCCTCCCGGTTCGGGCTGCCCTGGAGGGGTTGGCCGAGGCCGGCGGGCCGCTTCCCGGGCTTGTCGTCGGAGACCACGGCTGGGTCTGCGGGGCAGGTCAGCTGGGGTTCGATGCCATCGGGTTGGCGGATACGGACGATCCCGCGCTGTTCGTCGCCGAGGCCGAGGGCCGCGTGTCGGTCACCGTTCCGCTTGATGACGCTGTGCGGTCCGATTACTACCGGCCGCTTACTCGCTATGTACTCAATCGAGCGTGTCTGTCACAGTAAACGGCCGATGGCTGCTCCTCTTCCCCACTCGCACCACCCGCCCCTAGTCTGGTGAGTGAGCGCACCGCGACGAAGAGTCACCGGAGGGGAAGCCGGTGGGCGTCGTGTGCGGAAGGTACAGGTGGGTCATGGCTGCTGGCGAGAGGCCTCTCAACGAGGTCAAGTTCCTGACCGTGGCGGAAGTCGCCTCGGTGATGCGCGTGTCGAAGATGACCGTGTACCGCTTGGTGCACAGCGGTCATCTGCCGGCGATCAGGGTGGGGAGGTCTTTCCGGGTACCGGAGCAAGCGGTTCACGAGTACCTCCGCGAGTCTTTTGTGGGGGTCGAATCCGCCTGAGGCGCCCCTCGGATTACTTGCTCCGAGCTCGGGCCGGTAGGCTAGGCCGACGTAGGTCGTGTGGGCCCAGACGCCCCGCACCGAGTGAAGAGAAGTGAGCGAGGGTAGTCGTGGGCTCTGTTATCAAGAAGCGGCGCAAGCGGATGGCGAAGAAGAAGCACCGCAAGCTGCTCAAGCGCACGCGCGTTCAGCGTCGCAACAAGAAGTAAGCGGCGGCTGTCCGTGAATTACGCGGCCCTCCCACCATCACGGTGGGAGGGCCGCGGTGCGTCGTACGGCGTTGGAGGCAATGAGCCGTGAAGACTGTCCTGCGGTCATCACAGCGCAACGTCAACCCGCTACGGTGACGCCTAGGGGAGAACCGAACGGAAGGCGCTGATCTTGGGCAAGGTCGTGCTCGTCACCGGTGTGGCCCGGCAACTGGGGGGCCGCTTCGTACGCCGCGTCCAGCGGGACCCCGAAGTGGAGCGGGTGGTCGGCGTGGACGCGGTGACTCCCGAGCATCATCTGGGCGGCGCGGAATTCGTTCGTGCCGACATCCGCCAGCCGGCCATAGCCCGGGTGCTTGCCGAACACGGGGTCGACACCGTCGTCCATCTGGACGTCACGGGCACACCGCTGGGCTCGGGCGGCAGGACCTCGGTCAAGGAGACCAACGTCATCGGCACCATGCAGCTGCTCGGTGCCTGCCAGAAGTCGCCCACCGTCAAACGGCTGGTCGTCAAGTCCAGTACGAGTGTGTACGGCTCCGCCCCACGTGATCCGGCCGTGTTCACCGAGACCACCCCGCCCAAGTCCCTGCCGAGCGGTGGCTTCGCCAAGGACGCGGTGGAGGTCGAGGGATACGTACGCGGATTCGCGCGGCGCAGGCCGGACGTGGCGGTGTGTGTGCTGCGTTTCGCGAACATCCTCGGGCCGCGGGCCGACTCCCCGCTCGCCGACTACTTCTCGCTGCCCGTCCTGCCGACGGTCTTCGGCTACGACCCACGGCTGCAGTTCGTCCACGAGGACGATGTCGTCGAGGTCCTGCGGATCGCCTCCCACGAGCCGCGCCGCGGAACCCTCAACAGCGGCACCTTCAATGTCGCGGGCGACGGAGTGCTGCTGCTGTCGCAGTGCTCGCGGCGACTGGGCCGTCCGACGGTGCCGGTGCTGCTGCCTGCGGTCACCTGGGTCGGTTCCGCGCTGCGTACCGTCGGTGTGACCGACTTCTCCCCGGAGCAGATCCGTCTGCTCACCCACGGCCGGGTGGTGAGCACGGTCCAGATGCGCGAGACCCTGGGCTTCGACCCCACGCACACGACAGCGGAGACGTTCGCGGAATTCGCGCGCAGTCGCGCGCCCGGGCTGTTGCCGCCGGAGGCGGTGGCCGGCGCCGTGGACAGGCTCGCCGCTCTGCCGGCAGCGGCCGGCCGCGCAAGGAAGACCGACCCCAGCACCACCGCGACGACGACGGCGAACAGCACTCAGAGCGCCGGATAGCGCCGGATAAGGAGCGCAAGCAACGATGGCGGACGCCAAGGTCATTCCGTTCGACGACGACCGGTCACGCACGGGCGCGTCGCAACGCCCGGCGCGGCGGCGCCCCGGGGCAGGCCGGCGCAAGGCCCCCGCCGAGGCGGTGACGATGCGCGAGGTGCCGGCCGGGGCGGTGCCGGGGCAGCCCGAAAGGGAGCTGCAGGGCGGTGCGGGTACGACGCGAGAGACCGGCCCCGTGTGGAACGCGGCAGGCGGCGTCCGCGGCGAGGAACAGCCGCCCGTGCCCGATGCGGGCGGCCAGGGCGGCCACAGGCGTCAGAGCAGCCCCGGAAGCCCCGGAAGCCCTGGAAGCACGGGTGGCTGGGACCGGCGGATCGCGGGCGGCCTGGCGTTTCTGCGGCGGCGGCTCACAGGGGACTACGAGGTCGACGAGTTCGGCTACGACAAGGAGCTCACCGACCAGGTGCTCATGTCGCTCGTGCGGCCGCTGTACGAGAAGTACTTCCGGGTCGAGGTGAAGGGCATCGAGAACATCCCGTCGCACGGCGGGGCGCTCGTGGTGGCCAACCACTCCGGGACGCTGCCGCTCGACGGGCTGATGATGCAGGTCGCGGTGCACGACAACCACCCGGCCGGGCGGCATCTGCGGCTCCTGGCCGCGGATCTGGTCTTCATGCTGCCGGTGATAAACGAACTGGCGCGGAAGGCGGGGCACACCCTGGCGTGCTCGGAGGACGCCGAACGGCTGTTGCAGCAGGGTGAGGTCGTGGGGGTGATGCCCGAGGGCTTCAAGGGCATCGGAAAGCCGTTCGGTGAGCGGTACAAGCTGCAGCGCTTCGGGCGGGGCGGCTTCGTCTCCACGGCCCTTCGTGCGGGTGTGCCGATCGTGCCGTGCTCGATCGTCGGTGCGGAGGAGATCTATCCGATGATCGGCAATGCGAAAACGCTGGCGCGGCTGCTGGGGTTCCCGTACTTCCCGATCACGCCGACCTTCCCCTGGCTGGGGCCGCTCGGGGCGGTCCCGCTGCCGACGAAGTGGACGATCCAGTTCGGCGAGCCGATCCTGACGGACGGCTATCCGCCGGAGGCGGCGGAGGACCCGATGCTGATGTTCAATCTCACCGACCAGGTGCGGGAACAGATCCAGCACACGCTGTACAAGCTGCTGGTGCAGCGCCGCTCCGTGTTCTTCTGACGGAGTTCCTTCTTCGGTCCCTCCGGCGGAGTGGCCGAGTTCGCCGACGTGTACGCAAGAGGGGGAGAGGGCCCGTGTGGGCGCCTCTCCCCCTCTTGCGTCGACCCGCTGCTCAGTCGTCCTCGGTATCGAGGCCCAGGCCCGGGAGGAGGCCCGGCAGCAGCGGCGGGAGCGTGACGTCCGGCATGGGCGGCATCGATCCCCCCGCCCCGGACGGGGCGGACGGTGTCGAGCTGTTCTGCGGGGGGTTGAGCAGGCCGCCCGTGTCGCCCCCGAGCAGCCCGTCGTCCTCCGTCGTGCCCGAACCGGAGGGGCGGGGCAGACCGCTGTCGTCCGACCTGCCGGACGAGGGCGCTGACGACGACGGCTGGTCCGTGCCGTACGAGCCGGTCGAACCCCTGGACGTGTCGGGGGTCGCTCCGGGCCGCTGGGACGTGCCGCTGTCCTTCTCAGGAGCGCGCGGCAGCAGCGACTGGAGCGGTCCGACCTCCTGGTCTATGGCGTCGAAGACCGAGCTCACCTCGTCGCCGACGTCGGTGAGTTGGGCCGGCAGGCGGGTTCGCAGTCCGTCCCACGTTTCGCGGTGGGAGCGGGAGAACGAGGAGAGGGTCGCGATGGGGCCGAGCGAGCCGTCCCGTTCGTACGCCTGGTGAAGGAGCCGGTGGCCCTCGGTGACGTCGTGGTGCATTCCGGTCAGAGCCCGCCTGACCTCGCCCATCGACTCGTGGTCCAGCTCGCCGGCCCGGCCGCGCTCCATCAGCCGGCGGGCTTCGCTGAGCCGGGTCGAGGCCTGGTCGAGGTAGAGCCCGCCGCGGTCCGCCTCGTCGTCGGCCATGCCGAGCTTGAGGTCCTCCATGCCGCGCTTCAGCCCGTAGAGCGAGTCACCGGGGAGGGCGTCGGAACTGGCAGCGGCGACGCCGCTGAGGGCTCCGGCGGCTACTCCCACGGTGAGGCCACCGGCCGCGAGGCCCTTGGACCAGCGGGATCGCGGGCGTAGTTTCCTGAGCGGTGATGCCCGGTGGGCGCCGCGGCCGGAGGTTCGCTGCTCCGGGACGGCAGGGCCGCCGGACGCACTCCCTCCTGAGGCTGTGCCCTCCATGAGCATCGCCTCCATGGCGGCGACGAGCTGGGCTCGCTGCACCACCTTGACCTCGGGATCCAACTCGGGCTTCGGCAGCTCGCCGAGGCCGTTCGCCAGGGCCAACAGCCGCCCTTGTTCGGCCCGTTCGGCCGAATCCTCGGGCTGGTCGGCCGCCGCGCCCCGGAGCGTCCGATCCTCCAGGGCCTGGGCGAAGGCGTTCGCCCGCCGGTGCGCCGAAACGTTCGCGATCACTGGCGGCACCTCCTCTCGTCATGACGATCGACTCCCCGGGGGTTCCGGAAGGTTGCACGCCTTGAGCACATCCACACGATCGAGTGAGTGGCTGCGGACAGGACGTGACCACAGGGAGCCTGCATTCCGCACAACGAGCGGCTCGGCAGTTGGGTTACGCGCGAAGGATGATCGGACCAGTGCGTCATCAGCCGCTCACGGGTGGTGAGTTGAAGGGACAGGACTGCGTGGGGGGCTGGATGTGGGGTCCGGTGCGTGTCTGCGGGGGGAGGGAGGAGGCCAGGGAGCACGGCGCAAGGCGTGGGTCGGGGCTGGGGGCGGGCGCCGGTCAGCGGGCGTCGTCGGGGAGGAGCCGTGCCAGCGTGCGGACGGCGCGGTACTGCAGTGTTTTGATCGCACCTTCGTTCTTGCCCATCACGCGAGCGGTCTCGGCCACGGACAGGCCCTGCAGGAAGCGCAGCGTGACGCATTCCTGCTGCTGCGGGTTGAGCTTGCGCACGGCCTCCAGCAGGGCGGCGTTGGAGAGCGACTCGAGGACCGAGTCCTCGGGGCTGCGCTCGACCTCGTTGGCGTCGAGCATCTCGCCGGTGGTCACTTCCAGTCGGAAACGGCTCGACTTGAAATGGTCGGCGACCAGATTGCGCGCGATCGTGACCAGCCAGGCCCCGAAGTCGCGCCCCTGCCAGGTGAAGGTGGAGATACGGCGCAGGGCGCGCAGGAACGTCTCGCTGGTGAGGTCCTCCGCCGTCGCCTTACCGCCGACGCGGTAGTAGATGTAGCGGTAGACGGTGTCGCTGTACTGGTCGTAGAGACGGCCGAACGCGTCGGCCTCTCCGGCCTGGGCCCGCTCGACCAGGTCCATCATGCGCGCGCTGTCGCTGTCGGCGCTGGGGCGGCGGGCGGTGGTCGAGGCGCCGGCATGGCGGCCACCCCGTCTGCCTGTCTCGCGCCCGTCGGCCGACCGTCGCCCGTCGACGACGCCACTGTGCGCCGGCCCCTTCTCGATTCCGTCCGTCAGGGCATAGCAGGGTCCGGCAGGGCCGAGGGCGGCAGGGCCCGGCGCGGCGAAAGCGGGGACGGCGTACGCGGTGGGGACGAAGCCGCGCAAGTGGTCGAGGACCGTTGCGCGCAGCGTAGCCAGGCCCGAGGCGTCAACCCCGACGTGTGGGTACACGGGACTCCCAGAGGCAGAGCTTCCATCACGTGCAGTGCGGGACCGTTCACTCGTCGTGGCGACGGGCGGGGTCCTTAATGCGTCTGAGGAGAATAACGCTTCGTACAGGCAGCGCTACACCCAGTTGCTCAAATCATCGATTCCGTCGCTTCTGTTACCGCAAAGCGGCGGATTGAGTAGCAGATTGTGATCGCTTATTGATCGGATTACTTCGCGATCTGTTGCAGCGCGTGATGGCTTGTGCTCATGTGCCGGCACCGGGACTGGCGGGAGGCCCGGCCGGGTAAGAGGGCCGGAATGCGGCGCACCGGCGCCCGGCGTCGAGGGCCTGCCGCCCGGCGGCACTTGTGTCACGGGGGTGGCGCCGGGGATGACGGGTCGGCGGCCGGTCCCTGCCGTGGCAGTGGCCCGGCCGTGGTGCCGGTGGCGTACGTGTCCCCGTCGGGGGTGTCAGCGGCGGCGGCGGTGCAGGGCCACTGCCGCTGCCGTGCCGCCGGCGAGGGCGCCGACGCCCGCCGCGGCCGGGATGCCGACCTTGGCCGCCTTGCGGCCCGTGCGGTAGTCGCGCAGCCGCCACTCGCGCTCGCGCGCGTGCTTGCGCAGCTTGGTGTCGGGGTTGATCGCGTACGGGTGCCCGACGAGGGAGAGCATCGGGATGTCGTTGTGCGAATCGCTGTACGCCGCGCAGCGGGTCAGGTCCAGGCCCTCGGCCGCCGCCAGGGCGCGTACGGCCTCGGCCTTCGCCGGGCCGTGCAGCGGTTCGCCCACCAGCTTGCCGGTGTAGACGCCGTCGACGGACTCCGCGACCGTGCCGAGCGCGCCGGTCAGGCCGAGCCGGCGGGCGATGATCGTCGCGGTCTCGACGGGCGCGGCGGTGACCAGCCACACCTTCTGGCCCGCGTCGAGGTGTGCCTGGGCGAGGGCGCGGGTGCCGGGCCAGATGCGGTCGGCCATGTACTCGTCGTAGATCTCCTCGCCGATCGACATCAGCTCGGACACGCGGTGGCCCTTGACGATGGACAGCGCGGACTCGCGCACGTCCTGCATATGGTCCGGATCCTCGACCCCGGCGAGCCGGAACCATGTCTGCTGCCAGGCGAATCTCGCCAGCTCGCGGCGCTGGAAGAACTTCCGCTTGTAGAGGCCGCGCCCGAAGTGGAAGATCGCGGCGCCCTGCATGACGGTGTTGTCGAGGTCGAAGAAGGCTGCGGCGCGGTCGTCCCCGGCGACGGGGAAGGTCGGCCTCATCGGCTCCGCTTCGCCGGCGTCGGGGGAATCGGCGAGCTGCTGCGAGGTCTTGCGCGCCGCCTCGGCGGCGGCCTCGCCTGCGAGGACGCTCCGGGCGGTTGCCGAGCGCCTACGGGGGGTGAGCCATCCCAGTGCGGCCATGGCGTGAGCATAGCCAGTCGGTTCGGCACTTCCTGACTCGCGGGGATGCGAAGGCGTGAACTCTCGATGGCCTGACTGTTAAACCCGGCCATTCGGGCGTGCGGCCGGTTGCGGAGGGCGAGGCGGAGAATGGGGTCATGAGTCCTCTGCTGCGGCGCGCGAAGAAGAAGGCCGGCGAACGGGTCGTCACCTTGATCGGGAAGCCCGGATGCCATCTCTGTGACGATGCCCGGGCGGTGATCGAGGAAGTGTGCGCGGAGACCGGCGCCGCCTGGGAGGAGAAGGACATCACTCGGGACGAGGAGCTGCACCGGGCGTACTGGGAGCAGATCCCGGTGGTCCTGGTGGACGGCGAGCAGCACACGTTCTGGCGGGTGGACGCCGGCCGGCTCCGCCGCGAACTGGGGGCCTGACCCGAAAGGCGGCTACCATCGTGCGCGATTTGTCGGAGTCTCGGGGGCATGGGCGTAAGGAGTGTGGACCGCTTTGCCCTCTTCGGTTTTCCAACGGACAGGCGCGGTCCGCGGTTCCGGAATCGCGCGATCGACTCGCGTGACCCCGGTCACTTTGCTCGGACAAAACGGACACCATCTTTGTGCACGCGTTCACAAAGACATAGCCTGCATTCGACGGGGCGGTCCTGGGACGTACGGCCGCCTGCAGCCTCGCTCATCCCGCAGGAGCACCGTGGCAACTGGCCGAACTCACCGACCGGCGACTCGTAGCCGAGGAATCCCCGAGGCCACCGTCGCCCGGCTTCCGCTGTATCTGCGCGCACTGACCGCGCTGTCAGAGCGGTCCGTGCCGACGGTCTCCTCCGAGGAGCTCGCGACCGCGGCGGGGGTCAACTCCGCGAAGCTGCGGAAGGACTTCTCGTACCTCGGTTCGTACGGGACCCGTGGTGTCGGCTACGACGTCGAGTACCTCGTCTACCAGATCTCCCGCGAGCTCGGCCTCACCCAGGACTGGCCGGTCGTGATCGTCGGTATCGGTAACCTCGGCGCCGCCCTCGCCAACTACGGCGGCTTCGCCTCCCGTGGCTTCAGGGTCGCCGCGCTGATCGACGCGGACCCGGCGATGGCGGGGAAGCCGGTGGCCGGGATCCCCGTCCAGCACACGGACGAGCTGGAAAAGATCATCTCGGACAACGGTGTCTCCATCGGGGTCATCGCGACCCCCGCGGGCGCCGCGCAGCAGGTGTGCGAACGGCTGGTCGCCGCCGGTGTCACCTCCATCCTCAACTTCGCGCCCACCGTGCTGTCGGTGCCGGACGGCGTCGACGTGCGCAAGGTCGACCTCTCCATCGAGCTGCAGATCCTCGCGTTCCACGAGCAGCGCAAGGCCGGCGAGGAAGCGGACACGGAGGCCGCCGCACCGGCGGTGGCGGCGTCCGGCGCGACCGGCACCGTCGCTGCGGCCGATGTGTCCACCGGTGCGGACCCGTCGCAGGGGGCCGGTACGGCTGCGGGAGCCGGAACAGGCCGGAAGGGACCCGACGGGGACGTCCCCGCCGTGATGCCGGCATGAGCCTCCTGGTAGTCGGACTCAGTCACCGCAGCGCCCCGGTCAGCGTGCTGGAGCGTGCTTCGCTGTCCGTGGACACGCAGGTCAAGCTGCTGCAGGACACGCTCGCCGCGGAGCCTGCGGCGGAGGCGTCCGTCCTCGCCACCTGCAACCGCATCGAGCTCTACGCCGACGTCGACAAGTTCCACGCCGGTGTCGCCGAGCTGTCCACCCTGCTCGCCCAGCACAGTGGCGTCGCGCTGGAGGAGCTCACCCCTTATCTCTATGTGCACTACGAGGACCGGGCCGTACACCACCTCTTCTCGGTGGCGTGCGGGCTCGACTCGATGGTCGTCGGCGAGGGCCAGATCCTCGGCCAGATCAAGGACTCCCTCGCGCTCGGCCAGGAGCTGCACACCGCGGGCCGGCTGCTGAACGACCTGTTCCAGCAGTCGCTGCGGGTCGGCAAGCGCGCCCACAGCGAGACCGGGATCGACCGGGCCGGTCAGTCGCTGGTCACGTTCGGTCTCGAGCAGCTGGCCCAGGGCGTTCCGGTGGACGGCTGGGCGCAGGGCAAGAAGGCGCTCGTCATCGGCGCCGGTTCGATGTCCTCGCTCGCCGCGGCGACACTGGCGCGCGCCGGGGTGTCCGAGGTCGTCGTCGCCAACCGGACGCCGGAGCGGGCCGAGCGGCTCGTGCAGATCCTGAACGAGCCCGGCGGTACGGGCGTGCGCGCCCGCGCCGTCGGGATGGCCTCGGTCGGCGACGAGCTGACACGTGCCGATGTCGTCGTCTCGTGCACAGGGGCGACCGGCCTCGTACTGACGGCGGACGCGGTCGAGGCCGTGCTGGACGGGGGCGAGGGCTCCCTCGCGCTGCTCGACCTCGCCATGCCCCGTGACATCGACGCCGCCGTGCACCGGCTCGACGGGGTCCGCCTCGTCGACATCGAGTCGCTCGCCGAGGCCTCCGCGGACGCCCCGATGGCCGCCGATGTCGACCAGGTGCGCACGATCGTCTCCGACGAGGTCGCCGCGTTCGGCGCCGCGCAGCGCGCTGCGCACATCACGCCGACCGTCGTCGCCCTGCGTGCCATGGCCGCCGATGTGGTCGCCGGTGAGGTCGCGCGGCTCGAGGGCCGGCTGCCGGGCCTGGACGAGCGGCAGCGCGCCGAGATCGCCCAGACCGTGCGCCGCGTCGTCGACAAACTCCTGCACGCGCCCACCGTGCGGATCAAGCAGCTCGCGGCCGAGCCCGGCGGTGCCGGATACGCGGACGCGCTGCGGACACTCTTCGACCTCGACCCGGAGACGGTCGCATCCGTCAGCCGGGCCGACCTGAACGACGCCGACGTCAAGAACCGAGGGCGAGTATGACCGAGAAGGCTTTGAGGCTGGGGACCAGGCGCAGCAAGCTCGCCATGGCCCAGTCCGGGCATGTGGCGGAGGCGGTGACACGGCTGACCGGTCGCCCCGTCGAACTCGTCGAGATCACGACGTACGGCGACACCTCCCGTGAGCACCTCGCGCAGATCGGCGGCACCGGTGTGTTCGTCACCGCGCTGCGCGACGCGCTGCTCGCGGGGGAGGTGGACTTCGCGGTGCACTCGCTGAAGGACCTGCCGACCACGCAGCCCGACGATCTGGCGCTGGCGGCGATTCCGCGCCGCGAGGACCCGCGTGACGTGCTCGTCGCGCGGGACGGGCTGACGCTCGACCGGCTGCCGAGGGGCGCCCGCGTCGGCACCGGCTCGCCGCGGCGGATGGCGCAGCTCAACGCGTACGCCCGCTCGCACGGGCTGCAGATCGAGACCGTGCCGATCCGCGGGAACATCGACACCCGGGTCGGATACGTACATGACGGGGAGCTCGACGCCGTGGTGCTTGCCGCGGCAGGGCTGAACCGCATCGGCAGGATCGAGGACGTGACCGACTTCCTGTCGGTCGACGTGGTCCTGCCCGCCCCCGGCCAGGGGGCCCTGGCGGTCGAGTGCACGGCGGCCGACGCCGCACTCACCGCCGCGCTCGCCGAGCTCGACGACCCGCACACCCGGGCCGCCGTGACCGCCGAGCGGTCCCTGCTCGCCGCCCTGGAGGCCGGCTGCAGCGCACCTGTGGGTGCACTGGCCGACCTGCAGGGCGACGGCCAGGTTGTTCATGAGATGCGCCTGCGCGGTGTCGTCGGTACCACCGACGGCTCGACGCTGGTGCAGCTGTCCACCACCGGTCCCGTACCCATGTCGCACGACGACGCCGTGGCGCTCGGACGCGAACTCGCGTCCGAGATGCTCGCCAAGGGTGCGGCCGGTCTTATGGGGGAGCGAGCACTTTGAGCCCCACCACCACTGCCACCTCTGCCTCTTCGGCGTACTCCGCACCAGGGCATGTCACCTTCCTGGGCGCCGGTCCCGGCGACCCGGGGCTGTTGACGCTGCGCGCCGTGGAGGCGCTGGCGGGCGCGGACGTGCTGATCGCCGAGCCCGATGTCCTCGAGGTCGTTCGCGGCCATGCGAGGGCCGGCGTGAGCACACCCGAGCTGACGATCGTTGACGATGCGTCAACGGCCGCCGGTGTCCCCGTGTTGAGGGATGTGACCAATCTTGTCATGGAGGCCGCGCGGGGCGGCAAGCGGGTCGTCCGTGCGGTGGGCGGTGACCCCGGGCTCGACGGCAACGCAGGTCAGGAGATGCTCGCCTGCGCGGCGGAAGGCATCGCGTTCGAGGTCGTCCCGGGTGTCGCGACGGCGGTGGGTGTGCCCGCCTACGCCGGTGTTCCGCTGCGCGACGCGCAGGGGACGGACGTCCGCTTCATTGACGCGCGTACGGCCGACGACCGCTGCTGGACCGAGGTCGGCGCATCCGACGGGACCGTGGTCGTCTCGACGTCGCTGGACGCGGTCCCGGCCGCGGCGGGTGAACTGGTCGCGGCCGGGCGCAAGCCCGACACCCCGATGACGGTGACCGTCGCCGGCACGACGACGCGGCAGCGGACGTGGACGGCGACGCTCGGGACCGTCGCGCAGGTCTTCAAGCAGGCGAAGGTGCTGCCCTCGCCCGAGGGCCACCGGCCGGTCATAGCCGTGGTCGGCGAGCGCAGTGCCCCGGCTCAGCGTGCCCAGCTCGCGTGGTTCGAGTCCAAGCCGTTGTTCGGCTGGAGGGTCCTCGTTCCGCGGACGAAGGAGCAGGCGGCCTCGCTCTCCGACCAGTTGCGTTCCTACGGCGCGGTGCCGCACGAGGTACCGACGATCGCCGTCGAGCCGCCGCGGACGCCGCAGCAGATGGAGCGTGCGGTCAAGGGGCTCGTGACCGGACGCTACGAGTGGATCGCCTTCACCAGCGTCAACGCCGTCAAGGCGGTGCGGGAGAAGTTCGAGGAGTACGGTCTCGACGCCCGCGCCTTCGCCGGGATCAAGGTCGCGGCGGTGGGCGAGCAGACGGCCCGCGCGCTCATCGACTTCGGGGTCAAGCCGGACCTGGTGCCGAGCGGGGAGCAGTCGGCAGCCGGGCTGCTGGAGGACTGGCCGCCGTACGACCCGGTCTTCGACCCGATCGACCGCGTGTTCCTGCCGCGGGCCGACATCGCCACGGAGACGCTGGTGGCGGGCCTGATCGAGCTCGGCTGGGAGGTCGACGACGTCACCGCCTACCGGACCGTGCGGGCCTCGCCGCCGCCGGCGGAGACGCGTGAGGCGATCAAGGGCGGTGGCTTCGACGCCGTGCTCTTCACCTCGTCCAGCACGGTGCGGAACCTGGTGGGTATCGCCGGGAAGCCGCACAACGTGACCGTGATCGCGTGCATCGGTCCCGCGACCGCGAAGACCGCGGAGGAGCACGGGCTGCGGGTGGACGTGCTGTCGCCCGAGCCGTCGGTCCACAAGCTGGCGGAGGCGCTGGCGGAGTTCGGCGCACGGCGGCGTGAGGCCGCCCTCGAGGCCGGGGATCCGGTCACGCGGCCGAGCGAGCGGCGGCCGGGAGCGCGGCGGCGTCGTACGACGTGATCGAAGGCGTTGACGGGGTCACGGGGATGTTCGCCCGTGACCCCGTTTCGCTTTCTGGGCCGACCGGGGGTGCCGGTTGTCTCAGGGGCAGTCCCGCGGGCCACCGGCGCTCTGTCGGCAAATGCCTCCCCCGGACCGGCGTAGCGTGGTGGGCATGACTGTGTACGGCTCCTTCCCCGGCTCGCGGCCGCGTCGGCTGCGTACCACCCCCGCGATGCGGCGCATGGTCGCCGAGACGCGGCTGCATCCCGCTGATCTGATCCTCCCGGCGTTCGTGCGCGAGGGCGCCAGTGAGCCTGTGCCGATCGCGGCGATGCCGGGCGTCGTGCAGCACTCGCTGGACACGCTGCGCAAGGCCGCGGTGGAGGCCCGTGAGGCCGGTGTCTCCGGGATCATGCTGTTCGGGGTGCCGGAGGACGCGAAGAAGGACGCGGCGGGGACCGCGGGGACGGACCCGGAGGGGATTCTCCAGGTCGCCGTCCGGGCCGTGAAGGAAGAGGTCGGGGACGATCTGGTGGTCATGTCCGACCTGTGTCTGGACGAGTACACCGACCACGGGCACTGCGGTGTGCTGGACGCGCAGGGCCGCGTCGACAACGACGCCACGCTGGAGCGGTACGCGGAGATGGCCCAGGTGCAGGCCGACGCGGGCGTCCATGTCGTGGGACCCAGCGGAATGATGGACGGTCAGGTCGGGGTCGTCCGCGATGCGCTGGACACCATCGGCAGGGAGGACGTGTCGATCCTGGCGTACACGGCCAAGTACTCGTCCGCCTTCTACGGGCCGTTCCGTGAGGCGGTCGCCTCCTCGCTGACGGGCGATCGCAAGACATACCAGCAGGACCCGGCGAATCTGCGGGAATCCATGCGGGAGCTGGCGCTCGACCTGGAGGAGGGCGCGGACATGGTCATGGTCAAGCCCGCCGGGCCGTACCTGGATGTGCTGGCGAAGATGGCGGAGTCCGTGGACGTGCCCGTGGCCGCGTACCAGATCAGCGGTGAGTACGCGATGGTCGAGGCCGCGGCCGAGAAGGGCTGGATCGACCGGGACAAGGCGATCCTGGAGACTCTGACGGGGATCCGCCGCGCGGGCGCGCAGATGATCCTGACGTACTGGGCGACGGAGGTCGCGCGGAAGCTGGCCCGCCCGTAAGGCGGTTCAGTCCCACCAGAACGACCAGACGGGCTGGTCCAGGACGGCCTTGGCCGCGTACTCGTCCAAGGCGGAGTAGCTGCCCTGGGTGATGTTGTCCGGGCAGAACGCGAAGTGCTCGGCGGCCACGGCCCCCGCCTCTGCGAGTGTCGTGGGCGGGGACGCCACGGAGACCACCAGCTGGTCGAAGGTGAGCGCCACCACGCGTATACCGAAGCGGTCCTCCCACGAGCGCAGGACCGTGCAGAGGCGCGCCACGTCATTCTCGTGGTTGAGCGGTCCGGTCCAGCCCAGCGCCGCGGGTATGTCGGCGCTGCGGCGGGCCGGGACGAGCGCGAGCCGGGCCCGCGCGAGCCAGGAGTCCTGATCGGTCAGAATGCCGACGACCTCGGCCGCCATGTGGTCCGGGTCGTCCCCGGAGGCCGCAGCCGGGGCGAGGCCGGGGAACTCCTCGGCGGTGTCGAGTTCGTCCCCCGCGCACTCCTCCCAGAAGGCCGCAAGCACCTCCTCCGCGTCGTGATCGCCCGCGTACGACATCATCGCCGGGGACAATCCCCAGTCCTCGGGACGACTTTCGTGGCCGCCGCCCGAGCCTATGAGCACGGGGTGGAGACCTGCGGTCCTGCGGGCGGGCAGCAGGGCCGACCAGTCGCCGGGACGTGCCGGCTCGTCCGCGCACCAGAGCAGCGGCTCGTGCCAGGAGCCGTCCGTCGTGGTGTCGATCAGTCGGCCGGCCGGCAGGTCGAGCCCCAGCGAGCGGCCTGTCGGGTCGGTGGCCAGGGTCGGCAGGGGATTGGGAAGCATCGCCATGATCTGAAAGATAGAGGCCGCCACTGACAACGGGCGGCCTCCACTTCGTCCTTCGCGTGGGCGATCAGTAGGTGAGCGCGTCGGCCATGTCGCTCTGCCAGTACGTCACCTTGGCGGTGTCGTCCTCGATGTAGGTGTCCGCGGGGAGCGCGAGCTCGGCGGGTGCTCCGGTCGATCCGGCCCCCTTGTGCCCGAACGAGATGGTGAGGTGCTTCGCGACGCGGCCCGGGTTCTCGGCGGCGCCGGGCTCGCCGGTCAGGACGACCGCGGCGTAGGCGGACTCGCCGGGGGCCAGGGTGACGACGGCCTGCGGACGGCTGTCCTCGATGAACCGGGTCGGGGACTGCGCCTCGTCGAAGCGGAGGAACGGCGCGTTGTAGGCGGCGCAGGTGCGCGAGCCCGTGTTGGTGATGGTGAGCAGCAGGTGGTTGATGGGGCGCGCGACCTTGCTGATCACGGCCTTGGTGTTGTCGCCGGTGCAGGTGGTGGGGGTGGTGCTGTCGCCGCCCGTGCCCCCGCCGGTGCTCTTGCCCGAGGCCGTTCCGGAGCCCTTGTCGCCGCCGTCGGCCGGGTCCGCGGCACCGTTGCTGCCTGTGCCCGAAGGCGGGGTGGCCGCCGTGGTCCCCGAGACGCCAGCGCTTGCCTTGCCCCCGCCGGCCGGGGCCGCCGCCTTGGCCTTGTCGTCGCTCTGGCAGGCGGTGAGGGACAGTCCCGCAAGAAGCGCGGCGGTGGCGACGACGGCGGTGCGGTTGCGGATGGCGCGGCTACGGATGGTGCGCATGGTGGATCGACTCCCCGTTGTGGTGGTGAATGTGGTGGTGGTGAAGGTGGATTCGCCTGTCGGCACGGCGACCGCGAGAGCGTCGCCGGTGGCCCGGTCGCGCTGAACACACCTTGTGGGGCTGGTCGCTCGTGGGACAACGGGCCAGGGACAATGGGGGAAGCTGGAACGCCGGCAGGGGGGTTGACCAGGCGATACACCATCTCCCTGGAATGCGTTCCTGGGACGGCGAACGACAGGGGAGGGGTCGGGTGGCGACGGGGACGGAAGGCTTCGCCGGGCTGCTGAGCGCGCTGAAGGAACGCTCCGGGCGCAGCTATGGGGCTCTCGCCGGACAGCTGCACATGAGTACGTCCACGCTGCACCGCTACTGCAACGGCGACGCCGTGCCGACGGAGTACGCCCCCGTCGAACGGTTCGCGCGGCTGTGCGGGGCGACCCGGGACGAGCTGGTGGAGCTGCACCGGCAATGGATCCTTGCCGACGACGCCCGCAGGCGCGGCCGTGCCGGCGCGGCCGAGTCCTCCGATGAGCCATCTGTAGAGCCGTCGCGTGAGGCGTCTGCTGAGCCGTCGCGTCAGGCGTCTGTTGAGCCGTCCGCCGAGGCGGCTTCCGTCCCGGCTCCGGGACCTGCCGCGGCCGGTCCCGTGGCGGTGGACGGTGCGGCGGGGGAGCACGATCCCGAGCCGGGGCCGGAGGATGTGGCAGCCGAGCCGGTCGTCGTCGGGCCTGTCTCCGCCTCGCGCAGGCGCCGCCTTCGCATCGCCGTTGCCACGGCTGCCGTTGTTGCCCTCGCAGTCCCGGCCGCCTTCGCCGTAAGCCAGTTCGGGGGTGATGGCGTCCGTACGGACGCGCGCGGGAAGGGGCAGTCCGGTGCGAGGAAGGGCGCCGGGGCCTCGACCGGAGCCGTGGCCCCGTCCGCCTCCGCCTCCGCATCTGTTTCCGCCTCACCGAGCGGCAGCGCCTCACCCGGTGGGAAAGGAGTGAGCGCCTCCCCGTCGGATGCGGCCGCAGAGGGCAGGTCGCAGTCGCCCGCGGGGCAGGGCGGCGGTGTGGCACCGAGTGTGGGCATCAGCTCGTACAACTGGGAGGCGCCGTGCGGCGAGTACTACCTCCTGGACCAGCAGCCGGGCCAGGTCCCGCCGCCGCCCGCCCCGCAGGACACCCGGCGCTGGGCGCGCGCCCTGGGTGGCGTCAGTGCGGGCGACATGGCGCTCCAGCTGACCGTGACGGGCAACACGGACGAAGCTGTCGTCATCACTGCCTTGAACGTACGCGTGGTGGGGCAAAAGGCCCCACTGCCCTGGCAGGCGTACTCCATGGGCGAAGGCTGCGGCAGCGGGGTCACTCCGCGCACCTTCGACATCGACCTGGACCGTGCCCATCCGCTGGCCAAGCCCGTGGCGGGGCAGGACGGTGACACCGTCGTGCCGGCCAAGGACTTCCCGTACAAGGTCTCCACCCGTGATCCGCAGGTCCTGAACCTCGACGTCCACACCGAAGGGCACGAGGTCACGTGGTACCTGGAGCTGGCGTGGAGCAGCGGCGACCGGCGCGGGGTCGTACGGGTCGACGACGGCGGAACGCCGTTCCGTACGAGCGCCTTGGAGGGCCGCAAGAGCTATTCCTACTGGCCCGACAAGGATGAGTGGGTCACCGGCTGAGCACCGTGCGGTCGCCTCCGGCAGCCCTTTCCGAACACCACCGCCGTGTGTCACGGGCGACGTGGCGACGACGGGCCTCGCACCATCGGTGAGTGGCCGTCAGGACGCAACGGTCCAGGGCCGCTTCGGGCCAGGCGATCCCTCTTCCGGCCCCTCTGACCAGCGGCGAAAGTAACTCCTGCAACCGGGCGCCACACCTGGAACGGCCCCGACAGCTGCACCTGCAGGGCAGCTGTTCAAGGCCGAGGCGTGGACGTGCCCCTTCCTATCGCTGCCGCAGGAGAAGCCTCATGAAGCTCGCCCACGCCGCTCGCCGGACCGCCTCCGCCCTGGCCGTCGGTGCCATGTCCCTCGGACTGCTCACCGTCACCTCCGGCTCGGCCCAGGCCGTCGCGAACTGCTCCGGGAACGTGTCGGTCTACGGCACGCTGGCCGACGGCCGGCTGACGTACACGGCCATCGCCCCGAACACCGGCGACCGCCTCCGGACACTGATCGGACCCGATCTCGGCTTCACGCCGAAGGCGATGGCGACGCTCAACTTCAACACCGTCCTGGTCACTTCGACCACCGGGGCCCTGTACCGCGTCGATGTGCAGACGAACGACAGCGCTCTGGCACTCGCCGGAGTCGAGAAGATCTGGGACTCGGGCTGGACCTTCGACCAGATGACGTACGACGGCGCGGGCCATCTGTACGGGACCGTGGACGGCCAGCTCCACCAGTACGTGGTGTCGCAGGCGAAGCCGCAGGGCTCCCAGCACATAGCCCAGCACAAGGTGATCGACACGGGGTTCGTGCTGAAGACCCTCGCCGCGGCGGGTGACGACCGTCTCGTCGCCTCCACCGCGGACGGACGGCTGCTGAGCTACAAGATCAACGGCGTGAACGACTGGGACCGCTCGATCCTCAAGGCCGACGGCTGGTCCGCCGTGGACTCCCTCGTGTCCCCGGGCGGCGGTCTCTACTACGGCCGTACGAACGGCGGTATGTACTGGTACCACGACGTGGACCCGACCGACGGTGACGGCGACGACGTCGCGTACCACCCCAACGACCCGGTCGACGCCTCGGGCTGGACCCAGACGCTGCTCTCCGCCAACGCGGGCAACTGCGCCTATGTCCCGCCGGCCCCGCCCGCCTCCGTACAGGGCGGCCAGATATCCCGCAGCGAGGTCCTGGTCCGCGCCAAGAACTGGTACAGCCGCAACGTCCAGTACAGCCAGAGCGCGACCGCCGTCGACATCAACGGTGACGACTACTACCGCACCGACTGCTCCGGGTTCGTCTCCATGGCCTGGCACCTGAACTCGTCGCTGACCACCCAGACGCTCCCCGGCGTGAGCACGCAGATCGCGAAGAGCGCCCTCAAGCCGGGTGACGCCCTCAACTACTCCTCCACGCACGTGGTCCTCTTCGCGGGCTGGAAGGACCAGGCGGCGGGCACCTTCTACTACTACTCAGAGGGCAGCCCTTCCAGCGACATGAACTACAACGTCGCGAACGTCAACAGCGGCACCATCGACAGTCACCCGGCATCCGCCTACGTGGCCCTGCGCTACGACAAGATCGTCTCGGGCTGACCCGCAGCACGAGGCCGACGGCAACGACAAGGTCCCCCGCCGGAGCAGCAGCTCCGGCGGGGGACCTCGTACGTCTGCGTCTACGTATGCGTCGGCGCCGCCTCCGACGACCGCGCGGCGGCGTCAGAGGCGCTCGGGCGTCCGGATGCCCAGCAGGGCCATTCCCCGGTGGAGCGTGCGGGCGGTGAGGTCGACGAGGAACAGACGGTTCTCCACGACTTCGGCCGGGTTGTCGTCGCTGAGCACGTGGCACTGGTCGTAGAACGTCGTGAGGTGCGACGCCAGCTGGTACAGATACGCGGCCAGCTTGTGCGGCTCGTAGGACTCCGCGACCTCGGCCAGCATCTCCCCGAACTGGTCGATGTGCAGGCCCAGGGCGCGCTCCGCCGGGGCCAGTGCGAGCTCAGGGTGAGCCACCGGCCTGCGGTCGCCCGCCTTGCGGAGGATCGACTGGATACGGGCGTACGCGTACTGGAGGTACACGGACGTGTCGCCGTTCAGCGAGACCATCTGGTCGAGGTCGAACTTGTAGTCCCGCACGGCCGACGTGGAAAGGTCCGCGTACTTCACGGCGCCGATGCCGACGTACGCCCCGTTCTCGACGATCTCCTGCTCGGTCAGGCCGACCTTCTCGGCCTTCTCGCGCACCACGGACGTCGCCCGCTCGACCGCCTCGTCCAGCAGGTCCACCAGCCGCACCGTCTCGCCCTCACGGGTCTTGAACGGCTTGCCGTCCTTGCCGAGCACCGTGCCGAAGGCGAGCTGGACGGCCTTGACGCCGTCGTTCAGCCAGCCGATGCGGCGGGCGGTCTCGAAGACCATCTTGAAGTGGAGCGACTGGCGTGCGTCCACGACGTACAGCAGCGTGGTCGCCCCGAGGTTCTGGACGCGGTCACGGATCGCGGAGAGGTCCGTGGCCGCGTACCCGAAGCCGCCGTCGGACTTCTGGACGATCAGCGGGACCGGGTTGCCCTCGGGGCCCTTCACGTCGTCGAAGAAGACGCACAGCGCGCCGTTCGAGCGGACCGCGACACCCGACTCCTCCAGCAGACGGCAGGTCTCGGCCAGCATCGCGTTGTAGCCGGACTCGCCCACGACATCCGCGTCGTCGATCTCCATGTCGAGCTTGTTGAAGACCGAGTAGAAGTAGATCTTCGACTCGTCGACGAAGCGCTGCCACATGGCGAGGGTCTGCTCCTCGCCCGCCTGGAGATCGACCACCCGGCGGCGGGCCCGGTCCTTGAACTCCTCGTCGGACTCGAATACGGCACGCGAGGCCTTGTAGAGCCGGTTCAGATTGGACATGGCCTCCTCGCCGGAGACCGTCCCCCCGTCCTTGTGGTCCAGCTCGTGCGGGTGCTCCATCAGGTACTGGATGAGCATGCCGAACTGGGTGCCCCAGTCGCCGATGTGGTGGCGCCGGACCACCTTCTCGCCGGTGAACTCGAGGATCTCGACCATCGCGGCGCCGATCACGGCGGAGCGCAGATGACCGACGTGCATCTCCTTCGCCACGTTCGGCTGGGCGTAGTCGATCACGGTCGTGCCGGCACCGGAGGAGTACGGAACGCCGAGGCGGTCGTCGGCGGCGCGGGCGGCGAGGGTCTTCACGATCGCCTCATCGGTGATCGTGATGTTGAGGAAGCCGGGTCCGGAGACCTCGATGTCCTTCACGACGTCGTCGGCCGGGATCGCCTCGACGACCTTGGTCGCCAGCTCGCGCGGATTGCCCTTGAGCCGCTTGGCGAGCGCCAGGATGCCGTTGGCCTGGAAGTCGGCCCGGTCGCTACGTCGCAGCAGCGGGTCGGCGGAACCGGCCTCCGGCAGGGCAGCCGAGAGGGCGTCCGCGAGGCGCTGCTGCACGGTCGAAGCGAGGGAAGGGACCGAGGCCATGAGCTTCCGTTCCTGTCGGTGGGTGGTCGGTGGTGCTAATTCGGTAGTCAAGTGTCCCATGGGGGAGCAATCTGTTTTCCCCGGAGCCGAAGGGCTGTGGACAACCATGCACCTGTGGACAACCACCGAGCCCGCTGTTCCGTCTGGGAGAATGGCCAACGCCAGCTTCGACAGACTCAAGCATTCAAGGACGTGCCGATCGTGGCTCAGAGCAGCACCGAGACCGACTGGGTCTCCCGTTTCGCGGACGATGTCATCGCCGAGGCGGAACGGCGTGCGCCCGGGAAACCGGTCGTGGTTGCCTCTGGCCTGTCTCCGTCCGGGCCCATCCACCTGGGCAATCTTCGCGAGGTCATGACCCCGCACCTGGTCGCGGACGAGATCCGGCGGCGGGGGTACGAGGTCCGTCATCTGATCTCCTGGGACGACTACGACCGCTACCGCAAGGTGCCGGCCGACGTGCCCGGCGTCGACGGTTCCTGGGCCGAGCACATCGGCAAGCCGCTGACCTCCGTGCCCGCGCCGGCGGGCTCTCCGTACCCGAACTGGGCCGAGCACTTCAAGGCCGCGATGGTCGAGGCGCTCGCCGAGATGGGCGTCGAGTACGACCCGGTCAGCCAGACCGAGCAGTACACGTCGGGGGTGTACCGCGAGCAGATCCTGCACGCGATGAAGCACCGTGCGGACATCGACGGGATCCTCGACCAGTACCGGACGAAGGCCAAGGCCCAGGCGAAGAAGCAGCAGCAGAAGCCGGTGGACGAGGCCGAGCTGGAGGCCGCGGAGGGATCCGGCGCGGCGAGCGAGGACGACGGCAGCGGCGGCTCCGCCGGCTACTTCCCGTACAAGCCGTACTGCGGCAACTGCGAGAAGGACCTGACGGCGGTCACCGAGTACATCGACGCGACGACCGAGTTGACGTACTCCTGCACGGCGTGCGGCTTCTCGGAGACGGTCCGGCTCAGCGAGTTCAACCGCGGCAAGCTGGTCTGGAAGGTCGACTGGCCGATGCGCTGGGCGTACGAGGGCGTGATCTTCGAGCCCAGCGGTGTCGACCACTCGTCACCGGGATCGTCGTTCGTCGTGGGCGGGCAGATCGTCCGCGAGATCTTCGACGGTGTGCAGCCGATCGGCCCGATGTACGCCTTCGTCGGGATCTCCGGCATGGCGAAGATGTCGTCCTCCCGCGGTGGTGTGCCGACCCCGTCGGACGCGCTGAAGATCATGGAGGCGCCGCTGCTGCGCTGGCTGTACGCGCGCCGCAAGCCCAACCAGTCGTTCAAGATCGCCTTCGACCAGGAGATCCAGCGGCTCTACGACGAGTGGGACAAGCTGGAGAGCAGGATCGAGGACGGTTCGGCGCTGCCGGCCGACGCCGCGGCGTACTCCCGCGCGGTGCGCACCGCCGCCGGTGAGCTGCCGCGCACCCCGCGCCCGCTGCCCTACCGCACGCTCGCCTCTGTCGTCGACATCACGGCCGGTCACGACGAGCAGACCCTGCGGATCCTCAGCGAGCTGGACCCGGCGAATCCGCTGAGCTCCCTCGATGTCGCCCGGCCGCGCCTCGACCGCGCGGAGAACTGGATCACCACCCAGGTCCCGGCCGACGCCCGGACGATCGTCCGCTCCGAGCCCGACGCGGAGCTGCTCGGATCGCTCGACGACGAGGGGCGGGAGTCGCTGCGGCGGCTCCTGGAGGGTTTGGACTCGCACTGGTCGCTCGACGGGCTCACCACGCTCGTCTACGGCGTGCCGAAGGTCATGGCCGGGCTGGAGCCGGACGCCAAGCCGACGCCTGAGCTGAAGGCCGCCCAGCGATCGTTCTTCGCGCTGCTGTACCGGCTGCTGGTCAGCCGTGAGACAGGGCCGCGGCTGCCGACGCTGCTGCTGGCGGTGGGCGCGGAGCGCGTGCGCAAGCTGCTGGGCGCCTGACCCGGCGATCCGGAGACAGCGACGCCGAAGGGCCCTCCTCCCTTGCGGGTGAGGGCCCTTCGGCGTTTCCCTGCGGTGCCGGGCGCGGCGCTCGCGGCGTAGGGAGGCGCCGGGCGCGGCGGCGTGAACCGCCGTCCGCCGGACGCCCGCTACGCGATGTGCTCGGCCTCCAGCTCGGCCTGGTAGCGGTTCTGGAACTCCGGCATCAGGCGGCGCAGCAGGCTGGAGCTGCGCGGGTGGTTGACGCCGTGGACGTCGGCGAGGGTTATGTCGAGCACGTCGTTGCTCGGGAAGGCTCCGTGGAGTTCGACCCACTCCTTGAAGACGGGGTAGGCCAGCTCGGCGAACTCCGAGTCCTCGATGGGGTCCGACTCGTCCTCGGGCTGGGGCTCGGGAACCTGTTCGTACGGGCCCTGCTCGTACGGGGTCCGCTCGTACGGGCCCTGCTCGTACATCTGCTGCTCGGCGCGCGGGCCCGGAATGGCGCCCGGGCCGGGAACGGGCCCGGCGGGCATGGCGTCCGGGCCGGCCGGGACCGCGACCGCCGTGGGCTCGAGGCCCTCGACGTACGTCGGGTTGTACGCGTTCTCGTACGCCTCCTGCGGCACCTGCGGTGCCGCGAACCACGGACTTTCATGGGATCCGGCCCCGGTGCCCTCCGGCAGGTCCTGCTCCTCGGGGTGGGCCTGGGGCCAGTCCTGCCGGACATCGGCGGGGGCGAGCGGCGCCCGAAGCCTGGGTGCGGACGATCCCCCGGCGGAGAGCTCCGCCGCGGGCAGCGGGTTCGGGGGCAGCAGCGCGGGCTCGATCCCGGCGGCCGCAAGCCCCGCGGGCGCGGTCTCCGCCAGCGGAACGCCGTACTTCGCGAGCCGCAGCGGCATCAGCGACTCGACCGGGGCCTTGCGCCGCCAGGCCCGCCCGAAGCGGGCCTGCAGACGGGCCTGGTAGATCAGCCTGTCCTGCTCCAGCTTGATGACCTGCTCGTAGGAGCGCAGCTCCCACAGCTTCATCCGCCGCCACAGACGGAACGTGGGCACGGGGGAGAGCAGCCAGCGGGTCAGCCGCACGCCCTCCATGTGCTTGTCCGCCGTGATGTCGGCGATCCGGCCCACCGCGTGCCGGGCCGCCTCTACGGCGACCACGAAGAGCACCGGGATGACGGCGTGCATGCCGACGCCGAGCGGGTCGGGCCAGGCCGCGGCGCCGTTGAAGGCGATCGTCGCGGCCGTCAGCAGCCATGCCGTCTGGCGCAGCAGCGGGAAGGGGATACGGATCCAGGTCAGCAGGAGGTCGAGGGCGAGCAGCACACAGATGCCCGCGTCGATGCCGATGGGGAAGACGACGGAGAAGTCGCCGAAGCCCTTCTTCTCCGCGAGCTCGCGTACGGCGGCGTACGACCCGGCGAAACCGATCGCGGCGATGACCACCGCTCCGGCCACGACGACGCCGATGAGTATGCGGTGCGTGCGTGTCAGCTGCATCGCGGCCACCCGCGATCCCCTCCCGATATCGAATTCCGGACCGAACTCCGGTGCCCGCCCCCGGCTCCGGCGCGCCGCAGCGCGGGCCAAGCCTGGCACACGCTTGCGGAGCGCGGCCGTCCGGGGAGGCGATCCGGGTTCCGGGCCGCGACTGCGCCCGAGGCCCGGGACCGGATTTCGGGCGGCCCCGGGCCTCGGGCGGCGGAGTCGGCAGCCGCTGCCGGGTGCGGCGGTCGGGTGGGTACGCGTGCCGGCGCTCCCGCCCCGGAGACCTACTTGTTGGCCGTGGCGACCGAGGCCGCGGCCTCCTTCGCCGCCTTCACCGCGTCCTTCATCAGCTCCGCCGCGTCGGGGGTCTTGGCCCCGGCGTAGCCCGCACCGTTGTATCCGAGCGTGACCACGACGTTCCCGGTACGGGCCACGATCGTGGCGTACTTGAACGTCTCGTCCGTCTTCTTGAGGTCGTAGCTGATCGCCGTCGCCTCGTCACCGACGCCCGGCGTGGACGACTTCTTGACGCCCTTGGCGCCGTCCGTGGCCTCGGTCTTGGCGACTTCCTTCGCGTACGCCTCCTGGGCCCGCTTCTCGCCGCTGCCCAGGCCGGACTCGGACTCGTACCGCAGGAAGGAGACGTCGAGCCAGCGGTAGTTCGAGCCCTTGACGCCCTTGTCCTCCAGGCCGTTCCACGAGCAGCCGCCGCGGGCGCCGGTGTCGCTGGAGGTGCCGGCCGTACCGGCCTTGTTCTTCACCTTCGGGACCAGTTCCTCGATCGTCTTCGAGGTGATCGCCTTGCAGGGTTCGGGCAGCTTGGCGAACTTCGCGGGCTCGACGTTCGCCACGGACTGCTTCGCGTCGGGCGCCGACCCGGTCGAGGCCGCCGAGCCGGAGGCCTTGTCCTCGCTGCCGGAGTCCGAGGAGCAGCCGGCGACGACGAGCATCACCGGTACGGCGGCGCAGGCGAGTATGCGGGTGAGTCGCGGAGCTGATCGGTGCATGGTTCCTTCACTCGGTGAGTCGTACGGTCCGCCGGTGCGGGACGGACGGTCGGCCGGTCGGGAGCCTTCCGGTCGGCCACGGTACGCCGACACGTTACGTCGCCGAGGGCGTCCCGCGGGATGGGGTGGCGGAACCCGGCAGCGTCGGCGGGCAGCGGTGGAGGCCGGTGACGACGGGGCTATTCGTTGAAGCGCTCGGCCAGGTTCCGGGCCAGGGCCTGCGCTTTTTCCTGCAGTTCCTTGCTGTCCGGGAGCTCGGTCGCAAGGGCGGGCTGCTCGATGTACTCGACGGTCACGATCACGTTCGATGTGCGGAAGACCACGCTGACGGTGCGATGCTGCGCGGTGGAGCCGGCTCGGGTCAGGGCGTCGTCGAGGAAGGCCGCGTCGCCCAGGCCGTCGAGTTCGCGGGGCTCGAGGCCCTCGGTGGTCTCCGTGGGGTTGGCGGTGCCCGTTGTGTCTGATGTGCCGGTTGTGCCCGTCGCGCCCGGGGCTGCCGGGGTGCCCGCGGTGCCGCTGCTCGGGGGTGACGGGGTCCCGCTCGGGGTCCGGGTCTCCTGGACCTTCTCGTCCCGCGGATCCGCGGGAGCCGGCAGCTGCGCCGCGTCCTGCTTCCGGGCGTAGACCTCCTGCGCCCGGTCGTCGTCGCTGACCTCCGGGTCGTACGAGACGACGCGCTCGACGTCGATGCGGAGGTGGTGCGAGGCGTCCGGGGCGTCGGCCTTCCAGCTGCAGCCGACGCGGCGGTCCGTGTCGTAGGTGACGGCCGCCGTGCCCTTGTAGACCTTCTCCTGCTGTTCCTCCGGCAGCTCGGCGGCGCCGGGGAGCAGATCCCTGAGAGTCGAGCGCTGGACGGCGCCGCAGGGCTCGTAGAGCGTGCGGTACCTGCCCGGGGCGGCGGCATCGGAGCCCGCGGAGTCGCCGGGTTTGGTGTCGGCGGTGGAGCCGGTGTCGCCGGATCCGGCGGTGCAGCCGGCGAGGAGCGCGACAAGGAGCGCCGCCGTGCCGGATACGTACGCCTTGCGCTGCACGGTGCCGAGCTCCTTCTGCCGAGGGAAAACTGCTTGCCGCCCGATGCGGGCCGATGAACACAATGTGTATCGCACGCGCAGCTGTGAACGCCGGTCGGCTGTCCCCTTCATGGCCTTGGCGCCGGATTTGCGTTTTCGAACTTATCGGGGGAATCGAGAGAGTATGTCGTACGTAGAGGTGCCCGGGGCGAAGGTCCCGATCCGGATGTGGACGGACCCGTCCACGGTCGAGGGCGTCGCGATGCAGCAGCTCCGGAACGTCGCCACACTGCCCTGGATCAAGGGGCTCGCCGTGATGCCGGACGTGCATTACGGCAAGGGTGCCACGGTCGGATCGGTGATCGCGATGCGCGGCGCGGTCTGCCCTGCGGCCGTCGGCGTCGACATCGGCTGCGGAATGTCGGCGGTGAGGACCTCGCTCACCGCGAACGATCTGCCCGGCGATCTGTCCCGCCTGCGCTCCAGGATCGAGCAGGCCATTCCGGTCGGCCGGGGCATGCATGCCGACCCGGTGGACCCGGGCCGGGTGTACGGATTTCCTGAGGCGGGATTCGGCGACCTCTGGTCGCGCTTCGACTACGTGGCCGACGCGGTCAAGTTCCGGCGGGAGCGCGCGACGAAGCAGATGGGCACGCTGGGTGCGGGCAACCACTTCGTGGAGTTCTGCCTCGACGAGTCCGGCGCCGTGTGGCTGATGCTCCACTCCGGATCGCGCAACATCGGCAAGGAACTCGCCGACTACCACATCGGCGAGGCCCAGAAGCTGCCGCACAACCAGGGCCTGATCGACCGGGACCTGGCGGTCTTCGTCGCCGACACCCCGCAGATGGCGGCGTACCGCAACGACCTCTTCTGGGCCCAGGAGTACGCGAAGTACAACCGCGCGATCATGATGGGGCTCTTCCAGGAGGTCGTCCGCAAGGAGTTCCGGAAGGCCAGGGTCACGTTCGAGCCGGTCATCTCCTGCCATCACAACTACGTGGCGGAGGAACGGTACGAGGGCATGGACCTGCTGGTCACCCGCAAGGGCGCGATCCGGGCGGGCTCCGGCGATTTCGGGATCATTCCCGGGTCGATGGGCACGGGCTCGTACATCGTGAAGGGCCTCGGGAACGAGAAGTCGTTCAACTCGGCCTCGCACGGGGCAGGCCGGAAGATGAGCCGCAACGCCGCGAAGAAGCGCTTCTCGACGCGGGACCTGGAGGAGCAGACGCGGGGCGTGGAGTGCCGTAAGGACTCCGGCGTCGTGGACGAGATCCCGGGCGCCTACAAGCCGATCGAGAAGGTCATCGACCAGCAGCGGGACCTCGTGGAGGTCGTCGCGAAGCTCAAGCAGGTCATCTGCGTCAAGGGCTGAGGTCCTGCACACCACGTGATCGACAGGCCCCGGACTCTGCGTCCGGGGCTTTGTGGTTCAACGCGTCGTTTCGACCAGCTCGGCTGAGCGCCGAAAAGCGGGTCGTTGAGACAACCTCAAGCCTTGTGCCTGACGCAGATGCGGCAGTGTCTCTTCCGTCTCCGTCGATATGGAGCACGGGGGAACGCGCGATGCGGAATCCCACCTCGTCACCGTGGGCCGGCCGGCCCAGGGGGCGCCCGTGGGTCGAGGGCGTCCGCTCCTTGCGCCGGGGGGAACTCCCTTGTGTCAGAAGCCGTCTCCCGTTGTACCACCTTGTGTCGAGCATTTGACACAAGATTCCGACCAGGGCATCTTGTACCCACTGCTTGATACAAGATGATCTGGGGGGATCTCCATATGCTCGACACCGTCCCGCTCCAGTCCCGGCTCCTCGACCACGCCGACTACTACGCCCGCTGGTCCGGTCTGGCCGTCGGCGTCGTGGCCGCACAGCAGTTGGTCACCATGGAGAGCGACGACATCACGATGCCCCTCGTGTTCGCCATCACCGCTTTCGGCCTGTGCGCGGTGGGCGGTGTCCTGCTCGGCGACGCCCTGACCCTGCGTCCCCAGGAGGCGGTACGCACCGCGAGTCTCGCCCCGCGCCTGGTCCGAGACCAAGTGCCGCCCCGTATGGCACCCCTGCTTCTTCTGCAGGCGGCGTCCCTCGTCAGCCTGCTGGTGATCGGTGCGGTCACCGCCTCCTCCGACCCCGACCGGATGGGCAGAGCGGGGCGCGTCATGACCGTCACCTGCGAAGGGGTGCCCGCTTCCCTCGGTCCCTGGCCGGGCCTGTACTACAGCGGCCCGATGTTCGCCGCCCTCGCGGTCGGAACCCCCGCCTGCGTCTGGGCCCTGCGCCGTATCGCCCACGGCCCGGGCGACGACCAGCAGCGCCGCAACCGTGGGTGGGCGATTACCGGAGCTTGGGGGCTGATGGTGTCGAGCCAGGTGCTGCTCGTCGTTCTGATGATCCTCGTCGCGCTCACGGAGAAGGACTGCGTCGGCCCGCTGGGCGCCGCCACCATCGTGGTGATCTGCCCCCTGGGCCTGCTGAGCCTGTTCGCCTTCGGATGGTCCCTGGTTACCGTGGTGGCACCCCGGGCGGTCGACGACGAGGCAGCCGACGATGGGACTTTCGACGATGAGTGACCCCGCCGTCCGCGTCGACACCACCAGCCAGGTACCGCCGTACGAGCAGATCCGCGCGCAGCTGGCCGCGCTGATCCGCATTGGCCGGCTGGCCGAGGGCGAGCGCCTGCCGACCGTGCGCCAGCTCGCCGCCGACCTCGGTCTCGCGCCGGGCACCGTGGCTCGCGCCTACCGCGAGCTGGAGGCCGCCCAGCTGATCCGCACCCGCCGTGGCGCGGGCACCCGGGTCGCGGCGCCCCCGTCCGAGTCGCACGTGCCCGATGCCGACCAACTCGCCACTCTGGTCCGGGATTTCACCTCCGCCGCCCGATCGCTCGGCGCCGGCACCGAGGACATCCTGACCGCCGTCCGCGACGCCCTGGACCCGGGGCCCGCCTCCTCTTCGGCCGCGGCCGAGAGCGGAGCGGGTGGCCTCAAGACGGCCGAGGTGTCGGCGCAAGTCACAGGCGTGAGGAACAGGCTTGAGCGGCAGGCGCAAGGTCGCGAGTCCGGGACGAGCCATCAGCGATGAAGACGTGACGTTGCCGAAGGCGTGAGCCGGAGGGTGAGCGTCGATCCGGACCTGCTTGGAACGGTGCCCGCTCGGCTGCGTGCCCTGAGTGCGTGTCAGCGGAGGAGAAGCACCCCACCTGGATCTGCCGATTACTCCGAGTTACTGACAATCAGTGTGTGCCGACCGGGGGTGACTGTCGATCGGCTGCGCGCGGGTCAAACTCGCCCCTGGGATCGGACGTGGAATCCGACCGGTCGGAACGAGGAGCGCGTACATGGGTCCTGCCAACAGGACAGGGTCCCGACTGGGACCGCTGCCTCGTCGAGCCAACTGGACCGCGGGCGGCGTGATCGCCTCACTCGCGCTGGTGCTGGCGTCCGGGCTCGTCAGTCCGGTCGAGGTCGTGGCTCAGAGCAAGGGCGAACGCGCGAGCGTGTCGAGCGGCCCGGGCGGCGGAGACGGCACGTGCAGGGACGGGTCGGGCCGCGGCGGCAAGGACAGGTGCAAGAGGGGCCCTACGGGCGCGACGGGGCCGACGGGTGCGACCGGCCCGACAGGATCGACCGGGGCTACGGGGTCGACGGGATCGACCGGGGCTACGGGGTCGACGGGATCGACCGGGGCTACGGGACCGACCGGGGCTACGGGGTCGACGGGGTCGACCGGGGCTACGGGACCGACAGGACCGACCGGAGCTACGGGACCGACCGGGGCTACGGGATCGACCGGGGCTACGGGATCGACCGGAGCTACCGGGCCTGCCGGGTCCACGGTCGATGTCGGTGCGAGCATCTTCGCCGCCGAATCTCAGGCCATCCCGACCAACGCCGAGACCCAGATCACTTTTAACGGCGCTGCCTACGACACGGACACGATGTTCGACTCGGCGAACTCGACGCTGGAGGTCAACACCGCCGGGCGCTACCTCCTCAAGGGGAGGATTCTCTGGGACTTCACTGCGAATGACGAGGGGCAGCGTCAGCTTCGTATCTCCGTCAACGGCAGTGTCGTCGCCTTTGACGGGCAGGACACCGCGGACGACCCGGTCGGCATGGGCACCTCGCAGGACGTGTCGACGATTGTTCAGCTGAATGTCGGTGACGTGATCTCCCTCAGGGTCTTCCAGACCACCGGAAGTGTGGCCACCTCGAACTGGCTGTTCACGGGAGAGACCAACGTGGCTCCCCAGCTCCAGGCGGAGTGGCTCGCGCCGTAGGCCAGGCCCCCGGTCCGACCATCAGGCGCCGTAGTGCCGCAGCATCTGCCCCATCGCGGCCGGCGCGGAGGGTTCAACCCGGTAGTACACCCAGGTGCCCCGCCGCTCCGAGGTGAGCAGGCCCGCCTCCTTCAGCTTCTTCAGGTGGTGGGAGACGGTGGGCTGGGAGACGCCGACGTCGGAGATGTCGCAGACGCACGCCTCACCGCCCTCGTGCGCGGCGACGAGAGAGAACAGACGCAGCCGGACCGGGTCACCCAGCGCCTTGAACATTGCCGCCGTGCGTACGGCTTCCTCCGCCGTCAGCGGGCGCTCGGTCAGCGGCGGGCAGCACGGCGCCACGACCTCGGGGGCCTCGGGCTCCAGCAGCGGCAGCACCTCAATGTTCGACATCTATCTATGTTGACACACGTCGAACCAAGCGCCCAGGTGCTGTCGTACCCACTGCGACCTGGTGAGATGCGCGGCCACACGGCAGGCGCCGCGTCGGGAGGCGGGGTGGGCCGCGCTGGTGGGACATCGGGAGACTCCATCAGCGATCGACCTGTTTTGACGGATGTCTATGTTGACGTTCGTCGAAGCAGCAGCCATGCTGGCAATGCGATCCATCGACAGACGTCGAAACAGAACGGGGAGTCAACGTGAACGCGCCCACCGAGGCCCTGCCCACCGTGGTGATCGGAGCCGGTCCGATCGGCCTGGCCGCCGCCGCCCACCTCGCCGAGCGGGGCCTTGCGCCCCTGGTCCTGGAGGCCGGGGAAGGCGCGGCCAGCGCCGTGCGCGAGTGGAGCCATGTGCGGCTGTTCTCCACTTGGACCGAGGTCGTGGACCCCGCCGCCGAGAAGCTCCTGGCCCCCACCGGCTGGGTGAAGCCCGACGGCAACGTCTGCCCCACCGGCGGCGACTGGGCCGCCGAGTACCTCCAGCCGCTGGCCGACGTGCTGGGCGACAAGGTCCGCTTCGGGGCTCGCGTCACCGGCGTCTCCCGCCTCGGCCGCGACCGCGTCGTGGACGCAGACCGGGAACAGCAGCCCTTCACCGTCCACGTCCTCAACGCCGACGGCTCCGAGGAGCGGATCACCGCCCGCGCCGTCATCGACGCGTCCGGTACCTGGTCCACCCCTGGCCCGATCGGCGGCGACGGCCTCCCGGCCCTCGGCGAGCACACCGCATCCGATCGCATCTCCTACCGCGTCCCCGACCTCAAGGACCCAGCCGTCAGGGCGCGTTACGCGGGCAAGCGCACCGCCGTCATCGGCTCCGGTGCCTCCGCCTTCACCGCCCTCGCCCACCTGGCGGACCTCGCCGAGGACGTCCCCGGCACGCATGCCGTCTGGATCCTGCGGCGCGGCATCGGCGGATCCACTTTCGGGGGTGGCGAGGCCGACCAGCTCCCCGCCCGCGGCGCACTGGGCCTCGCGGCCAAGGCCGCGGTGGACAACGGGTACGCCGATGCCGTCACCGGTTTCCGTACGACCGCGCTCGAGAAGAGCGGCGAGCAGCTGGTCCTGGTGGCCGAGGACGGCCACCGCCTGGACCCGGTCGACGAGGTCATCGTTCTCACCGGCTTCCGCCCCGACCTCTCATTCGTTTCCGAGCTGCGCCTCGGGCTCGACGAACGACTCCAGGCCCCCGTTGAGCTGGCACCGCTGATCGACCCGAACGTCCACTCCTGCGGCACCGTCCACTCCCACGGCGTGGGCGAACTCTCGCACCCCGAGAAGGACGTCTACCTCGTCGGCATGAAGTCCTACGGCCGCGCCCCGACGTTCCTCGCCATGACCGGCTACGAGCAGGTGCGCTCCATCGCCGCCGCCCTGGCCGGCGACCAGGAGGCCGCGGAGCGCGTGGAGCTGACTCTCCCCGGGACGGGCGTGTGCGGCGGTGCCGGTCTGTTCGACGAGCCCGAGACCGTTCAGGCCGGCGACGGCGGCGGCTGCTGCGCCGCCCCCAGCACGCTCCAGATCGGCGTCGGCGCCCCGGCCGCATCCGGCGGCTGCTGACACCTGACCCACTCATCGAACCGGAGGCTCATGTCCCGCGCGCAGCTCGCCCGAAGCGAGGAGCGCGGTGGCGTCTTCACCGGCGGCGGACGAGTACGCCGCGGTGAACCCACCGTGATGTGAACCCAGTTGTAGCCTCGACGGAGCGGGCCGGAAGATGAGCCGGAGGGCCCGGCCGCGGTCCGGGGCACCAGGTCGATTTCGGCCGGATCAGACGTTCGCGCGCATCGGTAGTTTCAGCGGCCGATCGTCGGCGACCCGAGAAGGGACCGACAAACGTCTGTGAACGGAGGAGGCGCTCCCTGTGGAGTACGAGAACTGGCGTCAAGAGGCGGCATGCCTCGACGAGGACCCCGACCTGTTCTTCCCCATCGGCAACACCGGTCCCGCCCTGTTGCAGGTGGCCGAGGCCAAGGCCGTCTGCCGACGGTGCCCGGTTCGGGAACAGTGCCTGGAGTGGGCCATGGAGCACGGTCAGGATGCGGGCGTGTGGGGCGGACTCGGCGAGGACGAACGGCGAGCGTTCAAGCGCCGGACGGCCCGGCAGCGGTCCCGGACGCGGAGCGCCGGCTGAGGAGGCCGGGGCGCCCTACCGCTCGTCGTGCGGTGTCCGCCGCTGCAGCGGCCGACGGCCGAGGTGGGGCATGCGACCTCGGAGCCGTGGGGTCCTCAGAGCTCTCGGTAGATCTTGGTGTTGGACGCCTGGGCGCGGGGCCGGACGATCATGAGGTCGATGTTGACGTGGGAGGGACGGCTCACGGCCCAGGTGATCGTGTCGGCGACATCCTCGGCGGTGAGGGGTTCCGCCACACCCTCGTAGACCTTGGCGGCCTTCTCCGTGTCGCCGCGGAAGCGGGTCGTGGCGAACTCTTCGGTCTTGACCATGCCCGGGGCGATCTCGATGACGCGGACCGGGGTGCCGACGATCTCGAGTCGGAGGGTCTCGGCGAGGACGCGGGCGCCGTGCTTGGCGGCGACGTAGCCCGCGCCGCCTTCGTAGGTGCCGTGCGCGGCCGTCGAGGAGAGAACGACGACCGTGCCGTCGCCGCTGGCGGTGAGGGCGGGGAGCAGGGCCTGGGTGATGTGGAGCGTACCGAGGACGTTGACCTCGTACATCTGGCGCCAGTCGCCGGGGTCGCCTGTCGCGACCGGGTCGGCGCCGAGTGCTCCTCCCGCGTTGTTGACCAGCACCTTTACCTGGCCCCGGCCGGAGCCCTCGAGCGAGGCGGCGAAGGCGTCGACCGCGGCACGGTCGGTGACGTCGAGGGTGTGGGCCGCGGCCTGGTGGCCGGCGTCGGTGAGTTCGGCGGCGAGGGCCTCGATACGGTCCTTGCGGCGGGCCGTGAGGACCACGTGGTAGCCCGCGGCGGCCAGGCCCCGCGCTGTCGCGGCACCGATACCGCTGCTCGCTCCGGTGACGACGGCGATGGGGGCGGCGGTCATGGCGGCTCCTCGGTGAGTGATCGGTACCAGTGGCCACTGATCAGGATATGTGGTGGCCATCGGCTCCGCGGCGGCGGACGTGATCATCGTCCGCCGCAGGGCGGACCGTGGATGCCGATGTCTGCGGACTCGCCGAGCTGACAGGGAGTCAGCCCTAAAGGTTGATAATCGGTATCTTTCGGGCATGCAGGTGATGCGTGGAACTCTGTTCGCGGCGGCCACCGCGATGGCGGTGGTCGTGTCGGCCGCGGGCGCGAGTGCGGGCGCGGGCGCGGGCGCCGGCGCCCGCACTGCGGCGGCGGACGGGGCGGCTGTGCTCTCCGTGGAGGAAGCCGCGATGCCCGTTACGGAGGCGGATGTGGCGCACCACGGCTATGTCTCGCTGTGGGACGGCCGGGTCGCCGTGTGGCTGGAGAGCGACAACCATGGCCCGTCACCCGTGTCCGACGCGACCGTGCGACTGATCTTCTCGGTGCCGCCTACGGGCGGCGGGCCGCTCCCTTCGGCGTGTCTGTGGGGCGGGGACCGGGTGGTGCTGTGCCGGACAGGCGCGCTGAGGGCGGGCAGCACCGGGAAAGGGATCATGCTCGATCTGCGGGTCGCAGGACGGCCCTCCGAGATCGTCATGGATGTCGCAACGGCATGGAACGGCGGTGCGGTCGACATCAATCACGCCAACGACGAGCACGCCGTGCTCGTGCCGGCAACGGGCGACGGGTACGTCTTCTGAGCCGTGGCCGGGAGGCTGAGGCGCGGACCGGGGTCCGGCTCTGCGGTCCGGGCCCGAGGTCCGGGCCGGGGTCCGGCTCTGCGGTCTGGGCCCGAGGTCCGGACCGGGGGTCCGGCTCTGCGGTCCGGGCCCGAGGCCCGGGCCGGGGTCCGCTTCCCGGCTCTGCCCCGAGGCCTGTCGGACACGGCCCTGGGGGCGTGGCCGCGGGGTCGCCTCGCGGGCGATCCCGCGCACCTCGTCCAGATGGCGCCGGCTCGCTGTCTGCCGTCTGCCGTCTGCCTCGCGCCCATGGCGGCCGGCCTCTGCCTCGTCCCCGCCGAGGCCCCGCGCCGGGCGGCGCTCGCCACCTCTCAGATCCTGGGGATGGCGCTCGCCCGCCATGTGCTGCACATCCCGCCCGCGTCGACCTGACCAGGGAGGACGTGACCGCCTGGCCGGCACCCACGATTCAGCGGTACCTCACCGCGGAGAGCCCGTGAGCAGGCCGTTCCCGCGTCCGACGGGCCGGTTCGTCCCGTGCTGCATCCCGTCGGTTGCGTCCCGTGCCGCCGGCAGCCCGGAGCACGGAGGCCGGGGCTCGCACGGCCGCGAGGAAGACGAAAGACCCTAGACGGCCGCGTCGCCGAATTCGCGCATTGCGCCCTCGACGATCGCCTCCAGCCGGGCATGGTGGGCGCCCCGCCAGTAGACGCGCTCGCACGCCGTGCACTGGGCGAACACGTCGTAGGAGCGCTGCGTGCCCTGCTCCAGGTGGTGTTCGACGGTTTCCTTGTCCGTGTCCGCGAGTGACCCGTTGCACGCCGTGCAGCGGGTCCACGGCGCCAGAGCGGGCGTGAACCGCTGAAGCACGTCACGGAGCTGATCGTCGGGGCGGTCGCTGTAGATGTACGCCCCTGCCCACAGCTCCCGGCGGCGCAGCAGGCCACGGTCCCGGGACAGCATGACGCGTTGCTGGCGCGCGGAGAGCGCGGCGAGCGCCGCGTCCCCGATGTCCTCGCTCTCGTACGCCGCGTCGACGCCCAGCAGCCTCAGCCGCCGGGCCAGGGTGCCGAGATGGACGTCGAGCAGGAAGCGCAACGGTGCGCCGGGCACCTGCTGCGGACGGTCGATGCCGAGCACTTCGACGTGCTCGCCCGAGGCGGGGACGTGGGAGACCTGGACCGGGCGGCCGTCCACCAGCAGCCGCCCCGCTTCGGTGAGCGGAACACCGAGCGACTCGACGACGTGACCGAGCGTCGAGGCCCCGTCGGTGACGTGCGGCGTCCGTCCGTCGCGGCGCTCCGCTGCGACGAAAAGCCGCAGTTCGGGGGCGAAGCTGATGTGGATCTCGGGTCGTGTCACGCCGCCAGCATGCCACCGGGCCACCCGCGCCAGCCAGGGCATTCCGTGGCAGTGCCTCGTGCGGGCCCGGGCGTCGGCGCATGCCGCAGCGACGAGGTGTGCGGCGGGCACGGGAACCCGGTCAGCTCCCGGGGCCAGGTGGTCCGGGTGGACCGGGAGACCGGGAGGGGCCGGTGATCAGGAAGGGCCAGATGGATTTGGGTGGTCCGAAGGGAGGACCAGCAGATCGATGCGCCAGTTGTTGCCGCGCATCGGCCTGCCCGGTGGGTATTCGAACTCGCACTCACCCAGCAGCGAGAAGCCTGCCCTGCGGCAGACGCTGTTCGACGGAGCGTTGCCGACGGACGGGAAGGCGTGCAGATAGCGGTGCCTGGCCGCCGCCCGCGCCTCCGCGACGACCGCGCGCGTGGCCGCCGTGGCGACCCCGCGCCCTTGGAAGCCGGGCAGGACGCTCCAGCCCGTCTCGTACACCTTCTCCCCCTGCCAGGTGGACTCCCAGAAGCCGATGGAACCGACGGCCTCGCCGCCGTCCGTGAGCACCACCCGGTACATCCGGCCGCCACCGGTGCGGTCCGCGGTCAACGCCACGTACCGCCGGTGCCGCTCGGCAAGCTTCTCGTCCGATTCCGGGCCGCCGAGGTGCTGCATCAACTCCGGTGCGTTCGCCGCCTGGAGCAGGGGGAAGTCGCCCTCCGCCCAGGGCTCGATCCGTACCGCCGGTGTGCTGTCCGCCATGTCCCGCACCGTACGCCCCGCGTCTGACAACTGCCGGGCCGACGGCCCTCACCTGGGCGGGTGAGCGGCGTATGCCGTCGGGGGCACCCCGACCGTCGCCGTGAAGTCCCTTACGAGATGGGCCTGGTCGCTGTAGCCGAGCTCGGCCGCGAGAGCCGGCCAGTCCGGTTCGCCGCCGGTGCCCGGCCCGTCCGCCTCGGCGCGCTCCAGTGCCTCGTGGATGCGATAGCGCAGGATGACCCACTTGGGGCCGACGCCGACGTACGCCGCGAAGAGCCGTTGCAGCGTGCGCTCCGACACTCCCTCGGCATCCGCGAGTCGGGCGACACGGCGGATCGTGCGGTCGGTACGGACCTGTTCGACCAGTGCCATCGCGCGCTCGGCCTGTGGATCGGCCGCAGGGCCGAGCCCGAGCAGGAACGAGTCGAGCGCCGCGACCCGCGCGTCCTCGTCGTCGGGTTCGATGACGGCCCGAGCCGCGCCCTCCGCACTCGCTGATCCGGCCGGACCCGCCGCCATCGCGAACACGTCGCCCACCGGAACCCGGCGCCCTGTCCACTCCGACACCACCCGGCCCGGCGCAAACGGCCGGAAACCGCCCGGCCGGAACTGGACACCGCAGACCCGGCCCCGTCCCGCCAGCTTCTTCGTGAAGAGCTCGAGGCCGACACCCGCGACCTCGCCCCAGGGCTCCTCGTCCCCGTAGCGCTGGAAGACGACGTTCACGGAGGGATGCGGGACCACATGGGAGGCGTACGGCTCGGCGAGGTCCCAGTCGATGAGCCAGTAGTGCTCCAGATAGGGCCGCAGCGGCTCGGCCGGCTCACGGCGCCGGAAGCGGACCCGTGCGAAGAGCTCCGGGGCGTCGACGATGCCCCGGGTGTCGCGTCGCGGACCGCCCGACGGTGCAGGACCGCCCGACGGTGCCGGACCGCCCGATGGTGCCGGACCGCCCGTCGGCTGCGGTTCGCGCGATGGATGCGGACCGGCCGTCGCGCCCGGTTCGCTTCTCCTGCCCATGGCCGGAATCCTATGTCGCGTTTGTTCAAGACGCGGAGGTCCGCGGCTGCCAGCGTCATCGGCATGAAGGCCATCAGTGAACTGCTCGAAGCCACCACCGTCCGTGCGATGCCCGTCGTCCAGGGGGTGACGGCGCAGGACATGACAGCGCCGACCCCGTGCCCCGAGTACGACGTACGCGCCTTGATCAATCACCTCCTCCACGTGATCGTCAACTTCCAGGCGCTTGCCGCCAAGCAGGACTCCGACTTCTCCACGACGCCCGACCGCGTCTCCGCCGGCGACGGGTCCGGCGTCGGCGACTGGCAGGGCCTCTTCGAGGACGAGACGCGGCGCCTCGTCAAGGCCTGGGCCGCTCCGGACGCGGAAACGGGCACCGCGGGCACGCTCGGGCTACCGGCCAGAACGGTCGGGCACATGGTGCTGCTGGATCTGACCGTGCACATCTGGGACCTCGCTCGCGCGACCGGTCAGCCGTACGGACCGGATCCGGAGGTCGTCACCGAACTCGGTCCGGCGGTCGAGGAGATGGCCCCGACGGCCCGGAAGTGGGGGGTGTTCGGCGAGCCGGCCGGGGTGCCGGAGGGCGCGTCCCCGTTCGGGAGGCTGCTGGCGGCGACAGGGCGCGACCCGCGGTGGAGCCCGCGCTGATACGACCCGCCTCTGCGCCGAGGTGACCCGTCAGCGGGCCGGCCCCCTGGCCGTGCCGTCCCCTGTGACGCCGCGCAGCACGCCGTCACACGTGCCCCGGCACTTCCCGACGCCTGTTGTCGCCCAGGCTGCCGTGCACCTGGGCGTGCACATCGCCGTCGCCGTGCACGTGGCCATGGGCGGCCTCCTCGTAGAACGCCGCGAGTCGCGCGTACGCCTCCGCCACGACTTCCTCGGCCGCCACCAGCATCTCCCGCTCCGCGAGCCGGGCCGCGGCGTGCGAGTACGGCGGCGGCGTCGCCGGGCGTCCGCGCCGCCACCAGCTCTCGCACACCGCGTAGATGCCGCCTGCGCAGACCGTCAGCGGGATGCACAGGGCCAGCAGGACGTCACCCACGCCGGGGCCTCCTTGGATGTCAACTGGATGTCGAGCGGGACGTCGCCTTGATGTCCGGATATCCGGTTGTCATGACACCGTTTCGCGCGCGGGAAGCGGCATGGGACGCGATGACATGACGGGTGCACCCACGACGGGGTGCACTGTGGACATCGGCGGTCGCGGCGGTCGGCTGGAGGCGGGTTCACCGGTCAAAAGGATGTCCGGATAGCCGCACGGCGGGATCGCGGCAGGACCCGCCCGCAGGCCACCCCACTGCCTCGACCGGCCCGCGCCCGCGAACCGGCCGTCATGGACAAGCGACTTTCGGTCGGAGAAGGTGGCTGGGGAAGACCCCCAGAACCGCTCGGGAGCCTGCGTTGTCGATGATCCGCAACCTGCGTCGCGCGGTACGCCGTGCGTACCGTCGTACCGTCGATCTGAGCCACCCGGCCAGGTCGCCGCTCGGCAGCGCCGTCGTCAACTGCGTCGGGTACGCGGACGGCGTCAGGCAGACGGGAAGTTGCCCGGCCGAGGAGGCGCTGCGCCGCGTGCGCAAGGAGAACAGCGCGGCTCCCGGCAGCAACAGCTTCGTCTGGATCGGTCTGCACGAGCCGACGCACGAGGAGTTCGCCTCGCTCGCCGAGCTGTTCGGTCTGCACCCGCTGACCGTCGAGGACGCCGTTCACGAGCACCCCCGGCCCAAGGTCGTGCCGTACGACGACACGTTGCTCGCCGTCTTCAAGACCGTCGGTTACGCGGAGCACGACCAACTGACGGCCACCAGCCAGGTCGTGGAGACGGGCGAGATCACGGTCATCACCGGACGGGATTTCGTGATCACCATTCGGTACGGGCGGCACGGATCGCTCGGCCCCTTGCGTGAGGCTCTGGAGACCGTCCCCGAGCAGCTCGCCAAGGGGCCTTCGTCCGTGCTGCACGCCGTCGCGGACTTCGTCGTCGACGGGTACCTCGCCGTCGCCGATGCCGTGCAGGACGACATAGACGCCGTCGAGCTGGCCGTCTTCTCCGAACATGCGGGGCGTGGCGAGGCGGGCCGCAGCGAGGCGGGGCGGATCTACCAGCTCAAGCGGGAACTGCTGGAGTTCAAGCGGGCGTTGTCCCCCTTGAACCGCCCCCTGGAGGCCCTGGCCACCCAGCCTGCCTCACTCATCGCCCCGGACATACGGCCGTACTTCAGGGACGTCTCCGACCATCTCGCCCGGGCCGGTGAGCAGATCAACGGATACGACTCGCTGCTTGACTCGATCCTGCAGGCGCATCTGGCGCAGATGACCGTCGCCCAGAACGAGGACATGCGCAAGATCACGGCGTGGGCGGCGATAGTGGCCGTACCGACGATGGTGTGCGGGGTCTACGGCATGAACTTCGAGCACATGCCGGAGCTGCGCTGGACCTACAGCTACCCGGTCGTCCTCTGCGTCATCGTCGTCGCGTGTTTGGTGATCCACCGCGGCTTCCGCCGCAACGGCTGGCTCTGATCCCGGGCATCGGACCGCGCCTGCCGCACCGCCCGGTGGCACCGGGGGCATCTTTCCGTACGCAGCCGTCTCCCGTACTCAGCTGCCTGCGCGCCGGTCTGTGGTGCCGGGCACGCTTCGCGTACGCGGCCCGCCCAGGGTCTTTCGTCCGGATCAGGCCGGGGCCGGTGAGTGGGGTCCGGCGGTGACCGACGACAACGCAGCGAGGTGCGGCGCCAGGACACGCGAACCCGGCAAGACCCGAACGGGCGGCCCTAGATCACCGGCGGTCGTCCGAGCCGTGCCATCCGGACGACCGTCCTCCACCGCATCGGCCTGCGCGGACCGCAAGCGGTACGCACGCCTTCCGCGAAGCCCGCGAACCAGGCCCGCAGGCCGCTCGCCGAGCGGGTCCTGGCGACCGTGAGCACGATCCAGACACCCAGATAGACGGGCACGAGGAGGGCGGGCAGCCGGCGTTTGGCCGTCCAGACGCGGTTGCGGGCGGTCAGGCGGTAGAAGTTCGCGTGCCGGGCGGGGGAGGTGCGCGGGTGCTGGAGGACGAGCCGGGGCTCGTAGACGATCCGCCAGCCGGCATCCAGCGCACGCCAGGCGAGGTCGGTCTCCTCGTGGGTGAAGAAGAACGCGTCCGGCCAGCCCCCGATCTCGTCCAGCATCCGCATCGACAGGCTGTGGCCGCCGCCGAGGAAAGTGGTGACCTCCCCGCCCCGCAGCGGCTCGCCCGCCCGCAGCCGGGGTACGTGGCGGCGCTGGGTGAGGCCCGTCTCGTCGGCGATCCGGAAACTCACGATTCCGAGCCGGTCGTCGGCGGCGTGCAGTTCGGCGACACGCGTGAACACATCGGGGGCGATCAGCAGGCCGTCGTCGTCGAGGTCCACGAGAACGTCCACGTCCCCACGGGCACGGAGTTCGTCCATGGCGATGTTGCGGCCTGCGGTGAGGCCCACGTTCTCGGGCAGCTCCACGCCGATGAAGCCTTGCGGGAGTCCGGGCAGCGGCGTGCCGTTTCCGACGACGACGACCCGGGCTGCGGGGATGTCCTGCCCGGCGACCGAGTCGAGCAGGGCGCGCAGTTCGGCGGGCCGGTTCCCCATGGTCAGGACGGCGACGCCGATGCGCGGGTGAGGCACGGACGAACTCCCTCGGTCGCGGCGGGCGGTGGCGGCGATGGTAGCCGCCCGTCGGCGTCTGCCGCGCTCGTGACGCACCCGGGTGCCGCCGCCGGACACGGGTGAACGGTTTGCGTATCAGGACCTGTTCGCCACAGTGGTGTCGTACTTGTGCAGGGGCGTTCCGTCAGGGCCGTACACGTCGAGCAGATGGCCCTGGTCGAGGCGGACGGTCCGACGACTTCGCGGCCGGCCTGGAAAGAGGATGCAGGGGACGGGGAACGATCAGGCCATGGTCCAGCGGCTCGTAACCGCGAGACAGGGCCGGCGCCTCGACGAGAACGGCCGGTCCGGCCGGGCCGCAGCCGGCGCTCGGGGAGCCTCGACGATCGTGCTTGGCCGTGGCGGAGCTGTGCGGGACCCGGCTTCCTCGATGCAGAACCCGGGCGGGACGTTGGCCGGAATCCAAAGGTCCGGCCGGCAAGGCTCCGGGGCGGCTCGTCCCGTGCGACGCCTGTGCAAACGGCGCACTGCCGAGAGTGCGCAGGGCACAACGCGTCCGCCACCACCGGGACGGCGCCTTGACGTGCAGGGCCGGACGGTGCCCGCGAACGGCTGTCAGCGACCTCTGAGACCGCAGGTCACGGCCACACGAGGCAGTACGGCTGATGCCCCGCCTCGTGCAGGCGCACCGAGAAGTCCTGCCATTCGTGCAGCAGCTGGTACACGTTGAACGCGTCCCGCGGACCCCCGCGATCCGGGACGGTCGACCAGATGAACGCCGCCGCGCCCACCGACTCCTCGCCGATGCCGCGCAGCGGGTCGACGACGGTCATGGGGAGTTTCACCACCGCGTAGTCCGGGTGCAGCACCACCAGCTCCAGCGGCGGCACCTTGTGCAGGGGCATGCCCTGGATGCCCGTGAGGACCATCGCGGCTATCGTCTCGGGCTTGATCTTGGTGAACATTCCACCCATGCCGAGCTCATCGCCGCCCAGTTCCTCGGGGCGCATGGAAATGGGCACCCGGGCAGCCGTGGCGCCGTCCGGTGCGCCGAAGTATTTGTATGTCACCCCCATACCCCGGCCACCCCTGCTCTCCACGGGCTCACGCGCCTCGTGCCGCCGGTGCCTTCCCCGCCGGGCAGGCTCGGGACCCAGGTCGTCAGTCCCCTCGCCCAGTCCGCCACCGCGATGCATATCTCCACCCGACTGCTTTTAGGACGCACAGCGCCGGCCGCGCAACCCGATCATCGTGACAGTGACCTCCCCCGCGGACGTGTGGTGAAACACCTGTCCGCAAGAACGTCCGGGTCCTCTGACACCATGGATTCCGTGAGCTTTCCCTATGACGCCCCAGTTTCGCAGACGCTTTTCGACCGCGCGTCCCTCGTGACGCCCGGCGGCGTGAACTCTCCGGTCCGCGCCTTCCGTGCCGTGGGCGGTACGCCCCGGTTCATGGTCTCCGGCACCGGTCCCTACCTGACCGACGCGGACGGTCGCGAGTATGTCGACCTCGTGTGTTCCTGGGGTCCGATGATCCTCGGCCACTCCCACCCCGAGGTCGTCGCCGCAGTTCAGGAGGCTGTCGCACGCGGCACCTCGTTCGGTACGCCGGGGGAGGGCGAGGTAGTGCTCGCCGAGGAGATCGTCGCACGGGTCGCCCCGGTCGAGCAGGTGAGACTTGTCTCGTCCGGTACGGAGGCGACGATGTCGGCGATCCGGCTCGCCCGTGGCTTCACCGGGCGCGCCAAGGTGATCAAGTTCGCCGGCTGCTACCACGGGCACGTGGACGCGCTGCTGGCCGCGGCGGGTTCCGGTGTGGCGACCTTCGGTCTGCCGGACACCCCGGGTGTCACGGGCGCTCAGGCGGGCGACACGATCGTGCTGCCGTACAACGATCTGGAATCGGTCAACGCCGCCTTCCATGCGCACCCGGGCGAGATCGCCTGTGTGATCACCGAGGCGTCGCCGGGCAACATGGGCGTGGTCCCGCCGCTGCCGGGCTTCAACCAGGGGCTCAAGGACGCGTGCGCCAGGAACGGCGCGCTGTACATCTCCGACGAGGTCATGACCGGGTTCCGTACCTCGAAGGCCGGCTGGTACGGCATCGACGGCGTCACCCCGGACCTGATGACCTTCGGCAAGGTCATGGGCGGCGGCTTCCCGGCCGCGGCCTTCGGCGGCCGGGCCGATGTGATGGGACACCTCGCCCCGGCCGGGCCCGTCTACCAGGCGGGCACGCTCTCCGGTAACCCGGTCGCCACCGCCGCCGGTCTCGCTCAGCTGAGGCTGCTCGACGACGCCGCGTACGCGAAGGTGAACGCGGTCTCCGAGCAGATCCAGGCCCTGGTGACGGAGGCGCTGGCCAAGGAGGGCGTGGCCCACCGGCTGCAGACCGCGAGCAACATGTTCTCGGTCTTCTTCACCGCGCGTGAGGTGCGCGACTACGACGACGCCAGGAAGCAGGAGGCCCACCGCTTCAACGCGTTCTTCCACTCGATGCTTTCTCAGGGCGTCTACCTCCCGCCGTCCGCCTTCGAATCCTGGTTCGTGTCGACCGCCCACGACGACGCGGCGATCGAGCGGATCGCCGCGGCGCTGCCGGCCGCCGCCCGTGCCGCCGCGGAGGCCACCGCATGACCGGCACGGACATGAGTACGGAAACGACCGTCGTTCATCTCATGCGTCATGGCGAAGTGCACAACCCGGACGGCGTTCTGTACGGCCGCAGGCCCGGCTATCACCTGTCCGACCTCGGCCGGACGATGGCCGACCGGGTCGCCGAGCACCTCGCGGACCGGGACATCACCCATGTGGTGGCGTCTCCTCTGGAGCGTGCGCAGGAGACCGCCGCGCCGATCGCCAAGTCGCACGGCCTGACCCTGGACACCGACGAGCGGCTGATCGAGGCCGCGAACGTCTTCGAGGGCAAGACCTTCGGTGTCGGCGACGGCGCCCTGCGCAAGCCGGGCAACTGGAAGCACCTCACCAACCCTTTCCGGCCCTCCTGGGGTGAGCCCTACCTTGAGCAGGTGGTCCGGATGATGGCCGCGCTGGGCTCCGCACGGGACGCGGCACGCGGCCACGAGGCGGTGCTCGTGAGCCATCAGCTGCCGATCTGGATCGTGCGCAGCTATGTGGAGCGGCGCCGGCTCTGGCACGACCCGCGCCGCCGGCAGTGCACGCTGGCCTCGCTGACGAGTTTCACGTTCAGGGGCGACAAGATCGTTTCGGTGGGTTACTCGGAACCCGCCCGCGACCTTGTTCCGGCGCATCTCCTCGCCGGTGCCAAGCCCGTGAAGGGAAAGTCGAAGGCCTTCGGCGCATAACGGTCCGGCCGCGCGGCAAGGTCCGCGTCAATCCCTGGAACCCGTCGGTCCGCCACGCCATCTAACTCATTGGTCGCACGTGAGTCGCGACCTGACTGCACGGCGGGGCGTAAGCGAACGACGGGGAGGGCCGGTATGCGTGATATCAGCCGAAGGGGTTTGCTCGGAGCTGGACTTGGCGCCGCGGCGGCGATGGGAATCGCCGGCTGCGGCCCCGGCTCGGGAGGCGACGGCCCGGGACGGGCCGGTAACGGCGGCGGGGGCGGCGGCGGGGGCAAGCCGTCCGGCCCCGCCCCCAAGCCGGTCCGGCTCATAGGTGACGGTTCGACCGCCGACACCGGAAAGCAGCCGCACCAGCCGGACAGGCCCGTTCCGCTCCAGCCGGGCGAGACCCCGCCGCAATTCGTGATCTTTTCCTGGGACGGGGCGGGCGAGGTCGGCAACGGACTCTTCCCGCGCTTTCTGGAACTCGCCAAGAACCACGACGCGGCGATGACCTTCTTCCTCTCCGGGATCTATGTGCTGCCCGAGTCGAAGAAGACGCTCTACCGGCCGCCGAACAACCGGATCGGCGCGTCGGACATCGGCTACCTCACGGACGGTCATATCAAGGAGACCCTGAAGTACGTCCGGCAGGCCTGGCTCGACGGCCATGAGATAGGCACCCACTTCAACGGGCATTTCTGCGCCGGGTCGGGTTCGGTCGGGAACTGGACGGCCGCGCAGTGGCAGAGCGAGATCGACCAGGCCGTGTCCTTCGTCACCGAATGGAAGACGAACAGCGGCTGGAAGGACATCGATCCGCTGCCCTTCGACTACCGCAAGGAACTCGTGGGCGGCCGTACCCCCTGTCTGCTCGGCCAGGACAATCTGCTGCCGACCGCGAAGAAGCTCGGCTGGCGCTACGACGCCAGCTCGCCGGGCGGCCGTCAGAAGTGGCCCGAGAAGCGGGGCGGGGTCTGGGACCTGCCGCTCCAGGCGATGCCGTTCCCCGGTCACTCCTTCGAGGTGCTCTCGATGGACTACAACATCCTCGCCAATCAGTCGCAGAATTCGACCAAGGGCATGCCCTCGCGCTATCCGGGCTGGCGCAAACAGGCCGCCGACGCGTATCTCAACGGCTTCAACCGCGCCTACGAGTCGAATCGCGCGCCGTTCTTCATCGGCAACCACTTCGAGCAGTGGAACGGCGGCATCTACATGGACGCCGTCGAAGAGGCCCTCAAGGGCATGGCCGGCAAGAAGGACGTACGCCTGGTGTCGTTCCGCCAGTTCTGCGACTGGCTGGACGTCCAGGACCCGCAAATCCTTGCGAAGCTCCGTACGCTCGAAGTCGGCCAGTCGCCGGCGGGCGGCTGGAAGACCTTCCTCAAAGCAGCCGCATAGCGACTGCGGTCCGGCTGTTCTTTAAACGCCCTTGACAAGGGGCGTTACGGGCAGCAAGGGGGGTGCGGAAGATCCCCGCGGGGCCCATGCGAAACTTTTCACATGAGCCTTGTCCGCGCCCCTCGACGCACCCTACTGGCCGCCGGCACCGGTGCCCTTGCGGCCACGCTCGCGCTGTCGGCGTGCAGCGGTGACACCAACGGCAAGTCCGGCGGCGGTGGCGACACCAACTTCGTGACGAACACCGGGGGCATCTCCACCGTCGCCAAGGGGGAGCGGACGGCCGCCCCGGAGCTGTCCGGCAAGGACCTGGCGGGCGAGCAGCTCGACCTCGCCGACTACCGGGGCAAGATCGTCGTCATGAATGTGTGGGGCTCCTGGTGCACGCCCTGCCGCAGCGAGGCCAAGTACCTGGAGCAGGTCGCCAAGGACACCAAGGCCAAGGGCGTCGAGTTCGTCGGCATCAACACCCGTGACGACCGGACCGCCCCCGCGCAGGCCTTCGAGGAGGAATTCGGGGTCACCTACCCGAGTTTCCACGACCCGATCGGCAAACTGATCCTGAAGTTCCCCAAGGGCAGCCTCAACCCGCAGGCCATTCCCTCCACGATCGTCATCGACCGGGACGGGAAGATCGCGGCGCGCGCCCTGCGGGCCCTCGACGACAAGGCGCTCCGCTCGATGATCGACCCGCTGATCGCGGAGAAGTAGCGTGAGCGAGACGGTCCAGAGCGGCGCACTTCTGCTCGCGCTGCCCATCGCCGTACTGGGAGGCCTCGTCTCCTTCTTCTCCCCGTGCGTGCTGCCGCTGGTCCCCGGCTATCTCTCCTATGTGACCGGTGTCACCGGCACCGATCTGGCGGAGGCCAGGAAGGGCCGGATGGCCGCCGGAGCGGCGCTGTTCGTCCTCGGCTTCTCCGCCGTCTTCGTCTCCGGCGGGGCGCTGTTCGGCTACTTCGGCTCGACCCTGCAGGAGTACCGGGAGACCCTCACCACGGTCCTCGGCGTGCTGATGATCCTCATGGGGATCTTCTTCATGGGCCTGATGCCTTTTCTCACCCAGCGTGAGTTCCGCTTCCACACGCGGCCGACGACGGGACTGATCGGGGCGCCCGTCCTGGGCGCGCTGTTCGGCATCGGCTGGACCCCGTGCATCGGCCCGACGCTCAGCTCCGTCAACGCCCTCGCCTGGGAGCAGGCCAGCGCGGGCCGCGGTGCGCTGCTGACGTTCGCGTACTGCCTGGGGCTTGGCCTGCCGTTCATCCTTGCCGCCGTCGCCTTCCGCAAGGCGCTCGGTGCGTTCGGCTGGGTGAAGCGGCACTATGCCTGGGTGATGCGGATCGGCGGCGGCATGATGATCGCGACCGGTCTGCTGCTGCTCACAGGTGCGTGGGACATCCTCGTGCAGGAGATGCAGGGCTGGTCCAAGGGCTTCCAGGTGGGGATCTGATCCATGAGCAAGACCGACACGACCGGCGAGAACACCGCCGCCCAGGAGTCCGGGGAGAACGCCGCCCAGGAGTCCGGCGAGAACACCGCCACTCAGGACTCCGGCGAGCACGGCGACCTCGGGAAGGCCGGCGAGCAGCTCTCCACCGCCCCTCAGGAGCAGGCCGTACCCGGTTCCTTCGGCGGCCCGCGCGCACCGGGCGCCGCCGGTGCGGTCGCCTGGGCAGGCCGTGAGACCTTCGGCTGGGTCCGCTGGTTCTGGCGGCAGCTCACCTCGATGCGGGTCGCGCTGATCCTGCTCTTCATGCTCTCGCTCGGTGCGATCCCCGGCTCTCTCATCCCGCAGAACAGCGTGGACGAGATGAAGGTGCGCACCTGGAAGGCGAACAACGAGTTCTGGACGCCGGTCTTCGAGAAGCTCCAGCTCTTCGACGTCTACAGCTCGGTGTGGTTCTCCGCGATCTACATCCTGCTGTTCGTCTCGCTCATCGGCTGCATCGTGCCCCGCACCTGGCAGTTCACCGGGCAGCTGCGCGGCCGTCCGCCGGCCGCGCCCAAGCGGCTGACCCGCCTGCCCGTCCACACGACGTGGCGCACCGAGGCTGACCCGGAGGCGGTCCGTGAGGCCGCGCTCGCGATGCTGAAGAAGCGCGGGTTCCGTTCGCACATCGCCGGGGACGCGGTCGCCGCAGAGAAGGGTTACCTCCGCGAGGTGGGCAACCTTCTCTTCCATGTCGCGCTGATCGTGATGCTGGTCGCGTTCGCCGTGGGGCAGCTCTTCAAGTCCGAGGGCGGAAAGCTCATCGTCGAGGGCGGCGGCTTCTCCAACACCCTCACCCAGTACGACGACTTCAAGTCCGGCTCGATGTTCGGCATCGACGATCTCGCGCCGTTCAGCTTCAGACTGGACAGCTTCACCGGTACGTACGAGACCCGTGGCCCGCAGCGCGGCACCCCGCGGACCTTCGAGGCGGCCGTGACCTACACCGAGGGCGCCGACGGCGAGGAGCGCAAGCGCGTCATCCGGGTCAACGAGCCCCTGGAGATCGACGGCTCCAAGGTCTATCTGCTCTCCCACGGTTACGCGCCCGTCGTCACCGTCCGGGACGGCAGGGGCAAGATCGTCCACCAGGGCGCCGTGCCGCTCCTGCCCATCGACAACAACATCACCTCCACCGGTGTCGTCAAGGTGATGGACGGCTACCGGGACAAGAACGGCAAGAAGGACCAGCTGGGTCTGCCCGCGTTCTTCGTCCCCACGTATGCCGGCAAGGGACAGGGCCAGATGTTCTCGCAGTTCCCCGGGCTGGCCTTCCCGGTGCTGAACCTCGGCGCGTACCACGGTGACCTGCGCGTCAACGCCGGTCTTCCGCAGAACGTGTACCAGCTGGACACCAGCAAGATGACGCCCTTCAAGGACGCCCAGGGCAATGTGTTCAAGCAGACGCTGAAGCCCGGCGAGGTGATGCAGCTGCCCGACGGAGCCGGCTCCGTCACCTTCGAGAACGAGATCAGGGAGTGGGCGAGCTTCAAGATCGCCCAGCAGCCCGGCAACGGACTCGCCCTCGCGGGGGCGATCGCCGCGATCGCGGGCCTCGTCGGCTCGCTGTTCATCCAGCGGCGCCGGGTCTGGGTCCGGGCCGTACGGGACGACTCCCCGGAGGGGCTCACCGTCGTCGAGATGGCGGGACTCGGCCGCAGCGAGTCCGCGAAGCTTCCCGAGGAACTGGCGGATCTGGCCGTCACGCTCAACGCCCAGGCGCCGACCGCGCCGGACCCCGCAGTAGAACCTGCCGAACCCACCTCCCGAGGGGCTGACCAGTGATCCTCGCCGCCGCCACCAACGAGAATCTGGCGCAGATCAGCAATTGGCTGATCTATTCGTCGATGGCCGTCTACACCCTGGCCTTCTTCGCCCATATCGCCGAATGGGCCTTCGGCAGCCGCAGCAAGGTCGGCCGGACCGCCGCCGCGCTCACCGGCGGCGCGCCGGCGCAGGCCGGGGTGACGGTCCATGTCGCGCAGAAGGCCGGTGGTACCGCCGTCCTGGAGCGTCCCAAGGTCGTCACCCGGACGGCCGCCGGGCAGCGCGACGTTCCTGACGGCCCCGGCGCCGCGGGCGACGACCAGCAGGGCGACATGTACGGCCGTATCGCCGTCTCGCTGACCGCCCTCGCCTTCCTCATCGAGGCGGCGGGCGTCGTCACCCGGGCCCTGTCGGTGCAGCGGGCGCCCTGGGGCAACATGTACGAGTTCTCCACCACGTTCTCGACGGTGGCGGTCGCCGCGTACCTCGGCTTCCTCGCCGCCCGGAAGAACGTCCGGTGGATCGGCCTGCCCCTGGTCACCACCGTCCTGCTGGACCTCGGCATCGCCGTCACCTGGCTCTACACCGACAGCGACCAGCTCGTTCCCGCGCTGCACTCGTACTGGCTGTGGATCCACGTCTCCACCGCGATCTTCTGCGGTGCGGTCTTCTACCTCGGCGCGGTCGGCACGCTGCTGTACCTGTTCCGCGATTCGTACGAGAACAAGCTGGCGACCGGCGGCAATCCCGGCTCCTTCGCCCGCTCCGTCCTGGAGCGCCTGCCCGCCGCGGCCTCCCTCGACAAGTTCTCCTACCGCATCAACGCCGCGATCTTCCCGCTCTGGACCTTCACGATCATCGCCGGCGCGATCTGGGCCGGCGACGCCTGGGGCCGTTACTGGGGCTGGGACGCCAAGGAAGTCTGGTCCTTCATCACCTGGGTGGCGTACGCCGCGTATCTGCACGCCCGTGCGACGGCGGGCTGGAAGGGCCGCAAGGCCGCCTACGTCGCGCTGATCGCCTTCGCCTGCTTCCTCTTCAACTACTGGGGCGTCAATCTCTTCGTGAACAGCCTCCACTCGTACGCCGGGGTCTGAGCCCCGCGAGCCGGTTCCGCCCCGCCGTCACGCCGTCCCGGCGGGACCGTGGTCGGCCGGGTGGGTGAGACACGGTCGCGGGCCCGGCCGGGCCGGGCGACGCTGGTGCCATGACCGAAGCGATCCCTCATGGCACCAGCGAGACGCGCGACGGAGAGGACGGCACGACCCATCTCCTGCACTTCGTGGTGCATCTGCCGCACCCCGTGGTGCGGGTGTGGGCCGCCGTCGCCACCCCGGAGGGCCTGCCTCAGTGGCTGGCCGCCGCCGATCTGCTGGAGCCGCACCTGGGCGGCGGTGTGACGCTGCGATGGCTCAACGCGGGAGCGGAGGGGGAGGGGACGGTCGTCTCCGGACAGGTGACGGCCTGGGACATGGAGACCGTGGCCGAGTACACCGTCGAGCGGCACGGACGGATCCGGTTCCACATGGAGCCCGCGCCCGCCGACTCCCTCGCCGCCGTGCTGCGCTTCACCAACGAGTTCACCGGGAGCGACGAGCGGCGCCTCGACGGCCTGGCCGGCTGGCATCAGCACTTCGAGTACCTCGAGGACGCGCTCGACGGCCGGCCCGCCGACTGGTCGTCATGGACCCCGGACCGCTTCCGGCAGCTCCGCGACGAGTACGTCAGCCGGCAGTGATCGCGTCCAGCTGGGCCCGCAGATACGTGTGCGAGTCGATGCCCCGGACGTCCGTACCCGGATCGCACTCGTAGAAGTAGACCAGTGACATCAGTTCCTCTGCCGGTACGTCGGCGGGCGGCGGCAGCACCCGGTGACGCCCGGAGCACCAGCGGCCGTCCGTCCAGCGGGCCATCAGATCGCCGATGTTGACGGTCAGTGAGTCCGGCGCCCACGGGGCGTCCTGCCAGCCGCCCTCGTCGGTGAAGACCTGCAGGCCGCCTTTGCCGGTCTGCCGGTCCAGGACCGTGACCGTGCCGAAATCGGTGTGCGGGCCGATGCGGAACTGGCCCGGCCGCGGCTCGCCGACGGTGTCCCGGCCCGGATACCAGTTGATGTTGAAGCCCCAGGTCGGATGCGTGGTGTGCCGGGTGAAGAAGTCCTCCGGCTCGCCCAGGGCGACACCGAGCAGCTCGAGGAGCCGGTCCGACAGCGCCCGCATCTGCCGCAGATACGTCTCCACCGCGGGCCTGAGCCCTGGAGCCTCGTCCGGCCAGGTGTTCGGCAGGAACCACTCCGCGTCGACGGCCGGGACGCCGGTCGGGCGATCCGCCGCGAAGGACAGCGACTCCTTGAGGTCGGGCGGCGTCTGCGTACCCTCCGCGTAGCCGTTGGCCTCTGCTCCCGGACCCAGCCAGCCGCGCCCGCCGACCTTCACCGCGTACGGCTCCTTCGCGGCAGGCGGAAGACGGAAGAAGCCGCGTGCCCGCTCGCGGATCTGCGTCCGCAGCTCCGGGTCCACGCCGTGCCCGGTGACGAGCAGGAACCCGGCGGTGCGCAGGGCGGCATCGACGGTGGCGGCGGTCCGGCTGCGGGCCTCAGGGTCCCCGGAGAGCCATGGCTCCAGGTCGATCACCGGAATCGTGGCGGTGCCGCCTGGGACAGGCGACGCAGGAATCCCAGCAGTCGCAGACACTCCGGCAGCCGATGCGGGCCCAGAGGCCGCAGGGGTCCCAGAAGTACGGTCACTCGCCATCGCCGATGTCCTCGCTCCACAGCTCGGGGTGCCTGTCGATGAATCCGCGCATCAGGGCCGTGCAGTCGGGATCGTCCAGGACCAGGACCTCCACACCGTGCGCATGGAGCCAGCCGTGGGCGCCGGGGAAGGTGCTCGCCTCGCCGACGACGACCCGGGTGATCCCGAACTGCCGGACGAGTCCGGAGCAGTACCAGCAGGGGGAGAGGGTGGTGACCATCGTCGTACCGCGGTACGAGCGGCGGCGTCCCGCCGCGCGGAACGCCGCCGTCTCCGCGTGCAGCGACGGATCGTCGTCCTGGACGCGGCGGTTGTGGCCGCGGCCCAGAAGCGTGCCGTCCGCGCCGTACAGCGCCGCGCCGATCGGGATACCGCCTTCCGCCAGGCTCGCGCGGGCCTCGGCGAGTGCGGTGGCCAGCCAGTGCCGTGCCTGCTCCTGGTCCATGTCCCCACTCTCCTGTGGAGGCCCGTCCGGCGCGAGCTCCGGCGGTCAGGCCTGGCCGCCGCCCGTGTCCCCGTCCCGCTCCTGATCCTTCCCCCGGCCGGTCCCGCGGTCCTTCCCGCGGTCCGTATCCGGGTGGGTGTCGTCGTCGAGCGACTTCAGGAACTCCGGGTTGTCGTCCGGGGCCACCCACTCGCCGCGCCGCGCGGGCCGCTTCACCGTCCGGTCCTTGCCCACGAGCAGCCAGGAGATCGAGCCGACGAGCGGGAAGAGCAGCACGAGGATCGCCCAGAGCGGTTTGGGGATGTACCTGATCTCCTTCTCGTCCGTGGAGATGCAGTCGATGAAGGCATAGATGCTGAGCGCCAGCGGCACCAAGAACATCAGTACCCGAAGCATTGGCGGCCCCCTGCGTGCGGAGATCGGGACCGTACGAACGGCCCCCGTGACAGCTCCAGCCTAGCGAGTGGCAGATACTGGACGGCATGGCTTACGACGATCTTCGCTCGCTGCTCCGCGCACTGGAGCGCGAGGGCGACCTCAAGCGCATCAAGGCCGAAGTCGACCCGTATCTGGAGGTCGGGGAGATCGTCGACCGGGTCCAGAAGGCCGGCGGCCCGGCGCTCCTCTTCGAGAATGTGCGCGGCTCGTCCATGCCGCTCGCGATGAATGTGTACGGGACGGACCGCCGGCTCCTCAAGGCGCTCGGCCTGAAGTCGTACGGCGAGATCAGCGCGAAGATCGGCGGGCTGCTGAAGCCGGAACTGCCGCACGGATTCGTGGGGGTGCGCGAGGCGTTCGGGAAGCTCGGCGCCATGACCCACGTACCGCCCAAGAAGGTGAAGGACGCCCCGGTACAGGAAGTCGTGCTGCGCGGGGACGACGTCGATCTGGACCTGCTGCCCGCGCTGTTCACCTGGCCCGAGGACGGCGGCTCCTTCTTCAACCTGGGCCTGACCCACACCAAGGACCCGGACACGGGCGTGCGCAATCTGGGCCTCTACCGCCTCCAGCGCCACGACAAGCGCACCATCGGCATGCACTGGCAGATCCACAAGGACAGCCGCAACCACTACCAGGTGGCGGCGCGGCGCGGTGACAAGCTCCCGGTCGCGATCGCCTTCGGCTGCCCTCCGGCCGTGACGTACGCCTCCACGGCGCCCCTGCCGGGCGACATCGACGAGTACCTCTTCGCCGGCTTCGTCCAGGGCAAGCGGATCGAGATGGTCGACTGCAAGACCGTGCCGCTGCAGGTCCCGGCGCAGGCGGAGGTCGTGATCGAGGGCTGGCTGGAGCCGGGGAAGATGCTTCCGGAGGGCCCCTTCGGCGACCACACCGGCTTCTACACGCCGCAGGAGGACTTCCCGGCGCTCACCATCGACTGTGTGACGATGCGCAGGCGCCCGCTGCTCCAGTCGATCGTGGTGGGCCGCCCGCCGACGGAGGACGGGCCGCTGGGCCGGGCGACGGAACGCTTCTTCCTCCCGCTCCTCAAGATCATCGTGCCTGACATCGTGGACTACCACCTGCCCGAGTCGGGCGGCTTCCACAACTGCGCGATCGTCTCGATCGACAAGAAGTACCCGAAGCACGCGCAGAAGGTCATGCACGCCATCTGGGGCGCGCACATGATGTCGCTGACGAAGCTGATCGTGGTGGTCGACTCCGACTGCGACGTCCACGATCTGCACGAGGTGTCGTGGCGCGCGCTCGGCAACACGGACTACGCCCGCGACCTGACCGTGGCCGAGGGGCCGGTGGACCACCTGGACCATGCCTCGTACCAGCAGTTCTGGGGCGGCAAGGCGGGCATCGACGCGACGAAGAAGTGGCCCGAGGAGGGCTACACACGGGACGGGGGCTGGCCGAACATGGTGCTCTCCGACCCGGCCACGGCGGCCCTGGTCGACCGCCGTTGGAAGGAGTACGGCCTGTGAGCGCGTCCGCTGCGGCGGTACCGGGTCCGGGCCGCACCAAGGCGTTCCTGCGGCTGGTGATGATCGAGCACTCGGTCTTCGCGCTGCCGTTCGCGTACATCGCCGCGCTCACGGCGATGTTCCGGCTCGACCGGCACATCGACTGGGTCAAGCTGCTGCTCGTCACGGTCGCGATGGTGGGCCTGCGGACCTTCGCGATGGCCTGCAACCGGATCATCGACCGCGAGATCGACGCCCGTAACCCGCGCACGGCGGGGCGGGAGCTGGTCACGGGCGCCGTGTCCGTGCGGTCCGCATGGACCGGGGCGGGCATCGCGCTCGTGGTCTTCCTCGGTGCGGCGGCACTGCTCAATCCGCTCTGCCTCGCGCTCGCGCCCATCGCGGTCGTGCCGATGGTCGTCTATCCCTACGGGAAGCGGTTCACCGATTTCCCGCACGCGATCCTCGGCCTCGCCCAGGCGATGGGTCCGGTCGGGGCATGGATCGCGATCACCGGGACGTGGTCCTGGGACGCGGTGATCCTCGGCCTCGCGGTCGGCGTCTGGATCGGCGGCTTCGACCTGATCTTCGCCTGCCAGGACGTCGAGGCCGACCGCGCCCACGGCGTGATGTCGGTCCCGGCCCGCTTCGGCATCCCGGCGGCGCTGTGGGGCGCACGGGCCTGCCACGCGGTCACGATGGGCCTCCTGGTCTGGTACGTCCTCGCCATCGGGGCCGGGGTCTTCTTCTGGGTGGGCCTGGTGATCGTCGCCGGGGCGTTCCTCTACGAGCACACGATCGTGCGGCCGCACGATCTGTCCCGGCTCAACCGGGCGTTCTTCACCGTCAACGGCTTCATCGGGATTGCCCTGTTCGTGTGTGCCCTGCTCGATCTCGTCGTTCGGGGTCTGACCCTGTAGCTAGCGTGCGGCCTACCATCGAGTGCAGGAAGGGAGGCCGACGTGACCATCTCGGAGAGCGACCGCCTGCACTCGCAGCTCAGCCGGTTCGAGGACATGTTCCCGGGCTACCGGACGGAGATTGTCGAGGGCGCCATCGTGATGAGTCCGGTCAAGCCGCACCACAACGAGACGATCTGGGAGGTGCGGAACGCCCTGAAGGCCCAGCTCTCGAAGGAGTGGGGCTTCATCAGCGATGTCGCCGTCCCCTTCGATGCCGACAACGAATTCTGCCCCGACCTCGCCGTGATCCCGAAGGCGGAGGTGGCCAAGAACCTCAGCGCCTATGCGCCCGATCTCATCGAGCTCGCCATCGAGGTGGTCTCGCCCAGCAGCGTGCGCAACGACTACGAGGTCAAGGACCGCGCGTACGCCCGGCGCGGCATCCCGCACTACCTGATCTTCGACCCCTACAAGGCGCACTGCGTGACACTGTGGAACCCGGGGCCGGAGGGCTATCGCGGGCGGGACACCATCCCCTACGGCACGACCGTGGCCGTGAACACGGACATCGGCAAGCTCTCCGTGGACACCGCCGGCCTGCCGGTGGACCCGAGCGCGACCTGACAGCGGCTCTCGGCAGGCGTCACGACGTGGGTGTGGCGGCGGGCCCCGGGCGGCGCCGACGGAAGAGGAACGCCGCCGCCACGCCGCCCAGCAGTCCGAAGAGGTGGGCCTGCCAGCTGATGCCCGCGTCCGTCGGCAGCACCCCCCACAGGATCGAGCCGTAGAACCCGGCGATCAGCAGTCCCACCACCACGTCCAGCGTGCTGCGGTCGACGAAACCGCGGACCACCACATAGCCGAAGAGGCCGAAGACGACACCGGACGCCCCCAGCGTGATGGAGCCGGGCGGCGAGGCCAGCCAGACGCCCAGCCCCGAGGCCACGACGACGGTGAGGACGACACCGGCGAAGCGGCGTATGCCCCCGAAGGCCGCGAGGAAGCCGAGCACGAGCAGCGGGAGGCTGTTGGCGGCGACATGGCCGAAGCCCCCGTGCAGAAAGGCGGCGGGCACGATGTCCCACAGCTCCGTGAGGTCGCGCGGAGTGATCCCGTACGTATCGAGGGCATGGCCGGTCGCGAAGTCGACGGCTTCGAGCGCCCAGAGCAGCGCCACCCAGCCGACCATCAGCGCGCCGGCCGCCATGATCCGGCCGGTGCGGCTCCCTTCGGGATGCGTGCCTGCCATCGCTGCCCCCCTGCGATTCCTGTGTCTCCCCCGGAAACGTCCGGGGGACCTTACCCAGTTCCGTCCTCCGGCAGCCGGATAGGCTCAATGCCATGAATGACGCCAACCGCACTCCGTGGGTCGTGGGGATCTCGGGGGCCTCGGGCACCCCGTACGCGGCCGCGGTGCTGCGCGGGCTGCTGGACGCGGGCGAGAGCGTGGACCTCGTGGTGTCGCGCGCGTCGCGGCTCACCCTTCTGGACGAGACCGGGATCGCGTTCCGGGACGCGCGCTGGAAGGACGATCTGCGCCAGTGGCTGGGGCAGGGCGCCGACGGCAAGCCCGGCACGTTCGACGTGGATGTCACGGACGTACGGCACTGGGCGGCCGGGGATATGGCCGCCGGGCCGTCCTCGGGGTCGTACCCCGTGAAGGGGATGCTGATCGTGCCGGCGTCCACGGCGTGCGTCGCGGGTGTGGCGCTCGGCCTGTCGAAGGACCTGCTGCAGCGCGCTGCGAGCGTGACGCTGAAGGAGCGCCGGAAGCTGGTGGTCGCGGTGCGGGAGACGCCGCTGAACGGGCAGACCCTCAGGCACCTGGTGACGCTGGACGAGGCGGGCGCCGTCGTGCTGCCCGCCTCTCCGGCGTTCTACGCGGGGGCGACGCACATCCAGGATCTGGTGGATTTCGTCGCCGGGCGGGTGCTGGACGCGGCAGGGGTGCCGCACCGGCTGTACCGCCGTTGGAAGGGGGAACTGGGGGGTGCCCAGTCCCGCGGTGACTAGGCCGGGGCCCAGGGGATTTCGTTCGGATCATGCCGGATCGGTGTGCGGCGCCAGGGCGCGCGAGCCCGGCAAGATCCGAACGGGAGGCTCTAGCGCTTCTTGGCCGCGCGGCGGGCGGGGCGTCCGGCCCGGTCGGCCCGGTGCGCGGCGGCAGGCTGGTGGGCACGCGAGCGGCTGGCCAGCTCCTGGAGCTGTCGCATGTGGGCGTACGCCATCTCGATCGTGTACACGGTGAGTGTCATCTCCTGTATGGATCGTCTTTGATCGTTTGAAAGATTCACAGGGTGTCGGCCCTGTGTGCCTTAGATTCTACACGTAAACTTGCGGTATCGCTGAATAATGGAAGGCTCAGGCATATGGACGCCGTGGATAGGCAGCTCATCCAGGCTCTGCGCGAGAACGGCAGGGCTTCGTACGCCGAGCTCGGCCGGCTCGTAGGACTCTCCGGTCCCTCCGTCACCGACCGCATCAACCGCCTGGAGGCGGCGGGGGTCATCACCGGCTACCGGGCGACCGTCGACGCCGCGTCGCTCGGTCTCGGCGTCACCGCACTGATCGGGATCTCGCTCTCCGACGCGGCCGACCACGAGGACGTGGCGCGCCGGCTGCGTGACCTCGCGGAGATCGAGGACTGCTGGTTCATCGCGGGCGACGACTCGTACATGCTCAAGGTGCGGGCGAGCGACGTCGACGGGCTGGAGAAGACGATCCGTCGGCTGTCGGGGACCAAGGGCGTGTCCCGGACGCGTACGACGATCGTGCTCTCCACGAAGTGGGAGAACCGGGTCGGGGACCTGCCCGAGGAAGAGTGACCCGCGGCGGGTGACGCGCAGCGTCAAGGGGGTCTCCCCGGCTGGAAAGTACGGGGGAGTACGGTTGGTGGAGCCTCCGGACGTCCGGGGGCTTTCCCCGGGAAAGCACTGAACGTAGACATCTGGGAGGCGGCCGCATGGACGCGGGGCTCAAGCGCGAGCTGGAGGAAAAGGTCCGGGCCGGCGAGCGGCTGAGCCGCGAGGACGGTATCGCTCTCTACGAGTCGGACGACCTGGCCTGGCTCGGGGGCCTCGCCCATGAGGTGCGTACGCGCAAGAACGGCGACGTCGTCCACTTCAACGTCAACCGTCACCTCAACATGACGAACGTCTGCACGGCGTCGTGCGCGTACTGCTCGTTCCAGCGCAAGCCGGGCGAGAAGGACGCGTACACGATGCGCATCGAGGAGGCCGTCCGCCTCGCCAAGGCGATGGAGAACGAGAACCTCACCGAGCTCCACATCGTCAACGGGCTCCACCCCAACCTGCCGTGGCGCTACTACCCGCGGTCGCTCAGCGAGCTGAAGAAGGCCCTGCCGAACGTCTCGCTGAAGGCCTTCACGGCGACGGAGATCCACCACTTCGAGACGATCTCGGGGCTGTCGGCCTCCGAGATCCTCGACGAGCTGATCGAGGCCGGTCTGGAGTCGCTGACCGGCGGCGGCGCCGAGATCTTCGACTGGGAGGTCCGGCAGCACATCGTCGACCACCGCACCCACTGGGAGGACTGGTCGCGCATCCACCGCCTCGCGCACGAGAAGGGTCTGAAGACCCCGTCCACGATGCTGTACGGGCACATCGAGGAGCCCCGGCACCGTGTCGACCACGTCCTGCGGCTGCGTGAACTCCAGGACGAGACCGGCGGCTTCCAGGTCTTCATCCCGCTGCGCTACCAGCACGACTTCGTCGACATGAAGGACGGCAAGGTCCGCAACAAGCTGCAGGCGCGCACGACCATGGCGACGGGTGCCGAGGCGCTGAAGACCTTCGCCGTGTCGCGGCTGCTCTTCGACAACGTCCAGCACGTCAAGGTCTTCTGGGTGATGCACGGTGTGCAGACGGCCCAGCTGGCGCTGCAGCACGGCGCGGACGACATGGACGGCTCGGTCGTCGAGTACAAGATCACCCACGACGCCGACAACTACGGCACCCCGAACAAGCTCACACGCGACGACCTGCTGGAGCTGATCCGGGACGCGGGCTTCCGCCCGGTCGAGCGGAACACCCGCTACGAGATCATCCGCGAGTACCCGGGACCGGAGGCGGACCGCCGCGAGTCCCCTCAGCCGATGCGGGTCTGAAGCCGGGGGGCTGCGCCCCCCGGAACCCCCGTTCGGCTGCGCCGCCGGAGCCCCGAGGGCTCCCCGGGGCCCCAGGTCCGTCCCGCATCCCGCGGGGGCCTTCCGCCGTATCTCCGGAGGCTGCGCCCGGATCCCCCCGGCGCTGCGCCCTGGACCCCGTTCTGTTCCTGGCTCGCGTCAGGGGCCTGCCGTCGAACTCCCGGAGGTTGCGCCCCTGGACCCGGGAGCTACGCCCCCGAATCGCGGGCTGCCGTGAGTCGTCGGGGGCCGGCTGCCGGGCCCCGGGTCGCCCTGGAGCCGAGGCCACCCCGGAGCCGGGGTCCGAGCTTGCGCCACGGACCTCGGGGTGCCGTCCTCCGAACCGGGGCCGAGCCCGTCCGAGTCCCCGGACGGTCAGGTGTGCCGGGCCTGTGCCCTGGGGCGGGGCGCGGGGCCCTTCGGCATCTGTGCCTCCTGCTTGGGCTTCGCCCCTGTATCCGCGGGGCGCGGGATCGCCGGGCCGTGCCCGGACACTTCAGGGCCTTGCCCTGAACCCTCGACGTCCTCGGGGTCATGGCTCCGGAGGTCCAACTCCCCGGGGCCGCACCCACGATGGCCCGGGCCCGGGCGACGTGGCCCGCGAGCGGCCGCGCCAGAGCCACGGACGGGGCCCGTCGGGGTGGTTGTTACCTTCGGGAGCATGGCTCTTGCGTTCAGACTCGACCCGCCCGTCGCTCCCCACCTGCGGGACGGCGTGCTGGCGCTGTGGACGGACGTCAGCAACGCGGGCGGTGCCGTCGGCTTCGTGCCGCCGGTGACGGCGGAGGACATCAGGCCCGAGTGGCTGAAGCATCTGGCCGGGATGGCCGAGGGGCAAAAGCGCCTCCTCGTCGGGTTCGACGAGGACGGACAGGTCGCCGCCGCCGCGTTCCTCACCCACAACACCCACCGGCTGATGCGGCACTGGGTCTGGCTCTACACCGTGATGATCCACCCCCGGCACCAGGGCAAGGGGTACGGCCGCGACCTGCTCGCCTCCGCCGCGGACGCTGCCCGCACCTTCGACGGCGTCGAGGCGATACGGCTCACCTGCCGCGGCGGGGCAGGGCTGGAACGGTTCTACGCGTCGTGCGGCTACAAGGAGGTCGGACGCGTGCCCGGCGCGATCCGCGTCGCCGACGGGGACGACCGCGACGACATCACGATGCTGCTCCCCCTGAACTGATCGAATCGGCGCGTGCTTCACTGGTCGGGCAATTCACTGAAGGGAAAGGGACTGCCGTGTCCACCAGCAAGGCGAGCGCCACACTCCGGTACACGCTCATGCGTCTCGGCATCTTCGCCGGCTGCTTCTTCGTCCTGTGGGGACTGGTGTACCTGCGGGTGCTGCCGCGTGGCCTCGGCGACTCCAACCTGCTCTGGGTGCTGGTCCTCGCCGTCATGATCTCCGCGCCGCTCAGCTTCGTTCTCCTGCGCAAGCAGCGCGACGCGATGTCCGAGCAGATCGCCGTGAAGGTCGACCGGGCGAAGTCCCGGCTGGAGGCGAACCGTTCCAACGAGGACGGTGCCGTCCAGTAGGCGGAGCGTAAGCTTCCTCACACTTCCTCACGCCCCGTACATCCCGTCCGACGCCCCGGCCAGGAGCACCCGCTCCAACTCCGGGGCGTCGGCGCGTTCTTGCCCGGCGCCGTCGTGCGACTCCGTCTCAAAGCAGGCCTTTGAGATTCTCAAAGTTCAAGTGTTAACGTGCTCGGCATGACAACAGCAGTGCGCCCTCAAGCAGCCATGAGCATCCCGCTCGTGGCGCGCCTGCATGTCGATCTCTGCCGCTGTATGTCCGCGGCCTGTTGCCGCTCGGTCTGATCCGGCATCACAGCGGCGCCACCCTGTTCTCCAGGCACGGCTGCCGCACCCCTGTTTCCGTATTCACCCGATACGCCTTTCCGGAGTGTGTCCGTGTCCGCGAATTCCGTGACGCCCACCCGTACCAGCCGCATACCCCGAGTGCCGTTCTGGGCGCAGATCGTCACAGGTCTCGTCCTCGGCGCCCTGCTCGGCTGGCTGGCCCGCAGCCAGGACATCAACTGGCTCTACAAGACCCTTGAACAGGTCGGCGACATCTTCGTCCAGCTGCTGAAGCTGGCCGTCGCCCCGCTCGTCTTCTTCGCGATCCTGGTGTCGATCACCAATCTGCGGAAGGTCAACAACGCCGCACGGCTGGCCGGCCGCACCCTGCTCTGGTTCATGATCACCTCGCTGATCGCGGTCGCGATCGGCCTCGCGATCGGCCTCCTCACCGACCCGGGCGCCGGCACCGGCCTCACTCCGAAGGACGGTGAGAAGCCCGAGCACGCCGGCTCCTGGATCGACTTCCTGACCGGCATCGTCCCGACCGACGTCGTCACGCCCTTCACCGAGCTGAACGTCCTTCAGATCGTCTTCATGGCCGCCGTCGCGGGAATCGCCGCGCTGGGGCTCGGCGACCGCGCCAAGCCGGTCCTCGCGCTGAGCGAGGCGGTCCTCGAGCTGCTCCAGAAGGCACTGTGGTGGGTCATCCGCCTGGCCCCGATCGGCACCGTCGGCCTCATCGGCTACGCGATCGCCGACTACGGCTGGGACCTGATCGGCAAGTACGCCACCTTCACCGCCGACGTGTACATCGGCTGCGCGCTGGTTCTGTTCGGCGTGTACCCGCTCCTGCTCGCGACGGTCGCCAAGGTCAACCCGCTGCAGTTCTTCAAGGGCGCGTGGCCCGCCATCCAGCTGGCCTTCGTGTCCCGCTCCTCGGTCGGCACGATGCCGGTCACCCAGAAGGTCACCGAGCGCCTCGGCGTGCCGAAGGAGTACACCTCCTTCGCCGTGCCGTTCGGCGCGACGACCAAGATGGACGGCTGCGCCGCGATCTACCCGGCGCTCGCCGCGATCTTCATCGCGCAGATCTTCGACGTACAGCTCGGCATCCAGGACTACCTCCTGATCGCCTTCGTCTCGGTCGTCGGCTCCGCCGCCACCGCGGGCCTCACCGGCGCTACGGTCATGCTCACGCTGACCCTCTCCACGCTGGGCCTCCCGCTCGAAGGGGTGGGTCTGCTGATGGCGATCGACCCGATCCTGGACATGGTCCGCACGGCGACCAACGTCGCCGGCCAGGCGCTGGTCCCCGTGGTCGTTGCCGCCCGCGAGAAGATCCTCGACCTCGACGCCTACAACTCGGCGTCCGCTTCGCCGGTGGACGACGTCGAGGCCCCCGCGGCCGACGAGAAGGCGGCGGTCCCGGTCGCTGCCTGACATCGCGGAGAGGTGGTCGGCCGCGCACGCGCCCTGACGCCGAACGGCTGACCCGGCGCCCGGGCGTCCGGCGGGCCGTGGGTGCGGACAGAAGGTGCCGAACCTAGACTGACCAGGACATGGACCAGTCCTGGAACGAGGAGATCTGCACCATGTCGAAGCGCGGCAACAAGCGACGGGCTCGTAAGAAGAGGAAAGCGAACCACGGCAAGCGCCCCAACGCCTGAGCGCGACGCCTCCTGAGCGCGAAACCCGAGCACAGCACCGTTGGCCGGTCCCCCTCTGCGGAGACCGGCCTTCGGCATTCACGGCCGGCGGCTGGCCGTAGGCTTACCGCGGAGTAGATCGGCAGGGGCTGGGAGGGCGTCGCTCGTGGATGGTGCCGGTAGGAGCAAGCGGCTGCCGCGTGCCGTACGGGAGAGGCAGATGCTGGACGCCGCCGTGCGGACGTTCGGCCGGCTCGGGTACCGGGCGGCGTCGATGGACGAGATCGCCGAGCTCGCGGGCGTGTCCAAGCCGCTCGTCTATCTGTACCTGAACTCCAAGGAAGACCTGTTCACGGCGTGCATCAGGCGTGAGGCCGCGGCGCTGATCGCGGCGGTGCAGGCAGCGGTGGAGCCGGGGCTGCCGGCGGACCGGCAGCTGTGGGAGGGCCTCGCGGCGTTCTTCCGGCACACGGCCGAGCACCCTGACGCCTGGGCGGTGCTGCACCGGCAGGCGCGGACGCACGGGGAGCCGTTCGCCGCGGAGGTCGCGGTGATGCGGGACGAGATCGTGGCGTTCGTGACCGTGCTCATCGGGGCTGCGGCGCGGGAGACGCACAGGAACGGCGACCTCGCGGACCGGGACGTCGCCGGGCTGGCGCAGGCGCTGGTGGGCGCTGCGGAGTCGCTGGCGGGATGGGCGAACGACACTCCGGGCATCTCCGCCAAGGAGGCGGCGGCGACCCTGATGAACTTCGCCTGGGAGGGCCTGGGCAACCTCATGTCGGGCGAGCGCTGGTCCCCGTCCGGCCGCCGATAGGGCTCACGTCGGCCCCGTCGGCCCCTGACGACGGCCCCGCCCGAGCCGCCAGTCCCGTACGACCTCCTCGGCGTCGTAGGGCGTCAGCCCGAGCAGCGGGCCGGGCGGCGGCCGCCTCAATGCCGCGGCGATCTTGTCGTTGAGGCGCTCGACGATATGGCGCGCCGCGGCTGCCGAGGGTGCGCGTGCGGCGGCCTCCAGTGCCTCCTCGGCCTCCTTGCGCAGGGCGAGGGACGGTGGCAGGTACGACAGCCCCTCGCGGCGCATCTTGTCCTTGACCCACCACATCTCGTCGTACGGCTCGTCGCTGTCCGGCAGCGGCTTCCCGAGCCCGGGCAGATCCTCGAAGTCGCCGCGCTCGATCGCGTCGCGGATCTGTTTGTCGACCCATGACTCGAAGGAGACGCCGGGCGGCTTGCGCGCGGTCACGTCCTCCAGCGTACGAGTGGCAGGAGTGTCGTCGCGGGAGAGCGCGATGCCCCGCCGTGCCGCCCGGTCACGGGGCTCGCGGGCGGGCGGGCCGAAATGGCCGGGGCCTTCCCCCGGACCCTCTGACACACTCGAAGTGTGCTGATCAGAGACGCGAAGAGGGACGACTGGGACCGGATCTGGCCCATCTGGCACCGGATCGTGTCCGCCGGAGAGACATACGCCTGGGACCCCGACACCAGCGAGCCGGCCGCCCGTGCGTTGTGGATGGCCCCCGCGAACCAGGTCGTCGTGGTGGAGGACGACGACGGCACGCTGATCGCCTCGGCGTACGTACGGCCCAACTACGGCGGCTCGGCCGCGCACATCGCGAACGCGGGTTTCATGGTCGACCCTGACCAGGCAGGTCGCGGGATCGGGCGACGGCTCGGAGAGTACGTGCTCGAACGGGCACGGCAGGACGGCTACACGGGGATGATCTTCAACGCGGTCGTGGAGACCAACCCGGCCATGAAGCTCTGGGAATCCCTGGGCTTCCGGACTCTCGGGACCGTCCCTGGAGCCTTCCGGCACCCGGTGCACGGTCCGGTCGGGCTGAACATCCTTTTCCGGGAGCTGTAGGGGCGGCTTCCGGGAGCTCGGGAGCTGTGGCGGCGCGTTCCGTCGTACCACCGAGCGCGTCCGGAAAGGGCAGGAGCCCTGTTCCGTACGAAAGTACGGAACAGGGCTCCTTGGGTACTGCTCTAAGTCGTGCGCGATCGCCGACCCGGGCAACTTAGGCCGGGGTGACGTTCTCCGCCTGCGGGCCCTTCGGGCCCTGGGTGACGTCGAAGTTCACGACCTGGTTCTCCTCGAGGGAGCGGAAACCAGACGCGTTGATCGCGGAGTAGTGGACGAAGACATCCGGGCCGCCGCCGTCCTGGGCGATGAAGCCGAAGCCCTTTTCAGCGTTGAACCACTTGACGGTTCCGGTAGCCATAAGCCCTCCTTGGGCCAAAGGGTTGCCCTGCTCCAGAACCTGCAAACAAGTCTGAAAACTACAAAAGCCTGCGGGTCACATGCTCCGCAGGCTCTGTACTGCAAGGGAAACCAAACTGCAACTTGCGCTGAGCGTAGCACGCACGATGTTCGCAGCGGTAGAGGTAAAGATCACTTCACCCGGATGTTTGATCCCCTCTTGACATGCTGACGGTCGTGGCGGGCGAGCCCCGGGCAATCGTGGCATCGGGCGGAGGTCTAGCCTCGCGATGTGGACAGTCTTGGAGAACCCGCGGAACCCGCGGAGAACGCCGCCGGCGACCGTCGCAGCCGGCCGCGTGTCGGTCACATCCAGTTCCTGAACTGCCTGCCCCTCTACTGGGGCCTGGCCCGCACCGGGACACTGCTCGATCTGGAGCTCACGAAGGACACCCCGGAGAAGCTCTCCGAGCAGCTGGTGCGCGGCGACCTCGACATCGGGCCCATCACCCTCGTCGAATACCTCCGCAACGCCGACGACCTGGTGGCCTTCCCCGATCTCGCGGTCGGCTGCGACGGGCCCGTCATGTCGTGCGTGATCGTGTCGCAGCTGCCGCTGGAACAGCTGGACGGGTCGCGGGTCGCGCTCGGCTCCACCTCGCGCACCTCGGTCCGCCTCGCCCAGCTGCTGCTCGCCGAGCAGTACGGGGTGTCGCCGGACTACTACACATGCCCGCCCGACCTCGGCGTGATGATGCAGGAGGCCGAAGCGGCCGTGCTGATCGGCGACGCCGCGCTGCGCGCCTCGCTGCACGACGCGCCCCGCCTCGGCCTGCGGGTCCACGACCTGGGGCAGATGTGGAAGGACTGGACCGGGCTGCCGTTCGTCTTCGCGGTGTGGGCGGCTCGCAAGGACTATCTGGCGCGCGAGCCCGCGGTGGTCCGGAAAGTCCACGAGGCGTTCCTGGCCTCGCGTGATCTGTCCCTGGAGGAGGTCGCGAAGGTCGCCGAGCAGGCGTCGCGCTGGGAGACCTTCGACGCCGACCTGCTGAAGCGGTACTTCACCACGCTCGACTTCCGTTTCGGGGCCGAGCAGCTCGCCGGGGTACGGGAGTTCGCGCGCCGGACCGGGCCGACGACCGGCTTCCCGGCGGACGTACGGGTCGAGCTGCTCGGCACCTGACGGAGCCGTCGTACGGTCCGAACTGCGCCGTCAGGACGTGGGGACGGGTGCCTGCATGTGTGCGCTGATCCACTGGATCGACCCGTCCCCCATGCCCTGGACGTAGGTCCTGGCGTTGTGCTCGCCGTTCCGGATGACCTGCAGACGCGTTTTGACCGGGCCTTTTGTGCAGTCCTTGATGAAGGCCTTCAGCTTCTTCATCCCGGACTCCTCGGTGCCGATCTGGAATGCCAGACGGACGTCGTTGTCCTTGGTGTCAGGCCTGGCCCCGAGGGCCTTGGCGAGCTTCTCGGGATTGTTCGCCTGCTGCTCCTCGGGGTGTCCCGCCCAGAGCGGGGAGTCGGGCACGGTGTCGGGGCCGGACGCGATGACCGCCTTGAACTTGTCGGGGTGCTGGAGAACGGACTTGAGGCCGACGAAGGCACCTGACGAAGATCCCATGAAGGCCCAGCCGTCCCGTGATCTGAAGGTGCGGAAATTGGCCTTCACGAAATCGGGGACGTCCTCGGTCATCCACGTGCCCATTTTCGGCTGCCCCGGAATATCACTGCCGTCGTAGTAATACTTGTCGTCCGGGTTGAGGACAGGCATCACCACGATGAACGGAAGGCTCTTGCCTTCCTGGGACCACCGGCTGATGCTGCTCTGCAGCTTCAGATCGGTGCCCATCCAGTAATTGTTCGGGTAACCGTTGCCGCCGGGGAGTGCGATCAGCACGGGGAAGCCGCTGTTCGCGTACTTCGGATCGAAGTACTGCTTCGGGGCCCAGACCCAGACCTTGCCCGTGAATCCGGACTTCTTGCCCTCCAGGGTCGTGACGCCGATCCTGGTGCCGTCGTCGATGGTGTTCTGGGTGGTGAACTCGGCCTTCGGTCCGGTCGGCATCAGGGTCTTGGCGGCGGCCTCGGCCGCCTTCCCGTCCGCCGGCGTCCCGTCCGCCGCCGCCCCGGATGCGGGGGCCTGAGCCGTCGGGCCGTCGAAGGTGACCGGCTCCCCCTCGTCCGAGCAGCCGGAGGTGAGCGCGACGGAGCAGAAGGCGACGGCGGCCATGAGGGCCTTGGGCGGACGCGAGCGAAGGCGTTTCATGGCGGACTCCATGTTTCTGCTGTTTCTGCTGTGCTTTGCAGGTGTCTGAGGTGGTTCCGGTTGAGGCGCGCGGTTTACGCCCGGAGAGATGGGGCGGACGGCCGATCGGTTGGTCCGGCGGCGGACCCAATCCGGTGATCCGCCGCACGGCGCGCTCTACGCTGTCGGGGGACGTACACCGCGGGACATCGCGGAGTCGGGCGGGAATCGGGGGAGCTCATGCAGCCGCTGGAAGCGGGCGAGCCGCGGACCGTCGGTGCGTACCGGCTGCTCGGCAGGCTCGGTGCGGGCGGAATGGGGCGGGTGTATCTGGCGCGCTCCGAGGGCGGCAGAACCGTCGCGGTCAAGGTCGTCCATCCGCACTTCGCGCTCGACGAGCAGTTCCGTGCGCGGTTCCGGCGCGAGGTGGCAGCGGCGCGGCGGGTGGGCGGGGCCTGGACCGCGCCGGTGCTGGACGCGGACCCGGACGCGCCGGTTCCGTGGGTGGCAACCGGCTATGTGGCCGGGCCCTCGCTCGGGCAGGCCGTAGCGGAGCACGGCCCGCTTCCCGAGCACACCGTGCGGACGCTGGGAGCGGGGCTCGCGGAAGCGCTGGCGGCCGTGCATGCGCTGGACCTGGTCCACCGCGACGTCAAGCCCTCGAACGTGCTGCTCGCACTCGACGGCCCCCGCCTGATCGACTTCGGCATCGCCCGCGCCACCGACGGCACCGCGTCGCTCACCACGACCGGCGTCTCCGTCGGCTCACCCGGCTACATGGCGCCCGAGCAGATCGTCGGCAAGGACGGGGTCACGGGCGCGGCCGACATCTTCTCGCTCGGCGCCGTCCTCGCCTACGCCGCGACAGGCGCCGCCCCCTTCCAGGGTGATTCCTCGGCGGCGCTGCTCTACAAGGTCGTCCATGAGGAGCCCGAGCTGAGCGCGCTGGCGGGGCAGTTGCGGGAACTCGTCGCCGCCTGCCTGGCCAAGGACCCGTCCGAGCGGCCCGCACCGGGAGACCTGGCCCGCCGACTGGCCCCCGGCACCGCCGGCGCGGGCGCGCTCGTGGCGGCGGGCTGGCTGCCCGGGCCGCTGGTGGAGCAGGTGAGCCGGACGGCGGTGCGGCTCCTCGACCTGGAGCCGGCCGGGCCGGACCCGGACGTGTCCGGTCCCGTTCCGTTCAGCAGCCCGGCGATCGGGGCCTTCGGGCCGCCGTTCGACCCTCCGATCGCGTCCTCCATCGGTTCGCCGTCGCCGTCGCCGTCGCTGCCGCCCACGACCCCGCCGGCGGCGGGGAAGCCCGACGGCCGCTTCTCCCTGTCCGTCACCACCGGTACGGAACGGGACCGTCCGGGCGGTGTCCGCAAGGTCAGCTGCACGGTCGCCCTCGCCGTGGCGGGCGCACTGGCGGCGGTGACCGTGGGTGCGGGGTTTCTCTTCGACCTCTTCCCGGGCAGTGGCGGCGGCCTCAACGACTCGGCGGCCGAGCCGCCCCCGTCGTCGGTGTCCAGCAAGCCGGCGGACGGCGGGACGGGCCCGGCGAAGGACGTGCCGAAGCCCTTTCTCGGAACATGGGAGGGAGAGGTGACCGCCGCAGGGCTGCCCGCCGGGACCATGAAGGTCACCATCGGCGCCGGTCGCACCGGCGAGCGGATCGGCACGGCCGAACAGACCGACATCCTCGGCAATTTCATCTGCGAGGACCTGCTCACCGCCACGAGCGCCGACGAACGCACCCTCGTCGTCGACGCCGAGCGCGGTCCGCGGAGCAAGGGCATGTGCTCCGAGAGCACGAAGGGACTCCGCCTCGAGCTGAGCGGCAGCACACTGCGCTACGTCTCCGGTGATGCGCGCGCGGGCAATCCGGTCGGTGATCTCGCGAAGCGCGGCGGTTGACGGGGAGGCCCGGCGGGCGCGCGCGAGGTGCCCCCCACGGGCAGGCGCGGGGGCTGGCGTAGGCTGGACCGGCCCGCGCAACGCCCCGAAACACCGCCGAAAGGTGACTCCCGGTGACCCTGAAGGCCGACCAACAGAGCGTCCTGGACCGTGCCGCAGAGGGCGGGCGGATCACCCCCGAGGAGGCGCTCGACCTTTACCGGTCCGCGCCGCTGCACGCGCTGGGCGCCGCCGCCGATGCCGTACGCCGCCGCCGTTACGCCGGTACGGAGCACATCGCGACGTACATCATCGAGCGCAACATCAACTACACCAACGTCTGCGTCACGGCCTGCAAGTTCTGCGCGTTCTACGCCCCGCCCAAGGACACCGCCAAGGGCTGGACCCGCGACCTCGACGACATCCTGCGGCGCTGCGCCGAGACCGTCGAGCTGGGCGGCACCCAGATCATGTTCCAGGGCGGCCACCACCCCGACTACGGCGTCGAGTACTACGAGAAGCATTTCGCCGCCATCAAGAAGGACTTCCCGCAGCTGGTCATCCACTCCCTCGGTGCGTCCGAGGTCGAGCACATGGCCCGGATCTCCGGCGTCTCCGTCGAGGAGGCGATCTCCCGCATCCACGTCGCCGGTCTCGACTCCTTCGCGGGCGCCGGAGCCGAACTGCTGCCCGAGCGGCCGCGGAAGGCGATCGCGCCGCTGAAGGAGTCCGGCGAGCGCTGGCTGGAGATCATGGAGACCGCGCACCGGATGGGTGTCGAGTCGACGTCCACCATGCTGATGGGCACGGGCGAGACCAATGCCGAGCGCATCGAGCACATGCGCATGATCCGTGACGTACAGGACCGGACGGGTGGCTTCCGGGCCTTCATCCCGTACACGTACCAGCCCGAGAACAACCACCTCAAGGGCCGTACGCAGGCCACGATCTTCGAGTACCTGCGGATGATCGCGATCGCCCGGCTCTTCTTCGACAACGTCGCCCACATCCAGGGCTCGTGGCTGACCACGGGCAAGGAGGTCGGCCAGCTGTCGCTGCACTACGGCGCCGACGACCTGGGTTCGATCATGCTGGAGGAGAACGTCGTCTCCTCTGCCGGTGCGAAGCACCGCTCCAACCGCCAGGAGATCATCGACCTGATCCGCAAGTCGGGCCGCGTCCCGGCGCAGCGGACGACGACGTACGAGCACGTCGTCGTCCACGACGACCCGGCGAACGACCCGGTCGACGAGCGCGTCGCCTCGCACATCTCCTCGACGGCGATCGAGGGCGGCACGGCCCATCCCGAGCTGAAGCTGCTGAACGCCAACTGACGTCACCGTGCTGACGATTCACGTCGCCGACCGGGTGTTCGGCGCCCCCGGGGGCGGGCCCGCAGAAGCGGTCGCGGTCGACGGCGGCGTGATCGTCGCGATCGGGGCGTACGACGAGGTCGCCGGCGCCCGCCCACAGGCGCGGGTACGCCGCTGGCCGGGTCTGCTGGTCCCCGGGCTCGTGAACTCCGATGCCGTCGCCCTGCTGGAGGCCGCCTACCACCCGGACCCGCGCGAGGCGGACACGCTCGGCACCGAGCCGCTGACCGGCCAGGCGCTCGTGGCCCTCGGCCTCGACGACACGCGCTGGGGGGCCAGCGCGAGGCGAGGGCTGCAGCGCATGCTGGGCCATGGCACCACGGCGGTCGCCGGTCCGTTCACCCGGCCGGAGGTGCGCACCGCGGTCGCACGGTCGGGTCTGCGGGTGCGCGACCGGCGTCATGGCCCGGAGGGCGGCACACCGTCGCTGGACCCGCTCGCCACGCGTCCGCTGAGCGAGGTGCTCGACGGCGAGCTTTCGCTCGGCGCTCCGGCCGACTTCGCCGTCTTCGACGTTCCCGCCGGCGAACCTCCCGCGCGGGCACTGCGTGAACACGGCGCCGGCACGTGCGTCGCGACCGTGCTCGGCGGCCGACTGGTGTTCCGGCGCCGCTGAGCGCGTAACCGCTGGGCGCGCCACCCGCTGGGCGCGTCACCCGGCCGCGGGCCCTGCGCGCCGCATGCGTCACCCTCTGAGCACGCCACCCGGCCGCGGGCCCTGCGGGGGAGGCGCGGCGCGCACACCGGCACGCCCCCGCCGGGGCGGCCGGGGCGCGCCTGAGACAATGGCCGCGTACCGTCCGCACCCGATCATGCGAGGCCGAACGCCAGTGACACGAGCTTCTCTGGACAAGCAGCCGCACGAAGTCGCCTCCATGTTCGACGATGTGGCGGCGAACTACGACCTCACCAACGACGTGCTCTCGCTCGGCCAGGACCGGCGCTGGCGCAAGGAGGTCGCCAAGGCGGTCGACGCACGGCCAGCCCAGAAGATCCTCGACCTCGCGGCCGGCACCGGAACGTCCTCGCTGCCCTTCACCCGCACCGGCGCCTACGTCGTGCCCTGCGACTTCTCGCTCGGGATGCTGCGCGAAGGCAAGAAGCGGCACCCGTGGCTGCCGCTGACCGCGGGGGACGCGACGAAGCTCCCGTTCCGTGACAACGTCTTCGACGCGGTGACGATCTCCTTCGGGCTGCGCAACGTACAGGACACGGACCAGGCGCTGCGCGAGCTCCACCGGGTCACCAAGCCCGGCGGGCGCGTCGTGATCTGCGAGTTCTCGCACCCGACCTGGGCTCCGTTCCGGACGGTGTACGAGGAGTACCTGATGCGGGCGCTGCCGCCCGTGGCCCGCGCCGTCTCCTCCAGTCCGGACGCCTACGTCTACCTCGCCGAGTCGATCCAGTCGTGGCCCGAGCAGGCGGAGCTCGCACGTCTGCTGCAGAAGGCCGGCTGGTCGAAGGTGGCGTGGCGGAATCTGAGCGGCGGGATCGTCGCGCTGCACCGCGGCATCAAGCCGCAGTAGGACTCAGGACCGAGGACCCGGCACAGCCCCATGGACTACAAGGCACTGCTGGATCGCATCGCGCAGGAGGTGGCGCCGCTCGTCGGCAGCGGCACCCCCGCCGAGTACATCCCCGCCCTCGCCACCGTCGACCCGGGCCGCTTCGGCATGGCCGTCGCGGACGTCGACGGCAACGTGTACGGGAGCGGCGACTGGGAGCGCCCCTTCTCCACCCAGTCGGTCACCAAGGTCTTCGCGCTCGCGCTCGCCCTCTCCCTCGGCGGTGACGATCTCTGGGAGCGGGTGGGCCGCGAGCCGTCCGGCAACCCCTTCAACTCGCTGGTGCAGCTGGAGTACGAGAACGGCATCCCGCGCAATCCGTTCATCAACGCGGGCGCCCTCGTCGTCACCGACCGGCTGCAGACCCTCACCGGCGACGCCAGCAGCGAAGTCCTCGGGTTCCTGCGGCAGGAGAGCGGAAACCAGGAGCTCGCCTTCGCCCAGGAGGTCGCCGCGTCGGAGTCGGAGCACGGCGACCGCAACGCGGCCCTGGCCCACTTCATGGCGTCGTACGGCAACATCGTCAACCCCGTGCCGGTACTCCTCGACCACTACTTCTGGCAGTGCTCGATCGAGATGAGCTGCGCCGACCTGGCCCTCGCGGCCCGCTTCCTCGCCCGCCACGGGCTGCGCGCCGACGGCACCCGGCTGCTGACCCGCAGCGAGGCCAAGCAGATGAACGCCGTGATGATGACCTGCGGCACGTACGACGCGGCCGGGGAGTTCGCCTACCGCGTCGGGCTCCCCGGCAAGAGCGGGGTCGGCGGCGGGATCATCGCCGTCGTGCCCGGCCGCTGCACGGTCTGCGTGTGGAGCCCGGCACTCGACGAACAGGGCAATTCGGTGGCGGGCGTGGCGGCGCTGGACCGGTTCACGACGCTGACCGGGCTCTCCGTGTTCTAGGGCGTGCCCGCCCCTCTACAGGGTGAGCCTGAAGCAGTAGCCGGTCCGCTTCGAGACCGGCGTCGTGAAGGTCTCGGCGAGCTCCATGCCGAGCCGCCGGGTCACCGCGATCGACCGCTCGTTCTCCGCGGCCACCATCGCGACGACGCTCGGTACGCCGGCTGCCCGTACCCGCTCCAGGGTGGCGCGGGCCGCGGCCGTCGCGTAGCCACGCCCCCAGGCGCGGCGGGCCAGCCGCCAGCCGATCTCGATCTCGCCGGCCGGACCCCATGCGTGCGGCCACGGCTGCGCGCCGGTGAAGCCGATGACCTCGCCGTCCTCGTCCAGCATCGTCCACAGGCAGAAGCCGTGCTCCGCGTCGTGTCTGCGCTGCCGGGCCGTCAACTCCTCGTACACGGACAGCTCCGCGGGTGAGCCGCCGTGGAACTCCATCACCTCCGGGTCGGCGAAGATGCGGTGCCAGGCCAGGGCGTCCTCGTCGGTGGGCACGCGCAACTCGACGACCGGCGCGGCGGGAAGCGTTTCGCTCATGGGACAGCCCTTCGGTTCGTGGATCAGTACGCCCCCATAGACTGCACATGTCCAGTGCTTTTAAGCACGCGAAATCGAGTCTTCGGGAGTCCACGCCGTGACCGAGACCTTCTCCGAGCACACCGCAGATGTGATCGTCGTCGGCGCGGGCCCGGCCGGTTCCACGACCGCGTACCACCTCGCCAAGTCCGGACTCGACGTGCTCCTCCTGGAGAAGACCGCGTTCCCGCGGGAGAAGGTCTGCGGCGACGGTCTCACCCCCCGCGCCACCAAGCAGCTCGTGTCCATGGGCATCGACATCTCCGAAGAGGCCGGCTGGCTGCGCAACAAGGGACTGCGCATCATCGGCGGCGGCGTACGGCTCCAGCTGGACTGGCCCGAACTCGCCAGCTACCCGGACTACGGACTCGTGCGCAAGCGCGACGACTTCGACGAGCAGCTGGCCCGGCAGGCGCAGAAGGCCGGCGCCCGGCTCTACGAGCGCTGCAACGTCGGCGAGCCGGTCGTCGACGACCGCACCGGCCGCATCACCGGTGTGCGCGCCAAGCTGGGTGAGGAGAAGACGCCGGTCACCTTCCACGCCCCGCTCGTGGTCGCCGCCGACGGCAACTCCTCCCGGATCTCCCTCGCGATGGGCCTGCACCGCCGTGAGGACCGCCCGATGGGCGTCGCGGTCCGTACGTACTTCACCAGCCCGCGCCACGACGACGACTACCTCGAGTCCTGGCTGGAGCTGTGGGACCGCCGCGGCCCCGGCGAGGACCGGCTGCTGCCCGGCTACGGCTGGATCTTCGGGATGGGCGACGGCACGTCCAACGTCGGCCTGGGTGTGCTCAACACGACCGCCTCCTTCAAGGAGCTGGACTGGCGCGAGGTCCTCAAGGCCTGGTGCGCCTCGATGCCCGAGGACTGGGGCTACGTCCCCGAGAACATGACGGGCCCGATCCGCGGTGCGGCCCTGCCGATGGCCTTCAACCGGCAGCCCCACTACACGCGCGGTCTGCTGCTCGTCGGCGACGCGGGCGGCCTGGTCAACCCGTTCAACGGTGAGGGCATCGCGTACGCCATGGAGTCCGGGCAGATCGCGGCCGACGTGATCGTCCAGGCCCACGCCCGCGCCACCCCGGCCCAGCGTGAACTCGCGCTCCACAACTACCCGAAGGTCCTCAAGAACACCTACGGCGGTTACTACACGCTGGGCCGCGCCTTCGTGAAGCTCATCGGCAACCCGAAGGTCATGAAGATCGCGACGCAGCGCGGACTGACGCACCCCGTGCTGATGAAGTTCACGCTGAAGATGCTGGCCAACCTCACCGACCCGACGGGCGGCGATGCGATGGACCGCATCATCAACGGCCTCTCGAAGGTGGCCCCCAAGGCCTGAGCCGGTGCGGCGGCGCGGGTACGGGGCGAACGTGGTGTGAGGATGCCGTGACCGCCCGCGCCGACCGGCTCCCGGGCGGCCTCGGGTCTCCCCGGCCTGCCGCGTCCGTGATGCGCAGCGGGGGACCCGCACCGGACGCACCACCCGCACACGCTTCCTGACCGCTACCGGCGGCGCGCTCGGCGCTGCGGCCGTAGGGGTGCAGTTCTGTCTGCGCACGCCCGGCCCGCGGACGAGGCGCGCCGGCGGCTGGGTCTGCCCAACACCTTCGATCTCGGGTGATATGGGGACGGACCGACACGGAAGGGCCGTCACTCCCGTGGGGGAGCGACGGCCCTTCCGTAGGCGCGTACGGCCGGCTACGGCCGGCTGTGCGTCAGAGAACGCGGACCGCACCGCTCGCGGGGTAGCCCGACAGATCCTGGATGACGACGCCCTTGCTGGGGTTGGCGGCGTCGAGGTACTGGCCGTTACCGACGTAGACACCCACGTGGTACGCGGAACCGGCGCCGCCCCAGTAGAGGATGTCGCCGACCTGGACGTTGTCCAGGGAGACCGGGGTGCCGGCCACCGACTGGTCCTGCGAGACACGGGGGAGGTCCACGCCGACCTGGCGGTAGGCGGCCTGGACGAGGCTGGAGCAGTCCCAGGCGTTGGGGCCGGTGGCGCCCATGACGTAGGCGTCGCCGAGCTGCGCCTTGAGGAAGGCGATCACGGTGCCGACGGAGCCGGACGGGGTGGAGGAGTCGCTCTTGGTCGAACCGGAGGCGGACAGCGTGGTGCGCTCGGACGTGCGGGAGGCGCGCTCGGCCTCGGCGCGGGAGGCCTCCTCGGCCTTCTTCTCGGCCTCGGCCTTGCGGACGGCCTCGTCCTTGGCCTTCTTGGCGGCCTTGGCGGCCTTCGCGGCGGCCGCGTCCTCCTGGGTCTGCAGCTGGGCATCCAGGGCCGCTTGCTGAGTCGTCTCGGCGGAGAGGGCGACTGCGCTCGCGAGCGCAGGGGCGTCGAGCGTGAGCGCGGGCATCTCGATGGTCTCGGTCACCGGCTCGGCATTCGCCGGCCCGGCGCTACCGGCCACCGCGATGGTGCTGAGGACGCCACCGGCAACTCCGGCCCGGAGCGCGAGCTTCGAGGCGCTGCGGGGGCGGGGCTTCCGGTGGCTTCGTATGTGAGCGGTGTGGGACATGGGAATAACCGGTATCAAGGACGGCCGGTTCCCTTCAAGAAACGTGCGTTGCGCCACAGTTACGTTCGGAATCTCATAATCCGCTTTCCTGGGACCTTTATTGACGCCGTAACGGGCAAAACGGGCATCCATGATCAGGGCTGTGATCATGGGCTTTCGGTAAAAGGTCCGGATTGCCCGTCGCTTACCACCCCTTCACACCGATGGCCAAGCCCGGAATTCTGAGGGTCCGAAAGGTGTGACACAGGTCACAGAGTGATCACGGCCGGGCGCTCATGGCGGGCCCTCCGGGGGGCGGCTCGAGCGAAAGATCGCCCGAGGGTCCGACGGGGGCCGTCGGAGGGGCCCCGAAGATCCGGCTCGCGGGCCGGCGGGGGCCGGCTCCCGATCCGCCTTCGGCAGATCGGGAGCCGAGGGTGGATCTGTCATGGGCGGGTCGAAAGGTGGAGTCCGGAGAGGCCGGGGACCGGCCCGCCGCTCGTGAACGGATGCACGCGTCCACTCCCGTCCCTGCGGCCCCCCGCTTGAGTGACAGGCATCCTTTACCACCCGGTCCTGCCGCTTGCCAATTTGCTTGCAGGGGGTGGTGCTGGTAATGACCCCAAGCCCCTGACCAGCGGTAACGTGTCAGATAGCTACCTCTTGTAGTCGCTCGTGCGCTTCGCGTGCAAGATCACTGCTCATCCGACTTCATGATCCTTCGTCAGGTGGTGGAGATCACAAAGACGTTGTCGTACCCCGTGTCGCAGATCACAGACCAGCAGGCATAGGATGCGGAGCAGTCGGGCTTGTGAACTGCCTCACATATGCGTGATCTTCGCGGGGCGGCGAGCCGTATGCCCGGTGCGGTCCAACGGTCAAGGACGACTGGAAGGAGCGAGGAGCGTGAATGCCTACGCGCCCATCCTCGTGCTCGGCGCCCTAGGGGCAGGCTTTGCGATCTTCTCCGTGGTCATGGCCACGCTTATCGGTCCGAAGCGCTACAACCGCGCAAAGCTCGAGGCCTATGAATGCGGCATCGAGCCGACGCCGACGCCGGCCGGAGGGGGCCGCTTCCCCATCAAGTACTACCTGACGGCGATGCTCTTCATCATCTTCGATATCGAGATCGTCTTCCTCTATCCCTGGGCCGTCACCTTCGACGCCCTGGGGATCTTCGGGCTCGTGGAGATGCTGCTCTTCGTGCTCACCGTCTTCGTCGCCTACGCGTACGTATGGCGGCGCGGCGGCCTGGAATGGGACTGAGGGGCTGAGGGCACCAATGGGACTCGAAGAGAAACTGCCGAGCGGTTTTCTGCTGACCACCGTCGAACAGGCCGCGGGCTGGGTGCGCAAGGCGTCCGTCTTCCCTGCCACGTTCGGCCTGGCCTGCTGCGCCATCGAGATGATGACGACCGGCGCCGGCCGGTACGACCTGGCCCGCTTCGGTATGGAGGTCTTCCGCGGCTCGCCGCGGCAGGCCGATCTGATGATCGTCGCCGGGCGGGTGAGCCAGAAGATGGCGCCCGTCCTGCGCCAGGTCTACGACCAGATGCCCAATCCCAAGTGGGTGATCTCCATGGGGGTTTGCGCATCCTCGGGTGGAATGTTCAACAATTACGCGATTGTGCAGGGCGTTGACCACATTGTTCCGGTTGACATCTATTTGCCGGGCTGCCCCCCGCGCCCGGAGATGCTGATGGACGCGATCCTCAAGCTCCACCAGAAGATCCAGACCTCCAAGCTCGGCGTGAACGCGGAAGAGGCGGCCCGCGAGGCGGAGGAAGCGGCCCTCAAGGCGCTCCCGACGATCGAGATGAAGGGGCTGCTGCGGTGAGTGATCAGCCGAACCCCGAGAAGGAACTCAGCGAGCAGAACCTGCCCGGGCAGCGCGGTGAGCACGGCGAGGAGATCCGCGTCCAGCACGGCATGTTCGGCGCCGGCAACGGCGGCGACACCTCCGGCTACGGCGGCCTCGTCCGTTCCGTTCGGATGCCGGGCGCGGCCACCCGCCCCTACGGCGGCTGGTTCGACGAGGTCGCCGACGAGCTCGAAGGCGCTCTGGAGGAGCAGGACCTCCTCCCCGGGAGCGCGATCGAGAAGACGGTCGTCGACCGCGACGAGCTCACGTTCCACATCGCGCGCGAGCACCTTGTCCGGGTCGCCAGGACGCTGCGCGACGACCCGGCGCTGCGCTTCGAGCTCTGCACCGGTGTGAGCGGGGTCCACTACCTCGGCGACAAGGGCCGCGAGCTGCATGCCGTCTACCACCTGCGCTCGATCACCCACGGCCGGCTGATCCGTCTGGAGGTCAGCGCCCCGGACACGGACCCGCACGTTCCGTCGCTTGTCGAGGTCTATCCGACCAACGACTGGCACGAGCGCGAGACCTACGACTTCTTCGGCCTGATCTTCGACGGCCACCCCGCCCTCACCCGGATCATGATGCCGGACGACTGGCAGGGCTTCCCGCAGCGCAAGGACTACCCCCTCGGCGGCATCCCCGTCGAGTACAAGGGCGCCCAGATCCCGGCTCCGGACCAGCGGAGGTCGTACTCGTGACCACCCCATCTGCATCCGCACGCGAGACGACCGAGGGGACTGTATATACAGTCACCGGCGGCGACTGGGACGAGGTCGTCCAGACCGCCGCCAAGGCCGACGACGAGCGCATCGTCGTCAACATGGGTCCCCAGCACCCGTCCACCCATGGAGTGCTCCGCCTCATCCTGGAGATCGACGGGGAGACGGTCACCGAGGCCCGGTGCGGCATCGGCTATCTGCACACCGGCATCGAGAAGAACCTCGAATACCGGACCTGGACGCAGGGCACCACGTTCGTCACGCGCATGGACTACCTGACGCCGTTCTTCAACGAGACGGCGTACTGCCTCGCCGTGGAGAAGCTGCTCGGCATCGAGGACCAGATCCCGGACCGGGCGTCGGTCATCCGTGTGCTCCTCATGGAGCTGAACCGGCTCTCCTCCCACCTGGTGTGCATCGCCACCGGCGGTATGGAGCTCGGCGCCACCACGATCATGATCTACGGATTCCGTGATCGTGAACTCATTCTCGACATCTACGAACTCATCACCGGCCTGCGGATGAACCACGCGTACATCCGCCCCGGCGGTCTCGCCCAGGACCTGCCCCCGGGCGCCGTGGACCAGATCCGCGAGTTCGTGAAGAAGATGAAGAAGAACCTCCCCGAGTACGACAAACTCGCCACCGGGAACCCGATCTTCAAGGGCCGGATGCAGGGCGTCGGCTACCTCGACCTGGCCGGCTGCATGGCACTGGGCGCGACAGGTCCGATCCTGCGCTCCACCGGCCTGCCGCACGACCTGCGCAAGACCGATCCGTACTGCGGTTACGAGAACTACGAGTTCGACGTGCCGACCGCCGACACCTGCGACTCCTACGGCCGTTTCCTCATCCGGCTCGAGGAGATGCGCCAGTCGCTGCGGATCGTCGAGCAGTGCCTGGACCGGCTCGCCCCCGGCCCGGTCATGGTCGCCGACAAGAAGATCGCCTGGCCCGCCCAGCTCGCGCTCGGCCCGGACGGTCTCGGCAACTCCCTCGACCACATCAAGAAGATCATGGGCACCTCCATGGAGGCCCTGATCCATCACTTCAAGCTGGTGACCGAGGGCTTCCGGGTCCCGGCGGGTCAGATGTACGCGGCCGTCGAGTCGCCCAAGGGCGAGCTCGGTGTCCATGTCGTCTCCGACGGCGGCACCCGCCCCTACCGGGTCCACTTCCGCGACCCGTCCTTCACCAATCTGCAGGCCATGGCGGCGATGTGCGAGGGCGGCCAGGTCGCCGACGTCATCGTCGCCGTCGCGTCCATCGACCCCGTGATGGGAGGCGTCGACCGGTGACTGACGTCAGCTTGGGGATGCCCCAGCTCCCCGCACCCGACTACCCGGCCGATGTACGGGCCAGGCTCGAGGCCGATGCCAAGGAGGTCATCGGCCGCTACCCGGACAGCCGGTCCGCGTTGCTGCCGCTGCTCCACCTCGTGCAGGCGGAAGAGGGCCATGTCACCCGCACCGGGATGCGGTTCTGTGCGGAGATGCTGGGACTGACGACGGCGGAGGTCACGGCCGTCGTCACCTTCTACACCATGTACCGGAGGAAGCCCTCCGGGGACTACCAGGTGGGCGTCTGCACCAACACCCTCTGCGCGGTGATGGGCGGCGACGCGATCTTCTCGGAGCTCAAGGAGCACCTCGGCGTCGGCAACAACGAGACGACCGACGACGGCAGGATCACCCTTGAGCACATCGAGTGCAACGCGGCCTGCGACTTCGCGCCCGTCGTGATGGTCAACTGGGAGTTCTTCGACAACCAGACTCCCGAGTCGGCACGGCGGCTCGTCGACGACCTGCGGGCCGGACGGACCGTCGAGCCGACCCGCGGGGCCCCGCTGTGCACGTTCAAGGAGACCTCGCGCATCCTTGCCGGTTTCCCGGACGAGCGCCCCGGTGCCGTCGAAGCGACCGGCGGCGCCGGTCCGGCGTCGCTGACCGGCCTCCGGCTGGCCAAGGGCGAGTCCCCCCACGCGCGCGTGGTCCATCCGCGCGGTGCGGCCGCCCACGACGAACCTCGCGACGCCGCACATGAGGAGGGGGAGTGATGACTGTGTCGACCGACTACGGGGGCACCTCCCGGCCGGACGCCGGGGGCGAGTCGAGCGCCGAGAAGCTGCTCGTGCCCGTCCTGTCCGCGTTCTGGGACCAGCCCGAGTCCTGGACCCTGAGCACCTACCGGCGCCACGACGGCTACGAAGGCCTGCGCAAGGCTCTCGCGATGACCCCGGACGACCTCATCGCGTACGTCAAGGACTCCGGTCTGCGCGGGCGCGGCGGCGCGGGCTTCCCCACCGGGATGAAGTGGCAGTTCATCCCCCAGGGCGACGGCAAGCCCCACTATCTCGTGGTCAACGCCGACGAGTCGGAGCCCGGGACCTGCAAGGACATCCCGCTCCTCTACGCCAACCCGCACTCCCTCATCGAGGGGATCGTGATCGCCTGTTACGCGATCCGCTCGAACCATGCCTTCATCTATCTGCGCGGCGAGGTCGTGCCCGTACTGCGCAGGCTGCACGAGGCCGTGCGTGAGGCGTACGAGGCCGGCTTCCTCGGCAAGGACATCCTGGGCAGTGGACTCGACCTCGAACTCACCGTCCACGCGGGCGCGGGCGCGTACATCTGCGGTGAGGAGACCGCGCTGCTGGACTCCCTGGAAGGCAGGCGCGGCCAGCCCCGGCTGCGTCCCCCCTTCCCCGCGGTCGCCGGTCTGTACGCGTGCCCCACTGTGGTGAACAACGTCGAGTCCATCGCGTCGGTTCCCGCGATCCTCAACAACGGCAAGGACTGGTTCCGTTCGATGGGCAGCGAGAAGTCCCCGGGCTTCACGCTGTACTCGCTGAGCGGCCATGTCGCGTCGCCCGGCCAGTACGAGGCCCCGCTCGGCATCACCCTGCGCCAGCTGCTCGACATGAGCGGCGGAATGCGGCCCGGCCACCAGCTCAAGTTCTGGACCCCGGGCGGCTCGTCCACCCCGATGTTCACCGACGAGCACCTCGACGTCCCGCTGGACTACGAGGCCGTGGGCGCCGCCGGGTCGATGCTCGGCACCAAGGCGCTGCAGTGCTTCGACGAGACCACCTGCGTCGTGCGGGCGGTCACGCGCTGGACCGAGTTCTACGCGCACGAGTCCTGCGGCAAGTGCACGCCCTGCCGCGAAGGCACGTACTGGCTCGTGCAGTTGCTGCGTTCCGTCGAGAACGGGGCCGGCACCATGAGCGACCTCGACAAGCTGGCCGACATCGCCGACAACATCAACGGCAAGTCGTTCTGCGCCCTCGGCGACGGCGCCGCCTCGCCGATCTTCTCGTCCCTGAAGTACTTCCGCGACGAGTACGAGCAGCACATCCGCGGCAAGGGATGCCCCTTCGACCCTGCCGCGTCCACCGCGTGGGCGGACCGGCCCGCCGACACCACGGAGGTGAACGCATGACTGTGACCACCAATAGCGCTCCCTCCGGGGGCGGCGAGGCCGCGGTCCCGCGCGAGGACCTGGTCTCGCTGACCATCGACGGCATCGAGATCAGCGTGCCCAAGGGCACCCTGGTCATCCGCGCCGCCGAACTGCTCGGCATCGAGATCCCCCGGTTCTGCGACCATCCTCTCCTCGACCCGGCCGGCGCCTGCCGCCAGTGCATCGTCGAGGTCGAGGGCCAGCGCAAGCCGATGGCGTCGTGCACCATCACCTGCACCGACGGCATGGTCGTCAAGTCGCAGCTCACCTCGCCCGTCGCCGAGAAGGCGCAGCAGGGCGTCATGGAGCTGCTGCTCATCAACCATCCGCTCGACTGCCCGGTCTGCGACAAGGGCGGCGAGTGCCCCCTGCAGAACCAGGCCGTCTCGCACGGCCAGTCCGAGTCCCGGTTCGAGGGCAGGAAGCGGACGTACGAGAAGCCCGTCAACATCTCCACCCAGGTGTTGCTGGACCGTGAGCGGTGCGTGCTGTGTGCGCGGTGCACCCGCTTCTCCAACCAGATCGCGGGCGACCCCATGATCGAGCTGCTGGAGCGCGGCGCGCTCCAGCAGGTCGGTACGGGCGAGGGCGACCCCTTCGAGTCGTACTTCTCCGGGAACACCATCCAGATCTGCCCGGTGGGCGCGCTGACCTCGGCGGCGTACCGGTTCCGTTCCCGCCCCTTCGACCTCGTGTCGTCGCCGTCGGTGTGCGAGCACTGCTCGGGCGGCTGTGCCACCCGCACCGACCACCGGCGCGGCAAGGTCATGCGGCGGCTCGCGGCGGAGGACCCCGAGGTCAACGAGGAGTGGATCTGCGACAAGGGGCGGTTCGCGTTCCGCTACGCCCAGCAGCGCGACCGGCTCACCACCCCCCTCGTACGCAACCGGGAGAGCGGCGAGCTCGAGCCCGCGAGCTGGCCGGAGGCGCTGGAGGCCGCGGCCACCGGTCTCGCGGCGGCGAGCGGCAGGGCGGCCGTGCTGACCGGCGGGCGGCTCACCGTCGAGGACGCCTACGCGTACGCCAAGTTCGCGCGGATCGCCCTCGACACCAACGACGTGGACTTCCGGGCGCGGGTGCACTCCTCGGAGGAGGCCGACTTCCTGGCCTCGTCGGTGGCCGGACACGGCCGGGATCTGGACCGTGCGGGAGTCACCTACACCTCTCTGGAGGCCGCGCCGGCCGTACTGCTCGCGGGCTTCGAGTCCGAGGAGGAGGCCCCCGGCGTCTTCCTCCGGCTGCGCAAGGCGTCCCGCAAGCGCGGCCGGCGGACCTTCGCCCTCGCCACCCACGCCACCCGCGGCCTGACGAAGGCCGCAGGCATCCTGCTGCCCACCGCCCCCGGCACCGAGACCGAGTGGCTGAACGCCATCGCGGTGGGGGCCGGGCTCGAGGGCGACGGCGCCGCGGCCGCGGAGGCACTGCGCGCTCCGGGAGCTGTCATCGTCGTCGGCGAGCGGCTGGCCGGGGTGCAGGGCGCCCTGACGGCCGCGGTGCGGGCCGCCACCGCGACCGGTGCCGAGCTGGTGTGGATCCCCCGCAGGGCGGGCGAGCGCGGCGCCGTGGAGGCGGGCGCGATCCCGACGCTGCTGCCCGGCGGCAGGCCCGCCACCGACCCGCGGGCCCGTGAGGAGACCGCTGCGGCCTGGGGCGTTCGCGAACTGCCGCACCGCTACGGCCGCGACACCGGCCAGATCGTCGAGGCCGCGGCCACCGGCGAGCTCGGTGCCCTGGTCGTCGCGGGCGTCGAGGTCGCCGATCTGCCCGACCCCGCACGCGCCCGCGAGGCGCTCGACGCGGTGGGCTTCCTGGTCTCGCTGGAGCTGCGGCCGAGCGAGGTGACCTCGCGCGCCGATGTGGTCTTCCCGGTCGCGGCCGTCGCCGAGAAGCCCGGCACGTTCCTCAACTGGGAAGGCAGGGCCAGGCTCTTCGAGGCCGCGCTGAAGCCCGACCAGATGACGCGCCCGCTGCCGCCGTCGGACGCCCGTGTGCTGCACATGCTCGCCGATGCCCTCGATGTGCATCTCGCGCTGCCGGACCTGCGGTCGGTGCGGCGTGAGATGGACCGGCTCGGCGCCTGGGACGGCCCTCGGGCGTCCGGGCCCGTCGAGACGGGGCAGCCGCTGCCCCGTCCGGGCGACGGCGAGGCGGTGCTCGCGGGCCACCGGATGCTGCTCGACCAGGGGCTGCTCCAGGAGGGCGACGAGGCGCTGGCGGGGACCCGGCACGCGGCGGTCGCCCGTCTGTCCGCGGCGACCGCGGCCGAGACCGGTGTCAAGGACGGCGATCTCCTCGCCGTCACGGGACCGGCCGGTTCCGTACGACTACCGCTCCAGGTGACCGAGATGCCCGACCGGGTGGTCTGGCTCCCGCTCAACTCGACGGGCGCCGGTGTGCTGAGCGACACGGGCGCCGGGCCCGGCCGCCTCGTGCGCATCGGCCCGGCAGCCGCCGCGGCGGCCGGCAGCGACGACGTACCGGAGGTGCGCGCGTGAACCCGATCCTCCTCGCGGCCGAGGACCTCTCGCTGTTCGGACGGGACCCCTGGTGGCTCGTCGCCGTCAAGGCGGTCTTCTGCTTCGCCTTCCTGATGCTGACCGTGCTGTTCTCCATCGTGTGGGAGCGCAAGGTCGTCGCGTGGATGCAACTGCGCATCGGCCCCAACCGGCACGGACCCTGGGGCCTCCTCCAGTCCCTCGCGGACGGCGTCAAGCTGATGCTCAAGGAGGACGTGATCGTCAAGCGCGCGGACAAGGTCGTCTATGTCCTCGCGCCGGTCGTCGCCGCGATCCCCGCGTTCATGGCGATCGCCGTGATCCCCTTCGGCCCCGCCGACAACGAGATCTCGATCTTCGGTCAGCGGACCACGATGCAGCTCACCGATCTGCCGATCGCGATGCTCTACATCCTCGCGGTCGCTTCGGTCGGCATCTACGGCATCGTCCTGGCCGGCTGGTCGTCCGGCTCGACGTACCCGCTGCTCGGCGGACTGCGCTCCTGCGCACAGATGATCTCGTACGAGATCGCCATGGGTGCCGCCTTCGCCTCGGTCTTCCTCTACTCCGGGTCGATGTCGACCTCGGCGATCGTCGAGGCACAGGCGGACCGCTGGTACATCCTGCTGCTGCCGGTCTCGTTCCTGATCTACATCGTGACGATGGTCGGCGAGACCAACCGGGCCCCGTTCGACATGCCGGAGTCCGAGGGCGACCTGGTCGGTGGCTTCAACACCGAGTACTCGTCCATCAAGTTCGCGCTGTTCATGCTCGCCGAGTACGTCAACATGGTCACCGTCTCGGCGGTCTCCGTCACCCTCTTCCTCGGCGGCTGGCGGGCCCCGTACCCGATCAGCACCTTCTGGGAGGGCGCGAACCACGGCTGGTGGCCGATGCTCTGGTTCGTCATCAAGGTCCAGCTGCTGCTGTTCTTCTTCATCTGGCTGCGCGGCACGCTCCCGCGCGTCCGCTACGACCAGCTGATGAAGCTCGGCTGGAAGGTGCTGATCCCGGTCTCGGTCGTCTGGCTGATGCTCGTCGCGACCGTACGCGCGCTGCGCAACGAGGGCCGGGACTTCACCCAGATCGTGCTGTACGTGGGCGCCGCGGTGCTGGTCGTGCTGCTGCTTTCCTTCGTCGTCGACCTGTTCCGCGGCAAGAAGGAACGGGCCGAGGAAGAGGCGGCGGGGAAGACGGCCGCGCCCGCCGCCTTCGACCCGATGGCGGGCGGATTCCCGGTGCCGCCGCTGCCCGGGCAGGAGTTGCCGCCGGTGCCTCGCAGGCGGCCGCGCCGCGACGGCGAGTTGATTGTCAGTGGCGGCGTGAATACTGACAGTGACGGTCCTCGTGAGGGAAAGGAGGCTGACGGTGTCTGAGCGATCCAGCGAATCCGAGAGCTCGTTCCAGAACCCGGTCGCCGGCTTCGGCGTGACCTTCAAGGCCATGTTCAAGAAGCGGCTGACCGAGCAGTATCCGGAGCAGCAGAAGACGACGGCGCCGCGCTTCCACGGCCGGCACCAGCTCAACCGGCATCCGGACGGGCTGGAGAAGTGCGTCGGCTGCGAGTTGTGCGCGTGGGCCTGCCCGGCGGACGCCATCTATGTGGAGGGCGCGGAGAACACCGACGAGGAGCGTTACTCGCCGGGCGAGCGGTACGGCCGCGTCTACCAGATCAACTACGCCCGCTGCATCCTGTGCGGACTGTGCATCGAGGCGTGCCCGACCCGGGCACTCACGATGACCAACGAGTTCGAACTGGCCGACAGCTCCCGAGAGAACCTGATCTACACGAAGGAGCAGCTGCTCGCCGGACTCGAGCCGGGCATGGTCGAGACCCCGCACGCGATCTACCCCGGCACGGACGAGCAGGACTACTACCGGGGCCTGGTCACCGAAGCCGCCCCTGATACGGAGCGCCAGGTCGCCGTTTCCAAGGGCGAACAGCCGCCGTCGGCAGGCGCTTCGGGCGCGCCGCAGGAAGCCGCATCGGACTCCGGTGAGAACGAACCGGCCGCGAAGCGGGAGGTGGGGGCATGAGCGCCACCCTCGCCGCGGCCACCTCGACCGGGGAGGCCGTCCAGTTCTGGGTGCTGGGCACCGTCGCCGTCATCGGCGCGCTGTGCACCGTCCTGATGAAGAAGGCCGTGCACAGCGCGCTGTGTCTCGCCGGGACCATGATCATCCTGGCGGTCTTCTACCTCGCCAACGGGGCGTATTTCCTGGGCGTCGTCCAGATCGTCGTCTACACCGGCGCGATCATGATGCTGTTCCTCTTCGTCGTCATGCTCGTCGGTGTGACGGCGGCGGACTCCCTCAAGGAGACCATCAAGGGACAGCGCTGGTGGGCCGCGCTCTGCGGACTCGGCTTCGGCGTCCTGCTGATCGCCGGAATCGGCAACGCCTCCCTGACCTCCGGCTCGTTCATCGGCCTCGGCAAGGCCAACGCGGGAGGCAATGTCGAGGGCCTGGCCGCCCTCATCTTCACCAAGTACGTCTTCGCCTTCGAGATCACCGGCGCCCTGCTGATCTCGGCGGCCGTCGGCGCGATGGTGCTCACCCACCGTGAGCGCACCGAGCGCGCCAGCACACAGCGGGAGCTGTCCGAGCAGCGCGTCCGCGAGGGCAAGCACCTGCCGCCGCTTCCCGCCCCCGGTGTGTACGCCCGGCACAACGCCGTGGACATCGCCGGTCTGCTCCCGGACGGCACGCCGTCCGAGCTCACCGTCAACAAGACGCTGCGCGGGCGCGGTCAGATCCGCGACGTGTCCGCAGAGGCGCTGAACGACCTCAAGGCGCTGGAGCGGCGCTCGCAGGAGCGCCTCGGACGGGACTCGGACGAGCACGACCGGGACGGACAGCGCGACGGACAGGAGGCCAAGCGGTGAATCCGGTCAACTATCTCTATCTGGCCGCCCTGTTGTTCACCATCGGCGCGGTGGGTGTGCTGATCAGGCGGAACGCGATCGTGGTCTTCATGTGCGTCGAGCTCATGCTCAACGCCTGCAACCTCGCGTTCGTCGCCTTCTCCCGGATGCACGGCAATCTCGACGGCCAGATCATCGCCTTCTTCACGATGGTCGTCGCCGCCGCGGAGGTCGTGGTCGGGCTCGCGATCATCGTGTCGCTGTTCCGTTCCCGCCACTCGGCCTCGGTCGACGACGCCAGCCTGATGAAGCTGTAAGGGGTCGCAGCTCGTGGACACAGAGAACCTGATTGCGCTGCTGGTCGCGGCGCCCCTGCTCGGAGCGGTCCTGCTGCTGTGCGGCGGGCGCCGGCTCGACCGTACGGGCCACTGGATCGGCACCGGGCTCGCCGCCGCGTCCTTCGTCATCGGCGTCGTGCTGTTCGTCGACATGCTGGGCAGGCCCGGCGACGACCGGACGCTGACCCAGTATCTGTACAGCTGGATCCCGGTCGGGAGCTTCCAGGCGGACGTCGCCTTCCAGCTCGACCAGCTGTCGATGACCTTCGTCCTGCTGATCACCGGAGTCGGCTCGCTCATCCATCTGTACTCGGTCGGGTACATGGAGCACGACGAGCGCCGCCGCCGCTTCTTCGGCTACCTCAACCTGTTCCTCGCGGCGATGCTCCTGCTGGTCCTCGCCGACAACTATCTGCTGCTGTACGTCGGCTGGGAGGGCGTCGGCCTCGCCTCGTACCTGCTGATCGGCTTCTGGCAGCACAAGCCCAGCGCGGCGACGGCGGCCAAGAAGGCCTTCCTGGTCAACCGGGTCGGCGACATGGGTCTGTCGATCGCCATCATGCTGATGTTCACCACCTTCGGGACCTTCGCCTTCGGGCCGGTGCTGGAGTCCACCGACAAGACCTCAGAGGGCACGCTGACGGCCATCGGCCTGATGCTGCTGCTCGCGGCCTGCGGCAAGTCCGCACAGGTGCCGCTGCAGTCCTGGCTGGGGGACGCGATGGAGGGCCCGACCCCGGTCTCGGCCCTGATCCACGCGGCGACCATGGTGACCGCCGGTGTCTATCTGATCGTCCGCTCCGGAGCGATCTTCAACGACGCGCCGGACGCACAGCTCGTGGTCGTGGTGGTCGGCGCGGTCACGCTCCTCTTCGGTGCGATCGTCGGTTGCGCGAAGGACGACATCAAGAAGGCGCTGGCCGGTTCGACCATGTCGCAGATCGGCTACATGATCCTGGCCGCCGGCCTCGGCCCGATCGGCTATGTCTTCGCGATCATGCACCTGGTGACGCACGGCTTCTTCAAGGCCGGGCTCTTCCTCGGCGCCGGTTCGGTCATGCACGGCATGAACGACGAGGTGGACATGAGGAAGTACGGGGGCCTGCGGAAGTACATGCCGGTCACCTTCGTCACCTTCGGCCTCGGCTATCTCGCGATCATCGGCTTCCCCGGCCTGTCCGGCTTCTTCTCCAAGGACAAGATCATCGAGGCGGCCTTCGCCAAGGGCGGCACCGAGGGCTGGATCCTCGGCGGGGTCACCCTGCTGGGCGCGGCGATCACCGCGTACTACATGACGCGCGTGATGCTGATGACCTTCTTCGGCGAGAAGCGCTGGCAGCCCGACGAGAGCGGTGAGCTGCCGCATCCGCACGAGTCGCCGAGGACGATGACCCTGCCGATGATCGTGCTCGCCTTCGGGTCGGTCTTCGCGGGCGGACTGTTCTCGTTCCACGAGTCGTTCCTGAAGTGGCTGGAGCCGGTCACCAGCTTCGAGCACGGCCACCCGCCGATCGGCGCCGGCACGATCACCGCCGCCACCGTCGCGGTGATGGTCGTCGGCGTCGCTCTCGCCTACGTCCAGTACGGGCGCCGTCCGGTTCCGGTCGTCGCCCCGCGGGGCTCGCTGCTCACCCGGGCCGCCCGCCGCGATCTCCTCCAGGACGACTTCAACCATGTGGTCCTGGTACGCGGAGGCGAGCACCTCACGCGGTCCCTTGTGTATGTGGACCACACCCTGGTCGACGGGGTCGTCAACGGGACGGCGGCGTCGTTCGGCGGACTGTCCGGACGGCTCCGCAAGCTGCAGAACGGCTACGCCCGCTCCTACGCGGTCACGATGTTCGGAGGTGCGGCGGTGCTGATTGCCGCGACCCTGCTGATGAGGGCGGTGTAACCAGATGTCGTTCCCTCTCCTGACGGCGACAGCGGTGCTCCCGGCGGTCGGTGCGATCGCCACCGCGGCCGTCCCGGCCGGCCGCCGGGGCGCGGCCAAGTGGCTGGCGCTGCTCGTCTCGCTCGCCACGCTCGTCCTGGCCGCGGTCGTGGCCGTACGGTTCGAGCCCGGTGGCGCCCGGTACCAGCTCACCGAATCCCACGCCTGGATCAAGGACTTCGGCGTGCGGTACGAGCTGGGCGTGGACGGTATCGGGGTCGCGCTGATCGCGCTGACCGCGCTGCTGATCCCGTTCGTGATCCTGGCCGGCTGGCACGACGCCGACCCCCTGGAAGTGTCCGACGGCGACTCCGTCGCGGGGCAGTCCAGGCGCTGGCGGCCGACCCAGGGCTTCTTCGCCCTGATCCTTTCCGTCGAGGCGATGGTGATCCTCTCCTTCGAGGCCACCGACGTCTTCCTCTTCTACATCCTCTTCGAAGCCATGCTCATCCCGATGTACTTCCTCATCGGCGGCTTCGGCGACCGCGCCCACGCGGGCAGCGACGAGAACGCGGCGGCTCAGCGCTCCTACGCGGCGGTGAAGTTCCTCCTCTACAACCTGGTCGGCGGGCTGATCATGCTGGCCGCGGTGATCGGCCTGTATGTCGTCGCCGGGAACTTCTCGCTGACGGAGATCGCCGAGGCCCGCGCCAACGGGACGCTCGACATGTCGGCCACCACCGAGCGGCTGCTCTTCCTCGGCTTCTTCTTCGCCTTCGCGGTGAAGGCGCCGCTCTGGCCGCTGCACACATGGCTGCCCAACGCCATGGGCGAGGCGACCGCACCGGTCGCCGTGCTGATCACCGCGGTCGTCGACAAGGTCGGTACCTTCGCGATGCTCCGCTACTGCCTCGGGCTGTTCCCGGAGGCATCGCAGTGGGCGACGCCGGTGATCCTGGTCCTGGCACTGATCAGCATCGTGTACGGGGCGCTGCTCGCGGTGGGCCAGCGGGACATCAAGCGCCTGGTCGCGTATGCGTCGATCTCGCACTTCGGCTTCATCATCATGGGCATCTTCGCGATGACGACCCAGGGCCAGTCCGGCGCGACGCTGTACATGGTCAACCACGGGATCTCGACGGCCGCGCTGATGCTGGTGGCCGGCTTCCTGATCTCGCGGCGCGGCTCGCGGCTCATCGCCGACTACGGCGGTGTGCAGAAGGTCGCCCCTGTCCTCGCGGGCACGTTCCTCATCGGGGGCCTCGCGACCCTGTCACTGCCCGGGCTCGCGCCCTTCGTCAGTGAATTCCTCGTCCTGGTCGGGACGTTCACCCGCTATCCGGTGGTCGGCATCATCGCGACCTTCGGCATCGTGCTGGCCGCGCTCTACACCCTGGTGCTCTATCAGCGGACGATGACCGGCCCGGTGAAGGAGGAGGTGCGGAGCCTGCCGGATCTGCGCCTGCGTGAGCTGGTGGTGGTCACCCCGCTGATCGTGTTGCTGATCTTCCTCGGTGTCTATCCGAAGCCGCTGACGGAGATCGTCAACCCGGCCGTGGAGCACACCATGTCCGACGTACAGAAGCAGGACCCCAAGCCAGAGGTGGAGGCGGCCAAGTGAGCACGACAGCTGTCCACAGCCTGTGGACAACGGCGGCCGAGCCGCTGGACAAGATCCCGGCCCCGCACATCGAGTACGCACAGCTCGCACCCACGCTCATCGTGGTGGGCGCCGCGGTCATCGGTGTGCTGGTCGAGGCCTTCGTCCCGCGCAAGGCCCGCTACTACGCACAGGTCTTCCTGTCGGTCGTCGCGCTGGCCGCGGCCTTCGCCGCGGTGGTCGGCCTCGCCGCCGGCGGATACGGCACCACCAAGGCGCACATCGCCGCCATGGGTGCCGTCGCGGTCGACGGCCCCGCGCTGTTCCTGCAGGGCACGATCCTGCTGGCCTCGATGGTCGCGATCTTCACCTTCGCCGAGCGGCGCCTCGACCCGCTGGTGCACGGCAACCGCGTCGACTCGTTCGCCGCGCAGGCCGCGTCCGTGCCGGGCAGCGACAGCGAAAAGGCCGCGGTCAAGGCCGGGTTCACCACCACCGAGGTGTTCCCGCTCGCCCTGTTCGCCATCTCCGGGATGCTCGTCTTCCCCGCGGCGAACGATCTGCTGACGCTCTTCATCGCGCTGGAGGTCTTCTCCCTCCCGCTCTACCTCCTCTGCGCTCTGGCCCGTCGCAAGCGGCTCATGTCGCAGGAGGCCGCGGTGAAGTACTTCCTGCTCGGAGCGTTCTCGTCGGCGTTCCTGCTCTTCGGCATCGCGCTGCTGTACGGATACGCGGGCTCCGTGACGTACGCGAAGATCGCCGACGTCGTCGACGGCAGCATCCGGACCATCGACCCGGCGCTCGCCTCCACCATGGGCAACGACGCACTGCTGCTCATCGGTGGCGCGATGATCCTGATGGGGCTCCTCTTCAAGGTCGGCGCGGTTCCGTTCCACATGTGGACCCCTGACGTCTACCAGGGCGCGCCGACCCCGGTCACCGGCTTCATGGCGGCGGCCACCAAGGTCGCGGCATTCGGGGCGCTCCTCCGGCTGCTCTATGTGGTGCTGCCGGGGCTGAGCTGGGACTGGCGGCCGGTCATGTGGGCCGTAGCCATCGTCACCATGCTGGGCGGTGCGATCGTGGCGATCACCCAGACCGACATCAAGCGGCTGCTGGCGTACTCGTCGATCGCCCACGCCGGGTTCATCCTCGCCGGTGTCATCGCGTTGACGCCCGACGGCGTCTCTTCGGTGCTCTTCTACCTCGTCGCGTACTCCTTCGTGACGATCGGCGCCTTCGCGGTCGTCACGCTGGTGCGGGACGCGGGGGGCGAGGCGACGCATCTGTCCAAGTGGGCGGGGCTCGGGCGGCGTTCGCCGCTCGTGGCGGCGGTCTTCGCGGTCTTCCTGCTGGCCTTCGCCGGAATCCCGCTCACCTCGGGCTTCTCCGGGAAGTTCGCCGTCTTCAAGGCGGCGGCGGAGGGCGGTGCGGGTGTGCTGGTCGTGGTCGGTGTGATCTCGTCCGCGATCGCCGCGTTCTTCTACATCCGGGTCATCGTGCTGATGTTCTTCAGTGAGCCGAAGCCCGAGGGGCCGACGGTCGCCGTGCCGTCGCCGCTGACGATGACGACGATCGCGGTGGGTGTCGCCGTCACGCTCGTACTCGGCGTGGCACCTCAGTACTTCCTGGATCTGGCGGGGCAGGCGAGCGTGTTCGTGCGGTAGCCCCGCGCGGCGATCATGGCGAAGGCCCGGCACCTCCCCAGGGAGGCGCCGGGCCTTCGGCTTCGTGAGTGCCTTCTCGTCCGCGACGCTCGTCCGTGCCCGCCCCGCCGGGCCGCGCGGGAAGGACTACGCTCGACAGGGGGAGGGCTGGCAGGTCAAGGGAGAATCGTCATGATCGACCAGTACCAGTACCCGGAGTACACCACCCCCTCGCAGGCCGAGGGCGAGGACCCCGAGTCGACAGAGGAACAGCACCCCGACACCACCAGGACGACTCCGTCCCAGGCCGAGGGTGAGCGCATGGCGGACGACGAGACCTGAGCGGCCGCAGGCCGGCCGGACACGCAGGCAACCCGCGATCCAGGACCGACGTCCTCCTGGGCGCCGGAACCTGATCGTGCCTACGGGGGACCATGTGAATGCACCAGTGGTGCAGGACGAACAGCGCACACCTTCGAGCACTGCCGACACCTGGCCGGCTGTGCTCCTCCTTCCCGCCCTGCTGCTGCTGAGGTTCCTCGGCGAGCACGCCTGGGCCTACTGGACCGCGGTGGTGATCGGCGTACTCGGAGTGATCGCCGCCGCTGTCGAGATCAGCGGCGCGGTCGGGCATCTGCTGAAGGGACGCAGGCCGTGGGTCGCCGTCTGGGTCCTCTTCGTGCTGCTGACAGCGGTGCTGGTGCTGGTGCTCAGGCTGGCCGAACACTGGTGACGCTTCGGGCCGCGTAGGCCCGGACGTCCGCGTCCGGGTCGCTCGTCGCCGTCGCGAGAGCGGCGCGGGCGTCGGCCCGGTCGTGGTGGAGCAGAGCCAGTACGGCGGCCTTGCGGACATCGGCGTTGAGGTCGCCGAGCGCCTTGGCGAGGGCCGGTACGCCGGCCCCTGGCGGGGCGGCCCGCAGCGCGGTCGCGGCGCCGGCGCGGACCTGCCAGGCCGGGTCGTCGAGCGCGTCCACGGCGGCCGTCGCGAGGCCCGGCGGGCAGCCGGTCGAGCCGAGGGCGTCGAACGCGGCAGCGCGGACGAGGGGGTCGTGGTCGGACGTCAGCCGGGCGAGAACGGCGACGGCGTCGGCCGTTTCCCCTCGCCTGTCCTCCGACGCGGGCCGGGAGGCCTCGCCGGTGCCTGTGGTGGGACGGCGGTCCCTGGACGTGCTGCCCACGGCCGGGGGCGTGCCGTGTTCGGCCGTGCGGTCGCTGTCTGCGGCTGTACGGCTGGGGGAGGTACGGACGGCGTCCGTGGCCGTCCGGGTCCCGGCCGTGGGGCCCGTGGCCCCGGTCTTGCCGGCCTCTGCCGTGCTGTGGGTGACAGCGGCGCTGCGGGTCCGGGCCGTCGGTCCGGTCACCGCCGCCAGACCCCTGGCCGTGGCGACCCGCACCTCGCGGGCAGCGTCGGTGGCGGCCACCTCCAGAGCCTCGACGGCGTCCACCGACACCAGTGCGCGGACCGTCTCCACGCGGACGCCGACGTCCGGATCGCAGAGGGACGCAGAGAAGAGGGCCGCGTCACCGAGGCGGAGCGTACGGAGCACGGCCAGGGCGGCGGTGCGGACCGCCGGATCGTCGCCGCCCTTGAGCGCCGCGACCAGCGGCTGCCGCAGCGCGGGCTCCGCGGGAAGTGTCTCGACGAGTTCACGCAGAGAGCCCGCCGCGGTCGCGCGTACCCCGGGGTCGGGGTCAGCCAGGGCCGTGGCGAGCGCCGGGCCGGTGCCGTCCGGGGCCGTCTCCGTCAGCGCGGCGATCGCGGCGCGGCGAACGGTCGCGTCGGCATCGGTCAAATAGGGCTGGAGGTCCTGGAGTTCCGGCTCCCCCGCCTCGGTGAGGCCGAGGAGTTCCGGAATGCGGGGAGAGCGGGACGTGGTGGTCGTGTCGCGGTGCACCGGGGTGGCCGCCCCGGCGCCGGAGCCGATGGGCGCGATCTCGCGCGGGCCCGCCGTCGCGACCGGCTCGGGGCGGACCTCGCCGATGTGGCGGGAGGGGCCGCCGACAGGTGCGTACTCGCCGACCGGAACGAGATACGGCGCGACCGGGCGGGCGGTGAACTCCATCGCTCCGGAGGCCGACTTGTGCAGGTCCAGGTGGTGCAGCCAGCCGTCGTCGTCGCGCCGCGGATGGTCCGTGCGCTCGTGGTAGAGCCCCCACCGGGACTCGGTCCGGGCGAGCGAGGAGCGGGCCGCCATCTCCGCGCAGTCCCGGATGAACGTGACCTCGGCGCAGCGCATCAGCTCGTGCGGGGTCGTGGCGCCCATCTCCGCGATCTCCGTGCGCATCCGCTCGAAGTGCTCCACGGCGAGGGAGAGCCGGGCGCCGGACTTGGGCGGCGCGACGTAGTCGTTCACGAAACGGCGCAGTTTGTACTCGACCTGGGGCTGCGGCGGGCCGTCGGGGTGGCGCAGCGGGCGGTAGACCAGCTCGTGGGCCGCGGTCAGCTGATCCTGCGGGAGTTCGCCCTCGTACGCCTTGTACCGCGCCGCGTCCGCGCCCGCGAGATCGCCGAAGACGAACGCGCCGATCATGTAGTTGTGCGGTACGCAGGCGAGGTCGCCGGCCGCGTACAGACGGGGGACGGTGGTGCGGGCGTGGTCGTCGACCCGTACCCCGGAGGCCGAGTGGCCGCCGCACAGGCCGATCTCCGAGATGTGCATCTCGATGTCGTGCGTGCGGTAGTCGTGGCCGCGGCCAGCGTGGAAGGTGCCGCGGGTGGGGCGTTCGGTGGTGTGGAGGATGCCTTCGAGCGCGGTGACGGTCTCCTCGGGAAGATGGCTGAGCTTCAGGTAGACCGGGCCCCGGTCGGAGGCGAGTTCGGCGGCGAACTCGGCCATCATCTGCCCCGACCAGTAGTCGGAGTCGACGAAGCGCTCGCCGTGCCGGTTGACCTGGTACCCGCCGAAGGGATTGGCGACGTACGCGCAGGCCGGACCGTTGTAGTCCTTGATCAGCGGGTTGATCTGGAAGCACTCGATCCCGGTGAGTCCGGCGCCCGCGTGGTACGCCATGGCGTAGCCGTCACCCGCGTTGGTGGGGTTCTCGTAGGTGCCGTAGAGATAGCCGGAGGCGGGGAGTCCGAGGCGGCCCGCGGCGCCTGTCGCGAGGATGACCGCGCCCGCGCGTACGGTGACGAACTGTCCCGTGCGGGTGTTGAAGCCCGCCGCGCCGACAGCCCGGCCGTCGTCCCCGGTCAGGACGCGGACCGGCATCACGCGGTTCTCGATACGGATCCGCTCGCGCATCTCGCGGCGGCGGAGCCGGCGGTAGAGGACCTTCTTGACGTCCTTCCCCTCGGGCATGGGCAGCACATAGGACCCGGAGCGGTGGACCTGACGGACCGCGTACTCGCCGTGCTCGTCCTTCTCGAACTTCACGCCGTACGACTCGAGCCGCTGGACCATCGCGAAGCCGCGGGTCGCCGTCTGGCGGACCGTGGACTGGTCGACGATGCCGTCGTTGGCGCGGGTGATCTCGGCGACGTAGTCGTCGGGCTCGGCACGGCCGGGGATGACGGCGTTGTTGACGCCGTCCATGCCCATGGCGAGGGCGCCGGAGTGGCGTACATGCGCCTTTTCGAGGAGCAGGACGTTCGCGCCGTGCTCCGCGGCCGTGAGCGCGGCCATCGTGCCCGCGGTGCCGCCGCCGATGACGAGCACGTCGCAGGAGAGCGCGTCCGCGTCGGCGAGGGAGGGGATGTCCATGGGCTTGCCTCTCAGGTGCTTTCTCGGCCGCCGAGGGATTCGAGGACCGTACGGCGCAGTCGGGTGGTCGCCGGGTCGTCGTGCGCGGCGCGGTCGCGGGGGCGGGGGACTCCGAGGACGCGGCCCGTGCCGAGGAGCGCGACACGGTCGCCGAGGAACACGGCCTCGTCCACGTCGTGCGTCACGAAGACGACGGTCGCGCCGGTGCCGTGGAGTACGTCCACGAGGAGCTGCTGCATACCGGCGCGGGTCTGCGCGTCGAGTGCGCCGAACGGTTCGTCCATGAGGACGGCGCGGGGCTCGCCGGCGAGGGCGCGGGCGAGCTGAACGCGCTGGCGCTGTCCGCCGGAGACCCGGTGGGGAAGATGCCGGGCGCGGTCGGCGAGGCCGACGCGGTCGAGCCAGCGGGTTGCGGTGGCACGGCGTGTGCTCCTGCTCATGCCCTTGATGGCCAGGGGGAGTTCGACGTTGGCGCGCAGGGAGCGCCAGGGGAGGAGGGCGTCCTCCTGGAAGACCAGGGCGCGGTCCGCGCCGGGGCCGGTGACGGCGTCGTCGTCGACCGTGACCCTGCCTGCGAGTGGGGGCAGCAGACCCGCCAGGGTGCGCAGGAGCGTGGATTTGCCGCAGCCGGACGGTCCGACGACGGTGAGGATCTCGCCCGCCGCGACATCGAGGTCGAGGGCGTCGAGCGCGACCGCTCCGGGGCGGCCGAGGCGCGCGCGGTGCAGTGCGAGGCGCGCGCCGTGGGGCGGGGGGTACGTGGACCCGGCGTCCGGCGACGCGGTGCGGGGCTTGCGGGTGGACGTGGTCACGGCGGGCCTCCTGCGGGTGTCGCGGTGGGGTGCGTCGGGGTGGGCGGTACCGCGGCTGCCCCCGGTGTGTCCGTCCCCGATCGCCATGCGGGCGTGGAAAGTGCCCGGTACCGCGGGGCCCGCGGCGCCGACGGTTCCGGGCGCGGCAGCCAGTGCGTCGCGCGGCGGCCCAGGAGTTCGACCGCCGTCGAGGTGAGCCAGCCCAACAGGCCGATGCTCGCCATGCCGACGAAGACGCCCGGGTAGTCGACGACCGTGTAGTCCTGCCAGGTGCGGTAACCCACCCCGTACTCGCCGGAGATCATCTCCGCCGAGATCACGCAGATCCACGAGACACCGATGCCGACCGACAGCCCCCCGAAGATGCCCGGGAGGGCACCGGGCAGGACGACCGAGAGGAGCACGCGGACGCGTCCCGCGCCCATCGTGAGCACGGCCTCCTCCCAGCCCGGGTCCAGTGCCCGCACCGCGTGCCGGGTGGAGACCATGACCGGGAAGAACGCCGCGGTGAAGGTGATGAAGACGATGCCCTGCTCGTTGCTGGGGAAGAGCAGGATCGCCACGGGTACCAGCGCGATCGCCGGGATCGGGCGGAGGACTTCGAGGAGTGGACCGAGCAGGTCGGCGGCCACTCGGGAACGGGCGACCGCCGTGCCCACCGCCACGCCCGCGACCGCCGCCAGGGCGAAGCCCGCGCCGATCCGGCCGAGGCTGTCGCCGAGGTCCTGCCAGTACTCCGGGGTGTCCAGCCGGTCACCGAACTCGCCCGCCACCTCTGTCACCGTTGGGAACTGCTCGAAGCGGAGCCAGAGACTCACGTCGAGGGACGTCAGCAGCTGCCACAGCGCGAGCGCGGCCACCAGGGAACCCGCTCGCAGCAGCAGCCTCATGACGCGAGCTCCAGCGCCTGGGCGTAGGTGAGCGGACGTGCACCGGCGTGGGCCGACCTGTAGGCGGTGGCCGCCGCCTGCGTGAGGAAGGGCACGGGCCTGTTTCCGTCGGCGAGCCAGACCGCCTTGTCCGCGTACCAGAGGGTGCCGGTGGTCGCGTCCGGGACGTACGCCACCCGGACCCGGTCGCGATGGGCGGCGACGTGGCGCAGGGCTTCCTCGGGGGTGGCGAAGGACTCGGTACGGTCCGCCGACTTGAGCCACACCTCACTGCGGGCCGCGGGGGCCGCCGCCGTGAGCTGCTTCCCGTACGCGGAGCCGTACGCCCGCTTCAGGTACGAGTCGTCGACGAAGGCGTCCACATCGACGTCGCCGACGAGCTTCGCCGACTTGAGGACCGGTACGTCCTCCTTCAGCGCGGCGATCAGCCTCGGCTTGAGAGTGGGGTCGAAGGTGGCGATGCCGTTCGGGCCGTTGTAGAGGTGGACGACCTCCGGCGGCAGCCCGGTGGCCGCGGCCACCTTCTCACTGGCGGCGACCGGCCGTTCGCGCAGATAGGCGGTCGCGTCGATCTGGGCCTTCAGGAAGGCTTCCAGCACCTTCGGCCGCCGCCCGGCGAAGTCCTCGCGGGCGGTGACCCCGTGGAAGGTGGGCAGATTCAGCTCGGCCCCGTCGTACAGGGCCTTCGCCTTGCCCTGGAAGGCGAGCAGCCCGGGCCAGGCGACGAACTGCGAGAGCGCGTCGGCGCTCCCCGACGACAGCGCGGAAGCACCCACCGCGGGCTGCTGGTTGAGCTTGCGCACATCGTCGATGCCCGCGCGCCGGAGCGCACGTACGAGGGTGCCGTCCGCTGCCGAACCCACGCTCGTGGAGACCTTCTTGCCCGCGAGGTCCTTGAGCGAGACAAGTGTGGAGTCCGGGCCTGTGACCACGGTGTTGAGCGCGCCACGAAGGTTGTAACCGGTGACGGAGACGAGCTTCGTGGGGCGGTTCAGCTGTTTGCCGCGGGCCGCGTTGATGAGCAGCGGGAAGTCGCCCATCGAGCCGATGTCGATCTTCCCGGCGGTCATCTGCGCGGTGATCGGCGCGCCTGTGGCGTAGTCCTGCCAGACGACCTCGTACTTCTTGCCGTCCCGTTCGCCCAGGGCGCGCAGTTCACGTTCGAAGTAGCCGAGGGAGCGCAGGAGCGTGCCGGCGGTGACGGTGTTGATGGTCTTGGACTGATATCCGACGGTGACGGTGACCGTCGATCCGCCGTCCGCCTCGGCGCCACCGCCGCAGCCGGTGAGGGGGAGCAGTACGGCGGTGGTGGCGAGCAGGACGAGTGTCTTGCGGGGCATCGGGATTCGTACCTCTCACCGGAGCAGATAGGGCATGTTGACCGTGACGGCTCCGGTGGGGCAGCGAGCCGCGCACGGGCCGCAGTACCAGCACTCGTCGACGTGCATGTACGCCTTGCCGCTGTCCGGGTTGATGGCCAGGGAGTCCAGCGGGCACATCTCCACGCAGAGCGTGCAGCCGTCGATGCACTTCGATTCGTCGATGGTCACGGGCACGTCGGCCCGCTGGGGCGCCAAGGGCATGGCTGTCTCCGGTGAGGGGGTGGAAGACGGATCAGGAGGTCAGCAGGAGCGGTGCAGCAGACCGCTCATCGTGATGCGGTCCCCGCGGAAACGGATGAACTCGAGGTCCACGGGACGTCCGTCGGCGAGATGGGTGAGCCGTTCCAGCATCAGCAGGGCCGCGCCGCGCGGGGCCTGGAGCACGGCCGCGGAGTGGGCGTCGGCGTTGACGGCCTCGAGGGTGATCTGCGCGGTGCCGAGCCGCCGGCCGGTCAGTGATTCGAGCAGCCGGAAGACGTCGGTGTTCTCCAGGTCGCAGCCGATGAGTTCGGCTCCGATGTCCATGGGGACGTAGGTGAGGTCGAGGGACAGCGGCAGACCGCCGAGGAGGCGCAGCCGCTCGATGTAGAGCACGTCGCTGTGGTCGGGTACGCCGAGCCGGGCGGCGACCGGTGCGGGTGCGGCGACGGGACCCACCGTCCGGACCTCGTTGGTGACGGCGCCGTGCTCGTGCAGGGTCTCTGCGAGGCCCTGCAGCCGGTTGAGCCCGTGGCGGTACTTGCGGCCGACGACGACCGTGCCGAGACCGGGCACCCGGTCCACGAGCTGCTCCGTGCGGAGCAGATCGAGGGCCTGGCGAACGGTGTTGCGGGTGGCCCCGTAGTCACGGCCGATGATGCCCTCGTGGGGCAGGGATCCGTCGGCGAAGCCGCCCGCGAGGATCTGGTGGCGCAGCAGGTCGGCGAGCTGCCGGGCCTGGTCGGCACGCAGCCGGCGACGCCGGGCGGCGACGGTGGTCGCTCCCTGTCCGGCGTGGTCTCGGATGCGTTCGGCGGGCATGCGTCGGACCATACCGACGCATGCCCGCCGATGGTGTTGCGGCAGTGTTGCGCCACTTGCCGGGGTCGGTGAAAGGGCTCTGAACTGCGGTTGTGCGAGGCGCGCGGGAAGATCTGCCACCAGGCCTTGCCGCTTCCCCGGCACTGTCACCGCCGCTGCGCTCCTCGTCAGGGTCCGGGCACGACGGGAACCGGAGGAGGAGCGGGCGTCTCAGGCCCGCCCGGCGGCGAACGGTCCGCCGGTGCGGAAGGCCAGCTCGGCGAAGCGTTCCCCGATGCGGCGGTGTGCGGCGGCGTCCGGGTGGAGCTGGTCGGGCAGCGGCAGTTCGGCGAAGTCCGCCTCGCCGTAGAGGTCGCGGCCGTCGAGGTGGTGAAGATGGGGGTCGTCGGCCGCCCTCTGCTCCACGATGCGGGAGAGCTCGTCCCGGATGACGTTGAGCGTCAGCTTCCCTGCGGCGCGGTCCGCGGGGTCTCCCGCGGCCCGGAACCGGAGCTTTCCCTCGCCGAGGTCGCCGAGGTCGCCGAAGTCCGGGGCGCTGGGGCCGGGGGTGTCCTCGTGGATGGGGCACAGGATGGGCGAGACGACCAGCAGCGGAGTGGTGGGGTGCCCCTCGCGGATGGTGTCGAGGAAGCCGTGCACCGCAGGGCTGAAGGCGCGCAGCCGCATCAGGTCGGTGTTGACCAGGTTGATGCCGATCTTGACGCTGATCAGGTCCGCGGGGGTGTCGCGCAGGGCGCGGGCGGTGAACGGATCGAGCAGGGCGCTGCCGCCAAGGCCCAGGTTGATCAGTTCCACGCCGCCGAGGGAGGCGGCCAGCGCGGGCCAGGTCGTGCTGGGGCTCGCGGCGTCGGAGCCGTGGCTGATCGAACTGCCGTGGTGCAGCCACACCTTGCGGCCACTGTTCGGTACGGGCTCGACGGGGGCGTCGGTGCGCAGGGCGACCAGCTGGGTGATCTCGTTGTACGGCAGCCAGATCTCGACGTCCTTCACACGGCCGGGCAGGCCGGAGAACCGAACGGTGCCGACCGGGCCGGGCCGGGTTTCCGCGGACCCGGTGGTCATGTCCACCATCAGGACGTTGCCGCCGGTCACAGCGGCCTGCGCGGCCAACCGGCCGTCGACGAGCAGGTCGTACACGCCGTCGGGACGGGGCGGGGCGCCCTGGTAGGCATTCTTGGTGCGGAGTGTGTCCAGCTCGACGGCGGTGGCCCGGGTGCGGAACACCAGCCGTACTCCGGAGGGCTGGGCCTCCGCCATGGCCAGCTGCCCGTCGGCGCACTGCGCGCGGGCCCGGGCGGGCAGCCGGTGCGGCAGCAGCCCGTGCTCGGTGCGCTCCAGGTCGAGCGCACCGAGCAGGAGGCCGGCGGTGATGGGAGTGGTGGTCCAGTCCGTCGGCCGGGGTGTGGTGGCAGAGCCGGGGACGTCGTCCTGCTGGCGGTTCATGAACTCAGCGTGTCAACCGGATTCCTGATCCGCACATGATTTTGCGGCCCACCGCCCTCGTGAAGGCCGAGGGCAGCGGGCCGAGGGCCACCGTCCGCCAGGCGGTCACCCGGTCACCCGGTCAGGCGTCAGGCGGTCAGGCGGCCAGGCGGTCAGCGGAATCATGCTCGGGGAGCAGGTCCTATTCGGTGGCAGGTGCGATGCGGCCCGTGACCTCGCCGAGGCCGACCCTGACACCGTCCGGACCCGGTGCCCACGCGGTCATCGTGACCTCGTCCCCGTCCTCCAGGAAGGTCCGCTTCCCGTACGGCAGATCCAGCGGGTCCCGTCCGTTCCAGGTGAGTTCGAGGAGCGAGCCGCGCTGGTGGACCTCGGGTCCGCTCACCGTGCCGGAGCCGTACAGATCGCCGGTGCGCAGCGAGGCGCCGTTGACGGTCATGTGCGCGAGCTGCTGGGCGGCCGTCCAGTACATCGTGGCGAACGGCGGCTCGCTGACGACATGCCCGTTGATGGCGACGGAGATACGGAGGTCGAAACCGCCGGGCTCCTCCTCGCCGGAGTCGTCGAGGTAGGGGAGCAGGTCGAAGTCGCGCGCGGGCGGTTCGACACGGGCGGCGTCCAGGGCCTCCAGCGGGGTGACCCAGGCGGAGACGGAAGTGGCGAACGACTTGCCGAGGAACGGGCCGAGGGGGACGTACTCCCAGGCCTGGATGTCGCGGGCGGACCAGTCGTTGAGGAGCTGGAGTCCGAAGACATGGTCGCGGAACGAGGACAGGGGGACGGACCGGCCCAGCTCGGACGGGGTGCCGACGACGAAGCCGACCTCCGCCTCGATGTCCAGTTTGACGGACGGTCCGAAGAGCGGCGCCGGGTCCGTGGGGGTCTTGCGCTGGCCGCAGGGGCGGATCACGTCCGTGCCGGAGACGACGACCGTCCCGGAGCGGCCGTGGTAACCGATCGGCAGATGCTTCCAGTTGGGGGTCAGCGGCTCGCCGTCGGGGCGGAAGATGTGCCCGACGTTGGTGGCGTGGTGCTCGCTGGAGTAGAAGTCGACGTAGTCGGCGACCTCGTACGGAAGGTGCAGGGTGACCGAGCCGAGCGGGTGCAGCAGCGGCTCGATGTCCTGGCGGTGCGCGGGCACGGTCACCCAGGCGGTGAGCGCGCGGCGTACGTCACGCCAGGCCGTGCGGCCGGCCGTGAGCAGCGGGCCCAGGCTCGGCTGAGCGAGCAGCGCGGCGTAAGGAGAACCGAGCGTGTGCGCCGCCGCCCCGGCGTCGAGCACGTACGCGCCGATCCTGACCCCGAGCCGCCTCCGGTCGGGCTCGGCGGCGGTGGTGAAGACGCCGTACGGGAGGTTGTGCGGGCCGAAGGGGTCGCCCTCGTCCAGATCGAGCGGGCTCTGCTCGGGCATCGGTGCTTGCCTCGCTTTCCACGTGTGTGGGGGACACGTTACGTGGACGGTGCACCTGGCGTCAGTGCCCACTTGGCCGCCGGTCGCCCGGGCGGGTGCGTGGTTCAGCCCGCCTCGTGGGGAATCCGCTTCTCCCAGGTGCGGTGGAACACAACCTCGTCCCCGTGCCGGCACACCACCTCGTCCGAGGTGAGGAAGCCGCCCGTGTCGTGGGCGCTTTCTGACCGGGCCTCGATGCGGATGTCCCACGCCATGTCGGGTCGGTGGAAGCGGATCCTCCAGTCGGAGCGGCTATGGGCGGACAACGGGTCCCGCTCCTGGATCGTGTACGTCTCCCACGCCTCCTCGGTGATTTCGAGGCCGTCGGGGTAGACGCGGGTGCCGCTCTCGCCGGGAGCGGCCTCAAGTCGGCGTTCGCCCTTGGCGACGTCTCGGATGATCAGCCGCTCGGGGCGGGGCTCGTCGAGTGTGACGGGTGTGATGACACCGAGGGGCTCCGACTGTTCGGGGCCTTCGAAGGTGATCGTCCCGGCGGTGGGGGCGCGCACGGGGAGTTCGAGGGAGCAGCCCTCCGGTTCGAGCGTGAAGCCCGCGGTCCGTGGCGGGGGCCAGACCCAGGGCCAGTAGGCGGAGGAGACGGAGAGCCTGATGCGGTGACCGGCCGGGAAGGTGTGTCCGATGGCGTTCAGCTCGAAGGCGATGTCCTCGGCTCCTTCGTGCGGTGCCGTTCCGGCCCGACCGCCCGCCGCGAGATGGCCTGCCTGGTCGCCCTCGGCCCGGTCGCCCGCGGCCTGCCCGCCTCCGGTCCCGTTGCCCCGGGCCGGGACCCCGAAGGCCCCCCGGGTGACGAGGGTGGACGCGCCGTCGGGGGCGACATCGCAGAGCCGGGCGACGACATGGGCGCAGGGGGCGTCCAGGCGCAGCCGCAGGGTCACCCGGGGCCGTCCGAGGACCATGGTCCGTTCCGGGACGGCGAACTCGAAGCTCCCCGACTTGGCGTCCTCGTCGCGCTGGTCGGCGGGCAGGTCGGCGTCGCCGCCGCGGGGAAGGAAGCTGCCCGCGTCGAGGCCGGTGTGCTGCGGGGAGTCCACGACGAGCGGCGGGCCCTGGAAGACGTACGCCACGGGGGTGATGTGCCGGGACGGCCAGGTGTCGTCGCCGACCCACCGGCCGGCGGCCTCGCCGTATGCCGTCGCGGGCGGGTGCGACTCGCCGATCCACGACCGCAGCAGCGGCTCGGCCGTCACGTCCTGCCTCCCCGTGTCAGGTCGGCTGCCGGAACCCGCCTCCAGCCAGTGCTCCCACCAGCGCAGCGTCTCCTGGAGGAAGCCGATCGCCGGACCCGGCGGAAGCTCCCGGTCCGGGTAGTGGTGGGCCCACGGCCCGATCAGCCCCCGTACCCGTGACGGGTCGAGACGTTCGACCAGCCGCAGCACCGTGTCGCGGTACGGGTCGTGCCAACCGCCCACCGCCAACACCGCCGCCCGGATCGCCCCGTGGTCCGTGCGGGCGTACGCGAACCGGGTGTGGGGGAACAGTTCCACCGCCTGGAGACGGTCCAGCCACATCGTGCGCCACTCGTCGCCCGCGTACAACGGGTCCGGGGGCAGGGCGGCGAAGGCCGGCATGCCCGGCGACCAGGCGCGCACGCCGGTGGCGGGCAAGAATCGGGCCTGCCGGTCGAGGCCGTGGTCGAAGCCGTCGTCGGATCTTTCGTCGAGGCCGCGGCCGAAGCCGTCGTCGGTGGGGCAGACAGCGACGACCGCCTTCAGCGGCTCCGGGGCGAGCGCCGCGATCCGCAGCGAGGCGAGGCCGCCCCAGCCGATCCCGAACATTCCGACGCGGCCACTGCACCAGGGCTGCCCGGCCAGCCACTCCACGACCGCTGCCCCGTCCTCGAACACGGCCGCCGAGCACGGGTCGCCCGGCACACCGTCGCTGTTGCCGTATCCGCGCACGTCCACGCGTACCGACGCATAGCCGTGGCCCGCGTACCAGGGGTGCCGCTGCCGGTCGCGCGGCGCGGTCCGGTCGGTCAGCCGGCACGGGAGGTATTCGAGGAGCGCGGGCACGGGCTCGCCGGTCAGTGGCCGCCACACCCGTGCGTAGAGCCTCGTGCCGTCCGGCAAGGGGATGCGGATGTCCTCGTGACGGGTCTCGTACGGGAAGGAGGTGCGGATGCGCATGGGAAAACCTCGGGGGTGACGAGGCGGCGTCGGGTTCGGTCACGGCCGTGGACAAACACTGTGCTATCAGTCTTATGAGCTGATCAAGAACATACCGGCGGAGGCGGGAAGGCGCCGCCGGTGATCGAAAGGGGACCGGATACGCTGACTTGAGTGATGACAGCGACACATCGACAATCCGTGTGATCGTCAGCAGACAGGAGTACCTCTCGTGACCGTCGTCGGGCCGTTCGGGCTGAGCGTGCGGGACCAGGCTCTTGAGGCCGATGTCCAGACCGGATTGGCGGCTGTCGAGGCGGGACTGCTCGATGCCACCAAGAGCGAGGTCCCCTTCATCACGGAGGCAGCGCAGCACCTCGTCCGCGCGGGCGGGAAGCGCTTCAGGCCGCTGCTGGTGATGCTGGCCGCACAGTTCGGCGATCCGTACGCGCCGGGTGTCGTGCCCTCGGCCGTCGTCGTCGAGCTGACGCATCTGGCGACGCTGTACCACGACGACGTGATGGACGAGGCCGATGTGCGCCGCGGCGTGGACAGCGCCAACACCCGCTGGGGCAACTCGGTGGCCGTCCTGACCGGCGACTTCCTCTTCGCCCGCGCCTCGCACATCCTGGCCGACCTGGGCCCGGAGGCCGTCCGCATCCAGGCAGAGGCCTTCGAGCGGCTGGTCACCGGCCAGATCCTGGAGACCGCGGGCCCGCGTGACGGCCGCGACCCGGTCGAGCACTACCTCGACGTCCTGGCGGGCAAGACCGGCTCGCTGGTCGCGGTCTCCTGCCGGTTCGGCGCGATGATGGCCGGCGCCGACGAGCGGATCACCGACATCCTCACCCAGTACGGGGAGCGGCTCGGCGTCGCCTTCCAGCTGGCCGACGACGTACTCGACATCGCCTCCGACTCGCACGAGTCCGGCAAGACGCCGGGCACCGATCTGCGGGAGGGCATTCCCACGCTGCCCGTGCTCCGGCTGCGGGAGCAGGCCGCCGCGCACGGCCGGGCCGAGGACCTGGAGCTGGTCGAGCTGCTGGCCGGGGATCTGACCGACGACGCGCGGCATGCGGAGGCACTGGCCAGGCTGCGGGTGCACCCCGCCCTGGAACAGGCGCGGCGCGACACCGTGCGGTACGCGGAGGAGGCGCGGGCGATGCTGGCGCCGCTGCCCGAGTGCTACACGAAGTCCGCGCTGGTGGAGCTGTGCGACGCGGTGGTGCACCGCGCGGGCTGACCCGGGCGGCTTCGCGCGCGCCGGCCGGTCCGGACCGTGCCGAAAGCTTGTGACGCGGGTCACATACTTGGATTGAGTCCAGACTAGGACTCGCTCGTACTGATGCACAGAAGCTGACGCAGGGGGCGTCGGCATCAGTACGGGGAGAAAACAGAATGAACCGCACCAAGACCATCGCTGTCGCGGCTACCGCGATCGCCGCGGTCACCGGCGCCACGCTCGCCGTCGTCCCGGCCTTCGCCCACAGCAAGGCCCCGGCCGACGGACCCACGGCGCACGGCTCCGCCGCCGCCCGGAGCGCCACCGGGGGCCGCGGCGACCTCTTCGTGGCGAGCCTCAACGGCGCCAACGAGGTGCCTGTGCAGGGCGGACCCGCTGTCGGCGACCGGGACGGCGCCGCCCTCGAATTCGTGAAGGTCGACGGGGACCGCATCTCCGTCGCCGTGAAGTGGCGGGGCACCGGGAGGCCGACCGCCCTCCACATCCACCAGGGGGACAAGGGGGCCAACGGCGGGATCAAGGTCGACTTCACCAAGCTGCTCGGCAAGGGTGAGCACCGGTCGGTCACCGGCACGGTCAAGGTCGGCGACAAGGCCCTGCTGGAGGCCTTCAGGGCCGGCCCGGACGGCTTCTACGCCAACCTCCACACCGCCGAGTTCCCGGGCGGCGCCGTCCGCGGCCAGTTCCACAAGGTCACCAGCTCCTTCGCCTTCGGCCGCGCGCTCCACAACTTCCAGGCCCCGGTGGTCAAGGGCAGGCAGATCTACGAGTGCAGGAAGGGCGAGAACGGCACGTACTCCTTCCAGCAGCGCGACGTGCGCGCCGTCCTCGCAGGGAACATCGCCCACTCCTTCGTCGCGCCGAACTCCGGGACGCCGCAGTGGGCCGCCAAGGACGGCAGCGCCGTCACCGGCAAGGTGATCACCAGGACGCCGAACGGTGAGCGGAACATCCCCGAGCTCGATCTGAAGGCGACCCCGTCCGGCGAGAAGCACGGGCTGTTCGCGGACACCGTCGAGATCCTCCGGCTGAACACCGTCGGTGGCGCGGCCCCGTCCGGCAGCTGCCAGGAGGGCTCGATCGTCGGGGTCCCGTACGGCGCGGACTACGTCTTCGTCCAGAGGTAGACCACGGCCGGCGGTAGGGGTCGACGGCCACGACCCCTACTGGTCGGCGGAGTTCGGCGGCCCCCGGGTCATACCCCAGCAGTACATGGAGTTGATGCCGAGGGCTGACGATTACGGCGGGGGGATTTGGTCAGATGGTGTGGACGGACGACGCCGCTATCACGGAGGTAGGGCACACCATGGCACCGAACGAGAACGCAACGATCACCGCAGAGCCGGAGGAGGTCGGCCCGGCCCGCCGGAAGGCGGCGCGGTACGTCGTCCCGGTCGCGGTGGCGGGCGTTGCCGCGGCGACCATCGGGCTCGTCCCGGCGCTCGCCGCGTCAGGCGACCCCGATCTTCCCAAGATCACGGCACAGCAGCTCATCGAGAAGATCGCCGCTTCGGACGTGCAGCAGCTCTCCGGCACGGTGAAGATCAGCACGGACCTGGGCCTCCCCGACCTGGGCGGTCTGGCGAGCAGCCTCGCGCCCGGAGCCGGCAAGGGAGGAGCGGGCGCCTCTGCGTCCCCCGAGAGCAGGCTGATGGAACTGGCTTCCGGCACGCACAAGGTGGATGTCGCCGCCGACGGACCGGACAGGCAGCGGGTGTCCTTCCGGTCCGGCGGCGAGGAGTACAGCGTCACCCACAACGGTGAGGACGTCTGGACGTACGACAGCGCATCGGACGAGGTCGTTCACGGCAAGGACGGCGGCAAGGGCGAAGGCGACGGGGACAAGGCGCCCAAGGAACTGCCGACCACGCCCAAGGACCTCGCCGACGAAGCGCTGAAGGCCGTGGACGGGACCACCTCCGTGACGGTCGACGGCACGGCCCGTATCGCCGGCCGGGACGCGTACCAGCTGGTCATCAAGCCCAGGCAGAGCGGCTCGACGATCAGTTCCATCAAGGTCGCGGTGGACGCGGAGAACGGCGTGCCGCTGAAGTTCACGCTGCTGCCGAGCGACGGCGGCAAGGCTGCGGTCGACGCGGGCTTCACCAAGGTCGACTTCTCGAAGCCGGCCGCCTCCACCTTCGACTTCACCCCGCCGAAGGGCGCGAAGGTCACCGAGTCGGACGACCTCAACGCCATGGAGAAGGGAGCCCCGAAGGCGCCCGCGGCTCCCAAGTCCCCCCGGTCCCCCGGGTCGCCCGAGGAGTTCGAGGGCATGGAGGACTTCAACGGCCTGAACGTCATCGGCAAGGGCTGGACCTCCATCGCCGAACTGGCCGCCCCGGGCGGCGAGGGCCTCAAGGCGCCGAAGGCCGGCGAGGGCGACGTCCCGCCGGAGGCCGGGAAGTTCCTGGACGCCCTGGGTGACCAGGTGAAGGGTGACTTCGGCACGGGCACGGTCTTCAAGACCCGTCTGGTCAACGCCCTGATGACGGACGACGGCAAGGTCTACGTCGGCGCCGTCACCAAGGACGCTCTGATCAAGGCGGCGAACGACGCGAAGTAGCGGGCCCGCGGCAGCCCGCGCCCGCGCGGCGGACGAACGGTAGTGGGCGCCGGGCCGGACGACGGATGCGGGGCACCCCTCAAGGGGGGTGCCCCGCAACCGTGTTGTCCCGTGCAGGTCAGGGCCTGGCTGGTGTGACGCTCAGAAGGTGAGCTTCCAGCTGTCGATGAAGCCGGTGTCCTGGGCCGCCACGTCCTGGACCTTCAGCTGCCAGGTGCCGTTCGCGCTCTCACCGGACGCGTTCACCGTGTAGGTCGTGATGACGTTGTCCGCCGAGTCGCTGCCACTGGAGTTCTTCAGGCGGTACGCCGTACCGTCCGGGGCCAGCAGGTCGATGACCAGGTCGCCGCGCCAGGTGTGCTTGATGTCCACGCCCACCGCGAGGGCGGCCGGGGCGTTTCCGGTGCGGCCGGAGACCGTCACCGACGAGGTGACGGCGGCGCCGTTGTCCGGTATGGAGACGTTGTTCGCGTTCTCGTAGACATCACCCGGTGGGACGGTCGTCCCCGCGGACAGGGTCCAGATCGCGTGGGCGATCGCGTCGCTGTTGCGGTCGAGCGCGGTGTCGTTGATGTTGGACGCGCTGTCGCAGGAGGAGTGGTAGCAGCGGTCGAAGGCCTGTCCGGCCGTGCCACCCCACTTCTGGGCCTGCGCACTCGACTTCGTACGGCTCGCGCCGGTGAAGAGTCCGCCGACCGGTATGCCCACGTTCTTGAAGGATGCGTGGTCGGAGCGGCCGTCGCCCTCCGTCTCGATCTCGGTCGGGACGCCGATGCCCGCGAAGTAGTCCTTGAAGGTCTTCTCGATCGTCGGGTCGTCGTCGTAGACGAAGTAGCCGGGGTTCGGCGAACCGATCATGTCGAAGTTGAGATAGCCGCTGATCTTCGAACGTTCCGCGGACGGCAGGTTGTTGACGTAGTACTTGGACCCGACCAGGCCCAGTTCCTCCGCGCCCCACCAGGCGAAGCGCAGATGCTTGTCCGGGTTGAGCTGGGCACGGGAGACGGCGAGCGCGGTCTCCAGGACGCCGGCCGAGCCGGAGCCGTTGTCGTTGATGCCGGGGCCCGAGGTGACCGAGTCGAGGTGGGCGCCGGCCATCAGCACCCGGTTGGTGTCGCCGCCCGGCCAGTCGGCGATCAGGTTGTATCCGGTGGCGCCCGAGGACGTGAACTGCTGGACGGTGGTGGTGAATCCGGCCGCGTCCAGCTTGGCCTTCACATGGTCGATCGACGCCTTGTAGCCCGTGCGGCCGTGCGCACGGTTGCCACCGTTGGCGCTCGCGATCGACTGGAGGTCGCCGAGATGTGCCTTGACGTTGGCGAGAGGGATGTCGGGCGCGGCGAGCGCCGCCGGGGAAGTGGCGGCGCTCGGAGCGGCGGCGGTGGTGGTTGCGGCTGTGCTCGGCACGGCTGCGGCGAGCAGGCCGGCCAGGGCGACTGCCGTGAGTGCGGCGGTGCGTCTGTGCACGGAGTGGGTCATGTGGGGGCTCCGGATTCCGTTCGGGGGCGGGACGGAACGTGCGAGACACCCTGCGACGGCGGCATCGCAGGGTGCTGGAGCTGTACTCGGTGCGGTGTGTGGTGAATGTTCAGCGAGATGTTGACTGACCGTCAAGGGCGGAAACCGGTCAGTCAGGTTCGCTCAACGAACACCGGGGCTCGTCCCCGTATACAAGGTGTCGTATCCAATGCACGCAGAACTCGTTGCCCTCGGGATCCTGCATGATGCACCACTGTCCGCCGGGCTCCTTCACATGCCGCAGCACCGTCGCTCCCAGCCCCTCCGGCCGGGCGACCTCCTGGTCCCGTCGGCCCGGCCCGGTGCGCAGGTCGAGGTGGAGGCGGTTCTTGACCGTCTTGGTCTCCGGGACCCGCTGGAGCAGCAGCCGCCTGCCGAGGCCGCTGCCCGTCTCCTCCTCGTACGGGTCGTCCGGATGCCGGACGGCGGCGAGATCGCGCCACGCGCACGCTGCCTCGGGGCAATCCCGTTCGCTCAGCCCGCGGCGGCCTCGCGCCGAGCCGGTGCCGTGACATCGGCGGGTGCCGGGACATCGGCGACGACGGGAACGGAAGCGGCGTCCGGTGCCGCGGCGGCAAGCCGTACCGCTTCCGCCCGGGTGCGCCGGGCCGTGCGCAGGGCGTCCCAGGTGAGGACGGTCAGCGCCAGCCAGACCAGTGAGAAACCGGCCCACCGCTCGGCGGGCATGGCCTCATGGAAGTAGACGACGCCCAGCAGGAACTGGAACATCGGCGCCAGATACTGCAGCAGACCCAGTGTCGACAGAGGCACCCTGATGGCCGCCGCTCCGAAGCACACCAGTGGTGCCGCGGTGACCACGCCCGTCGTGGCGAGCAGAGCGGCATGGCCGGCGCCTCCCGTGACGAACGTCGCAGAGCCCTGGGAGCCCAGCCACAGCAGATAGCCGAGCGCGGGCAGGAACTGCACCGCCGTCTCCGCGGCCAGCGATTCCAGGCCGCCGATGTTGGTCTTCTTCTTGATCAGCCCGTAGACCGCGAACGAGAACGCCAGGATCAGTGAGATCCATGGCGGCCTGCCGTAGCCGACGGTCAGCACGAGGACGGCGGCGAAGCCGATGCCGACCGCCGCCCACTGCGCGGGCCGCAGCCGCTCCTTGAGCAGCAGTACGCCCATCGCGATGGTGACCAGCGGATTGATGAAGTAGCCGAGCGACGCCTCCACCACCTGGCCCGCGTTGACGGCCCAGATGTACAGGCCCCAGTTGACGGTGATCACCGTGGCGGCGACGGTGATCATGCCGAGCTTGCGCGGCTCGCTCAGCAGGGCACGTATCCAGCTCCAGCGCCGCAGGGCCAGCAGCGCGACGGCCACCACGGCGAGGGACCAGACCATGCGGTGGGCGAGGATCTCGATCGCGTCGGCCGGCTTCAGCAGCGGCCAGAAGAGCGGGACCAGTCCCCACATTCCGTAGGCGCCGATCCCGTACAGCAGTCCAGCCCGCTGCTCGTCGTCCTTCACCGCTCCTCCTGCCTGCCGCCACGCGTCCGCGTCCGAAGGTAGCGCCGGGCAGGGCGAACTGTCATGTCCGTATCGCCATACGGTCATGACGGGCGGGATCGGCGGCGGGCGAACGCCACGCCCGCCCCGGTCGGAATCTGCCGGTGCACCTCGGCAGGGACGTGGTGTATTGCGGGACTGCTTGGCGACCTCGGCGGCGTAATCGGCGAGGGACCAGGCCGTGTCCCCGCTGAGTTCGTACGCCGGGCCGATGAGGCCCTCGCCGGTCGGCACGGCGCGCGTGGACCACTCTCGCTGGGCGAGCGGCGCCTGGGGGACGTGGAGTGCGCGCGGGCGGCGTACGACGAGCCAAGGGTGCGACGCGGTCGATCCCCTGGCAGCCGGGGCAGGTTGGGGGCACGGTCGAAGCCGTCACAGGTGCCGTCGAACCGTGAGGGGCGCCGGTCATGGACCGGCGCCCCTCACGTGTCCGTGGCCGTACCCGGCCCGGTTTCCGCCGCCGTCAGCCGACGACGGTCCAGGTGTCGTTGCCGGTGAGCAGCGACGACAGGTCGCCCTTGCCGTTCTGCTCGATCGCGGCGTCGAGCTGTTCGGACATCTGGGTGTCGTACACCGGCCGGTCGATGCTGCGGAACACCCCGATGGGGGTGTGGTGCAGCGTGTCCGGGTCGGCCAGCCGCGACAGGGCGAAAGCAGTGGTCGGGCTGGCGCTGTGCGCGTCGTGGACGAGGATCTCCGCCTCGTTCGCGGGCGTCACCGCGACGACCTTCAGATCGCCGGTGGCGCGGTCCCGGACGACACCCTTGCCCTGGTCGGCGCCGAAGCGGATCGGTCTGCCGTGCTCGAGGCGGATCACGGCTTCCTCGGCGGACTGCTTGTCCTTGAGGGCGTCGAAGGCGCCGTCGTTGAAGATGTTGCAGTTCTGGTAGATCTCCACGAGCGCCGTGCCCGGATGATCGGCGGCGGCGCGCAGCACCTCGGTGAGGTGCTTGCGGTCGGAGTCGACCGTCCGCGCCACGAACGAGGCCTCGGCGCCGATCGCCAGCGACACCGGGTTGAAGGGCGCGTCGAGCGAGCCCATCGGCGTCGACTTGGTGACCTTGCCGACCTCGGACGTCGGGCTGTACTGGCCCTTGGTCAGACCGTAGATCCGGTTGTTGAAGAGCAGGATCTTGAGGTTGACGTTGCGCCGCAGCGCGTGGATCAGGTGGTTTCCGCCGATGGAGAGGGCGTCGCCGTCTCCGGTGACGACCCAGACGCTCAGATCGCGGCGCGAGGACGCGAGCCCGGTCGCGATGGCGGGCGCGCGACCGTGGATGGAGTGCATCCCGTAGGTGTTCATGTAGTACGGGAAGCGGGAGGAGCAGCCGATGCCCGAGACGAAGACGATGTTCTCCTTCGCCAGGCCGAGCTCGGGCATGAAGCCCTGCACGGCGGCGAGGATCGCGTAGTCACCGCAGCCCGGACACCAACGGACTTCCTGGTCCGACTTGAAGTCCTTCATGGACTGCTTGGCCTCGGCCTTCGGAACCAGCGACAGCAAAGTGGACGCTGTCTCAGTCATTGATGGCCTCCTTGAGAGCCTTGGCGAGCTGCTCGGCCTTGAACGGCATGCCGTTGACCTGGTTGTAGGACTGCGCGTCGACCAGGAACCGCGCCCGGATCAGGGTGGCGAGCTGGCCGAGGTTCATCTCCGGAACCACTACCTTGTCGTAACGCTCGAGAACGTCACCGAGATTCCTCGGGAACGGGTTGAGATGGCGCAGATGGGCCTGCGCGATGGGCAGCCCCGCGCTCCGCAGCCGGCGCACGGCCGCGGTGATGGGCCCGTACGTCGACCCCCAGCCCAGCACGAGCGTGCGGGCGCCGTCCGGGTCGTCGACCTCGAGGTCGGGCACCTCGATGCCGTCGACCTTGGCCTGGCGGACGCGGACCATGAAGTCGTGGTTGGCGGGGTCGTAGGAGATGTTGCCCGTGCCGTCCTGCTTCTCGATGCCGCCGATCCGGTGCTCCAGACCCGGTGTGCCGGGCACGGCCCAGGGGCGGGCCAGCGTCTGCGGGTCCCGCTTGTACGGCCAGAAGACCTCGGTGCCGTCCTCCGCGGTGTGGTTGGGGCCCTGCGCGAACTGCACCCGCAGGTCGGGGAGTTCGTCCACGTCCGGGATGCGCCACGGCTCGCTGCCGTTGGCGAGGTAGCCGTCGGAGAGCAGGAAGACCGGCGTGCGGTACGTCAGGGCGATCCGGGCGGCCTCGAGCGCCGCGTGGAAACAGTCCGCGGGTGTCTTCGGGGCCACGACCGGGACCGGCGCCTCGCCGTTGCGCCCGTACATCGCCTGCAGCAGGTCGGCCTGCTCGGTCTTGGTGGGCAGCCCGGTCGACGGACCTCCGCGCTGGATGTCGATGATCAGCAGCGGCAGCTCCAGGGACACCGCCAGACCGATCGTCTCCGACTTCAGCGCCACACCGGGGCCGGACGTGGTGGTGACGGCCAGCGAGCCGCCGAAGGCCGCGCCGAGCGCCGCGCCGATGCCCGCGATCTCGTCCTCGGCCTGGAAGGTCCGTACACCGAAGTTCTTGTGCTTGGACAGCTCGTGCAGGATGTCGGAGGCCGGGGTGATGGGGTAGGAGCCCAGGTAGAGCGGCAGGTCCGCCTGCCGGGACGCCGCGACCAGGCCGTAGGACAGTGCCAGGTTGCCGGAGATGTTGCGGTACGTACCGGTCGGGAAGGCCTGGGCGGCCGGGGCGACCTCGTAGGAGACGGCGAAGTCCTCCGTCGTCTCGCCGAAGTTCCAGCCGGCCCGGAAGGCGGCGACATTCGCCTCTGCGATCTCCGGCTTCTTGGCGAACTTGGTGCGCAGGAACTTCTCGGTGCCCTCGGTCGGACGGTGGTACATCCAGCTCAGCAGGCCCAGCGCGAACATGTTCTTGGAACGCTCGGCCTCCTTGCGGGAGAGGCCGAACTCCTTGAGCGCCTCTACGGTGAGCGTCGTGAGAGGCACCGGGTGGACGCTGTAGCCGTCGAGCGAGCCGTCCTCGAGCGGGCTGGTGTCGTAGCCGACCTTGGCCATGGCGCGCTTGGCGAACTCATCCGTGTTGACGATGATTTCGCCGCCGCGGGGCACATCGCCGATGTTCGCCTTGAGCGCGGCAGGATTCATCGCCACCAGGACGTTCGGTGCGTCACCCGGGGTGAGGATGTCGTGGTCGGCGAAGTGCAGCTGGAACGAGGAGACGCCCGGCAGGGTGCCTGCGGGCGCGCGGATCTCGGCCGGGAAGTTCGGGAGCGTGGACAGGTCGTTGCCGAACGACGCCGTCTCCGACGTGAAGCGGTCACCCGTCAGCTGCATACCGTCACCGGAGTCACCCGCGAACCGGATGATCACTCGGTCGAGGCGGCGGATCTCCTTGTCGCCGGGGGGCCTGCGCTGCCCCCCGACGAGGGTCTCGCCGGCCTCGTCTGCCTCGTCTTCGTGCTCGGCTGGGCTACTGACCTGGCTGGTCACTGAACTGGACCTCCTTCGAGGCGGCTGGGCTGCGGCCGGCTCACCGGTCGCTCCAAGGTCAACCCTACGTCGGTAAGGGTCGCCTTCCCTGGACCGCTCATATGCTGGACGTCTCTTTGAGACACCCTGATGCCCTGGTTTGCCATGTTCTGTTCGCCCCCCGGGGTTCTTTCCCTTAAGACGCTCCCGATCGGTCCTCTGGTTGTTCTCGATCGTGCCTGCCTGACAGAGTGTCAGGCAATCAGGAGTTGAGATACGTCAGCACGGCCAGTACACGCCGGTGATCCCCGTCGCTGGGGGACAGCCCGAGCTTCATGAAGATGTTGCTCACATGCTTCTCCACGGCTCCGTCGCTCACGACCAGCTGCTTCGCGATCGCCGAGTTCGTCCGCCCTTCCGCCATCAGGCCGAGCACCTCCCGCTCGCGCGGTGTCAGCCCGGCCAGGACGTCCTGCTTACGGCTGCGGCCGAGCAGCTGCGCCACCACCTCCGGGTCGAGCGCGGTGCCGCCCCGGGCGACCCGGACGACGGCGTCCACGAACTCCCGGACCTCGGCGACCCGGTCCTTCAGCAGATAGCCCACGCCCCGGCTGCTCCCGGCGAGCAGCTCGGTGGCGTACCGCTCCTCCACGTACTGGGAGAGCACGAGGACCCCGATCCCGGGGTGATCACGGCGCAGCCGCACGGCCGCGCGGACGCCCTCGTCGGTGTGCGACGGCGGCATCCGCACATCGGCGACCACGACGTCCGGCAGTGTCTCCTGCGCCGCGAGGTCGTCGATCGTCTTGATCAGCGCCTCCGCGTCCCCCACGCCCGCGACCACGTCGTGCCCGCGGTCGGTCAGCAGGCGGGTCAGGCCTTCCCGAAGCAGAACGGAATCCTCGGCGATGACCACCCGCACCCTGTCCTCCACGACCTGCAGCCCCCATATGTCGAAATGCGTCCCGCCCCTGGTACACCCAGCATCCCAGCATCCGGGCGCGGACGCCCTCATCAATCGCAATCCGGCCCGGCCCGGCGCGGCGGGCCGGACCCGTGCGGGGTCCGGCCCGTGGCCGTGGGGGTGCCGGCTTGGGCGCCCGGCCCGGGGTGTGGAGGGTCGGGGTGTGGCGGGTCGGCCGGGGGCCGGGGGCGGGGGCCCTCTCCCTGGTCACACGCGCCAGGGCAGTTCCGCGGTGACCACGGTGGGGCCTCCGGCCGGGGAGTCGACGACGAGGACGCCGTCCACCGCGTCGAGCCGTTCGGCGAGGCCGGCCAGTCCGCTGCCCGCCGTGACATCCGCGCCGCCCTGCCCGTCGTCCCTGACCTGCAGCATCAGCCGGTCCTCCGTGCGCCACACGTCGACGGACGCCTGCCGGGCCTGTGCGTGCTTGCTGATGTTCTGCAGCAGCTCGGACACCGTGAAGTACGCGATGCCCTCGATCGCCTCGGCGGGACGGGCCCCCAGATCCACCTCCACCCGGACCGGAACGGTGCAGCGGGAGGCCACGGCCGAGAGAGCCGCGTCCAGGCCCCGGTCGGTGAGGACGGCGGGGTGAATGCCGCGCGCCAGATCCCGCAGCTCCTGCAGCGCGGTCTTCACCTCCCCGTGCGCCTCCTCCACCATGCGCGCCGCCTCCCGAGGGTCCTCCTGGAGCTTCTCCTTGGCCAGGCCGAGATCCATCGCGAGGGCGACCAGCCGCGCCTGCGCCCCGTCGTGCAGATCGCGCTCGATACGCCGCAGATCGGCCGCCGCCTTGTCCACGACCACCCCCCGGTCCGACTCCAGTTCCACGACGCGGCCCTCCAGCCGGGACGGACCCAGCAGACCTGCGACCAGCAGACGGTCCACGGTGGCGAGCCCCCGCACGAGCCACGGTGTCGTCATCAGCAGCAGCAGCCCTACCGCGCAGGTCGTGGCCAGCTCGAAGGGCGAGTCGAGATAGACGTTGTGCGTCCCGTCGCCGTACAGCTGGATTCCGTCCTGCCCGGCGTACATCGGGAACACCCAGTGCCAGAGCGGATACGTGGCGAGGCTCCACCCGGCCACCCAGAAGGGAAGCGCGACGGAGAACGCGAACACGGCCCACGGCAGATGCACCAGCGCATAGAGGAGGTGCCGCCAGGAAACCCCGCTCTTGAGCATCGCCCCCACCCACGCCATCGCCCCGCCCGACCGGGGCCGGACCGGGGCGGGGTCGACGATGTCGAGGCGCAGCAGGGCACGGGCACGGGAGCGCTCCAGCGCGCCGAAGCCACGGCACATGGCCAGCGTCCCGGCCAGGAGAGGGATGCCGAGGAAGGTGACCACCAGACCGCTGCCGGCCGCCGTCAAGGAGACGGCGAAGGAGAAGAAGACGATGCTGAGGGGCAGGCTGAGTACGAGGTAGGCGAACTCGCGCCAGGTGCGGGCCTCGAACGGCACGCGCAGCGCCTGAGGAAGGCGGAAGGTCCGGGTTTCCGGTTCCGTGCCGAATGCCGTGGCCATCTTGTCGTCCGTTTCTTTTCGTCGGCTGCCGCCGCTGAGGGGCACCGATTGCTCAGTGCCTCCATGCTGCTCAGAGCGCCGATCCGGCACCATGAGGCCGGTATCCCTCTCGGCCCGGGGGTTATCCCCACCTGCGGGGAGCGGGCGGTTCCCGCGTTGCGCAGGGACGGCTTCGGCCTGCAGCCACCGCTTGCGGGGCGGTTCCCGCTTCTGGGCCGTTCTCGCTTGCCTTGCGGTTCTCGCTCCACGTACGGGGCGGCTTCCGTCCTGCGGGGCGGCGCCCGGCTACGGCCACCGCTTGCGGGGCGGCTCCCGCCTTACGGGGACGGCTCCGGCCGCTACAGCGGGGCCGCCGCCTTCGGCACCGCTCCCGGTGCCGCGGCGGCTCTGTCGCGCCAGGGCAGTTCCGCGGTGACCACGGTGGGGCCTCCGGCCGGGGAGTCGACGACGAGGACGCCGTCCACCGCGTCGAGCCGTTCGGCGAGGCCGGCCAGTCCGCTGCCCGCCGTGACATCCGCGCCGCCCTGCCCGTCGTCCCTGACCTGCAGCATCAGCCGGTCCTCCGTGCGCCACACGTCGACGGACGCCTGCCGGGCCTGTGCGTGCTTGCTGATGTTCTGCAGCAGCTCGGACACCGTGAAGTACGCGATGCCCTCGATCGCCTCGGCGGGACGGGCCCCCAGATCCACGGCGACCTGCACGGGCACGGTGCAGCGGGAGGAGACCGCGGACAGGGCGGCGTCCAGGCCCCGGTCGGTGAGAACGGCGGGGTGAATGCCGCGCGCCAGATCCCGCAGCTCCTGCAGTGCCAGCTTCACCTCGCCATGTGCCTCGTCGACCATCGCCGCTGCCGCGTCCGGGTCCTCGAGCAGCTTTTCCTTGGCAAGACCGAGCCCCATGGCGAGGGCGACCAGCCGCGCCTGCGCCCCGTCGTGCAGATCGCGCTCGATACGCCGCAGATCGGCCGCCGCCTTGTCCACGACCACCCCCCGGTCCGACTCGAGCTCGGCGATCCGTCGCTCCAGCTCGTCGGAGGGCGAGAGCAGCCCGCGCACCAGCGCCCGGTCGACATTGGTGAGGCCCCGCGCCACATACGGAAGCACCGGCCAGAGCACGAACAGCCCCGTGAGGGTGATGACGAACCCCAGTACGCCCCACGGAAGCCCTATGAACGCGTACAGCACGGAGCGCCACGCCACCGGGTCCTTCAGGCCCGCCCACACCGTGCCGAGGAAGCTGTCGCCGGGCCGGCGGGGCAGCGGGCTCGGCTCGTCCACCCGTACACCGAGCAGCTTGCGCGCCCGCGCCCGTTCCCACCTGCCGAGCAGTCGCGATCCGGCGAGACCGACGGCGAGGAGGGGCAGGCCGACGACCGTGACGGACATCCCCGCGCCGACCGACACCATGAACACCGTGTAAACAAATCCGAGAAGGGCGAACGGCAGCCCGGAGAGGAGATAGGCGATCTCTTTCCAGGTGTGCCTGTCGTACGCGAAGCGGGCGGGCGGCGGGCCTTCGTCGTCCGGGCCGCCGGCATTGCTGGTCACGGTCATGCGCCCCAGCCTGCCGCGTCCCATCCGTGCACGCCATGGGGTATGTGGGTGGGGGCGAAGTAGGGATATCCCCACTCATGAGGCACCTGGTCCCGGCCAAGGCGTGACACGACTGCTTACCCTGCCCTTAGCAGGGCCTAGACTCCCGTGCGAAAGGATCGTCGAACACCGGGGCAGGGAGCGAGGGACGGACGTGCCGGAACCCACCGAACCGACCGTACTCGCGGCCGACTACTTCCAGAGCTACTCGGTCGTCGGGCTGCTCGCCGTGATCGGAGTCCTCTTCGTCGCGGTGGCCTTCGGCGCGGGCCGCCTGCTGCGGCCGGTCGTACCGACTCCGGAGAAGCTCCTCACGTACGAATGCGGAGTCGACCCGGTGGGCGAGGGCTGGGCCCACACGCAGGTCCGCTACTACGTGTACGCCTACCTCTACGTGATCTTCGCCGTCGACTCGATCTTCCTGTTCCCATGGGCGACGGTCTTCGCCGCTGCCGGGTACGGCGCGACGACCCTCGTGGAGATGTTCATCTTCCTCGGCTTCCTGGCCGTGGGACTGCTCTATGCATGGAAGAAGGGCGTCCTCACATGGACGTGACCCCGCAGACCCCCGAACCCGTGCTGCTTCCCGAGCCTGGGGGACCCCCCGCCGAAGGCAGGGGGAGGCTGGGCGCCCTCGCCCGGCTCGCACCCGAGCCGATGAAGGTGGTCCTGAACTGGGGCCGCCGCTACAGCCTCTGGGTCTTCAACTTCGGGCTCGCCTGCTGTGCGATCGAGTTCATCGCCGCGTCGATGGCCAAGCACGACTTCATCCGGCTCGGCGTCATCCCGTTCGCGCCCGGACCGCGCCAGGCCGACCTGATGATCGTCTCCGGCACGGTGACCGACAAGATGGCACCCGCGGTGAAGCGGCTGTACGAGCAGATGCCGGAGCCCAAGTACGTCATCTCCTTCGGCGCCTGCTCGAACTGCGGCGGTCCCTACTGGGACTCGTACTCGGTGACCAAGGGCGTCGACCAGATCATCCCCGTCGATGTGTATGTGCCGGGCTGCCCGCCCCGGCCCGAGGCGCTGCTCCAGGGGATCCTCAAGCTCCAGGAGAAGATCGCGCGGGAGTCGCTGAGCGAGCGGTACGGCTCCGCCCCGACGGGGGCGTCCGTCGGCGAGCTGCGCAGTGGTCTGGTCACCCCGCCTCCCGCCCCGGGAGCCGCCTCGTGACCGCCTTCGACACCGATATCGCCGAACGGTTCGGACCGGACGCGACCGCCGAGGCGGCCTACGACGTACTGACGGTGGACGTCCCGGCGGCCGGCTGGCTCGAAGCGCTGCGCACTGCCCGCGACGAACTCGGCTGCACCTATTTCGACTGGCTCAGCGCCGTCGACGAGCCGGGCACGGGCTTCCGTGTCTGCGCCCACGTCGTCGCGCTGGAGACAGGACCCGGGTCCGGGGGACACTCGGTCCGCCGCCTCCTGCTCCGTACGACGGTCCCGCACGACACCCCCGCCCTTCCCACGGCGGTGGGTGTCTACGCGGGCGCGGCCTGGCACGAGCGCGAGACGTACGAGATGTTCGGTGTCACCTTCACCGACCACCCGCACCTCGTTCCGCTGCTCCTGCCGGAGGGCTTCGAAGGGCATCCGCTGCGCAAGGACTTCGTCCTTGCGGCGCGTGTCGCCAAGGCCTGGCCCGGTGCGAAGGAGCCGGGGGAGTCCGAGCACGGCGGCCCGAAGCGGCGCCAGATGCTCCCGCCCGGCGTTCCCGACCCGAACGAGTGGGGCCCTCTCAAGGGCCAGCTCCCTCCGGCCCCTGCCCGGCCCGCCCGCGCTCCACGCGCTGCGGGGGACCGCCCTGCTCGGCGTACGCGCAGCGTGGCGGAGGGCTCGGTCGGCCAGGCGACGGGGGCCCCCGGGACTCCCGAAACCCCCGAAACCCCCGAAACCCCCGTGACTCCCGTGACTCCCGAAACCGCGGCGGCCTCCGAAGCCTCTGCGGCACCGGCCCGCCGGGCGCGCACCGCTTCCGGGGGCTCGGCGAGCCAGCGCCCGTCGGCTCCCGAGCAGGCCACGCCGGAGGCCACGGACGCGCAGCCCCCGGCCGCCGCGGCACCGGCGGAGGCAAAGCCTTCCGCCACCGAACCGCCCCCCGCGACCGCACCCCGGCGTGCGCGCAGCGCGAGCGAAGGCTCGGCGACGCAGCGCGAGGAACAGGCCGCAGCCACGCCGGAAGCTGCCGCTGTGCCGGAGGCCACCGCCGCGGTAGCGCCGGAGGCCGCGGAACCGCCCGCGCGCCCGCGCGCCCGTAGCGCCGATGCTCCCTGGCACCACGCCCGCCCGGCATTCGAGAATGCCGAGCCCAAGCCCGAAGGCGACGCGGAGCGCGAGACGGAGCGCGAGACGGAGCCCGAACGGGAACCCGCAGCGGAACCCACCGCCGGGATTCGGCCGCCTCGGCCGCCTCGGCCCGAGTCCCGGGACGAGGGCGAGGGTGAGGCAGAGCCCGGGGCCGAGGCCGAAAGCGGCACGCCCGAGTCTCAGGACCAGCGCGAGGCACAGCACGGGGCCGAAGCCGGGGCTGAAGCCGGTGCGGAACCCGAGCCCGAGCCCACGTCCGAGCACCGACCCGATCCCGATCTCGAGCCCACGCCCGACTCCGCGCCCCGGCCCGAGACCGAGACCGAGACGGACACCGCATCCACCCCCCGGCGGGCGAAAGGGTCCGACGAAGGACCCGGCGCCGAGCCGGCCGACTCCGAAGGAGGCGACCCCGCATGAACGGCGCACTCGACGTCGCCCTGCGGCTGGTCGTCATCTTCGCCGTCTTCCTGGTGCTGCCACTCGTCATCGGGCAGACCGAGCACAAGGTGATGGCCCATATGCAGGGCCGCCTCGGCCCCATGTACGCGGGCGGCTTCCACGGCTGGGCGCAGCTCGTCGCAGACGGTGTGAAGTTCGCGCAGAAGGAGGACGTGGTCCCGGCGAACGCCGACCGCCGCATCTTCCAGCTCGCACCCGCCGTGGCACTCCTCCCTTATCTCCTCGTCCTGGTGGCCATCCCGATCGGTCCGAGCGAGGGCGCGGTCGGTGTGCTCATCGACGCGGGCCTGTTCTTCGTGCTCGCCGTCATGGGCGTCGGGGTGCTCGGCTCGCTCATGGCGGGCTGGGCGTCCGCCAACAAGTTCTCCCTCCTCGGCGGTCTGCGTACCGCCGCCCAGCTCCTCGCGTACGAGCTCCCGATGCTGCTCGCCGCCGCCTCCGTCGCGATGGCGGCCGGAACCGTCTCGCTCCCCGGCATCCTGAACGCCTTCGAGTGGTGGTGGCTGCCCTGGCAGATCGTCGGCGCCCTGGTCTTCTTCGTCGCCGGCCTCGCCGAGCTGCAGCGCCCGCCCTTCGACATGCCGGTCGCCGATTCCGAGATCATCTTCGGCGCGTACACCGAGTACACCGGCCTGCGTTTCGCGCTCTTCCTGCTCGCCGAGTACGCGGGCATCGTCGTCCTCTGCGGTCTGACCACCGTCCTCTTCCTCGGCGGCTGGCACGGTCCGTTCGGCGCCGACGGCCTCGGCTGGGTGTGGACCCTGCTCAAGACGGCCGTGCTCGCCTTCATCGTGATCTGGCTGCGCGTGACCTATCCACGGCTGCGCGAGGACCAGCTGCAGCGGCTCGCCTGGACGGCCCTCGTGCCGCTCGCCCTCGCCCAGATCGCCCTCACCGGCGTCGTGAAGGTGGTGATGCAGTAATGCCTCCGATCCCCGGATCCGGCCTGGCCAAGGGTCTGGCCGTCACACTCCGCACGATGACGCGGAAGTCCGTCACCGCGCAGTACCCGGAGGTCCAGCCGCATCTGCCGCCCCGCAGCCGCGGCGTGATCGGCCTGTTCGAGGAGAACTGCACGGTCTGCATGCTCTGCGCCCGTGAGTGCCCCGACTGGTGCATCTACATCGACTCCCACAAGGAGACGGTTCCCGCGGCCACCCCGGGTGGCCGTGATCGCAGCCGCAATGTCCTCGACCGCTTCGCGATCGACTTCTCGCTCTGCATGTACTGCGGTATCTGCATCGAGGTGTGTCCTTTCGACGCGCTGTTCTGGTCCCCGGAGTTCGAGTACGCGGAGACGGACATCCGTGAGCTCACCCACGAGCGGGACAAGCTCCGCGAGTGGATGTGGACGGTCCCGGCGCCTCCCGCGCTCGACCCCGCCGCGGAGGAACCCAAGGAGCTCGCGGCCGCCCGCAAGGCGGCCGAGAAGCTCGCCGCGGAGCAGCAGGCCGCCGCGGAGGCCGAGGCCGCCGCCGAGGCCGGGCCCACCGCCTCCGAGGAGGGGGAGTCGTGAGACTCGCAGCCGAAGCGCACGGCTTCCTGTCCCCGACCGGCGTGGAGATCGCGTTCGTCCTCGTCGGCATCGCCACCCTCGCGGCCGCCGTTGTCACGGTCACGACCAGGCAGCTGGTGCACGCCGCCCTCTGGCTGGTCGTGGCGCTCGGCGGCCTCGCGGTCGAGTACCTGCTCCTGACCGCCGAGTTCATCGCCTGGGTGCAGGTGCTGATCTACGTCGGTTCCGTCGTGGTCCTCCTTCTTTTCGGTCTGATGCTCACCAAGGCCCCGATCGGCCGATCCCCGGGAGCGAACTCGGGCAACCGCCCGGCCGCCCTGGTCGTGGCCGTCGTGTCCGCCGCCGCCCTGGTCTGGGTGGTCGTCGATGCGTTCCGCGCCACCTGGATCGACCTGGACGGAGCGGCCCAGGGCTCCACCCGGGTGTCGGGAGAGATGCTCTTCCGGTACTGGGTGCTGCCGTTCGAGGCGCTGTCCGTCCTGCTTCTGGCCGCCCTGGTGGGCGCGATCGTCCTGTCGCGCAAGGGCCCGGCGGACCAAGAGGGGTCCGGCAAGGACCGTGAGGGGAAGAGCTGATGCATCTCGCCTATCCCGCGGTGCTCTCCGTCCTGCTCTTCTGCACCGGGCTGTACGGAGTGCTCGCGCGCCGGAACGTGATCCTGGTCCTGATGTCCGTCGAGCTGATGCTCAACGCGGTCAATCTCAACCTGGTCGCCTTCGACGTCTGGCTGCGGGACACCCTGCACACCGGCCAGGCCCTGACCCTCTTCACCATCGCCATCGCCGCCGCGGAGATCGGCATCGGCCTGGCGATCGTCCTGGCGGTCTACCGCAACCGCGGCTCCTCGGACATCGACAACCTCCGCGACACCGCCGAGGGCGCCAAGGGCGCCGAGGAGGCGGCCGAGCCCGCCCCGGCAGAGAAGGCTGAGGCCACCGCGTGACCACGACGACCCTCGCCGTTCTCGTCCCCCTCCTTCCGTTCCTCGGCGCCGCTGCCGGCCTGTTCCTCGGCCGTACCGCGCCCGGGTTCGCCCGCCCTCTGGCCGTCCTGCCGACGCTGGCCGCCACCGTGGTCGCGGCCCTCGTCGCCGGGCGCCAGGGCGGCGGCAAGCCGATCGTCGCCTCCACCGAGCTCACCCCCACCGGCTCGGTCCCCATCGACCTCGCCCTGTACCTCGACGGCTTCGCCGTCCTGGTCGCCGTGCTCGTCGGGGTCGTCGCGTCCTGCGTGCAGATCTACTCGACGGCGTATCTGCGCGACGACCCTCGCTACCCCTCGTACGCGGCACTCGTCTCCCTCTTCACCTCCGCGATGCTGCTCGTCGTCTACTCCGGCGACCTGATGGTGCTGCTGGTCGGCTGGGAGATCATGGGCATCTGCTCGTACTTCCTGGTCGGCCACTACTGGGAGACGCCCGAGGCCCGCTCGGCCTCCCTCAAGGCCTTCCTCGTCACCAAGCTCGGCGACGTCCCCTTCCTCTTCGGGCTCTTCGCCCTGGCCGTGGATGCCGGAACGTTCCGCATCACCGGCATCCTGGGCGCCGTGGCGGCAGGCGGCATCGACCACCCCACCCTCGTCGCGCTGCTGCTGCTCGCGGGTGTCGCGGGCAAGTCCGCGCAGTTCCCGCTGCACACCTGGCTCCCCGACGCCATGGCGGGCCCCACCCCGGTCTCCGCGCTGATCCACGCCGCGACGATGGTCGCCGCCGGTGTCTACTTCGTCGCACGGCTGCTGCCCGTCTTCGCGCAGTCGGCAGCCGCTCTGGTCGTGCTCGCCGTGATGGCGGCCGTCACGATGGTCGGCTCGGCACTCGCCGCACTCGCCCAGGACGACATCAAGCGGGTCCTCGCGTACTCGACCATGGGCCAGCTCGGCTACATGTCAGGAGCCCTGGCCGTCGGCGACCGCGGAGCCGCCGTCTTCCACCTCCTCTCGCACGGCGCGTTCAAGGCACTGCTCTTCCTGGCCGCCGGCGTGATCATCCACGCCGCGGGCACCAACTCACTGACCGCCATGTCCCGGATGAGCGGCCTGGCCAAGCGCATCCCCGACGCCTACTGGACGATGACGATCGCCCTGCTCGCGCTCGTGGCCATTCCTCCCTTCGCCGGCTTCTTCTCCAAGGAATCCGTGCTCGTGGCCGCCGAGCACACCGCGCTCGGCGAGTCCGACTTCGCCCCGGCCGGGGCGGGCTGGACCGTCCTGGTCGCCGGTCTCCTCACCGCCCTCCTCACCGCGGCCTACGCCACCCGGCTGTGGCTGCTCGCCTTCCGGGGCCGCGGCGCCGAGGTTCCCGACCACGGCAAGCAGCCTCTTGCCATGAACGCCGTGCTCTGGGTGCTCGCGATCCCGTCACTCGGTTTCGGCCTGACCGCGGTGTACGTCGACGACTGGTTCGACGGACGCCCCCTCACTCCGACACTCACGACCGCGGTGCTCGGCACGGGCGTGGCCCTCGTCGGCGCACTGGTCACCTACGGCACCTGGCGGCACACCACAGCGATGGCGGCCCGGGCCCGGGCAGGCAAGCCCGCCCCGGTGCAGCCGCAGGTCGTGGCACATCCCGACGCCGAGCCCGCCCTGGTCGAGGCAGAGGCCCTGCACATGCCGCACCCCTCGGCGGACCCCGCCGACCCCGGCCGGCTGCTCCTTGGCCCGCTGCACCGCCCGGCGGCGGCCGGCTTCCACCTCGACGCCGTCTACCGCACCCTGTTCGTCCGCCCTGTCCTGGCCGCCGCCGAGCTGGTCCGCTTCCTCGACCGCGAGGTCGTCGAGACCTACGTACGCGGCGCGGGCACCGGGGCCAACGGGCTCGGACGGCTCGTCCGCCGCGCCCAGACAGGCAATGTGCAGACCTACCTCAGCGTCCTGCTCGCCGGCTCCGTCGTCCTGGCGATCGCCGCCGTACTCGTCGCCGCCGGAGTGTGAGCCGTGACCGATATCAGCGAATCCGTGATGCAGTTCCTTCTCGCGTTCATCGTCGTCGGCCCGCTCATCGGCGCCGCGGCGGCCTTTCTGCCGGCCCCGCCCGGGCTGAAGGGGAAGTCGCCCGACCAGGCCGTGCTCCGCCACGGGGTGACGGTCACCGGCGTGATCCTGGCCGCCGCGATCGTCCTCACCCTCGGCTTCGACCATGACCAGCCGTCGAGGATGCAGGCCACGACGGACATCAGCTGGATCCCGGCCCTGGACGTGCGGATCCACCTCGGCATCGACGGCATTTCCCTCCCCCTTCTGGTCCTGACCGCGCTGCTGACCTTCCTCTGCGCGCTGTACAGCTACTTCAAGATGCCCGCGGGCCCGTCCCCGAAGGCTTTCGTCGCCCTGCTGCTCGTCCTCGAGTCCGGCACCCTGGCCACCTTCGCCGTCCTCGACCTGCTGCTCTTCTTCCTCGCCTTCGAGATGGTCCTCATCCCGATGTACTTCCTCATCGCCCGCTGGGGCGGCGAGGGCCGCCGCCTCGCGGCCTGGAGGTTTATCCTCTACACACTGCTCGGCTCGGTCGTCATGCTGCTCGGCCTGCTCCTCGTCGGAGTCAAGGCCGGCACCTTCGACATGGTGGCACTCGCCACTGACAACGGCCGGGGGCTGAGCACATCCGTGCAGCTCATCGCCGTTTTCGCGATCGGGATCGGTCTCGCCGTGAAGACCCCGATGTGGCCGCTGCACAGCTGGCTCCCGGACGCCCACACGGCCGCCCCGACCGTCGGCTCGGTACTCCTCGCCGGGGTCCTACTGAAGATGGGTACGTACGGTTTCGTCCGTATCGTCCTCCCGATCACGCCTGACGGGATGCACACCCTGGCCCCGTACCTCGCCGCCTTCGCGGTCGCCGGCATCATCTACGGATCGCTCGCCTGCCTCGCGCTCGCCAGGCCCGGCGCGAAGGGCGACCTCAAGCGCCTCATCGCCTACTCCTCCGTGGGCCACATGGGCTTCGTGCTCCTCGGCATCGCGACCATGACCCCGACCGGTGTCAACGGCGCGCTCTTCGCCAACATCGCCCACGGCCTCATCACCGGCCTGCTCTTCTTCCTGGTCGGCGCGGTCAAGGACCGCTACGGCACCGCGGACCTCGATGCCCTCGCCGGAGCCACCGGCGCGGCGCTGTACGGCAGCGCGCCCCGTCTCGGCGGGCTGCTCGCCTTCTCGGCCGTCGCCTCCCTGGGCCTGCCCGGCCTCGCCGGCTTCTGGGGCGAGATGCTGGCGCTGTTCGGGGCCTTCGACCCCGCCGACGGCCTCAGCCGCCCGGCCTTCCTCACCTTCATGGTGATCGGCGGTCTCGGCACCCTGCTCACGGCCGCCTACCTCCTCGTGGTCGTCCGCCGCGTCTGCATGGGCGCGGTCAGGCCGGCCGGCGAGGTGAAGATCGCCGACGTCCAGGGGTACGAATTCGCCGCCTGGACGCCGCTCGTCGCCCTCACCGTCCTCGCCGGGCTGTGGCCCGCGGTCCTCCTCGGCCTCACCGACCCGGCCGTGCAGAAGCTCCTCGCAGGAGGAAAGGCATGACCTCCCTGGCCGCCGCCACCCATGTGCTGTCCGCACCCGTCGTCCAGTCCGTCGACTGGCTCGCGATCGCCCCGCCCACCATCGCCGCGGTGGCCGCGCTGGTCATCCTGGTCGCCGACCTCTTCGTCCCGGAGCGGAACAAGGCATTCCTTGGCTATGCGGCCATCGCCGGTCTCGCCGCCGCGGTGCTCTCCCTGGCCCCGCTGCGCAAGGGTGACCGCTCGACCTTCTGCCTCACCACCGCGCCGGACCACTGCAGCTACACGGCGGACCACTTCGCTCTGGTCATCCAGTTCCTGGTGCTCGGCGGCGCTCTGCTCACGGCGCTGATGTCGGTCACGGAAACGAAGGACCGGCTGCCCGCCGGCGAGTACTGGTTCCTGCTGCTGTCGTCGGCCGCCGGAGCCGCCCTGCTGCCGGCCTCGCGGGACCTGGTCACGCTCGTCGTCGCCCTCGAAGTGGCCTCGCTGCCCGCCTTCGCCCTGGTCGGCCTGCGGCGCGGGAACCGGATGTCGAGCGAGGCGGCGCTGAAGTTCTTCCTCTCCTCGGTGACGGCCACCGCCGTGATGCTGCTCGGCGTCAGCTTCGTGTACGCGACCACCGGCAGCCTGCACCTGACCCGGATCGCCACGCGCCTGGACGACGTCCCGGCACAGCTGGAGACCCTCGCCCAGGTGGGCGTCGCGCTGACCCTGGTCGGCTTCGCCTTCAAGACCGCCGCTGTTCCGTTCCACTTCTGGGTGCCCGACAGCTATGTGGGCGCGCCGCTTCCCGTGGCCGCGTACCTCTCCGTCGTCGGCAAGGCGGTCGGCTTCTCGGGGCTCATCCTGGTGACCGTCATCGCGTTCCCGGCGTACGCGGACGTGTGGGGGCCCGCGATCGCCGTGTTCGCGGCCCTGACCATGACCGTCGGCAATGTCGCCGCCGTGCGTCAGTCGGCCACGCGCGCGTGGAGCGCGGTCCGGCTGCTGGCCTGGTCGTCGGTGGCGCAGGCCGGCTACATCCTGGTGCCGATCGCGGCGGCGGCGTACTCCAGCGACGACCAGATCGGCTCCACCGTCGCGTACGCGCTGATGTACGCCGTCGTCAACCTCGGTGCCTTCGCCGTCGTCGCCCTCGTCGCCCGGACGAGCCCGCTGAACCGTATCGCCGACTACCGCGGGCTTTACGCCACCCGCCCGGTGACCGCGGTGGTGATGGGCTTCTTCCTGCTCTGCCTGGCCGGGCTGCCGCCCGGCATCATCGGTCTCTTCGCCAAGGTCACGGTCTTCTCGGCCGCCGTGGACGCCGGCCTGGGCTGGCTCGCGGTCATCATGGCCGTCAATGTCGTGATCGCGCTCTACTACTACCTGCAGTGGACCGCCCTGCTCTTCCGGGCACCCGAAGGGGCCGCCGAAGGAGCGTCCGGGGAACCGGCGGTACGGCACCGCGCCCCCGCTCTGGTCATGGCCACGATCGCCGTCACCGCTGTGGCGAGCGTTCTGCTCTCCGGCTGGCCCCAGCTCGTGCTGCGCTTCGCCGCGGTCAGTCTTTTCTGACCCGATCCGGGCGGTTCGACAAGCGGTGCCCGTAGAGGGCACCGTGTTCAGCGCACAAGGACACAGCGAACAGCGAGGGAGAGCCGGCTGTGCTGAGCGGGTTCAAGGACTTCATACTGCGCGGAAACGTGATCACGATGGCGATCGGTCTGGCCGTCGGGGCCGCCTTCACGGCGGTCGTGACCGGGTTCAGCAACGCCTTCATCACCCCTCTGATCGGCGTCGCCACCCGCGGCACCGGTGACTTCAGCAAGGCGGCCTTCCAGGTCCAGGACGTGAAGTTCCCGTACGGGCTCTTCATCAGCGCCACCATCGCCTTCGCGATCACCGCCGCGGTCCTCTACTTCTGCGTCGTCGTCCCGATGATGAAGGTGCAGAACCGCTTCACCAAGGAGGAGCCGGTCAGCATCAAGGTGGCCGTACGCGACTGTCCCCGCTGTTACAGCGAGATCCCCGCGATCGCCAGCCGCTGCGCACACTGCACCAGCGAGGTCGAGCCGGTCGCCGAGGCCCTGGAGAAGGCCGGGCTGCTGCCGGCCCAGCGCTGACCGGGCCGCTGTCACCCGAACGGCCCAAGCCCCCACCCGTGAGGACGGGGGAACCCGCTGCTCCCGCCTGGCGTTGACCAGTACGGGAGGGTCCACTGGAGAGCGGACCACGACCAGCGAAGGGTTCCCCTGCCGCACGACTTGGAGGGCGTACCGTGCACCGCCGGCACAACGGGCTGAGGACCGCAGTTCTCCTCGGGGGACTGTCCGCCCTCATCATTGTCATCGGCAGTCTCTTCGGCCGTACGGGCCTGATCATCGCCGTCCTCGTGGCGGTCGGGACGAACGCGTACGCGTACTGGAACAGCGACAAGCTGGCGCTGCGCGCCATGCGCGCGCGCCCCGTCAGCGAATTCGAGGCACCCGCGCTCTACCGGATCGTCAGGGAGCTCTCCACGGAGGCCCGCCAGCCGATGCCTCGTCTGTACATCTCGCCGACCCAGGCCCCCAACGCCTTCGCCACGGGACGCAATCCGCGCAACGCGGCGGTCTGTGTCACCGAAGGGATCCTCAGGATCCTGGACGAGCGCGAGCTGCGGGGCGTCATCGGCCACGAGCTGAGCCATGTCTACAACCGGGACATCCTGATCGCGTCGGTCGCCGGAGCCCTCGCCTCCGTGATCATGTTCCTCGTCAACTTCGCCTGGCTGGTCCCGATCGGCCGCTCCGACGACGACGAGGGCCCGGGCCTCCTCGGCATGCTCCTGATCATGATCCTCGGCCCGCTCGCGGCGTCCGTGATCCAGCTCGCCATCAGCCGGTCCCGTGAGTACGAGGCGGACGAGTCCGGTGCCCGGATCACCGGCGACCCGCTCGCCCTCGCCAGCGCCCTGCGCAAGCTGGACGCGACCACGAAACAGCTGCCGTTGCCGCCCGAACCGAAGATCGAGGCCACGAGCCATATGATGATCGCGAACCCGTTCCGCCCGGGCCAGGGAGTCGCGAAGTTGTTCTCCACACACCCGCCGATGGCAGAACGTATCGCCCGGCTCGAGCAGATGGCAGGTCGCCGATCATGAGGACAGTCCTGAATGTCATCTGGCTCATCCTGTGCGGCTTCTGGATGTTTCTCGGCTATCTCCTGGCCGGCGTGCTGCTCTGCATCACGATCATCGGTATCCCGTTCGGCCTGGCCGCCTTCCGTATCGGTGTGTACGCGCTCTGGCCGTTCGGCTACACGGTCGTCGAGCGGCGGGACGCGGGCGCGCCGTCCTGCATCGGAAATGTCCTGTGGCTGGTCCTGGCGGGTTGGTGGCTGACGCTCGGTCATGTCGTCACAGGCATCGCCCTGTGCCTCACGATCATCGGCATCCCCCTGGGGATCGCGAACTTCAAGCTGATCCCGGTCTCGCTGCTGCCGCTGGGCAAGGAGATCGTCCCGAGCGACCAGCCGTTCGTGGGCCGGTGAGCCGGACCGGACGACGGGAGTTCCCGGGCCGTTCACGGCCGCCTGCCCGAGCGCACACCGGGAGCCTGCCCGGTCGCTGACGCCGGCGCCGCCGGGTGCGCAGCCCTACGGGGGCATCGAGGCGGTCCTCGGCTGACGCGCACGGCCCGATTTTCAGTGCCGTGGTCCAGCATGAACTCATGACGAAGAGCGAGCAGTTGCCGGGCCGACGCGCCCACGGTGCGGGCATGCTCCGATGGGAGCCGCGCGCCCGAATATGAGCCGCTCCGGTATGAGCCGCGCGGCCTACGAGGGTCTGCGCTGCGCCCGTAGCGCGTACGCGATCGCCCCCACTGCCAGCACCGCCGCCCCCGGCACCACCGAGGACAGCGGAAGGGTGAACGCGAGCGCCAGACACCCCGCGAGACCGCACGCGGCGAGTACACGCCACCTGGAACCGAGCGTCCAGGCCGAGGCGTTGGCGATGGCGTAGTACACGAGCACCCCGAACGACGAGAAGCCGATCGCGCCCCGCACATCCGCCGTCGCCGCCACAACGGCCACCACCGCGCCCACCGCCAGCTCCGCGTGGTGCGGTACCCGGAAGCGTGGATGAACGACCGACAGCGTGCGCGGGAGGTGGCCGTCCCGGGCCATTGCCAGCGTGGTACGCGAGACGCCGAGGATCAGCGCCAGAAGTGAACCGAGCGCGGCCACCACCGCGCCCACCCGCACCACCGGGACGAGGCGGTCCGCCCCGGCCGCCCGCACTGCCTCCGCCAGCGGAGCCGTCGCCCGGCCCAGCTCGTCCGCCCCCAGCACGGAAAGGACCGCCACAGCGACGACCCCGTACACGACCAGCGCGATGCCGAGCGCCGACGGAATCGCACGCGGGATCGTCCGGGCCGGGTCCCGGACCTCCTCGCCGAGCGTGGCGATCCGGGCGTACCCGGCGAACGCGAAGAACAGCAGCCCGGCCGCCTGCAGTGCGCCGCCCACCCCGCTGCCGGGTCCGCCCGCACCCAGCCGCCCCGGATCCGCCGACGACGACATGAGAGAGGAGACGACCACTGCCGCCAGCACAGCGAGCACGACCGCCACGATCGCCCGGGTCAGCCACGCCGACTTCTGAACACCCCCGTAGTTCACGGCAGTCAGCGCCACGACCGCGGCGACTGCCACCGCGTGCGCCTGCTCCGGCCAGACATAGACGCCGACGGTCAGCGCCATCGCCGCACAGGAGGCGGTCTTGCCGACGATGAATCCCCAGCCCGCCAGCCAGCCCCAGAACGGGCCGAGCCGCTCGCGGCCGTACACATAGGTTCCGCCCGACGCGGGGTAGCGGGCCGCGAGCCGTGCCGACGCCATCGCGTTGCAGTACGCCACCACCGCGGCCAGCCCCAGCCCCAGGAGCAACAGCGGACCGGAGCCGGCGGCCCGGGCCGCGGGTCCCAGCGCCACGAAGATCCCGGCACCGACCATCGAGCCCAGCCCGATGACCACCGCGTCGACCACGCCCAGTGACCTGCGCAGCTCCTGTGTCATGGGCCGCACCCTACTGTTCACCGCAACCACGCCCCGCACGCCGGGCGTCCTCCACGACAGCAACGTACGAAGGTACGAAGGACGTACGAAGAAAGGCAGGTCACGGCGTGAGCATCGTCAGCTGGATCATTCTTGGACTGCTCGCCGGAGTGATAGCCAAGATCCTTCTTCCCGGTCGCGACCCGGGTGGGCTCATCGGCACCACCCTCATCGGCGTCGCCGGTGCCTTCATCGGCGGCTGGATATCGTCCCGCTGGCTGGACCGGCCGATCACCAAGGAGTTCTACGACGGCGCCACATGGGTGTCCGCCATCGGCGGCGCGCTCGTGCTGCTCATCGCGTACCGGATCCTCTTCGGTCACTCGCGTTCACGCTAGGCCGCCGGTACCGGGCCGCCCGCTCAGTCCTGGAGACCGGTCTCGCGCAGAGTGATGTTCAGCCGGCCGGTCAGGCCCAGTGCCGGATCGGCCGTGCCCGGATACACCTTCGGCACGCCGTGGTACGCGAACCGCGAAGCGCCGCCGAAGACGAACAGGTCCCCGGACGTCAGTTCCACATCCGTGTAGGGCCGCCCCCGGTTCTCGGTGTTGCCGAGGCGGAAGACGCAGGTGTCACCGATGCTCAGAGAGACCACGGGGGCACCGGAGCGCTCGTCCTTGTCCTGGTGCATGCCCATCTTCGCGTCGCCGTCGTAGAAGTTGATCAATGCGGTGTCCGGTGTGTACGGCTCCCCGCCGGCGTCCCCGTACGCCCCGGCCAACGCCTCGCGCCCCAACGCCACCAGCCAGTCCGGGAACTCCGCGACCGGCTCGCCGTTCACGTCGTCGGCCGTGCGCGAGTAGCGGTACGGCTGCCAGTGCCAGCCCACGCACACCGTCTGCACGGACATCACCCCGCCACGCGGCAGCCGGGTGTGCCTGATGGGCACCGGCCCGCGGGCCCAGCTCCGGCATGCCTCGACGAGCTCCCGCTGCCTGGCCGGCGGCAGCCACCCGGGGACATGTACCGCCCCGGGCGCCACCACGGCCCGCTCCTTGGGGAAGAGCCCCGCAGTCACGACACCAGCGCGCCTTCCAGGCCGAGCAGTCGCTCCTTGCGCGCCAGCCCGCCCGCGTAGCCGCGCAGCGCGCCGTCGGCACCGATCACCCGATGGCAGGGCCGGACGACCAGCAGCGGATTCCGCCCGATCGCGGTCCCGACCGCCCTCACGCCGGCCCCCGTGGAGCCGACCCGCGCGGCGATCTGCCCGTACGTCACGGTCTCCCCGTACGGGATCTCCTCCAGCGCCCGCCACACGCGCCGCTGGAAGTCGGTGCTTCCGCCGTCCCGCTCTGCGTACTCGATCGCGAAGCGGGTCAGTTCCCCGGCAAAATACGCCCGCAACTGCCCGGCGATCCCCACGAACGTCTCCGGATCGTGACGCCAGCCCTCCCGGACCACCGCCGCGCCCTTCTGCCCCGGAACGGAGAGCGACACAAGCGCCGTACCGCCGGGGGCGGTGACGGACTCCTCGCCGACCAGCAGCAGCTCACCCAGCGGGCTGTCGACCGTCGCGTACACCGTCATGGCTCTGTCCTCTCCTCGTACCGTTCTCGCGGCTACGAGTCTGGTCCTTGGACCCCGACTCCGGCTGGCGGTATTCGGACGTCGCACACGGCGGGGGCGGAGCGACCCGCCGCTCCGCCCCCGGGTGCCGGGAACCGCTCGCCGAACGCGTCAGCGGTAGTTCACGAACTGCAGGGCGAAGTCGAAGTCCTGGCCCTTCAGGAGCGCGATCACCGTCTGCAGGTCGTCCCGGCTCTTCGAGCTGACCCGCAGCTCGTCGCCCTGCACCTGCGCCTTGATGCCCTTCGGGCCCTCGTCGCGGATGATCTTCGCGACCTTCTTGGCGTTGTCCTGGGAGATGCCCTCCTCGATCGAGGCGAAGATCTTGTACTCCTTGCCGGAGAGCTGCGGCTCGCCCGCGTCCAGCGCCTTGAGCGAGATGCCACGCTTGATCAGCTTGGACTGGAAGACATCGAGGATGGCGTTGACCCGCTCCTCGGAGTTCGCCTCCATCAGGATCTTCTCGCCGGACCATGAGATCGAGGCGCCGACGTTCTTGAAGTCGTAGCGCTGCGAGATCTCCTTGGCGGCCTGGTTGAGGGCGTTGTCGACCTCCTGCCGCTCGACCTTCGAGACGATGTCGAAACTGGAGTCGGCCATGTGCTGTGGCTCCTTGAAGTCGGGGGCGAACGGATGCGTGGACAGGCGGCCGGACTCCCGGACCGCTGCGGCAAGCCTAGTCACCCACGAACCGCCCGGGAGCTGATCAAACCGGTGGCGGAGCACCCCCGAGCATCAGGTATCGTTTACGTCGTTGCCACGGAGCACCGCAGAAAAGCGGCCACTCCGACAGCAATCCCATGGCGGTGTGCCCGAGTGGCCAATGGGAACGGACTGTAAATCCGTCGGCTTAGCCTACCCAGGTTCGAATCCTGGCGCCGCCACGCGATGTGAGACCCCCGTTGACCTGCGGAAACGCAGGATGGCGGGGGTCTTCTCGTTGCTCCGGGCCGATGGTCCCGCACCATGGCTACCCTCCGCCCGAACGATCGCCCGACGGCCACTCCGGCGCCGGCCTCAACAGCTGTCCATACAGGCGACTTGCCGTGATGCCCGGCCACCCGAACCGGTTCCTCGATCACCGGCGATGAACGGGACCCCATGCCGCCGACTGGGGCGAGCTCACCGAGCCGCTCCCGGGCCTCGACCGTGGACGCACAGCGGCAGGTCACCGGCGCCCTCAGGGGAGCGGATGTTCCAGAGCCTCCCGGGCAGATCGGACGGCACCTCGGCCGGTCGTCGGTCGTTCCGGTTCTTCTTTCGGCCATGAGGATGTCCGATCCCGTGCATGGCATCAGAATTGGCGCTATCCACTGTTTCTGCCGGATCGGAGACAGCCCATGAAGGACCTCAAGTTTGAGCAGAAGCGCTCGCTGTCACGCCTTGAGGCGGCTGATCAGCTCATGGCGCTCGCGGCCGCGCTGAGGGAAGGCGGGGATGCCGAACTGGAATTCGGCCCCGGGACGCTGAGTTTGCGGATCCCCGACGACCTTCGCACCGAGATGGAGGTCGAGGTCGGTGACGGGGAGATCGAGCTGGAGATCGAGTTCAAGTGGCCGACCGCACTCACCCGAACAGCGCCGTCGCAGGCGGCGGGCACAGAAGAGGTCCCGAGGAGGCGGAAGAGCGCACCCGCCAAGCCCAGGCGGAGCAGCACCGCCACCAGCAGGAGCACAAACGCGAAGCGGTCCAGCACCAAAGCGCCCTGAGCCGCGCCGAGGCCCTTGTGCCGGCCACCACGGCCCAGCCGGCCGAGCGGGGGGCCGAACACAAGATCCGGGACGGCTCCGGGCCACCGGGAGGCGCCGAGCCGTTGCGCCGGGCGTATCCGCAGGTGAGAGGCACGACTGCGGAGACGCAGGACGGCGGGGGTTTGGGTTGTCTCGTTGCCCCGCAGCGATCAACAGCCGGGGCCGGAACCGTCACTGGAGAGCGTCGAGCAACTCGCGCTCGCGCCGGGCGCTGAGGCCGGCACGCCTGGCACGGTCCAGACCCTGCTCGCGTTCCCAGAGGAGTGTGTCGGACAGCAGCTCCGCCCGGGGGCGATGACGCAGCCCGGCGGCGCGCGCCGCGGACCCGTTCCGTGCCGACCACCCTCCCCAGCCCGGCTCGACCAGCCACATCGGCAGGGACTCGGCCCCCATGTACTCGGCCACGCTGTTCGCGAGCAGCCATGCGGAGTCGGCGGTGACCACCGGACCGGTGTGCCCGCCGACGGTGCGGGACAGGTCGATCCACTCTCCGAACGGAACGACCGGACCGACGGCGTCGTAGGTGCCGATGCGCCCCGCCTCTGCGGCGTCGAGCAGCCAAGCGGTGAGGTCCCGCACATCCACCGCCTGTGTCGGCATGGCCGGTGCATCGGGAACCAGCATCGGTCCTTGCGGATCGCGTGCGGCACGGGCGACCCAGTAGCCCGAGCGTCCGCTGTGATCGCCCGGACCGCCGATGAGACCGGCACGTGCGATGAGGAGGCGGTCGCCCACGGCGGCCGTCGACGCCTGCTCGCAGGCGGCCTTCGCCTCCCCGTACAGCGCGCGGTCGACCTCGCTGCGGTCGGTCGGAGCAAGGAGAGCTGCGGACTCGTCCGCGTCCGTCGTGGCGTGGGAGGCGTAGGCGCTGACGGAGGAGACATAGGCCCAGTGCCTGGCCCTGCCGCCCAGTGCCCCGAGCGCGTCACGAACGAAGCCTGGCTGCCACGAGACCTCGACGACCGCATCCCAATCGCGGTCGAGCAGTGGTCCGTACGCCGAAGGGTCGCGCCGGTCGGCGGCCACCAGCGTGGCTCCGTCCGCGACTTCCCCGCTCTCGCCGCGAGCGAGGCACGTCACCCGATGACCGCGCTCGACCGCCGACCGCGACAACTCCCGGCCCACCCATGCTGTTCCGCCCAGAACCAAGATCTCCATCCCGGCACCCAAGCACCTCGGACACCGAGCGTCCGGGCAGGTTCGCTGACGGCGGACCTGTCGGCGTCGACCGATGGACCGCGCACCCCACGTACCCCACTGGCCCGGCGACCCGCGGTGGAAGAGTCGTCCGGGACCCCGTGAGCAACTCGAGAGCCATCGGCATTGGCATACCCGGGGCCCGGGGCCCGGGCCCCGCGGCCTCCCGGGCAGTCGAATCCCGTGTGGGGACGCCCCGAGCTCCACGATCTTGGGTCATATACGCTGCGGCTACTTTTGTGCACCACGCCCGGGGGGCTTCCATATGACCGTCCTGTCCCGCGCGCTCCTGAGGAGCGCGCTCATTCCCGTGCTCGCGCTGACTGCCGCCCTGCCGAGCGCTCAGGCGACTCCGGCAGCGGCCGCTGCCGGCCGCGCCGGCGCCGTCCCGGTCGGGCCCGGCCCGTGGACCGCCCCGAAGGATCTGCCCGGGGTCACCCAGGTCGTCGATCTGCAGTCGGCCCGGAACGGCACCCTGGCCGGACTCTTCACGCAGGGCGGACAGACCGTGCTCTCGGTCAGGCCCGCCGGCAGCAGCACCTGGCAGTCGACCAGGCCGGCGCCCGGCGCCACGCTCCAACGGACGGACGACGGCGCGCTCACGCTCCTGTGGTGGGTGACGGCGGCAGACGGAGCGAACAGCACGCTGCGGATGTCCCGGCTGTCTCAGGACGCCACTGCCTTCGGTCCCGCCGAGGACGTCGCGACGGGCACGCTCGGGACCGACTGGATCGGCCCGCGGACGCGCGCCACCACGATCGCGGCCAACGCTTCGGGCCGCCAGGCGGTCGCCTGGATGGACAAGGACCACCGGTTGACGGTCGTCGAGCGGGCGGGCGCCCAGGAGGCGTGGTCCGCGCCGGTGACCCTCGACCAGCTCCCGGACCCGGTCGTCCGGGCCGACAACGACTACGTCTACACGCTCCGGGACCTGCGGCCGGCCGTCGCCGAGGACGGTGCCCTGGCATTGGTCTGGGGTGGCAACACTCACTACACGGGCGACGGGGTGGACCCGGACCCGACCGCTGACAAGTGGCACTACAAGTTCTTGGAGAAGCCCGCCGGGGCAGGCTCCTGGACCGCGCCGCGCGATCTGCCGCAGCTGGGCGCGAAGCCTGATCAGGTCGCGCTGGCCGCCCATCCGCAGGGCGGGTTCCACCTGCTCTCCCTCGGCAACTACGCCCGCAAGCCGGCCGGTGCGGCGGCATGGGGGCCGGCACAGAGCACAGGGGTCGGCGCGAGCAAGTACGCCCCCGCCGAGCTCTTCACTGCCCCGAACGGCGATGTCACGGCGGTGGGCGGGGGGTCAGGCCCGGTCGTGGCGACACGTCTGTCCTCCCGGGGAACCTGGGGCGCCGGACAGCAGCTGACCGGCTACGCCGAGGGGGACTCGCTCAGCAGCACCCGGACCGCGAACGGTTCGGTCGTCGTCACCTACACGCAGAAGCGTTTCGAGAGCAGCCGCACGATCCGCCGCGATTTCGTCGTCCAGACCGTCGCGGGCGGCAGCGTGTCGAAGCCGCGCACACTCAACGCCCTGAAGGACGGGACCAGCAGCGCGGGCCGGGTGGCCACCGATGGCAGCGGCCGTCCGCTGGCGATCTGGACGCAGTCGGCCGATGACGGCTCCTCACGCTCGTCGTTCACGGCGACCACGGGTGTCCGGGCCCTGCCCAAGTGGCACGACTACGCCGACAGCACCCGCTCGGACATCCTGGGCACGTCCTTCAGCGAGGCGATGAACCTGCTCACGCAGGACACCGCCAACCCGGTCCGCACCTTCCAGGTGCGCCCCTGGGCGCAGGGGACCCGCATCGTGCCCTTCGGGGACTTCGACGGCGACCGCTGCAACGACCTCGTCGTGCGGCTGCCGGGCGGCGAGACCCGCCTCCACACCCCCGTCTGCGGCGGCCTGCCCGCGCCCGACTCCGCCTACCGACGCCTGTCGCGGGACTGGAGCGCGTACGACACCCTGGTCTCCAGCGGCGACCAGAACGGCGACGGCCGGCCCGACCTGCTGGCCCGCGACGCGTCCTCCGGCAACCTCTACCTCTACGCCCACAACGGGACCGACGGCTTCCTGCCCCGCGTGAAGGTCCGCTCCGCCTGGACCGGGTACAAGCGCGTCATCGGCGCCGGCGACCTCAACGGCGACGGCATCGGGGACGTCCTGGCCCTCGACAGGTCCGACGAACTCTGGCGCTACAACGGCACCCGCAGCGGAACCCTCAAGGACCGCGTCCTGGTCTTCAAGGACTGGGGGCGCTCCTACAAGGACGTCATCGGCGCCGGGGACCTCGACGGCGACGGCAGGAACGACCTCGTCTCCCGCGACACCTCCAACCGCCTCTGGCTCAACGCGGGCACCGGCACCGGCACGTTCGCCGACCGCGTCCAGGCGGGAGACGCCACCTACTGGAACAACTGGGCGTCCATCGCCTGACCACGCATGCCACGCGGCGTGCCCGCCACCGGTTCGCGGAACGTGGGGTGGCGGGCGCGACCGGGGCCCGGGCCGGTCCTGCCATTTCCAAAGGGAACGCGTCGTCCCCGGTGGCCGGGGTGTGGTCGCTGGCCGGCTCGATGTCGGAGTCCGTCTCCATGAGCTGCGCGGTCGTCGGCATCGAGGCGTGCCGGGCTGGCTCCTGACACCCGTTCACGCCTGCCCGGGCCCGGAAAAGGGAGTGCGGCGGGGGAGAGCCGAGCCGCACACTCCCGGAGTGATTCTGGTGCAGCCCGTCCTGGAGATCCGCGTCCCCGACGGCTTCAGCCTCTGGCCGGTCGCCGAGTGCGAACGGTACGGCTTCCTGACGCTCAGCGGCGCCCTCGATCCTGCCGGGATCGGCACGGCGGTCGCGAGCATCGCCGACTGCAACGACACCGGTGCCGAGGCCGACGACCGCACGCCGAGGCTGGACGATCCGCTCGGAAGCTTCCTCCACGGACTGCGCACCGTGGACGCCCCTGTGGCGTCCGGCGGCCTGCGGGTCACGGACGCCTCAACGGGCACCACCCTGGTGCCGGGCTGCTGCAACGGGCTGGAGGAGCGGCGCGAGTGGCTCGAGGTCGTCGACGGCGACGGCTTCGCCTCCTTCGGTCATGGACCCTCCCCGCTCGCAGAACGGCTCGGTGACATGGTCCGGTTGACGGTCGACACCGAGCGGAGCGACAGCCCTGTGATCGAGCTACCGGTCGGCGAGCTGCGCCGCCTGCTCACCGACGTGGAGCGAGACCTGACCGACTTCCTTCGGTCGGCCGCCGTCTGGGCCGTCCGGCACCTGCCCGGCCACGCCGCCCATGTGATCACCGGCGTCGCCGGCGCCCTCGCCCTGCCCGCGCCGGCCGTACCGCCGAATCCGTAAGCCACCGCGCCTGCCCGGTGCAGGTTTCCGGACGCACTCCCGCGGCCACGCGCCACCGCGAAGGGCCCTGCGCCGGCCGTCGGGCGGATCGGTCGGCCCGTCCATCCGCTCCGCGCGAGAGCCGGGGACGCCAGGGAAGCGAAAAGCGCCCGGAAGGGGCCAGGACCGACGGTCCGGGCCCCTTCCGGGCACTGGTCGGCACGGCCCTGTGGGGCCGTGGGATGCCTCAGGTTCCGGGCTTGCGGCCGTAGACGAAGACGTCGTCGCCGTTGCGGAGCAGGCTCCAGTACTTCGCGGCGTCGGTCTTGGTCATGTTCACGCAGCCGTGTGAGCCGGGCGGCGCCCACACGCTGATGCCGACCGAGTGGAAGGCCTGGCCGCCGTCGAAGAACTGGCTGTACGGCATCGGCACGTTGTACAGGCTGGAGACGTGGTCGATGTCCCGCCAGTAGACCTTCTTGAGGCCGGTACGCGTCTCGTGGCCGTCGCGGCCGGTGCGCACGGGGACCGGTCCGTACACCAGCCGGCTGCCGTCCTGGATCCAGCTGAGCTGGAGCGTCAGGTCGACGCAGGCGATGCGGCCCTTGTTCGTCGGGCACCTGCCGGACTTGTTCGGGTTGGTCCCGACGGCCTTCTGCCTGGTCATGAGATCCATGACGCCCCAGGTGACGGGCCCCGCCAGCCCGACGTTCGGGCTGATCGAGTGCTTCGTCTGGAATGCCTGGATCGCCTTGCAGTCGGCGGCCGACTGCCTGCCGTCCACCGGGCGGCCGAGGAACTTCTCGACCTGCTTCTGGTACGGCCCGGTCTGCGTGGTGCACGACGGCGCCGCATGAGCGGTCGTGCTCCCCATGGCCAGGGTGAGCGGGGCCACCAACGCGGTGATCCCGAGTGCGACGACTCCTCGTCGGCGAATGTCCCCCACGTCTGTCGACTCCTTATGCGCGTGGTCCGAGTTCCGCCTGGTAGACGGCGGGCGGGACGCAGTAGTTGCACGGGAATCGGAGACGGTTCAGTAACAGCCGCCGGGCGGGCAGGGGCCGGACGGCTCGTGGCCCGACCGACCGCCTCACCTCCGGTCGACGGGTCCGGCGACCCGGCCCGGCGTGGCCGCGACGGTGACCCAGCGGTTGTGGGCGGGGCCGCCCGGGGCCTGCGGCCTGGACAGGTGGGCGATCAGGACGCTGCCACGGCCGTGCTCGTCGGCGGCGCAGCTACTGGTCCAGGGGCCGGGCACGGCGGCGGGGCCGCCGTCGCTGACCTTGATGCGCACGTCCGGCGAGCCGACGGCGGGGGCCGCGGGACGGAGACGGAGACGTAGCCGGAGCGGTGGGCGGGCGTGTTCGACCGCGTTGGTGACGAGTTCGGACACGACCAGCACGGCGGCGTCGATGCTGTCCGGTCGCCAGCCCCAACGAGCCAGCAGGGAACGGGTGATACGGCGGGCAGCCGCGGGCGCGGTGGCGTCGTGCGGCAGACGGCGGGTGGTTGAGCGCGGCGCCCGGCCGTAGGTGATGGGGGACATGCGGTGGCTCCAGTACTGCCCGTCCGGTGCGTGGGGGAAGGCAGCTCGTACGGCCGTCGGGGGGTCGTTGCGGCGAGTCCGACGCGGCCGTCCCGGACCCCGGGCTGTGTCCCGACGGTCCGTCGAGGCCGCGCGGTACACGCCTGGGGTCCTTGGACGGGCCGCTCGTCCGCCCGGCCGGGGTGGCTACGGGGCCTGTGCGGCCTCCGGGACCAGGGCGGTGATCGCGTCCACTTCCTCGGCCGAGAGGCCGATCGCGGCCGCGGCGAGGTTCTCGTCCAGATGGGCCGGCGAAGAGGTGCCGGGGATCGGAAGGATATGGGGCGACCGGTGCAGCAGCCAGGCGAGCGCGATCTGCGGCACCGTGGCGTTGTGCTTCTCACGGATGGGGTCGAGTACGGCGTCGAAGCGAGCGGTGTCGTCGCTCGCGTCCGCCGAGCCGGTCGGGAACTTCGGCAGGCTGGTGGGGAACCAGGGGGAGAAGACCGCGCCCGACTCCTCGGCGGCCGCGAGCAGAGCGGCCCCGGTGCGGTCGCCCAGGTTGTACAGCGCGGTGACTGCGGCGATGTCGACGATCGAGGTGGCTTCGCGGAACTGCTCGGGGCTGACGTTGGACAGGCCGATGTGCCTGATCACACCCTGTTCGCGCAGTTCGGCGAGCGTGGCGACCTGGTCGGCGAAGGGCACGTCGGTCGCGTTGGGGCTGTGCAGGTAGTACAGGGCGATCTGCTCGACGCCGAGGCGCCGGGCGCTGAGATGGGCCGCCTGGCGCAGATACTCGCGGTTGCCGACGGCGCCGAAGTCCGCGTAGTCGGGCCCGCCCCGGATGAATCCTCCCTTGGTCGCGACGACGAGGTCGGCGGGGTAGGGATGCAGGGCGTCGTGGATGAGCGTCTCGTTGGTGTGCGGGCCGTAGGCGTCGGCGGTGTCGATGAAGGTGACTCCGGCGTCGACGGCACGCCTGAGCAGCGCCGTCCCGGCCTCACGGTCGGGGAAGTCCCCCCACTGGCCGCTGCCGGTCAGGCGCATCGCGCCGTAGCCGAGCCGGTTCACCACCAGATCGGATCCGATGGTGACGGTGCGGGCGACCGGAGAAGCGTCGTGCTGGGGTATGGGCATGTCGAGTTCCTTGATCGATCGGCAATGGGTGCTGGAGGCTGCGCGACGGGCGCTGTGCCCTGGGCAGGCGCTGCCCTGTGCGGCCCGAGCGGCGCTCCCGGGCGGTCACCATCGTTCGGCGGAGCCCGTTTCGGCCGGTACATCCAGCTAACCGCCTGCCGGGCACGCGTGGTCCCGCAAAAGGGGCCCCCTTCACCCGGGGCCCGCCGGTCCAGGTCCTGCCGGACCCCCTTTCGGTCCCGTCCCCTTTCGGGCCCGCCCCCTGCCGCCCGACGACCCCCGCCCACCCGACGAACCCGGCGCCCGCGCCCAAGGGACGGACGGTCCCCCGGCCTATGCTGGATGGCATGACGAGCGCGTCTTCCGGCGCCGGCGACAACACGCAGCTGAGCGACTTCCTGCGGTCCCGCCGGGCCCGGGTGACCCCGGAGCAGGTGGGCCTCACGGCCGGCTCCGGCCGTCGCGTACCGGGGCTGCGCCGCGAGGAGGTCGCCCTTCTGGCCGGGCTGAGCGCGGACTACTACATCCGTCTGGAGCGCGGCCGCCCCGTCAACGCCTCGGAATCAGTGCTGGACGGTATCGCCCGGGCGCTGCGCCTGGACGACACAGAACGCACCCATCTGTTCGACCTGGCCAGGCGCACCGGCACGCGCACGCCGTCCCGCCCGGCACCCCCGCAGCGCGTACGGGCCGGCCTGCACCGTCTGCTGGACAGCCTCCACGACACACCGGCCATGATCGTCGGAAGCCGTATGGACGTCCTGGCCGCCAATCGACTGGCCCGCGCCCTGTACACCGACTTCGACGCCATGCCGCGCCGCGAACGCAATGTGGCGCGCTTCGTCTTCCTCGACCCCGCGGCCCGGGAACTCTTCGCCGACTGGCCGGCCGCCGGCCGCGATGCCGTCGCGTCGCTCCGCCTGTACGCGGGCCGTCATCCGCACGACCCGCTGCTGACCGAGCTGACCGACGACCTGTCGGCGCGGGACGAGGACTTCGGCCGCTGGTGGGAAGCCCATGACGTGGTCGAGCACACCTACGGCACCAAGAACTACCGCCATCCGCTCGTCGGTGCCGTCACTCTGGACTACGAAGCACTTCCCGTGCCCGGCGACCCCGACCAGGCGCTGATCCTGCAGACCGCGGAACCGGGTTCCCCCTCCGCGCGGGGCCTGCGGCTGCTCGCCGACCGGGCCGCCGACCCGGACCGGACGCAGGCGCTCGACGTCCTCGGCTGAAGGCCGTGTGCCCGCCGGTCCGGACGGCCCGCCGGTCCTGACGGCCCGCCGGCCCGAGCGGCGGTGCGCGACGCGGAACCCGGCGGTCAGTCGGCCAGCCGGAAAGCCAGTTCCATCTCCCACTTGCTCATGTCCGGCTCTACGGCGGGGTCCGTGAGGTACGACTCGATACGGCAGCCCCAGCGTTCCACGCCGTCGGGGTCGGTGATCAGGTCCCACTCCACGCCTTCGGCCACCGCCCACTCGCGCAGCCGCTTGATGCTGTCGAACAGCCCGTCGGGATGGCCGACATGGCGGAGGGTCGCATAGCGGCCCGCAGGGAGGGCGCCCACGATGATGTCGCCCTCGGGCTCGGGTGCGGAGGCGACGGGCACACCCGCCTCGACCTTGGACTCGCCGTCCATGTCGATGGCGAAGAAGCGGAAGAACGGGGCTCCGGCCGGAGCGGTGCCGTAGGAGGCGAGCCAGCCGAAGATCTCGGGAAGGCGGTCGGCGACGACATCGAAGGCGTCCATACGGACGGACCTTCTGACGCCCACGTAGATCTGCTCGGCGCGTTCGACGACAGTCGGTCGGGGCTGCATCTGCTCCCTCACGTCATCCGATTCATCCGTGGCACCCACGGTATCCGTCGCACCCGTCGCACCCGTCGCATCCACGGCATCAACGACCGTGTCCGTGGGCGCGACTCATAGGTCCGGCGGGCAACTGCGGTCAGTTTCCTGCGACGCCCTTCACGGCGACGGTCACCGGCACCGTCCCGCTGATGAGTTCCAGCGTCAGTCCGGCCGTCGCGGGAGTCTCGAGGAGCTCGGCCAGCACCGCCGCGACATCGTCGCGGGGCACGGTCCCGGGTCCGGTCCTGACGCCCAGCTGCACCAGCCCCGTACCCGCGTCGTTCGTCAGCATCCCCGGGCGCAGAATCGTCCAGTCCAGGCCCGTCTTGGCCTGGATGTGCGCGTCGGCCCGGCCCTTCGCCCGCAGATACACGTCGAAGACGTCGTCGCCCTCGTGGCTGGGGTCGGCGCCCATCGAAGAGACGACGAGGTGCCGCCGTGCGCCCGCCCGTTCGGCCGCGTCGGCGAACAGCGTGGCCGCGCCCTCGTCCACCGTCTTCTTGCGGGCGGGGCCGCTACCGGGTCCGGCGCCCGCCGCGAAGACGCCCGCGTCGGCGCCCTGCAGCACCGCCGCCACCTGTTCCACCGAGGCCGACTCCAGGTCCAGCAGGACCGGCTCCGCACCGGCCGCTCGCAGGTCCGCACCCTGCTCCGGCTTGCGGATGATGCCCGCGACCTCGTGGCCACCTGCCGAGAGCAGCCGCTCAAGGCGCAGCGCGACCTGTCCGTGTCCTCCAGCGATGACTATGCGCATGCTCACGACCGTACGCCGGTCCGATGCGACTCGCTCGTGGCGTCCGGCGCCCTGTCCGCCTCGACCAGGGCGTCTCCTCCCCGGAACGAGCAGGTCCCAGCCGGCTCAAGGGCCCGTTTCCGTCCGCCCCTGGCGCGGCAGTTCGAGCGCGAAGGCCGCCGCCGAGTCGCAGTACTCGCGGACCGCGCTCGTCCGTGCCACCACCCTGCCCCGGTGTACGACGATCCTGCTGTACGCGAGCGAGAGCACGCCCCCGAGCTCCTGCCCGCGCACGGCGAGCAGTTCGGCCGGAAAGCCCGCCTCCACCTTCACCTCGGGCAGCCCCATCGCCTCACGTGCCGCCGAGCTGACCGCGTCGTAGGCCTCCGTGATGCGCAGCCCGGCCTGTGAGGCCAGCAGATACGCCGCCTCCAGCGGGTCCCCGCGCCCCACCGGGTTCGCCACGTCGCGCATCGCACCGCTGCCCGCCGCGACCCGCACCCCGGCCGCCCGCAGCAGCCGGACCGGTGCACCGCCGCGCCGTTCCGCACCCGCGCAGCCGCCTTGCGGCAGACAGACCACCGTCACGCCGGCCGCCGCCAGCTGGTCCGCCGTGCGGGAGGCGATATCGGCGGGCACCCGGGACAGGCCCGCGCACGGGCCGATCGAGACGCCCGGCCGCAGGCCGCCCGCCATGACCGCGAGGCGGGCCAGACGCGCGGGGTCGTCACCGTCGGTGTGCAGATCGACAGGGCTGCCGTGCTCCGACGCGACCTCGAGCACGGTCTCGGTGTAACCGGTCGGATCCGGGTCGAGGTCCGGGCACCCGCCCACCACGGACGCCCCCATCTTCATCGCGTCGCGCAGCATCGCGAGCCCGTCCGACCCCGCCACGCCCGTGAGCAGCCGGGGCATGGCGACGGTGGTCAGGTCGGCCAGTCCGCGCAGCGAACGCCGCGCCTGCAGCACGGCTTCCAGCGGGTCGAGGCCCTGCACATCGCCGATCCGTACGTGCGAGCGGAGTGCCGTCGCGCCATGCCCCAGTTGCAGCAGCGCGGCCTCGGTGGCGCGCCGCTGGACCTCCTCGACGGCGTACGACACCGGCCCCTCGGACGTCGGCGCGGTCAGCGCCGTATCGCCGTGGGCATGCGGCTCCGCGGGGGCGGGCAGCAGCAGGAAGCCGCTGAGGTCGACGCGCGCGGAGTACGCCTTCGGCGCTGTGGTGAGGCTTCCGGCGGTGCCGACGGCCTCGATGCGGTCTCCGCTCAGCCGTACGTCGACGGTCCGCCCATCGGTGAGGCGGGCGCCGCACAGGAGCAGCGCCGTGGTGTCGGCGGTGGCGCCGTCGGGTGGCTGCGCCTGGCTGTCGGGCATCGCGCTCCTGAGGGGCGGGGGACGAGCGGCCGGCCCGTGACCGGGACGGGCCTGCGGACGATCAAGATCACCCGGAGTGGGTCGAGCCTAGGGGCGTGCGGACCGCGCATCGAGGAAGAGCGCAATAGTCGTACCGGTGTGACCACGAGTGGCGTACGGGATGGGCGTGGCGGTCGTCCCGTGTGCCCGCCCCGGGGCGCTCCCACCCGTGCCGCGCCTGGGCCGTGGCCGTGCCGTTCGTACGCTCCCGAGGGCCGTGAAGGGGGCTCGTAAACGGATTTGGGCGAACGGCGACCGACCGTGTAATGTCTTCATCGCTCGCCCCAATAGCTCAGTCGGCAGAGCGTCTCCATGGTAAGGAGAAGGTCTACGGTTCGATTCCGTATTGGGGCTCTGGTGTTGGAAGATCCTCGCCTTCGGGCGAGGTGATTCCGGCATCAAAGCGGTGTAGCTCAGTCGGTAGAGCAAGCGGCTCATAATCGCTGTGTCACCGGTTCAAGTCCGGTCACCGCTACACACAGTAGCCGATTGTGGGGTCGGTCCTTCGATCGGCTACTCTTTTCTGCGTTCACCCGTTCATCCGTCCGTCCAAGGAGCACTCACGTGGCTGCCACCGACGTCCGCCCGAAGATCACGCTGGCCTGCGTGGAGTGCAAGGAGCGGAACTACATCACCAAGAAGAACCGGCGCAACAACCCGGACCGTCTTGAGATGAAGAAGCACTGCCCGCGCTGCAACGCGCACACTGCGCACCGCGAAACGCGCTGAATCAGGCTCGTACACGAGGCCGTCCCCACCACGGGGGCGGCCTCGTGTCGTTTGTTCCGGTGTCCGGTAGATGGTCCGGTGCCCGGCCGGTGTCCGGGATCCGGCAGTGTTCAGGCAAGCGAGAAATACAGGAGGTAGCGAGTCCATGGCGCTCGACCAGTCCTTCGTCGGGCGGACCTATCCGCCCACCGCGCCGTACGAGGTCGGCCGGGAAAAGATCAGGGAGTTCGCGGAGGCGGTGGGGGACGCGAATCCGGTTTACACGGATCCCGATGCCGCCAAGCACCTCGGTCACTCCGATGTGATCGCTCCACCGACTTTTGTGTTTGCCATCACTTTCAAGGCCGCGGAACAGGTCACCGCCGACCCGCAACTGGGTCTGGACTACAGCCGCGTGGTGCACGGCGACCAGAAGTTCGCCTACACCCGTCCGGTGAAGGCGGGGGACCGGCTCACGGTCACCTCGACCATCGAGGCGATCAAGTCCATGGCGGGCAACGACATCCTGGACGTCCGCGGTGAGGTGCACGACGAGGCGGGCGAGCACGTCGTGACCGCCTGGACCAAGCTGGTGGCGCGCGGCGCCGAGGAGGCCTGATCCTGATGGCGGCGAAGATCGCATACGCGGACGTCGAGGTCGGCACCGAGCTGCCGGCCCAGACCTTTCCCGTGAGCCGGGCCACGCTGGTGCGCTACGCGGGCGCCTCCGGGGACTTCAACCCGATCCACTGGAACGAGAAGTTCGCCAAGGAGGTCGGGCTGCCGGACGTCATCGCGCACGGCATGTTCACGATGGCCGAGGCGGCGCGCGTGGTGACCGACTGGGTGGGCGACCCGGGGGCGGTCGTCGAGTACGGAGTGCGCTTCACCAAGCCCGTGGTCGTGCCCAACGACGACGAGGGCGCGCTCATCGAGGTCAGCGGCAAGGTCGCGGCGAAGCTGGACGACAACCGGGTGCGGGTCGACCTGACGGCGATGTCGGCAGGGCAGAAGGTGCTGGGGATGTCGCGGGCCGTCGTACGGCTTGCCTGACCTCGCGCGCGGGGCCGGAACGCCGGAGGAACGAGGGGCGCTGCTCACCGGGCAGCGCCCCTCGCGCCTGTCCGCAAGGCGACCGTTCCTGCCCCCGAGGCGACCCGTTGACGTAGTTAGTGATTGCGTACTAACTTAGCTCCCATGGTCCGGATGAGTGCAGAAGAGCGGCGCGAGAGCGTCATCCGTGCGGCGATGTGGGAGTTCGCACACGGCGGCTACAGCGCCACGTCCACCGAGTCGATCGCCAAGCGGGTGGGCGTCTCGCAGCCGTACCTCTTCCGGCTCTTCCCCGGGAAGAAGGCCATCTTCCTCGCCGCCGCGGAGCGCTGCATGGCGGAGATGCGCCAGGTCTTCGAGGAGGCGAGCGAGGGGCTGGAGGGCGAGGAGGCCCTGCATGCCATGGCCACGGCGTACACACGGATCATCGATGAGCAGCCCGAACGGCTTCTCATGCAGATGCAGACCTATGTCGCCGTTGCTGCCGCCGAGGCCGCGGGTGACCGTGCATTCGGCGAAACGATCCGCGCCGCCTGGATGGAGCTCTGGGAGGCCGCCCATCTGCCGCTCGGGGCGGACGTCGGTGAGACCACGCAGTTCATGGCGTACGGGATGCTGATCAACACGCTGGTCGCCATGGGCTTCCCGTCCGGTCATCGGGTCTGGGAGGGCTTCTACGCCTCCGCCCGGCGCCCGGGTCCGCAGGACTCCTGATTCCTAGTGCCGGGACGGCGGACTTGTTCATGATCAAGAAAGTTAGTCAGCAATAACTAACCAAGCAGGGGGAAGAGCTCATGAACCAGCAACCGGCCCGGAGCAGCGGCTCCGCCGTATGGGCCCTCGTCATCACCAGCGTCGCCGGCTTCATGGCGGCACTCGACAACCTCGTCGTCACCACCGCGCTGCCCTCCATCCGCGAAGATCTCGGCGGCGCCCTGGAGGACCTCGAATGGACGGTGAGCGCATACACCCTCACCTTCGCGGTCCTGCTGATGTTCGGCGCCGCCCTCGGTGACCGCTTCGGCCGCCGCCGGCTCTTCATGGCCGGGCTGACCGTCTTCACCGGGGCCTCCGCGGCGGCAGCCCTCGCATCCGGCATCGACTCCCTCATCGCCGCACGCGCCGTCCAGGGAATCGGCGCCGCGGTGATGATGCCGCTGACGCTCACCCTGCTCACGGCCGCGGTGCCGGCCGCCCGGCGCGGGGCGGCGCTCGGTCTCTTCAGCGCTGTCACCGGCCTTGCCGTTGCCAGTGGTCCGCTGATCGGCGGCAGCCTCACCGAGCACATCTCCTGGCAGTGGATCTTCTGGCTGAACGTGCCGATCGGGATCGTCCTGCTGCCCCTCGCCCGGCTGCGCCTGGACGAGTCGTACGCGCCGGGCGCCCGGCTCGACCTGCCCGGCACGCTCCTGATCAGCGCCGGACTCTTCGGCGTCGTCTACGCCCTGGTCAACGGGCAGGCGGACGGCTGGACCAGCGCCCCGATCCTCGCCGGGCTCATCGTCGGCACCCTGCTGATCCTGGTGTTCGTACGTCACGGCATGGTCGCCAGGAACCCGATGCTCCCGATGCGCCTCTTCCGTGACCGCGCCTTCCTCGGCATCAATCTCGCGAGCCTGCTGATGTTCCTGGGCATGTTCGGGTCGATCTTCCTGCTCAGCCAGTTCCTGCAGGGTGTCGCCGGGTACTCGCCCACAGAGGCGGGGCTGCGGATGCTTCCCTGGACGGGCATGCCGCTGATCGTCGCCCCGATCGCCGGGTATCTGTCCGACCGGATCGGCGGCCGGCCGGTCGTCGCCACGGGTCTCGCGCTCCAGGCGGCCGGGCTCGCTCTCTTCGCGGCGGTCCTCGAGCCGGGAGTGTCGTACACGGCCCAGCTCCCCGGTCTGATACTCAGCGGCATCGGCATGGCCCTCTACTTCGCCCCGGCGGCCAGCGTGGTCATGTCCAGCGTCCGGCCGGCCGAACAGGGCATCGCCTCCGGCGCCAACAACGCGCTGCGCGAGGTCGGAGGAGCCCTCGGCGTCGCGGTTCTCGGCGCGGTCTTCGCGGCGCGGGGCGGATACCGGACCCCTGAGGCCTTTACCGACGGAACCGTCCCCGCGCTGTGGATCGGTGCCGGAGCAGTGGCCGTCGCCGCGCTCGGCGCACTGCTGATCCCGGCCCGTCGGCCCGGCCCGGCGGAACCCGCGGGGAAGGCGGCGGACGCCGGGGAGCGGGAACTCGCGGCGGCGTGATCGAACCTTCGTACGAGTACGGTCCGTGGCCCGGCCCGAGCGCCCGGGCCACGGACCGTACTCTTGTCCCCGTGCAGGAACTCCATGACGCTCCCCTCGCCGCGCTGACCACCTTCCGCCTGGGCGGACCGGCCACGCGCCTCGTCACCGCCACGACGGACGACGAGGTGATCGCCGTCGTCCGGGAGGCGGACGCCACGGGGGCGCCGCTGCTTCTGATCGGCGGCGGGAGCAACCTCGTCATCGGGGACAAGGGGTTCGACGGCACGGCCCTCAGGATCGCGACCACGGGGTTCGTGCTGGACGGCACGAAGCTGGAACTGGCCGCGGGCGACGTCTGGGACCAGGCCGTCGCGCGGACCGTCGAGGCGGAGCTGGCCGGGCTCGAGTGCCTGTCCGGGATTCCCGGCTCTGCCGGAGCCACGCCGATCCAGAACGTCGGGGCGTACGGCCAGGAGGTCTCCTCGACGATCACGGAGGTCGTCGCGTACGACCGCCGCAGTGGGGAGACGGTGACCATCCCCAACGCCGAGTGCGGTTTCTCGTACCGGCACAGCCGCTTCAAGGCCGAGCCCGACCGCTATGTCGTGCTGCGCGTCCGGTTCGAGCTGGAGGCGGCGGGAGGCATGTCCGCGCCGGTCAGGTACGCAGAGACCGCGCGCGTGCTAGGTGTCGAGGTGGGGGAGCGTGTTCCGGCCGCGGTGGCCCGCGAGGCCGTTCTCAAGCTGCGGAGCGGCAAGGGCATGGTCCTGGACCCCGAGGACCACGACACCTGGTCGGCCGGGTCGTTCTTCACCAACCCGATCCTGAGCGCCGACGAGTACGAGACCTTTCTCACTCGGGTACGCGAGCGCCTCGGCGACGACGTCACCTCGCCCGCGTACCCGGCGGGCGACGGACACACCAAGACGTCCGCGGCCTGGCTCATCGACAAGGCGGGCTTCACCAAGGGATACGGCGACGGCCCTGCCCGGATCTCCACCAAGCACACCCTCGCCCTCACCAACCGCGGCGCGGCCACCACAGAGGACCTGCTCGCTCTCGCCCGCGAGGTCGTCGCCGGAGTCCGCGACGCCTTCGGGGTCACCCTCGTCAACGAGCCGGTGACGGTCGGTGTGAGCCTCTGAGCGACCGGGCGGCCCCGGTCCTCGCCGGACACGGCAGGGACCTCCGCCGGGCCCCCCGCCGCCCCTCGACGAGTTCGCCGGGGGACTCCGCCCGCACCTTGCTGCAGCGGAATCTCCGTTGAGGCGGGGCCCCGCTGAGCGTCATCCTGGGGACCATGTCCACCGACATGTCCGACCTCATATGCGGCTGAGGCTCTACGAGTTCAGACCGCGCACCGGCCCCAAGACGTACCGGACCGTGCAGCCCCGGCATCCTCTCCGGCACACCACGCTGAACGACCCCCTGCACGACAGATGGGGCTATCTGCTCGGTGACCACGAAGGGCTGTCCCGGCTCGCGGGACTGTTCTCCTTCGCCGCGTTCTCACGGCACACGCTCGTCCATGTGCCCCTGCGCGAGAGCCTGCCGAGGGCGTTCCACCCGGGCGTGCCCGTCGACATCGTCCTCGCCCACCACTCACCGGGGCTGCGGCCGGCCGCCTGGCCGGAGCTCCGCGCCAGGCTCCGCAACGGCACACCGCTGACGGTCCGGACGGACGAGCGTCGCACCGCGGCCCGCGCCGCCGCCTGGCGGAAGGAATGGGAGGACCACAACTGGCGCAGCTCCCAGTGGCTGCGCCCGGCCGTCCACGCACGGACCCTGTTCCTCTTCGGCAGCCGCGACGTCTTCGCCGAGGCCGCCACCTGCTTCGAGGCCGCGGCGGGGCACGGCCCCTTGACGAAGCGAGTGGAAAAGGGCCACGACGCCCTCGTCTCTTCCCTCACGCCGCTGTTCGAGCCCGACCACCGCTGGGACCGGCCGGAACTGGACATCGGCTTCCAGGCGTATCCGCCCTTCCACGACTTCAGGCCGCCGGGCCGGCCAGCCAGTCGTCGATCCCGGACAGCAGCTTCCCCCTGATGTCCTCCGGCGCCGAGGAGCCGCGCACGGACTGGCGGGCCAGTTCCGCCAGCTCCGTGTCCGTGAAGCCGTGGTGGCGCCTCGCGATCTCGTACTGCTCCGCGAGCCGTGACCCGAACAGCAAGGGGTCGTCCGCACCCAGGGCCATCGGCACGCCCGCGTTCCACAGCGTCCTCAGCGGCACGTCCTCCGGCTTCTCGTACACACCGAGCGCCACATTGGACGCCGGGCACACCTCGCACGTCACGCCGCGCTCGGCCAGCTTGCGCAGCAGCCGCGGGTCCTCCGCCGCCCGCACGCCGTGCCCGATCCGCGTGGCATGGAGGTCGTCGAGGCAGTCGCGTACCGAGAAGGGCCCGGTCAGCTCGCCGCCGTGCGGGGCTGCCAGCAGCCCGCCCTCGCGCGCGATCGCGAACGCCCGGTCGAAGTCGCGCGCCATGCCGCGCCGCTCGTCGTTGGAGAGCCCGAAGCCGACCACGCCCCGGTCCGCGTAGCGCACCGCGAGCCGGGCCAGCGTGCGCGCGTCCAGAGGGTGCTTCATACGGTTGGCGGCGACGACGACGCGCATCCCCAGGCCGGTCTCGCGGGCCGCGTCGTCCACCGCGTCCAGGATGATCTCCAGCGCGGGGATCAGCCCGCCGAGCATCGGGGCGTACGACGTCGGGTCGACCTGGATCTCCAGCCAGCGGGAACCGTCCCTGACGTCCTCCTCTGCGGCCTCCCGCACCAGCCGCCGGATGTCCTCGGGAGCGCGCAGGCACGACCGCGCGATGTCGTACAGCCGCTGGAAGCGGAACCAGCCGCGCTCGTCCGTGGCCCGTAGCTTCGGCGGCTCGCCACCGGTCAGGGCGTCGGGGAGGTGGACTCCGTACTTGTCGGCGAGTTCGAGCAGGGTGGCGGGCCGCATCGAGCCGGTGAAGTGCAGATGCAGATGGGCCTTGGGCAGCAGGCTGAGATCGCGGACTTGCTCCATTCACAGATCTTGCCGCAGAGGCCGCCCGCCCGGCAGCCCCTTTCCCCGATCGGGTCCTTGCCCGAACGAAGAAACGGGCTCCCGGCGGATGCCGGGAGCCCGTCCCCGAACGACTCACAAGCGGAAGCGGAACCTTAGTCCCGGGCCTCCGCGAGCAGCTTCTGGAGCCGAGAGACACCCTCGACCAGGTCCTCGTCGCCCAGCGCGTACGACAGCCGCAGATAGCCCGGAGTGCCGAACGCCTCACCCGGTACGACCGCGACCTCGGCCTCGTCCAGGATCAGCGCCGCCAGCTCCACCGACGTCGCCGGACGCTTGCCGCGGATCTCCTTGCCGAGCAGACCCTTCACCGAGGGGTACGCGTAGAAGGCGCCTTCCGGCTCCGGGCAGAGGACGCCGTCGATCTCGTTCAGCATCCGCACGATGGTCTGGCGGCGGCGGTCGAAGGCCTCACGCATCTTCGCGACCGCGTCCAGGCTGCCGGAGACGGCGGCGAGCGCGGCGACCTGCGCCACGTTCGAGACGTTGGACGTGGCGTGCGACTGCAGGTTGGTCGCGGCCTTGACGACGTCCTTCGGGCCGACGATCCAGCCCACCCGCCAGCCCGTCATCGCGTACGTCTTCGCCACACCGTTCACGACGATGCACTTGTCCCGCAGCTCGGGCACGAGCGCCGGCAGCGAGGTGAACTTCGCGTCCCCGTAGACGAGGTGCTCGTAGATCTCGTCCGTCAGCACCCACAGGCCGTGCTCCAGGGCCCAGCGGCCGATCGCCTCGGCGTCGGCCTCGCTGTAGACGGCACCGGTCGGGTTGGACGGGGAGACGAAGAGGACCACCTTGGTCCGCTCCGTGCGGGCCGCCTCGAGCTGCTCCACCGACACCCGGTAGCCGGTGGTCTCGTCGGCGACGACCTCCACCGGGACACCGCCGGCGAGGCGGATCGACTCGGGGTACGTCGTCCAGTACGGCGCCGGGACGATGACCTCGTCACCCGGGTCCAGGATCGCCGCGAAGGCCTCGTAGATCGCCTGCTTGCCGCCGTTGGTCACCAGGACCTGGGCGGGGTCGACCTCGTAGCCGGAGTCGCGGAGCGTCTTCTCGGCGATGGCCTTCTTCAGCTCAGGGAGGCCGCCGGCCGGCGTGTAGCGGTGGTACTTGGGGTTCTTGCAGGCCTCGACGGCGGCCTCGACGATGTAGTCGGGCGTCGGGAAGTCGGGCTCGCCCGCGCCGAAGCCGATCACGGGGCGGCCTGCGGCCTTGAGGGCCTTCGCCTTGGCGTCGACGGCGAGGGTCGCGGACTCGGAGATCGCGCCGATGCGGGCGGAGACCCGGCGCTCGGTGGGAGGAGTTGCAGCGCTCATGAAACCCATCGTCGCAGACCCCGGAGGGCCCGGGCACGAGGGTTTCGAGGGGCGGACGGGGGGCGCACAGGAGCTGGGCAGGCCCACGAGGAGCTCCGGCCCCGGAGCCGGACCGGGAGCCGGACCGGGGGTCGTCCGAGCCGTGACGGAACACGGACAGAGACCGCCGCGGAGCTATCTGTTCGACGCACGCCCGCTGACCACGTACACTCTTGGCTCGTTGGCCCTCACCGACCACCTCCACCCATGGGGTAGGTTTGGAGAGAACCACAAAGGGTCGTAGCTCAATTGGTAGAGCACTGGTCTCCAAAACCAGCGGTTGGGGGTTCAAGTCCCTCCGGCCCTGCTCCACACACCTTCGCCAGGATGTGTGCGCAGGTACGTACTTCAATGCATCGCCGTGCGGCTCCACCGGGCGCGGCACGGCCATGACCCGGAATCAGGTGAGAGACGTGACGGACGCCGTGGGCTCCATCGACATGCCTGATGCCGAGGACGAAGCTCCTGAGGCCCGGAAGAAGGCCCGGAAGGGCGGCAAGCGCGGGAAGAAGGGCCCTCTGGGTCGCCTCGCGCTGTTCTACCGCCAGATCGTCGCCGAGCTCCGTAAGGTCGTCTGGCCCACGCGCAGCCAGCTGACGACGTACACCACAGTGGTGATTGTCTTCGTTGTCGTCATGATCGGCCTTGTGACTGTGATGGACTATGGCCTCCAGGAAGCAGTCAAGTACGTCTTCGGCTGATCCCGCGGAGGGCGCCTCGACCGGCGCCCCTTTCGCATGTTCCACCCATCTGTATCCAGGAAGAAGCAGCCACCGTGTCTGACCCGAACCTGAACGACGCCGTTGAGCCGCGCGTAGATGCAGCGGAGTCCGCTGAGGACCAGCTCGACATCGTCGAGGCGGCGGACGCTGTGGACCCGGACCAGGCGGACGCTGCCGACGTCGCCGCGGGCGAGCCGGCCGAGGAGACCGCGATCCACCTCGAGGAAGAGGCCGAGGCTGTCGCCGAGGTCGACGAGGACGCGGAAGCCGCCGAGGCCGTGGCCGACGCCGACGAGGTTGAGGACGAGCTCGAGGCAGAGGCCGAGGACGCCGACGCCGAGGATGTCGACGCCGAAGCCGAGGTCGAGGCCGAGCCCGAGGCTCCCGCCGATCCGATCGCCGCGCTGCGCGACGAGCTTCGCGGTCTGCCCGGCGAGTGGTACGTGATCCACACCTACGCGGGCTACGAGAAGCGCGTGAAGGCCAACCTGGAGCAGCGTGCCGTCTCGCTGAACGTCGAGGACTTCATCTACCAGGCCGAGGTCCCCGAGGAAGAGATCGTCCAGATCAAGAACGGCGAGCGCAAGAACGTCCGGCAGAACAAGCTGCCCGGCTATGTGCTCGTCCGTATGGACCTGACGAACGAGTCCTGGGGCGTCGTCCGCAACACTCCGGGCGTCACCGGCTTCGTGGGCAACGCCTACGACCCGTACCCGCTGACCCTGGACGAGATCGTCAAGATGCTCGCCCCGGAGGCCGAGGAGAAGGCCGCCCGCGAGGCCGCAGAGGCCGAGGGCAAGCCGGCTCCCGCCCGCAAGGTCGAGGTCCAGGTGCTGGACTTCGAGGTCGGCGACTCGGTCACGGTCACCGACGGCCCGTTCGCGACGCTGCAGGCCACGATCAACGAGATCAACGCCGACTCGAAGAAGGTCAAGGGCCTCGTCGAGATCTTCGGCCGCGAGACGCCGGTCGAGCTGAGCTTCGACCAGATCCAGAAGAACTAGGCCCCGGACGGGGCCCAGTCGGCACAGGTTTCCGACCAGGTCAGAACGGCCCTCGTGGCTGTTCTGACCTGCTCGGTTTTTGGCCGCGCAGCTATACCCGTTATCGTTGTGCGGTATGCCTCCATCCGGATGATCGGGTGGAAGGCGGATAACTCTCACTAGGACCCGGAGAGAGCAATGCCTCCCAAGAAGAAGAAGGTCACGGGGCTTATCAAGCTCCAGATCCAGGCCGGTGCGGCCAACCCGGCTCCGCCGGTCGGCCCCGCACTGGGTCAGCACGGCGTCAACATCATGGAGTTCTGCAAGGCCTACAACGCCGCGACCGAGTCGCAGCGTGGCATGGTCGTGCCGGTGGAGATCACGGTCTACGAGGACCGTTCCTTCACCTTCGTCACCAAGACTCCGCCGGCCGCCAAGCTGATCCTCAAGGCCGCGGGTGTGGACAAGGGCTCCGGCGAGCCGCACAAGACCAAGGTCGCCAAGCTGACGCGCGACCAGGTCCGTGACATCGCCACCACCAAGATGCCCGACCTGAACGCCAACGACCTGGACGCCGCCGAGAAGATCATCGCCGGCACCGCCCGTTCCATGGGCATCACGGTCGAGGGCTGACAGCCCCGCACGACCTCAGTGGCAGGGCCAGCGCCGGCCCGGACCACGACTCCACGCCCACCCTGCGGCGGAGCCGCATGGTGTTACTCCCACAGGAGAAGAAGTGAAGCGCAGCAAGGCTCTCCGCAACGCGGACGCCAAGATCGACCGGGAGCGTAACTACGCCCCGCTCGAGGCCGTCCGTCTTGCGAAGGACACCGCCACCACCAAGTTCGACGGCACCGTCGAGGTCGCCTTCCGCCTGGGCGTTGACCCGCGCAAGGCCGACCAGATGGTCCGTGGCACCGTGAACCTTCCGCACGGCACCGGCAAGACCGCCCGGGTCCTGGTCTTCGCGACCGGTGACCGTGCTGCGGCCGCGGAAGCCGCGGGCGCCGACATCGTCGGCTCCGACGAACTGATCGACGAGGTCTCGAAGGGCCGTCTGGACTTCGACGCCGTCGTCGCCACCCCGGACCTCATGGGCAAGGTCGGCCGCCTCGGCCGTGTGCTCGGTCCCCGTGGTCTGATGCCGAACCCGAAGACCGGCACCGTGACCATGGACGTCGCCAAGGCTGTCAACGACATCAAGGGCGGCAAGATCGAGTTCCGCGTCGACAAGCACTCGAACCTGCACTTCATCATCGGCAAGATCTCCTTCGACGAGACGAAGCTGGTCGAGAACTACGCCGCGGCGCTGGAGGAGATCCTCCGTCTGAAGCCGTCCGCCGCGAAGGGCCGCTACATCAAGAAGGCGACCCTGACCACCACCATGGGCCCCGGCATCCCGCTGGACTCCAACCGCACCCGCAACCTCCTCGTCGAGGAGGACCCGGCCGCCGTCTGATCCGACGGCAGCCGCGGGCTTCGCGTGCTGTGAGACCGGCCCCCGCACCTCTCCGGAGGTGCGGGGGCCGGTCTTTGTTTCCGTGGGACTGTCGGCGTCGGCCGGTAGCGTCGGGACTCTGAGATCAACATGTACATCCGTGGGGGGAACGTGCGTTCGATGTATCGGAAGGCGGCTGGAGCCGTGCTCGCCGGGGGGCTGCTGTGCGGCACCGCGGCCTGTACGGACGGCAGCGGGCAGGCGGCCGGCCGGAAGCCCGCACGGACGACCGCACAGAAGCCCGTGGAGGTCACGCCGGCCGTGGCCGTCAAGCGGGCGAGCGACAAGAACGGCAAGCTGGCCTCGGTCTCGTACACGATGAACGGCCAGGTGCCCGGAGGCGTCCGGGTCGAGGGCAGGGCGGCGGTGAGCTTCAAGCCGCTCGCCATGAGCATGAAGATGAAGCAGCGGGGTGCGGGGAACGGCGCCGACGTGGAGGTCCGCCTCGTCGACGGTGCCATGTACCTGAACGGCGGCAGGGAAGCGGCTGCCGAGATGGACGGCAAGAGCTGGCTCAAGTTCGACTTCAAGGCGCTGGGCAAGGCCACCGGAGGTCAGGACCCGCTGGCCGGGCTCGGCAGCCAGGCGGACCGGAACCCTGCCGAGGACTCGGCGTCCCTGACGGCTGCCAAGGACCTCGAGAAGGTCGGTGAGGAGACCGTCGGCGGGGTGACCATCACCCACTACAAGGGCACCGTGACGCCGGCCAGGATGCGCGAGAGCCTTAGGAACGTGGACGCGGCCACCCGCAAGCGCCGGGAGCGGGGCCTCGAGCGGTACGAGCAGATGGGCATCAAGGCCCTCACGATGGACATGTGGATCGACGGCGAGGACCGCACCAAGCGGTTCCGCACCCGGGCCGCCTCGGCGCAGGGCCCGCTGGACCTGACGATCACGTTCCTCGACTACGACAAGCCGGTCACCGTCGCGGCTCCGCCGGCCTCGGCCACCACCGACCTGGCCGAGATGTTCAAGGGCATGAAGAGCGGCAGGGCCTGAGGCGCCCGGGCGGATTTGCCTGGCGGGGATCCGTTCCCGTACGCTTCCCCGGAAGCCAAAGACCGCTGGTCGTTGCTGCGCCCTCAAAGGTGCGGCGGCCGAAGGATCCGCTGACTGCGGACGACCCGCGCAGGTGAATGTGGAAGTGCTCCCGGATGCCGCTCTTCAAAGAGCGCAGCCGGTCGAGCTACGCCCCGTGCGCCTGCGCCGGGGCGTTTCGTTTTGTTCAGTCCCTTCTGAGCGGTCCTCATCACCCGGAAGGAGGCCGACGCTCTATGGCAAGGCCCGACAAGGCTGCCGCGGTAGCCGAGCTGACGGACCAGTTCCGCAGCTCGAACGCCGCCGTGCTGACCGAGTACCGGGGTCTCACCGTGGCCCAGCTCAAGCAGCTGCGCCGTTCACTCGGTGAGAACGCCCAGTACGCCGTGGTGAAGAACACGCTGACCAAGATTGCGGCCAACGAGGCCGGGATCACTTCGCTCGACGACCAGTTCACTGGTCCGACGGCGGTTGCCTTCATCACCGGTGACCCGGTGGAGTCGGCGAAGGGTCTTCGTGACTTCGCCAAGGACAACCCCAACCTGATCATCAAGGGCGGTGTCCTTGATGGCAAGGCGCTGTCCGCCGATGAGATCAAGAAGCTTGCGGACCTCGAGTCCCGCGAGGTTCTGCTCGCCAAGCTGGCGGGCGCCATGAAGGGCAAGCAGTCCCAGGCTGCCTCGCTCTTCCAGGCGCTTCCCTCGAAGTTCGTCCGCACTGCGGAAGCGCTTCGCGTCAAGCTGGCCGAGCAGGGCGGTGCCGAGTAATTCGGCTCGCGCATTGATCAGCGCCACCTGAGGCGCTGGTCGTAGCGGGCCGCACGCCCGCCGACATGTACATCTCGGCACCAGCCGAATTAGTGGAAGGATCGCCCATCATGGCGAAGCTCAGCCAGGAAGACCTGCTCGCGCAGTTCGAGGAGATGACCCTCATCGAGCTCTCCGAGTTCGTGAAGGCGTTCGAGGAGAAGTTCGACGTCACCGCCGCCGCCGCGGTCGCCGTTGCCGGCCCCGCCGGCCCGGGCGCCGTTGTCGACGCCGTCGAGGAGCAGGACGAGTTCGACGTCATCCTCACCGGTGCCGGCGAGAAGAAGATCCAGGTCATCAAGGTCGTGCGTGAGCTGACCTCCCTGGGCCTGAAGGAGGCCAAGGACCTCGTCGACGGCACCCCGAAGCCGGTCCTCGAGAAGGTCGCCAAGGAGGCCGCGGAGAAGGCTGCCGAGTCCCTCAAGGCCGCCGGCGCCTCCGTCGAGGTCAAGTAAGTCTCGGCTTACAGCCTGCGCCACGCGGCACGGGGTCGCCTTCTGACTCCCGCGCTGTAACGCACAAGCACTGAAGAGCGATCACCCATCCGGGTGGTCGCTCTTCGGCGTTCGTGGACGCCCCGGCGGTCGCCTTGCACTGTCGGCTGCGGAGAGTAAGGTGATCTTCGCCGTGCGCCAGGTGACGATCTCCACCAGGTGGGGGGCCTTGACGAACCGCACGCAGCGCGCAATTCTCAGGACGCGTCGTCACAACGATCCGGGTTCGAGGCATGGATCGACGACTGAACGGGCAGGATCGGTGTGCGCCTTCCAGCGCACGGCATACCGCGGAGTTGAGAAAAACGAGGGTCCCGGAAAACCCGACCTGGACATCAGTGGGCCAAGTGGCTACACTGACCCTTTGCGCTGCCTGTTAGCTGCCCCCTGCCCGTCACCAGGGGCATCCCCTCGCAAGAGCACCGACGACCGAATAGTCCTGACCTGGCCTTTTGGCCAAATTCAGGAACGTCTGTCTCCGTGCCCGGCTTGGGACCGGTACGCGCGTAGTGAGTCCGAGCCCTCGGAAGGACCCCCTCTTGGCCGCCTCGCGCAACGCCTCGACCGCGAATACGAACAACGGCGCAAGCACTGCCCCGCTGCGCATCTCCTTTGCAAAGATCAAGGAGCCCCTCGAGGTTCCGAACCTCCTTGCGCTGCAGACCGAGAGCTTTGACTGGCTGCTCGGCAATGCCGCCTGGAAGGCTCGTGTCGAGGCAGCTCTGGAGTCCGGACAGGACGTCCCCACCAAGTCCGGTCTGGAGGAGATCTTCGAGGAGATCTCGCCGATCGAGGACTTCTCCGGGTCGATGTCGCTGACCTTCCGCGACCACCGCTTCGAGCCCCCGAAGAACTCGATCGACGAGTGCAAGGAGCGCGACTTCACGTACGCCGCGCCGCTCTTCGTCACGGCCGAGTTCACCAACAACGAGACCGGTGAGATCAAGTCCCAGACGGTCTTCATGGGCGACTTCCCGCTCATGACCAACAAGGGCACCTTCGTCATCAACGGCACCGAGCGTGTCGTGGTGTCGCAGCTGGTCCGCTCGCCGGGTGTCTACTTCGACTCCTCCATCGACAAGACGTCCGACAAGGACATCTTCTCGGCCAAGATCATCCCGTCCCGGGGTGCCTGGCTGGAGATGGAGATCGACAAGCGCGACATGGTCGGTGTCCGTATCGACCGCAAGCGCAAGCAGTCCGTCACCGTCCTCCTGAAGGCGCTCGGCTGGACCACCGAGCAGATCCTCGAGGAGTTCGGCGAGTACGAGTCGATGCGCGCCACCCTGGAGAAGGACCACACCCAGGGCCAGGACGACGCGCTGCTCGACATCTACCGCAAGCTGCGCCCGGGCGAGCCCCCGACGCGTGAGGCCGCGCAGACCCTTCTTGAGAACCTGTACTTCAACCCGAAGCGCTACGACCTCGCCAAGGTCGGCCGCTACAAGGTCAACAAGAAGCTCGGCGCGGACGAGCCGCTGGACGCCGGCGTGCTCACCACCGACGACGTCATCGCGACCATCAAGTACCTGGTCAAGCTGCACGCCGGTGAGACCGAGACGGTCGGCGAGAGCGGTACCCAGATCGTCGTCGAGACCGACGACATCGACCACTTCGGCAACCGTCGTCTGCGTAACGTCGGCGAGCTCATCCAGAACCAGGTCCGCACGGGTCTGGCGCGTATGGAGCGCGTCGTGCGTGAGCGCATGACGACTCAGGACGTCGAGGCGATCACGCCGCAGACCCTGATCAACATCCGGCCGGTCGTCGCCTCCATCAAGGAGTTCTTCGGCACCAGCCAGCTGTCCCAGTTCATGGACCAGAACAACCCGCTCTCGGGCCTGACCCACAAGCGCCGTCTGTCGGCGCTGGGCCCCGGCGGTCTGTCCCGTGAGCGGGCGGGCTTCGAGGTCCGAGACGTGCACCCGTCCCACTACGGACGCATGTGCCCGATCGAGACCCCCGAAGGCCCGAACATCGGTCTGATCGGTTCGCTCGCCTCGTACGGCCGCGTCAACGCGTTCGGCTTCGTCGAGACGCCGTACCGCAAGGTCGTCGACGGCCAGGTCACCGACGAGGTGGACTACCTGACCGCAGACGAGGAGGACCGCTTCGTCATCGCGCAGGCCAACGCCGCGCTGGGCGACGATCTGCGCTTCTCCGAGGCCCGCGTACTGGTCCGCCGCCGTGGTGGCGAGGTCGACTACGTGCCGCCGACCGAGGTCGACTACATGGACGTCTCGCCGCGCCAGATGGTGTCGGTCGCGACCGCCATGATCCCGTTCCTCGAGCACGACGACGCCAACCGTGCCCTCATGGGCGCGAACATGATGCGCCAGGCCGTTCCGCTCATCAAGGCGGAGGCCCCGCTCGTCGGCACCGGCATGGAGTACCGCTGTGCCACCGACGCCGGCGACGTCATCAAGGCGGAGAAGGACGGTGCGGTCCAGGAGGTCTCGGCCGACTACATCACCGTCGCCAACGACGACGGCACGTACACCACGTACCGCGTCGCCAAGTTCTCCCGCTCCAACCAGGGCACCTCGGTCAACCAGAAGGTCGTCGTCTCCGAGGGCGACCGGGTGATCGAGGGCCAGGTCCTCGCCGACGGCCCGGCCACCGAGAACGGTGAGATGGCACTCGGCAAGAACCTGCTCGTGGCGTTCATGCCGTGGGAGGGTCACAACTACGAGGACGCGATCATCCTGTCGCAGCGCCTCGTCCAGGACGACGTCCTCTCCTCGATCCACATCGAGGAGCACGAGGTCGACGCCCGTGACACCAAGCTCGGCCCCGAGGAGATCACCCGGGACATCCCGAACGTCTCCGAGGAGGTCCTCGCGGACCTGGACGAGCGCGGCATCATCCGTATCGGTGCCGAGGTCGTCGCCGGCGACATCCTGGTCGGCAAGGTCACCCCGAAGGGTGAGACCGAGCTGACCCCGGAGGAGCGCCTGCTCCGCGCGATCTTCGGCGAGAAGGCCCGTGAGGTCCGTGACACCTCGCTGAAGGTGCCGCACGGCGAGACCGGCAAGGTCATCGGCGTGCGCGTCTTCGACCGCGAGGAGGGCGACGAGCTGCCGCCGGGCGTGAACCAGCTGGTTCGCGTGTACGTCGCGCAGAAGCGCAAGATCACCGACGGTGACAAGCTCGCCGGCCGTCACGGCAACAAGGGCGTCATCTCCAAGATCCTCCCGATCGAGGACATGCCGTTCCTCGAGGACGGCACCCCGGTCGACATCATCCTCAACCCGCTGGGTGTCCCGTCCCGAATGAACCCGGGACAGGTCCTGGAGATCCACCTCGGCTGGCTCGCCAGCCGTGGCTGGGACGTCTCCGGTCTCGGCGACGAGTGGGCCCAGCGCCTGCAGTTCATCGGCGCGGACCAGGTCGAGCCGGGCACCAACGTCGCGACCCCGGTCTTCGACGGTGCGCGTGAGGACGAGCTCGCGGGTCTGCTGCAGCACACCATCCCGAACCGCGACGGCGAGCGCATGGTGCTTCCGTCCGGCAAGGCCCGGCTGTTCGACGGCCGCTCCGGCGAGCCGTTCCCGGACCCGATCTCGGTCGGGTACATGTACATCCTCAAGCTCCACCACCTGGTCGACGACAAGCTGCACGCCCGGTCGACCGGTCCGTACTCGATGATCACCCAGCAGCCGCTGGGTGGTAAGGCTCAGTTCGGTGGCCAGCGGTTCGGTGAGATGGAGGTGTGGGCGCTGGAGGCTTACGGCGCCGCATACGCCCTCCAGGAGCTGCTGACCATCAAGTCCGACGACGTCACCGGCCGCGTGAAGGTCTACGAGGCCATCGTCAAGGGCGAGAACATCCCCGAGCCCGGCATCCCCGAGTCCTTCAAGGTGCTCATCAAGGAGATGCAGTCCCTGTGCCTCAACGTGGAGGTGCTGTCCTCGGACGGCATGTCCATCGAGATGCGCGACACCGACGAGGACGTCTTCCGCGCGGCGGAGGAGCTCGGCATCGACCTGTCCCGGCGCGAGCCGAGCAGCGTCGAAGAGGTCTGACGGGTCGGCCGGGGCTCTCACCAGGAGCCCCGGCCCCTCCCCGGACCCCGTACAGACCATGATTGAGACACGACCCTGAGAGGGATTGACGCATAGTGCTCGACGTCAACTTCTTCGACGAGCTGCGGATCGGCCTGGCCACCGCTGACGACATCCGTCAGTGGTCCCACGGCGAGGTCAAGAAGCCGGAGACCATCAACTACCGCACCCTGAAGCCCGAGAAGGACGGACTCTTCTGCGAGAAGATCTTCGGTCCTACCCGGGACTGGGAGTGCTACTGCGGCAAGTACAAGCGTGTCCGCTTCAAGGGCATCATCTGTGAGCGGTGTGGCGTCGAGGTCACCCGCGCCAAGGTGCGCCGTGAGCGGATGGGCCACATCGAGCTTGCCGCACCCGTCACCCACATCTGGTACTTCAAGGGCGTTCCGTCGCGGCTGGGCTACCTGCTCGACCTCGCCCCGAAGGACCTGGAGAAGGTCATCTACTTCGCGGCGTACATGATCACGTACGTCGACGAGGAGCGCCGCACCCGCGACCTGCCCTCGCTGGAGGCACATGTCTCCGTCGAGCGCCAGCAGGTCGAGAACCGTCGCGACGCCGACCTTGAGGCCCGCGCCAAGAAGCTCGAGGCCGACCTGGCCGAGCTCGAGGCCGAGGGCGCCAAGGCCGATGTGCGCCGCAAGGTGCGCGAGGGTGCCGAGCGTGAGATGAAGCAGCTGCGCGACCGTGCGCAGCGCGAGATCGACCGTCTCGACGAGGTGTGGAACCGGTTCAAGAACCTCAAGGTCCAGGACCTGGAGGGCGACGAGCTGCTCTACCGCGAGCTGCGCGACCGCTTCGGCACGTACTTCGACGGTTCGATGGGTGCCGCGGCGCTGCAGAAGCGCCTGGAGTCCTTCGACCTGGAGGAGGAGGCCGAGCGCCTCCGCGAGATCATCCGTACCGGAAAGGGCCAGAAGAAGACCCGTGCGCTCAAGCGCCTCAAGGTCGTCTCCGCCTTCCTGCAGACCAGCAACAGCCCCAAGGGCATGGTGCTGGACTGCGTCCCGGTGATCCCGCCGGACCTGCGTCCGATGGTGCAGCTGGACGGTGGCCGCTTCGCGACCTCCGACCTGAACGACCTGTACCGCCGGGTCATCAACCGGAACAACCGTCTGAAGCGTCTGCTCGACCTCGGTGCCCCCGAGATCATCGTGAACAACGAGAAGCGGATGCTCCAGGAGGCCGTCGACGCGCTGTTCGACAACGGCCGCCGCGGCCGTCCGGTCACCGGTCCCGGTAACCGCCCGCTGAAGTCCCTCAGCGACATGCTGAAGGGCAAGCAGGGCCGCTTCCGTCAGAACCTGCTCGGCAAGCGCGTCGACTACTCGGCCCGTTCGGTCATCGTCGTCGGCCCGCAGCTGAAGCTGCACCAGTGCGGTCTGCCCAAGGCCATGGCGCTGGAGCTCTTCAAGCCGTTCGTGATGAAGCGCCTGGTCGACCTGAACCACGCGCAGAACATCAAGTCGGCCAAGCGCATGGTCGAGCGCGGCCGCACCGTCGTGTACGACGTCCTCGAAGAGGTCATCGCCGAGCACCCGGTGCTGCTGAACCGTGCGCCCACGCTGCACCGCCTCGGCATCCAGGCCTTCGAGCCGCAGCTGGTCGAGGGCAAGGCCATCCAGATCCACCCGCTCGTCTGCACCGCGTTCAACGCGGACTTCGACGGTGACCAGATGGCCGTGCACCTGCCGCTCTCCGCGGAGGCGCAGGCCGAGGCCCGCATCCTGATGCTGTCCTCGAACAACATCCTCAAGCCGGCCGACGGCCGTCCGGTCACCATGCCGACCCAGGACATGGTGCTGGGCCTCTTCTTCCTCACCACGGACGAGGAGGAGCGCGAGGTGCGCGGCGAGGGCCGTGCGTTCAACTCCTCCGCCGAGGCGATCATGGCCTTCGACGCCCGGGAGCTCTCGCTCCAGGCGAAGGTCGACATCCGCTTCCCGATCGGCACCGTCCCGCCGCGTGGCTGGACCCCGCCGGTCGAGGAGGAGGGCGACGACACCGTCGGGGCCGGGGCGTGGCAGCAGGGTGACTCGTTCCGTCTGCGGACGACCCTGGGCCGTGCGCTCTTCAACGAGCTGCTGCCCGAGGACTACCCGTTCGTCGACTACTCGGTCGGCAAGAAGCAGCTCTCCGAGATCGTCAACGACCTCGCCGAGCGCTACCCCAAGGTCATCGTGGCGGCGACGCTCGACAACCTGAAGGCGGCCGGCTTCTACTGGGCGACCCGTTCCGGTGTCACCGTGGCCATCTCCGACGTCGTCGTTCCCGAGGCGAAGAAGGAGATCGTCGCGGGTTACGAGGCGCAGGACGAGAAGGTCCAGAAGCAGTACGAGCGCGGTCTGATCACCAAGCAGGAGCGCACGCAGGAGCTCATCACCATCTGGACCAAGGCGACCAACGAGGTTGCCGAGGCGATGAACGCGAACTTCCCGAAGACCAACCCCATCTTCATGATGGTCAACTCGGGTGCTCGCGGAAACATGATGCAAATGCGTCAGATCGCCGGTATGCGTGGTCTGGTGTCGAACGCCAAGAACGAGACCATCCCGCGTCCGATCAAGGCGTCCTTCCGTGAGGGCCTGTCCGTGCTGGAGTACTTCATCTCCACGCACGGTGCCCGAAAGGGTCTGGCCGACACCGCGCTGCGTACCGCCGACTCGGGTTACCTGACGCGTCGTCTGGTCGACGTCTCGCAGGACGTCATCATCCGCGAGGAGGACTGTGGCACCGACCGCGGTCTGAAGCTGCGGATCGCCGAGCGCGGCGCCGACGGTGTGCTGCGCAAGGCGGAGGACGTCGAGACGTCCGTGTACGCGCGGATGCTCGCCGAGGACGTCGTCGTGGACGGCAAGGTCATCGCGCCGGCCAACGTCGACCTCGGTGACGTGCTCATCGACGCGCTGGTGGGCGCGGGTGTCGAGGAGGTCAAGACCCGCTCGGTCCTGACCTGTGAGTCCGCGGTCGGTACGTGTGCGTACTGCTACGGCCGTTCGCTCGCCACCGGCAAGCTGGTCGACATCGGTGAGGCGGTCGGCATCATCGCCGCCCAGTCCATCGGTGAGCCCGGTACCCAGCTGACGATGCGTACCTTCCACACCGGTGGTGTGGCCGGTGACGACATCACCCAGGGTCTGCCGCGTGTCGTCGAGCTCTTCGAGGCCCGTACCCCGAAGGGTGTCGCCCCGATCTCCGAGGCCAACGGCCGCGTCCGGATCGAGGAGACCGAGAAGACCAAGAAGCTCGTCGTCACCCCGGACGACGGCAGCGACGAGACGGCGTTCCCGATCTCGAAGCGTGCCCGTCTGCTGGTGGGCGACGGCGACCACGTCGAGGTGGGCCAGAAGCTCACCGTGGGTGCCACCAACCCGCACGACGTGCTGCGCATCCTCGGTCAGCGGGCCGTTCAGGTCCACCTGGTCGGCGAGGTCCAGAAGGTCTACAACTCGCAGGGTGTGTCGATCCACGACAAGCACATCGAGATCATCATCCGGCAGATGCTGCGCCGCGTGACGATCATCGAGTCCGGCGACGCGGAGCTGCTGCCGGGCGAGCTCGTGGAGCGCTCGAAGTTCGAGACCGAGAACCGTCGTGTGGTCACCGAGGGCGGTCACCCCGCCTCCGGCCGTCCGCAGCTGATGGGTATCACCAAGGCCTCGCTCGCCACCGAGTCGTGGCTGTCGGCGGCGTCCTTCCAGGAGACGACCAGGGTCCTCACCGACGCGGCGATCAACGCCAAGTCGGACTCCCTGATCGGCCTCAAGGAGAACGTCATCATCGGTAAGCTCATCCCGGCCGGTACGGGCCTGTCCCGCTACCGCAACATCCGGGTCGAGCCGACCGAGGAGGCCAAGGCCGCGATGTACTCGGCCGTCGGCTACGACGACATCGACTACTCGCCGTTCGGCACGGGCTCCGGCCAGGCCGTTCCGCTGGAGGACTACGACTACGGTCCGTACAACCAGTAAGGCGTAGGTTCGACCGAAGGGCGCTCACCCCGTTTCGTACGGGGTGAGCGCCCTTCGGCGTTTCTCCGGGCGCTCAGCCTCCGGAACCCTCGGCGTGAGGGGCCGGGTGCTCCAGGGGGGCCTCCGGGCCGGGATCGCGCCCGTGGGGTGGGCCTCCGCCCACCCGTGCGCCGGTCGCCGGAGGGGGACGGGGAGGGGGAGGGGACGGGGAGGGGGACGGGCGTCGGGCGTTGCGGGACGGCCGGTGAGCTACGGCCGGATACACCCGGCCGTCGTTCCGAGTACCGCGACCAGGACGAATGCCCTGCTGACGGGCCCCGGCGGCGCAATGATGGATCATGAACGAATCAGGGTGACAAGTCCGGCGTGTCGCAGTGGACTGCATTTGTTTTGACCGAACTCGGTGAGGTAGGTACGCTCAGACCTTGTGCCTGGGGTGTGCCTGGGCTCATGTGCGTGTCTTCAGCCGCACACCGAGCCAAGACCGGCCACCGTAATCTGCGCCCTTTCCGCCATACGGCGGGAGCATGCAGCATTCGACACACCCGACCGCGTGGGTCGGTGACGTTCCAGGTTAGCTTTACTGCACGGCACACAGAAACCGGAGAAGTAGTGCCTACGATCCAGCAGCTGGTCCGTAAGGGCCGGCAGGACAAGGTCGAGAAGAACAAGACGCCCGCACTCGAGGGTTCCCCTCAGCGTCGTGGCGTCTGCACGCGTGTGTTCACGACCACCCCGAAGAAGCCGAACTCGGCCCTCCGCAAGGTCGCGCGTGTGCGTCTGACCTCCGGTATCGAGGTCACGGCCTACATTCCGGGTGAGGGACACAACCTGCAGGAGCACTCCATCGTGCTCGTGCGTGGTGGCCGTGTGAAGGACCTGCCGGGTGTTCGCTACAAGATCATCCGCGGTTCCCTGGACACCCAGGGCGTCAAGAACCGCAAGCAGGCCCGCAGCCGCTACGGCGCCAAGAAGGAGAAGTAAGAATGCCTCGTAAGGGCCCCGCCCCGAAGCGCCCGGTCATCATCGACCCGGTTTACGGTTCTCCTCTGGTGACCTCGCTGATCAACAAGATCCTGCTCAACGGCAAGCGTTCCACCGCTGAGCGCATCGTCTACGGCGCCATGGAAGGCCTCCGCGAGAAGACCGGTGCCGACCCGGTCATCACGCTGAAGCGCGCCCTCGAGAACGTCAAGCCGTCTCTCGAGGTCAAGTCCCGCCGTGTCGGTGGTGCCACCTACCAGGTGCCGATCGAGGTCAAGCCCGGTCGCGCCTCCACCCTCGCGCTGCGCTGGGTCGTGGGTTACTCCCGCGCCCGCCGTGAGAAGACCATGACCGAGCGCCTCATGAACGAGCTGCTGGACGCCTCGAACGGCCTCGGTGCTTCGGTCAAGAAGCGCGAGGACACGCACAAGATGGCCGAGTCCAACAAGGCCTTCGCGCACTACCGCTGGTAGTCGCACCCACATCGAGACCGAGAGAAGACTGAAGCCTTATGGCTACCACTTCACTTGACCTGGCCAAGGTCCGCAACATCGGGATCATGGCCCACATCGACGCGGGCAAGACGACGACCACCGAGCGGATCCTGTTCTACACCGGTGTTTCCTACAAGATCGGTGAGGTCCACGACGGCGCTGCCACGATGGACTGGATGGAGCAGGAGCAGGAGCGCGGCATCACCATCACGTCCGCCGCGACGACCTGTCACTGGCCGCTCGAGGACGTCGACCACACCATCAACATCATCGACACCCCGGGTCACGTCGACTTCACCGTCGAGGTGGAGCGTTCGCTCCGCGTCCTCGACGGCGCTGTGACCGTGTTCGACGGTGTCGCCGGTGTGGAGCCCCAGTCCGAGACCGTCTGGCGTCAGGCGGACCGCTACGGCGTTCCGCGTATCTGCTTCGTCAACAAGCTCGACCGTACGGGCGCCGAGTTCCACCGCTGTGTCGACATGATCAAGGACCGCCTCGGCGCGACCCCGATCGTGATGCAGCTGCCGATCGGTGCCGAGGCCGACTTCAAGGGCGTCATCGACCTGGTTCGTATGAAGGCCCTCGTCTGGTCCGCCGAGGCGGCCAAGGGCGAGATGTACGACGTCGTCGACATCCCGGCCACGCACGCCGAGGCCGCCGAGGAGTGGCGCGGTCAGCTGCTCGAGACGGTCGCCGAGAACGACGAAGAGATCATGGAGCTGTACCTCGAGGGCCAGGAGCCTTCCGAGGAGCAGCTGTACGCCGCGATCCGTCGTATCACCATCGCCTCCGGCAAGTCCAAGGACATCACGGTCACCCCGGTGTTCTGCGGCACCGCGTTCAAGAACAAGGGTGTCCAGCCCCTGCTCGACGCGGTCGTGCGCTACCTGCCCTCTCCCGTCGACATCGAGGCCATCGAGGGCCACGACGTCAAGGACGCGGAGCTGGTCGTCAAGCGCAGGCCGTCCGACGACGAGCCGCTGTCGGCGCTGGCGTTCAAGATCATGAGCGACCCGCACCTCGGCAAGCTCACCTTCGTGCGCATCTACTCCGGTCGTCTGGAGTCCGGCACCGCCGTGCTGAACTCCGTGAAGGGCCGCAAGGAGCGCATCGGCAAGATCTACCGCATGCACGCGAACAAGCGTGAGGAGATCGAGTCGGTGGGCGCCGGTGACATCGTCGCCGTCATGGGCCTGAAGCAGACCACCACCGGTGAGACGCTCGCGGACGAGAAGAACCCGGTCATCCTGGAGTCCATGGACTTCCCGGCGCCGGTCATCGAGGTCGCGATCGAGCCCAAGTCCAAGGGTGACCAGGAGAAGCTGGGTGTAGCCATCCAGCGTCTCGCGGAGGAGGACCCCTCCTTCCAGGTGCACACCAACGAGGAGACCGGCCAGACCGTCATCGGCGGTATGGGCGAGCTTCACCTCGAGGTGCTGGTCGACCGGATGAGGCGCGAGTTCAAGGTCGAGGCCAACGTCGGCAAGCCTCAGGTCGCGTACCGCGAGACGATCCGCAAGGCCGTCGAGCGCGTGGACTACACCCACAAGAAGCAGACCGGTGGTACCGGTCAGTTCGCCAAGGTGCAGATCGCGATCGAGCCGATCGAGGGCGGCGACGCCGCTTACGAGTTCGTGAACAAGGTCACCGGTGGCCGCATCCCGAAGGAGTACATCCCTTCGGTCGACGCCGGTGCGCAGGAAGCCATGCAGTTCGGCATCCTCGCCGGCTACGAGATGACGGGCGTCCGCGTCACGCTTCTCGACGGTGCCTACCACGAGGTCGACTCCTCCGAGCTCGCGTTCAAGATCGCCGGTTCGCAGGCCTTCAAGGAGGCCGCGCGCAAGGCGTCCCCGGTTCTCCTCGAGCCGATGATGGCCGTTGAGGTCACCACGCCCGAGGACTACATGGGCGATGTCATCGGTGACATCAACTCCCGCCGTGGCCAGATCCAGGCCATGGAGGAGCGTGCCGGCGCCCGCGTCGTCAAGGGCCTGGTGCCGCTGTCGGAGATGTTCGGCTACGTCGGCGACCTCCGCAGCAAGACCTCGGGTCGCGCAAGCTACTCGATGCAGTTCGACTCCTACGCCGAGGTTCCCAGGAACGTCGCCGAGGAGATCATCGCGAAGGCCAAGGGCGAGTAACTCACCCGAGTACACGCTTTAGGCTTGACGCCGTAACCGTCGGGGCGTTTCCCGCGAACCCGTGAGGCTCGCCCCGGCGGACGGCAATACCAGCAAAGATCACCCTGGCGCCGATGAGTAAGGCGTACAGAACCACTCCACAGGAGGACCCCAGTGGCGAAGGCGAAGTTCGAGCGGACTAAGCCGCACGTCAACATCGGCACCATCGGTCACATTGACCACGGTAAGACGACCCTCACGGCCGCCATTACCAAGGTGCTGCATGACGCGTACCCGGACCTGAACGAGGCCTCGGCCTTCGACCAGATCGACAAGGCTCCTGAGGAGCGCCAGCGCGGTATCACCATCTCCATCGCGCACGTCGAGTACCAGACCGAGTCGCGTCACTACGCCCACGTCGACTGCCCCGGTCACGCGGACTACATCAAGAACATGATCACCGGTGCTGCCCAGATGGACGGCGCCATCCTCGTGGTCGCCGCCACCGACGGCCCGATGCCGCAGACCAAGGAGCACGTGCTCCTGGCCCGCCAGGTCGGTGTTCCGTACATCGTCGTCGCCCTGAACAAGGCCGACATGGTGGACGACGAGGAGATCCTGGAGCTCGTCGAGCTCGAGGTGCGTGAGCTCCTCTCCGAGTACGAGTTCCCGGGCGACGACCTGCCGGTCGTCAAGGTCTCGGCGCTCAAGGCTCTCGAGGGCGACAAGGAGTGGGGCCAGTCGGTCCTGAACCTGATGGCCGCCGTCGACGAGGCGATCCCGCAGCCCGAGCGTGACGTCGACAAGCCGTTCCTGATGCCGATCGAGGACGTCTTCACGATCACCGGTCGTGGCACCGTCGTCACCGGCCGTATCGAGCGTGGTGTCCTCAAGGTCAACGAGACCGTCGACATCGTCGGTATCAAGCAGGAGAAGACCACCACCACGGTCACCGGCATCGAGATGTTCCGCAAGCTGCTCGACGAGGGCCAGGCCGGTGAGAACGTCGGTCTGCTCCTCCGTGGCATCAAGCGCGAGGACGTCGAGCGCGGCCAGGTCATCATCAAGCCCGGTTCGGTCACGCCGCACACCGAGTTCGAGGCCCAGGCCTACATCCTGTCGAAGGACGAGGGTGGCCGTCACACCCCGTTCTTCAACAACTACCGCCCGCAGTTCTACTTCCGTACCACGGACGTGACCGGCGTCGTGACCCTCCCCGAGGGCACCGAGATGGTCATGCCGGGCGACAACACCTCCATGACCGTCTCGCTGATTCAGCCGGTCGCCATGGAGGAGGGCCTGAAGTTCGCCATCCGTGAGGGTGGCCGGACCGTGGGCGCCGGCCAGGTCACCAAGATCACCAAGTAAGTCCTGGTGGTTTGACCTGGTAGCTCCCCAAGAGCACCAAGCAGGAGGCCCCGCACCGTAAGGTGCGGGGCCTCTTCGCCGTTCGGGGCGCGCCGTTACTGCTACGGGTACGGGATGCTCGCCGGGCACGGACCGGCCGGCCGCGCACACGCCGACCGGTGCCTGCGGTCACCCGGCCACGCGGGCCTCCGTGTGCCAGATCCACGGGTGCGCGTCCGCACCCATGCCCACCGCTGTCGCACCGGAGCGGCCCATGTGGAGAGCGGGAAGGCCGAGCGCCTCCGCACCCTGGCGACGGGCCAGGGGCCGTCCGCCACCGAGGAGTTGGACCCGGCCCCGCAGATCCTCGCCCAGCAGCACCGGGCCGTTGTGGGTGGTGGCCGCGCTGACCGCTCCGTACCCGTCGAAACGCTCGTTGCGCGGGCGGGCGGGGGAGCCGCCGGCCCGCACGGCGATCAGGGCCGCGGACGCCGGCTTGCGGTAGTAGACCTCCACCCCTCCGTCGCTCGTCGCAAGAGCGGCGAGCGGGCCGCCGGGCGCGGGGAGCCCGCTGCCGCCGTCCGGCTTGAACGTGATCTCCTCGCCGAGGACGTCCTGCGCCCAGTGGTGCACCGTGTCGGAGCCCGCCGCGAAGACATGGACCCGTCCGGCGCCGTCCACGACCGCTGTCAGCCCGTCCTGTACCTCGCCGCCTCCGAGGTCCCGCCAGCCGTCCCAGCGGCCGTCCGTGTCCCGTACCCGCGTGCTGATGCCCTTGTCCGCGTTGCGTACGAAGAGATGGACCCGCCCGTCGGGGGCGGTCACCGCGACCGGTACACCGATGCGGCGGCCCCGGTCGTCGTCCCGCTCCGGATTGCCGAGCCCCTTCCAGGCCCGGAAGTCCCCGTCCGCGGAGCGCTGTTCGAGCAGCACCACCTCGCGCCGGTTGGCCCCGCCGTGCCCGCCGAGCGCGGCGAAGCGCAGCCCGAACAGCAACTGCCGCCCGTCCGCGAGCGTGGCCGATCCCAGCGCGGGTGCCAGCGGTCCGCCGCCGAGGTCGTCAGGGGCGCCCCACCGACCGCTGCCGCGCCCGGTCTCGCGCCAGCGAACGGCCCGCAGCCCCAGCACCCCGTACGCGGAGAGCCGGCCGTCGGTCCCGGTGGCGACGACGGGCTTGGCGCCCGGATAGCGGTGGTGGGTCGAGCGGACCCAGCCCTTCTTGTTCTTCAGCGGGCGAGTACCGCCCACGTTGTAGTCGCCGCAGCCCGAGGGGTTGCCGCAGTCCCAGCCGGGGTCGCCGCCGTAGGGAACGAGATGCGCGGCCTTCTCCCCGAGGACCTGCGGGGGGAGGTTCTTCGGCCAGTGGCGGTTGTAGTAACCGCGGAACGCCGTGGCGACGAACCCCGGCACCTGACCGCCGTCCTTCGTCGCCTCGGCGACCCAGCGCAGCATCGCGGCCCAGCTGAAGCACGCCACGGCGGTGTGGTCGGCGTGGTCGGAGTAGCCGGGCTGCTCACTGTCCCGCTTGCGGGTCGCCTCGTCGCTGTGCTGGATGTCCGGGTCGGGATCCAGGGTGTGGATCACCGTCGGGCGGTACTGCTCCATGAGCCCGAGCAGCACGTCGACGAGCTCGTCGTAGTCGTACGACACGGTCCTGCGCAGCGGCGAGTCCGCGGCGACGACGGTGTGGAGCCCGAGCGCGCGGTCGTGCCAGAGGCTGGGCAGGGCCTCCCAGCGGCGGGGCGTGTGCATGGGGAGGTTGAGGAAGACCAACTCGACGCGGCGACTTCCGTTGGAGAGCGTGTTGATCTCGGCGCGGTGGTCCCCGCGGAGCGTCGCCACACCCTTCTGCCACTCGGTGAAGCCGTCGAGGCCCAGGAGGTGGGCGTAGGCCTGGCGCAGGCCCTGGTGACGTGCGGACGAGTAGGCGGGCCGGTCGGCGGGGACGTCCCAGCCGCCGGGGACGTGGTTCTTGCCGTCGTGCTCGCCCGCGGTGACGTAGACGCAGACGAGGGGCACTCCGGAGTCCAGCATCCGCTGGGCGTCCGGGTTCATGAAGTACAGGTCGTCGTCGGGGTGCGCCAGGATCTGCATCAGCAGCGCGCGGCGGGTGCTGGCTATCGGCATGCCCGGCGCGGGGTCCGCGGTCGGCGTGGGGCGCCGGGGCGAGGGGACGGAGCACGCCGAGAGCGCGGTCGCGCCGGTGAGGGCGGCGATGGCGGCGACGACGGAGCGGCGGCGGGGGCGTGGACGGGCGTGCGCCGGATCGGCGTCGCGCCCCGGGCCGGGTCTCTCGAAGAGCACGCCACCGGATCTTGCCGAGGGCGTGCTGCGCGCAGCGCTGTCGTCCACTTGTCGTGCTCCGTCCGCTTCCCCCGCAGCGGGCGGGCATGTGCCCCCGTCTGCGTACCGTGATCTCCCGTGATGCGGACGGCAGGGCCGGTCGGAGCCGCCTTCCGCAACCAGTCAGACGGGATTGCGGTGTCCCGGGTTGCCCGTTTCTCGTGGTCGGTGCCGGATGTCGCTCCGGGGGCGGTTCCGGTCCGGACGAAGACCGTTTCGGTGCGGGCGGAGATGTTTTCGGCGCGGTGGGGAGGAGGCTCGAGGCGACCGTGGTCCCGGCCCGACGCGCAGGTCAGCGCAGAGTCGGGACCTCGCCCGGGCCCGCCCATGTGAGGGTGGTGCCGGTCAGGCCACGGAGCCATCGCCCCGCGATCTCCGTGAGGCGGTCCCTGCTCGGGGGAGTCGCACCGAGGCCGATGGCGTAGCGGGTGGCCGCCGGTCCGGATGCGAACGGGCGCGGCCAGGCGTGGGCGCCGGTCACGCCCGCGCCCTCCAGTTCGGTGAGGAGAGCGCGGACACGGCCGCGCACCCGGCCTTCCTCCGGGCCCGTGGGCACGGTCACGACCGCCCACGCCGCGTGGCGGCGGTGCATCGGCGGCGGGGAGAGAAGCCAGGGCCAGGGGTCGGTGCCGGACGCGGCCGCCGTCTCCAGGAGTTCCCAGGCGTCGTAGAGCTCCTGCGCCAGCAACTCCCGGCCGCCTTCGCCGAGCCCGCCGGTGCAGGAGCGGACCGGCTCGGTCGGGGTCAGGACCGGCTCGCGCCAGTCCCGGGCGGCCCCGGTGGCGAAGAAGTGGCGGAGCAGGTCGAAGGCCGGGAGGTCACCGGCCTCGTGGACGGTACGGGCCGCGAGCAGGGACCAGACCAGCCCCGGCAGCCCCCCGAAGGGAGCCGAGTCCAGGCCGCGCGCCCTCGCCCAGGCCTTGACCTCCCTGGCGAGGCGCGTGAACGCGGCGCGGTGGGCGCCCGCCTCTTCGAGGACGGCGTCGGCGTCGCTCACCGCACTGAGGGCGGCGGAAGCGGCGTCGCCCAGTTCGGCGCGGCGGGCGATCGCCTCGTCGGGAGCCGCCGTACCCGTGGGGACCACGATCAGGTCCACGTCGAGGCCGTCGACCACCAGCCGCAGCCCCGGGACCCTCGCCCCGATCACCTCGCGTACGCCGGTGGCCTCCGGCAGCGCCGCCGCGACCCGGGCCCGTACCTCCGCGATCCCGGCAACGCCCGGCAGTGCCGCCACCAGATCCAGGTCCGCGCCCGGCAGGGCACACCCCATGCGCCGCGAGCCGACGACGTGGACCACTCCGTCGGCCAGCGCTTCTGACAGCCGCTGCGCCGTCCGGCGTGCGCGGGCGGCAGCGGCGGCGTCCTCTGCGGGGGGAGGAGTGGAGTCCGGCGCGGCTGTTCCCTCCGGTCCGGCCGCGTCGTCAGACCCGCCTGACCGGGCTCCCGACGCGTACCCGAATGCGTGGTCATCGCCCGGCACGAGGTCGTCGTCGCCGGACTCCCGTACCCACCGCACCTCGCCCGTCCCGAGCGCGACGGTCGCCCGTACCCGCATCGGTTCGTCACCTCTTCGCGACAGCAGGGCCAGTTCCCCGACCCGCGCGTGCAGCGGCCCGCCGAGCCTCGCGGCGCACTCGGTGCTCAGCACGTGCGGATCGCGGGTTCGGCCCAGGCTCAGATGTGCGGTGAAGCCGTGCCGGTGGCCGCGGCAGCGTGGGAAGCGTTGTTCCAGGGCCCGTCGCAGCTCCGCCCAGGGCTCCTCGCCGGCCGCGGCCGGGTCGAGCCATACGGTCGCGTCCTCCCGATGCCCGAAGCTGTGGACGCCCTCCAGCCGGGCGGCAAAGGGAGCCACCACCGCGGCCGCGGAAGCCAGCAGCGGCGCCGCACGTTCGAAGTCGGACTCCGGTACGAAACCGAACAGCAGGTTCACATGCGGCGGCCAGCGCCGGATCTGCGGGTCGTGGTCGCGGCGGATGTCCTGGAGCGGGGACCACAGCTCCCGCGGTGGAATCCACGCGACCGCCGTCCGTGCCGTCGGCCGTGCGTCCAGCACGCCCGCCGGAGCCTCCCCTCCACCGCCGTCGAGGCTCAGGTCGGCCTCGACGGCGTAGTGGTCGGAGATGTACAGGCCCTGCGCGTCCGGTGTCTCGCCCAGCAGCGCCACGCCGTCCACCCGCAGGCCCTGCGCGCGCAGCAGCACCCGGTCGAGCCGCGACGCCCGCCCGGTGAGCGAGGACACCGCGGCCAGCGGATTGACTCCGGGGTCGAAGGTCGGTGTGCGGTCGGCCGGCCCGTGCACCTCGCTCCACGCGTCCCGCATGCCGAGCGTCGTCTCCGGCAGGTCCCCTCCGTCGTTGAAGTCGCCGAGCAGCACCACATCGCCCGCGACACCCGCCAGCCCTTCGGCGAGCTCGACGAGCTCGGCCTCCCGCCGCCCGGCGCCGTTCTCCGAGTGGTCGCTGCTCAGATGTGTGGCCGCGACCACGAGCGGCGCCGACCCGGTCTCCAGGACGAGGGACGCGACGGCCTTGTGCGGGCCGAGGACATGCACACCCGCCTCACGCACGGGCAGCCTGCTGAGCAGGAGCAGCCCGCAGTCGGCGACGTCCTTGCCCGCCGGGTCGGTGCCGATCGTGTACGCCTCCCTCACCCACGACGACTCGAGCAGCATGGTGAGCAGCTCCGGCTCGACCTCCTGCAGCGCGATGACATCGGCGTCGGCGTCACGCAGCGCCGCCAGGAGCAGAGGCCTGCGCAGTGCGGTGTCGATGCGGTCGCCGTCGTAGCGGTCCCACAGGGTGTTCCAGGTCAGCACGCGCAGCCCGGCCGTGGCGGGCAGCCCTCGAGGTGCCTCCGACGCCACCCAGCCGCGCGCAGCGTCCCATGCGTACGGCGTCCGCGCCGCGAAGAACGGCGCCCGCAGCAGCCGCGGGTCCCGCACCCGGCCCGCGTCCGTCGCGTCGATCCGGTCGACGCCCGTGGCCCGGTCCCAGACCGTCTCGCCGTCGGCCTCGAAGAACAGGACCCGGTGCCAGGGGATCTCGCCCCCGGGCACGAAGTCGTCCAGCGGCATCCGCTTGGGCGCCGCGCCGCGCTGGTTGATCCCCACCACGAACCGGGCGGGGTCGAAGCGGGCATCCCAGCGCACCCGGTGGTAGATCTCCTCGCTGGTACGCACCTACGCCTCCTCCTCGACGGTCCCGCCCGCGCCGATGTACCAGGTGCGGTGGGCCTGGCCGGGGTACGGAGGGACGAACCGGTGCAGCTGCGAAGCGAGCACCTCCGGCGGCACCGCGTGCGGCCGTGCCGCGTTGCGCCGGACCAGCTCGTCCTCGTCGACCAGCACCACCGCGTGGGTGACGAGCGCGTCGCGACGCCGCGCGACCGCGTGCACCAGGGAACGCTGGTGCGGGTTGAGGGATGTGGCGTCCCACACCACGGTCCCACCTGTGGCCAGGGCGGTGTCGAGCCGGGCCAGGGCCGTGCGGAGGATGTCACCGTTGGCGCGCTGATCGGCGCGCGCACCGCGCGCCTCGCGCAGCTCGTCGAGGGACACATACGCATCGACACCGGCGAGGCCGCGCGCGAAGGTGCTCTTGCCGCTGCCCGAAGGCCCGACCAGATGGATCAGGCGCGGAAACTCTCCCGACCGCCACCGCCAGGTCGCGGCGACGGCTTCCTCGACGGTCCGGATCCGTCCCTGCGCGAAGGCCTCCCTCGCCTCTGCCCAGCAGCGGTCGGCCGCTTCCTTCGACAGATCCGGATCCCTGAACGTCTCGCGCAGTGAGTCGAGGGGGCGGACGTCCTCCGCGTGCAGCGCGGACCACTCCACCTGCTCGCGTGCCCCGGCATCCGGTGCGACCGCCCCGGCGACGGCATGCAGCACGTCCAGGCCGACCGCGTACGACATCCTGACGAGCCCGGTCCGGCGGTCCTCGTCGGGATACGGGCGGTGCAGGCTCGCATGCAGCCCGACCAGATCCGCGACGCGCCGTGCGAACGGCAGGCCCAGCCGGGCGGCCAGCCGGCCGGCCAGCGCACCCCGGCGGCCGTGGTGCAGCAGCGCGGCCAGCACTCCCGCGAGCCGCGCGTCCCCGGACAGCCCCAGCGCATCGAGCCGTGCGGCCGCGTCATCGGCGGCCGCCTCGTCCCCCGTGGGTACGCCGACGGCGGCGAGCAGCGCGCCGGCATCGGGCGCCGCCCCCGACCTGACCGCCCACAGTGCCGCGGCCGGCCCAAGCCCGTTCTCCACCACCTGCGCGTGCATCCAGTGCGTGTCGGTCGCCACGTGCCCTGGCCGGACCCACTTCGCGACCCGCAGGCCGAACTCCCCGGCGTCGAAGCCCTCCACGGTCCGTACGACGTATCCCTCGTGCCGCGAGGTGTCGAGCTTCAGGGCGCGAACGGCCCGCTCCGCCCGCTCGTCGAGGACTCCCCGCCACAGCACGTGCGGTACCGGCACGCCGATGCCCCGCAGAAAGCTCACGGTCCGGTCCCAGCCCAGGCACCGGCCCTCGGCGTCCCAGACCGAGAAGCCGTAGAACCAGCTGTCCAGCTCGTCGTACGCGAGCGAGTGCCGCGCAAACACGTTCTCCCCGCACACACGCCAGCCGACCGGGATCCGGTCCCCGATCCGCCCCTGCAGACCCTTCACCCAGGCCCGCGACGGGTGGTGCGCCGAGTCCAGCGACCGCGCGTGCATCCCGTCCGCGTACAGGGTCGTGTTCTCGCCGTCGAGCTTCTCGGTGACCACGACCTCCCGGCCACGCAGCCCGCCCAGATCCACGATCCGCACGTCGTCCGACGTTGCGCCGGGGGACCACGGCAGATGTGGCGTGCGCGGATAGTGCGTGCGCGGTTGGTGCGTACGCATGGTGATCGGCCCCCCGACGGCTCGCAGATGGTGCTGCCCGTTCACTTTAGGAGCGCGGGGGAGGCGTGATCGAAGGGTTTTCGCCTGACCGGCAGGGGAGTCGGTGTGCGTCGTCGCTCCAGACCCTCCACCCGCTGGTCGGCGGCCGGGCCGTCGAGGGGGCTGCGGGACAGGCCGTGCGGGTCGCGGACGACCACGGTGCAGCGGGTGGCGAGGTCCGCGGCCGTCCCCTCGTCGAGTCCGGCATCGGCGGCGCCGCCGGGGATCAGCAGCAGGACCGGGCCGCCGCCGCGCTTCCCGTGGTGAAGCGTGGCGCGCCGGGCACGTCGAGGGTGCCGGTCGCGGGCTTGCTCACCCCTGGCTCCCGTCGCCCGGGGACGGCCAGTTCTCCAGGAGGGAGTGCAGCGCGTCGAGCGAACGCGACCAGGACTCCTGTACGTCGCGGGGGTGTCCGAAGCCGCCGCCGAGCTCAAGGTGGACATAGCCGTGGAAGGTGCTGCGCAGCAGGCGCCCCGCGTCGGTCAGGTCCGGTTCTGTGAGGCCGTAGGCGCGCAGCATTCCGTACGTCAGCTCGACGCTGCGGCGGAATCCGACCGAGTCGGCGACATCCTCGGGGGCGAGCCGCATCTGGCTCGCCGCGTAGCGGCCGGGGTGCTCCAGGGCGTAGTCCCGGTAGGCACCGGCGAAGGCGACGAGCGCGTCCTTGCCCGCCCGGCCCGCCACCGCTGCTCCGATACGGTCGGTCAGCTCCTGGGCAGCCAGCAGGGCGACCCGGACCCGCAGGTCCCGCAGGTTCTTCACATGCGAGTACAGACTCGCGTCCTTGACGCCGAAGCGCCGCGCGAGCGCGGACAGCGTGACCTTGTCCAGCCCGACCTCGTCCGCCATCTCCGCGGCCGCTTCCGTCAGCCGGGCGGCGGTGAGCCCTGCGCGCGCCATGCGGAATCCCCCTGAAGCAAGCTGAAAGCTAATGCACTTAGGTTGCAGCCTAGAGGGCATCGGGGAGAGCGTAAAGCCAGGGCTCACCAGGGCGCGGTCCGTGCCCGCGCGCAGGACGTGAGGCGTGGGGCCTGGCAGCCCCGATCAGCCGTCCGTGAAGATTGCCTCCGTGGAGGGGGCTGTGACGGCGCGTGCGAGCCAGTGGCGCAGGATCTCGGGGTCGGTGCACCCGGTGATCCGGTCGCG